>CAZHEH010000006.1:58212-102809 GCA_964531695.1 uncultured Planctomycetaceae bacterium | reverse complement strand
CTCTCCGTAGCGCGAGACCCCGGATCTCCGGTCCGGGGTCTCGTGCCATTGATGGGGGATTCGGACCCACGCGGACCGCGAGCGAAGCGAAGAGCGTTCGGGGTTCAGGACTCGACGCGGACGCGCTCCGGTGGAACGTATATCGTCGAACCTCGCACGTCGAACGTCGAACACGCATGCCCCGCTTCACCCCGGAACGAACGCATACGCCAGCGTGATCGCCGCCAGGACCGCCGCGGCGAAACGCGCGGTGGCGACGTCCACCGCGGGCAATCGCCGGCCCGCCCACATCGCCCGGAGCGTGATCGCCGGCAGCATAAGCAGCAGCGGCGCGGCCAGCAGAGCGTGCGGCGCGGCGCCCAGGGCGGCCAGCCCGGCCGGCATGCACGCGGCAATCACCACCATGAGCGTGTAGAGCAGCGTCGCGCCTCGCCGACCGAGCCCGTGCGCCAGCGTGCGGACGCCCGCGGCCGCGTCTTCGTCCATGTCGCGCAGGTTGTTGCCCAGCAGAACGGCCGCCACGGACACGCCCGCCGCAACGGACAGCGGCAGCACATCGAGCCGCCACGCGCCCGTCTGCGCGTAGGCGGCCCCGAGCATCAGTGCCGGGCCGAACACGAGCATCATGTGGAGTTCACCGAGTGCGCGGCGCTTGAGCTGGAGCGGCGGCGCCGTGTAGGCCCATCCCGCCAGCGCCGCCACGCCCGCGAAGCCGAGGATCTCCGGACCGACGCGCCACGCCAGCCAGCCCGAGAGAACCAGTCCCGCCGTCAGGCACACAAGGGCCTCGGCGAGCACCTCGCGCGGTCGGAGACGCCCCGCCACGAGCAGCCGGCCCGGGCGGCCGGCGTCGTCCTCCGCGCGGGTGTCCACACCGCCGCGGAAGTCGAAGTAGTCGTTCAGCAGGTTCCCCGCCGCGTGAAAGCCAATCACGCCCATCAGTGACGCCAGGAGCACATCCGGCTGCCACTCGTCCGGCGGCAACACGACGGCCGTGGCTGCCAGAACCGGCCCCGCAGATAGAGGGAACGAGAACGCCCGCATCGCCCGCAGATAGAGCCACGCGCGCCGCCCGATGGCCGAAGCGATGCCCATGCCCCGCGTGGCGTGCATAGCCGACGCCGCGTTGTGCCGTGTGGTCGTCATCCGTCCGGACAATTCTAGAAGCGTCGCCGACCGCAGCGTTTCTCGCCGGCCGGCGGCAATGCAAGTCTATGATTTACCGAGCCATGTCACAGCGACTGCTCATCCTCGGCGGCGGCTACGCGGGCCTGTCGGCCGCCAATCATGCCGCGGGCGGCGGCGCGGAAGTTCAGCTCGTCGACCGCAGCCCGGTCAGCGTGTCCTCCCCGCTGCTGCCGGACCTAATCTCCGGGCGCGTGGACGGGCGGCACATGGCCTATGACCTGGTTCGGCACTGCCGGCGGCGCCGCGTCGAGTTCCGACAGGCGGAGGTGCGAAGCGTCGATGCCGGCAGCAAGCGCGTCGAGACGACGGACGGCGAGTTGACGGCCGACGCGATCGTCGTCTGCCTGGGCTGTGAGACGAATTACTTCGGCAGCGAAGAGATCCGGCAGAGGACGCTCGGGCTGAAGACGATCGACGAAGGCCGGGCCATCGCACAAGGCGCGGCCGAGCGAATGGACCGCGGCCAGGCGGAGTTACTGGTGGTCGGCGGCGGCTACACCGGCTTCGAGGCGGCCAGCCACTTGGCGCTGCTCGCCCGCCGCCGGAGCGGCCGGCCCTATGCACGGCTGGCGCAGGTCGCCCGCATCCGCGTGTTGGAGAAGTCGGACCAGCCGCTGCGCAACGTGCCCGAGGGGGTCCGCGACTGGGCGTGGCGGAAGCTGGAGCGTTGCGGCGTCGAGGTCGTCACGGGCTGCACGGTGGAGCAGATTGAGCCGGACGGCGCCGCCATGCTGTCCACCGGCGAGCGGGTCGGCGACGCGTTGGTCGTCTGGACACCCGGGGTGACGCCGGGCGCGGCCGTCGGCGAGCTGCCCGCCGCGGACGGCCATCGCGGGCGGCTGAGCGTGGACCGGTGCCTTCAGGTCAGCGGCATGGACGGCGTGTTCGCGGCGGGCGACGTGGCCGCCGCCGTGCGGCCGGGCGCGGGCAGGCCGCTGCGAATGGGCGTGCAGTTCTCGCTGGCGGGCGGCGCCCGAGCGGCGGCGAACGCGCTGCGGTGGCTGGCGGGGCGCGATCTGAAGCCGTTCGACCCGCTTGACCCCGGCTACCTCGTGCCGCTCGGGCCGGGCTTCGCCGCCGGCGTGGTCCTCGGCATCACGCTGCGCGGTCGGGTCCCCCTGGCGATGCACTACGGCATGTGCGCCTTCCGCTCCTGGGGCGTGCGGAACAAGGTCGGCGTCGTCACCGACCTGATGAAAGGAACGCGATCATGACTGACAAGGGCAAGTGCGCCACGGCCTGCGGCTGGCTGCTGGGCAACCGGTCGAACCCGAAGCTGATCTCCCTGGGCCTGCTCCTGCTCCGCCTGATGCTCGGGGCGATCTTCATCGTCCACGGGCTGCGGAAGGTCACGCCGCTGTGGGGCAGCAAGGGCTTTGTGGGCGCCAAGGGCGCGGCCGCCGGGGCGGGCATGCAGCCGACGGTGCTGTGGGCGGTGCTGCTGGTGATCGGCGAGTTGGGCGGCGGCATCCTGCTCGTGCTGGGCATCGGCACGCGCATCGGCGCGGCGATGATCGCCTTCGCCATGGCCGTGGCGCTGCTCACGGTCAAGGCCGACGCCGGCTTCCTGGCCACGCACCTTCAGCAGATGCTGCTCGTCGCTTCGGTGACGTTGCTGCTGACCGGCGGAGGCGCGTTGAGCGTCTGGCCGGGAAGGATGGGCCGGAGGCGCCTGGGCTAGAGCGAGCGCAGCGGGACCGGCCAGAGCCAAGGCGCGCGGCGCCGCCGTGCTCAATCCGGTCCGTGCCGCCGCTCCCACAGGCGCACGGCCTCGGGGCGGCGCGCGTAGACCGGCAGCAGACGGGCCGGGTCGGTATACTCGCCCGCGGCCGCCCGCCGCCGCCCCACGCGCCACACGGCCTCGGGATTGGGCAGCCACAGCTCGCGGCGGGCGATCTCCAGACCCTCGCCAAGCAGTTGATGGTATCCGAGCCCCTCTCCGATCAGCACGGCCGGGCGCGGCACCCGGCGGAGGAACTCCTCCTCCGACATCACCGCCAGGTCCGCCTCCGGCGCCGGCTGTTCGCCGTTCCGCACGAAGGGCTGCACGCAGATGCGCTCCTTGGCGTCGAAAACCACCACGAGCCGCTGCCAGGCGAGCCCGCGCGCCGCCTCCGCCACGGCCTCGGCGGTGGGCACGCCGACGCACCGCAAGCCGGGCAATGCCTGTGCCAGCGTGCGAGCGACCGTCACGCCGACGCGGATTCCCGTGAAGCTCCCCGGCCCGGCGGAAACGTATACCTCTTCCAGGTCGCCGGGCGCGAGCTCGTGTCCGCGCAGCAACTCGTCCAGGCGGCTGAGCAACTGTGTGGCGTGTCGGGCCGATGTGTCAAACGACACGACGCAGGTCAGTTCGCCGCCTTGCCCCAGCGCCAAGCCGCCGGCGCGGCACGAGGTCTCGATTGCGATGGATATGTCCGGGGCCATGCCGCGATTCTAGGCCCTGTCGAGCCGCCGCGGCAAGCCGCGCTACTTCTGCAGCACGTCCTGGGCCTTGGCCGGGTCGGCCACTTTGAACACCGCCTTCGACGGTTCGCCCTCAGCGGCGGCCGTCATGTAGGCGTAGGAGATGTTGATGTTGGCATCCGCCAGGCGGCGGGCGATGCCGGCGAACTGCCCCGGGGTATTCGGCACATCCAATACGAGCACGTCCGTTTCCGTCCACCGGTCGTGCGCCTCGTCGAGCACGCGGCGGGCGACGTCCTCGTCGTGGCAAACGAAACGCAGCACGCCGTGCTCACCCGAGTCGGCCAGCGACAGCGCTTCGAGGTTCACACCCGCGTCGGACAACGCATTGGCCACGTCCGCCAACACGCCCGGACGGTTGATGAGGAAGACCGAAAACTGGGTACGCACCTGCATGCTCCGCTCCTTTTGCCGGTTCAGGCGAGATCGTAGCCACCCGCCGCCCGCAAGGCAAGCATCTACAGCATCTTCACATCGCGAACCGCTCGCATCACCGCGAACGCCTTGATCGTGTTCGAGTCCGGATCGGCCGGGAAGACGAAGAACCCCTGCATCGCTGGGTTGTAGTTCGGCGTGTAGCCCAGCAGCACCTCGCCGTCCTGGAACTCGACTTGCACGGCGCGTCCCTGGTACGGCTGGCCTTCCACGAAGCAGTCCCGGTCCTTGCGTTTCGGATTGCCCGCGAAGTCCCGGACGAAGAACACGCCCTTGAGCAGGTCCAGATCCACCTTCGTCGGTTCCCCGCCCTCGGTGGGATGCAGGAGGAACGACGGCGTCGCCGGCGAGAAATTGGTCGTGGTTCCCTTGACGACCCGCCCGTCGCAGTACCTCGCCACAATCCGTTGCTGTGCCATTGGATTACCCTTGGCGGTCCCGGACCCTGGAGCGGGGACTCCGTTCCGCGCGGCCCGGTGCGCAATCACCGGACCACTCCAGGGCCTCTAGTATCTTACGATTCGCGCGAGGGAACGCGTAGTCCCCCAACTCCCTGGGAGTAACCCACTTCCACTCCTGGCACCCCAGCGCTCGCGGCCGGCCCCCACGATAGCGGCACGTGAAGGCGTGAATCGTCACCCGGAAGTGCGTGTAGGCGTGTCGAACTCGTGTCAACTTGTCGCCTACCGCGACGTCCAAGCCCACTTCCTCTTGAATCTCCCGCCTGCACGTCTCGACGAGCGGTTCCCCGACACGCTGCTTGCCACCAGGCAACTCCCACAGGCCACCTAGTAGCCCACCGGCCGGCCTTTTGTCAATGAGAATCTTCCCGCGACGCCAGATGACCCCCACCGCCACGGTCTGGTGCGGCAACTCCGGTCGCGGGGTCCGTACGGGCAACTCACCCGCGTCTCCCCGGCGACGGGCCTCGCAGAAATCCGAAATCGGGCATTGCTCGCACCGCGGGCCCCGCGGAACGCAGACCGTCGCGCCGAGTTCCATGAGGGCTTGGTTCACCGTTCCCGGCTCACCGGCCTCGGCCATGCGTCCGGCGATGCGCCACAGCGTGCGCCGCATCTGTTTCTGCGCCGGAGGCCGGCGTAGCCGGAACGCCCGGCAGAGCACTCGCGTCACGTTCCCGTCGAGGACCGGCTCCGGACGGCCGAAGGCGATGCTCGCGACCGCTCCGGCGGTGTAAGCGCCGATGCCCGGAAGCTCGCGCAGCCCCTCGGCCGTGTCCGGCAGCCGTCCGCCGTTTCGCTCCACGACCTGCCGGGCAGCCCGATGCAGATTCCGGGCGCGGGCGTAGTAACCAAGCCCTTCCCAGCAGCGCAGCACGTCATCCAGATCGGCCGAGGCCAAGGCCAAGACCGTCGGAAACCTGCGGACGAAGCGCCGGTAGTACGGGTCCACCGTGGCGGACCGCGTCTGCTGGAGCATGACCTCGGAAACCCAGATGCGGTACGGATCAGTGGTCTCCCGCCAAGGCGCCGCGCGGGCATTGGAACGGAACCAGGTAATCAGAGCCGGGCGCATCAGTTTGCAGCGTTCCTCGCGTGTCATGCTCCTCAGCGTAGGCGGCTCGGCCGGCCCGGTCCAAGCGCTTTGGGCGGTTGCGTATCCGAAGCGATCGCGGTGAGGGGACGTGGCCTGGCCGCATTAGGCAACCCAGATTCCTCAAGTTGCCTAGATTAAACCTGAATCCTATGCTCATTTCGGCGTGAGGGGCATCGCACGGGCCCATCGGGACCGGCGCCCACGGGCAGGAGGGCTGAAGATGCGCATTACCTACGGCCATACGGCCATGTTCGCTCGCGGCGGGCTCAGCCGCGACTTCACCAAGCTCAACGAAACCACCAACCATCTTCTCGCAGACGTGGGCATCCGGCGGGCCGCCTCGCCGCCGCACAACAGCAATCTCGGGGCGCTTGTGACCGCCGAGGGCTCTGCCATCAGTAGCGGGATCGCCGAGGCGGCGAACCTGACGCTCCGCAACGACACGGCCGATACCGCACTTTCGTCGATTGCCGACGATCTGTCGAGCATGCGGGATTTGGCGCAGGAGGTCGCCCTCGGGGGTCTGACGGCGGAGGAGATCGAAACCAAGGCGGCCGAGTACGAGGCCCTCGCCGAGAACGTGCAGACCGCGCTGGACGAGACCAGCTACGAGGGACGGCAACTCCTGGACGGTCGACACCCTCTGGTCACGCTGAATCTGGACAGCGTGCTGGAAATGGATCTGACCGACATGCCCGAGGACGGGGTGGACCTGGTCACAAGCGCGGTCGTCCAGGTTGGCAAGGCCCGGGCCGGGCTCGACCTCGACACCGAGGCGCTGTCGGTGGCATCGGGGCGACTGACGGACCATCTGAGCGACGTGTCGGCCTACGGCGAGCGGCTGACGAGCACGAGCGCGGCGCTGTCCGTCGTGGCGAGCGTGACGGACCAGTTCATGCGTGACGTGGTCGGAGCCACGTCGACCCAGGCAAACGTATCGGGCCTGAAGGCGTGGCAGTTGCTGGAGGAATCGGACTGAGCCGGCCTACCGGCGGAGGTAGCGCAGTTCGGGGGGCAGCGGGATGTTGTTGCCGAAGTTGTCCTCGCCCCAGCCGTTGTCGGCCAGACGCTTGATGTCGGCCAGGACGCGCTCGTCCCCGATGAGCGTCACGTCCAGGTCGGCGCGGATGTCGATCTTGCCCATCGCCTGAAGACGGGCGATCTCCTCCGTGAGCCGCGCCAGGGGCGTGCCGCCCGAGCGGGTGGGCTTGTCGGGAAGGGTCAGCGGCTGCTCGTAGACGACGATGCGCCCCTCCTCGGCCAGCGTCAGCACGGCCCGATGCACGAGCGTCCGGATGTCGGCGCCCGGCCACTCGTGGCGCGAGACGGGCAACTCGGCGATCTGATCGGCCAACCAGCGGCGCTTCCGCGCGTTGATCTCCTCGTTGGCGCGGAAGATGTCCATCGGCGAGCCGGCGTCGTACGTCTCGCCGCCTAGTTCCATGCGAACCTCGCTGCCGTAGTGCTGCACGATCTTGGCCATGAGCGTCGACGGGCGCACGTGGAAGCCGCGGTATCGCGGCACCGGAACCTCCACACGCACGATCCGGGCGTATCGCTTCAGCATGCCGCGGCACAGTTCCTCCGCGCAGCCGATGTACTCGCTGGCGAAGGACAAGGCGTACCCCATCAGCGCCGTCAGCAGCGGCGCGGCCCCCACCAGCGGCCGGTGCCCCGGCCGGTGGTCGCCCTCGCTCGCGTTCACGTGGCGCTCGTAGTAATGGGCCAGCGCCGTGGCGATCCGCAGCAGATGAAACACCACGCTGACGTGTCCCCGGAGAATGGGCAGGTCGTCGTCGAGCTTCTCGGCGTCCGTGCCGGAGACGTAGGTGTCGTACAGCGACTGGCAGTTGTGGAACCGATGCTGCAGCTCGCGGAGCATCTCCTCGCTGATCGGCTCGGGCACGAGGGAGGCGTATTCGTCCCGCTCAGCGCGAGCCGCCTGGTGGACGTCCTTGCTTTCGGCCGCGAGGTTCAGAAAGGCCGTGGCCAGCCGTGTGACGGTTTCGGAGACCGCCTCGTCGGACCGCGTGGCAAGGTCGGCCGCCAGTTGGCCCGGCGGCAGATGCTCGGCGTAGTCATCCGGGTGCGCCGGCGGCGGCACGGGCAGCTCCAGCGACTCCGCCCCGACCAGAAGATCTCGCGCCGCCTGCACCAGCACCCCGCCGGTAAAGGCGAGGGCATCGTTCGTCTCGGCCTCGAAGTCCCGCTCGATATCGAGCAGACGGTAGGTCGGCAAAGCGTGCCGCACGTGCATCAACTCGTAGCTGAGGTCGGCGAAACGCCGGATGGCCGCGAGCAGCGACCGGTACCTGTGCCAGGTGTGATTGCGACGGGCGCCGTAGGCGTCGATCAACTCCTCGAGCTGGGTCGACTGCGAGAGCAACTCGCCCACAAACGGCCGGGTGATGACGTCGGACGGGGGATCGGAGTCGCACAGCAAGCCGGCCAGCGACAGCAGCGTGCGGCCCCGCCGCGCGACCATGTCGCGGAACACGCTCTCCTCGATCTCGGCAGGAACGGTCGTCACCGGTGCGCTCATCGAGTTGTAGTCGGGACCCATACGTCCTGCGGCGCCTCCACGACGGCGGGCGGCTCACGGGGCCGCGGCGAGCCCCGGCGTTTCAGTCATAGCATCGGCAGGATCGGGCCGGAACACAAGGAAGGTTAGACACGGCGGCCGTCCCGCGTGCGCGCTGGCCGGAACAACCGGAACCCGCCGCCGCATAACCGCGGCCAGAGGCGGCAGGTACGGCAGGCGACAGCCGCCGAGCGACCCCGGCCTGGCGCGGCGGGGCTGCCCGCCCGCCGCCTGAAGCCCGTGGATTCGATCAACGCCGCTCGAGGAATTTCTCGAGCAACTCCTCCTGCCGGGCGTGCATGCGCCGGGCGTCGGCCGGGCGTGCGTCGTCGTGCCCCAGCAAGTGCAGCAGCCCGTGCACGACGTACAGCAGCAGTTCGCGCTGCGGGCCGTGTCCCTGCCGCTTGCCTTCGCGAACGGCGATGTCGGCGCACACGACGATCTGGGCATGGGCCGGCCCGCCGGGCTCGGCCAGATCGAAGGTAATCACGTCCGTCTCGCCGCGATGCCCGAGCCAGCGACGGTTGAGGGAGGCGATCTTCCCGCCGGTCACGACCGCCACGTCGACCTCCTCGATCTCGGCCTCCTCGGCATGGGCCACGAAGGCGATCAGCTCCCGTATGCGCTTGCGCGGAACGCGCATGGCGCGCTGATCGGAACTGACGGCGACCTTGTCTTGGATCGACTCGGACATGCGATCGGCAAGCATACTGCGCGGCCGCAAGAGAAACGAGCGCCGATTTGCCGGCAATCAACTCTCGGCGACCTGCTCGCTGTCCTCCGGGTCGGGCGCCAACGCGTGGGCCCGACGCGCCGGGCGCTGCGACTTGGCCGCCTCCGCGGGCGGGCGTGAACCCGCCTCGGCGGGGGCGGCCTGGCTCTTTCGCTCGGTGTCGCGGTTCTGCTCGGCCGGGGAGGGCTTCTCGCCGGCCGGGGTCGGGTAGGCGATCCGCGCGTGGTAGATGCCGCACAAGCTCCGCACCAACGACTGCTCGATGATGTGCACTTCGCGCAGCGTCAGGGCGCAATCGTCCAGTTGGCCGTCCATCAGCCGGCGCGTGACCATGGCGTGCACCTGGTTCTCGATGCGAGCGGGCGTGGGCCGCTCCATGGCCCGAACGGACGACTCCGACGCGTCGGCCAGCATGAGGATGCCCGCTTCCTTCGACCGCGGCCGGGGGCCGGGGTAGCGGAACTCCGTTTCCTCGGGTCCGCGCTTGTCGCCCTCGCGCTTGGACTTCTCGGCCGCGGCCTGGAAGAAGTACTGCACCAGCGTCGTCCCGTGGTGTGTGGCAATGAACTCGTGCAGGGCCTTCGGCAGCCCGTAGTCGCGCGCCATCTCCAGCCCGTCCTTGACGTGCCCGGTTATGATGAGCTGGCTCATCGCCGGCGAGAGTTTCGAGTGTCGCGAGGGCGAGCCCGCCTGGTTTTCCACGAAGTAGTTGGGCTTGTTGATCTTGCCGATGTCGTGGTAGTACGCCCCGGCGCGGGCCAGCAGCCCGCGTCCTCCGATGGCCTCGGCCGCGGCCTCGCACATCGCGCCGAGCTGGAGCGAATGGTTGTACGTGCCGGGCGCCATCATCGCCAGGTGGCGCATCAACGGCTTCGACGCGTCGCACCATTCCAGAAGCGTCATGCTCGTGGCCGCGCCGAAGACCCGCTCGATCACCGGCAGCGTCCCCTGGATCAGGAACCCCGCCAGCAACGCGAAGCCCGCCGCCCACAGCCCGTCGGTGAGGATGAAACGCCACGGCGCCTGCTCGATCAGCCCCCAGGCCGCCACCACCGCGAACCCGCCGATCGCGGCCGTGGCCGCGACCTCCACCAGCTTGCTGCGGCTGCGAACGTCGCGCATCTGGAACACGCTGACGGCCGCCACCGCCATGAAGAGCATCGCCAGCGGCACGCCGCCGCGAAGCTGCATCGCCAGGACGACCGACAGGAACCCCCCGGCGGCAAGCGCCAGCCGCTGGTCGAAAGCGATGGCCAAAACCATCGAGCCCATCAGCACGGGCAGCACGGCCGCATGCGGGTTCCAGTTCAGCCACACGTCCATGAGCTTGGCCACCGCCAGCATCGCGACCATCACCCCTGCGACGGCCAAGCCCCGGCGGAACTGCCGCGCGATCGACGGCTCGTAACGGGCGACGTACACGCACATGGCCACGGTGGCCGCCAGAAGCACCAGCGCCCGCCCGGCCAGCCGCGCCCATTCGCCCCACGGCCGCTCGCGCAGGATCGCCTGCCGGTAGGCCTCATGCTCCAGCCGCAGCCGCTGCCAGTCCGAACGGCTCAGGGGCACGTTGCGCTCCACCGCCTCCTCGTCCCGACGGGTAGCCCGCGCGATGCGGTCGCCGGGGTGATACCGTTCCGGATCCTTCCGGACCGGCCGGACCTCCACCGGCGCCACCCGGGCCGACGCCTCCGCGTCGTAGGCGTAGAGCGGGTGGCCCTCTTCCACGAACGTCGCGACCAGTCGCTCGAGCACGAGCCCGCGCGACACGGCCGGGAAAACCTCGACGAGCTGCTCCAGGCGCGGAACGAGCGTCTCCGCGTCCCCGGCCGCCAGAAGGGCCCCGGGGCCCGCGGTTGTCACCAGGTCCGGGCCCTCGCGGCGGTGGAAGCGCATTTCCCGCGACTCGGCGATCCGCTCGTCGTCCAGCCGCTCGGGGCGGACGATCAGCAACTCGCCCAGCCGCGCCAGCAGCGTGTCGACCTTCGCCATGTAGGCCTCGACGCCTTCCGGCCCGAGCGTCTCGGCCAAGGTCCGGGGGGCCGGACGCGTGGTAGCGGCGCCCTCATCCTCGGCCGGGCGGGTCGTGGCTCCGTCGGCAGGTTGCGAGGCCGGCGCGTCCTCCCCGCCCGCCGGGCGGGTCGTGGCGGCGGCCCCCGGTTCCGGGCCGTCTGCGGGCGGCTCCACCGTCTCGGCCAGCAGCGAGGGCATCTCCTCGGCGATGCGGTCGAGCACGGACGTGTCGATCTCGAAGCGTGCCGGTGCGGGCCCGCGCGGCGGGAGTTGCACGGGATCGACCTCCGGCGCCGGCAACTCGAAGGCGACCCGCGCGTGCACGTCACGCGGCATGTACTGCCCGATGCGGTACGGAACCCGCCCCGTCGGCCAGAGGTCCAGCCCGAGCGCGGCGAGGTAGAACGCCAGCGCCAAGCCCAGGGCGGGCGGGCCACCCGCATCCCGGAACCGCCGCCAAACGGACGCCTCCTGCCGGGGGCGCGTCTTGCGAACATCCAGCCGGCGCTGGCGCGGGTTTTTGCGTAAAGGCCACATGCGTTTCGGTCGGCGGCCCCGCTGGGAGCTCATCGGGCCGCTACGGGCCTCTATCGGCCGTCGGGCGGGGCGGCTGAACGGCCGAGGGGCGCCTTCAGCCCCCGCCCACCGCGGGGTTGCCGTTGCCGCCGTAAGCGTCCACGATGCTCTGCACGAGACGATGCCGCACGATGTCCGCCCGCTCCAGCCGGACGAAGGCGAGGTCGGCGATATCCGCCAGCCGCCGCCGGGCGTCGATCAGCCCGCTCTCCTGGTCGTCCGGAAGGTCAACCTGGCTGTCGTCTCCGGTCACGATCACCTTCGAGCCGTTGCCCATCCGGGTCAGGAACATCAGCATCTGCGACACGGTCGTGTTCTGGGCTTCGTCCAGAATGATCAGCGATTCGTTCAAGGTCCGCCCCCTCATGAAGGCCAGAGGAATGACCTCGATCAGGTCATTCACCATGAAGCGGCGAATCTGCTCGTATTCCATCATATCGTGCAGCGCGTCGAAGAGGGGCCGAAGATACGGGTTCACCTTCGCCTGCATGTCGCCGGGCAGGAAACCGAGCTTCTCCCCCGCCTCGACGGCCGGGCGCACCAGCACGAGCCGCTTGGCCTGCTGCTTCTTGAGCATGTGCACGGCCATCGCCACGGCGAGGTACGTCTTGCCCGTGCCCGCCGGACCGGTGCAGAAGACCATGTCCTTGGTCCGCATCGCGTCGATGTAGCGCTTCTGCCCGGGCGTGCGGGCGGAGACCATCTGCCCCGAGACGTAGACGTCGAGCACCTCGGAGGCCTGTTTGTTCTCCTCGGCGGCCGCGGCGCTGATGGCCTCGGCGACGGCGTCCGGGCCGACGTGGCTGCCGCGGCGGACGCAGCGCTGGAGGTTCTCCAACACGGCGGCCGCACGGGAGACGTTCTTCGGGGCCCCCGTAAGTTTGATCTGCCCCTTGCGGGCATAGACCTGAACCCCGAGGGCGTCGCGGATCATCTTCAGGTGCCTGTCCGCCGGGCCGTACACCACGCTCGCATGGCGCGGGTCTTCCAGGTTAACCGTCAGCTCCAAATCCACTCCTCGCGCTGCAACCCAGGGTCCAGGGTATTGGAACACACGGCGGGGGCGGGGGACAACGGATTTTGCGGCCGCGGGACCGCAACGCCGGATGATACAGACGGAAGGACGACACAAGCCCCAAAGGCGAAGGGCCAAGGCCAGGCGACCGGCCCGCGCGCACGACGGCGGGCGGCATCGCACGCTGGACGCCGCAGCGCCTGCGACGACCGGCCCGCGCGCACGACGGCGGGCGAAGGCCTCCGCCTCCGCCCGCCGTTACACCTTCTATCGTTTGACGTTAGTGCCTAACGGCCGTGTCTAGGGGTCACGCGGGTTGTACAGCACCTGGTCACCGTCCCACGCCGGCTGGCCCTCGATTCCGTCACCCGCGCCTGCGGCCGGGTCACCGTCGCTGCCGCCGTACGTGTAGGGATTGTCGCCGTTGACCACGAGCCAGTTATCTTCATCCGGCCGAACAAACTGAACGGAGTAGTTCGACATCAGCACGTTGGCGCCGTCTTCGTTGTGGTTCCAATCGCTGCTGATCTTGCCGTCAACACTGTCATCGCTCGGCGGCTCCGCGAGCCGATCGCCCAGCAACGCGAACCCGCCCTGGATGTCGCCGAATTCGGCCGGGTTCCCTGTGCCGCCCGACATCTTACCACCCATATGGTAGCTGTAGTCGATGAACCACTGCGCGCTGTCATCGCCGTCGGCGCCGCCGTGCATATAGAAGCCATGCTCGTTGTTGGAGCCGGTTGACCGCGCAGCTTCGCTCAGGTCGGTGGAGGGACAGATGAACACGTCGTAGCTCACCGTCTGCCTGGCCACAAGAAGACAGAGGTTCTCCACGAGATTGACATTGCCGTTACCGTCGGCGTCACCGTCCAGCGCGTCGACGTCGTCCGCGCCGCCGGCCACACCATCGGTCTTCCAGTCCCGGCTGTCAGTATCCGTGGTAAGGAAGGGGTATTGATCCTCGAACTCGCCGAGGTACATGGCAAGCCCTTTGCCGATCGAGTTGCAGTTCACGCCGCAACTCGCACGCTTCATCAACTCTCGGGCACGGCCCAGACTCGGCAAGAGGATCGACACCAACAGGGCGATGATCGCAATGACCACCAACAACTCGATCAAAGTGAAACCTTTCGTCCTTCGCATCACGCACTCTCCTCCCCCACGGGTTCACTACATCGCCATGGATGATGGCCGCCCCACACGATATCGCCACGAAATGATGCCGAACTCGTGTGGGAACGCAGCCAACTCTCACGACGCGACCGGCCCCATCTGCCGGTCGGACAGATTGTCGCCTCAGGCGCCGCTCGCCCGAGTCCATGCACAGCTAAATGCTTCGAACCGAACATCGGCCCATGGAGTATCGCAACGCCGACATAGCTCAGGGGCGGCGTTCGGTCCTTCCATATATCGGACGCTCGGCAAAGTCAAGGCGGGAACGAGGTGACAGGAGGGTAGGATTACGAAAAACGATGCCAATGCTCTCGTCCGCACGGGTCAAGAGGGCCCGCCGCCCGGCTGTCGCCGGACTTCCGACAATTAGATGGTAACCTAGGGTAATCCACCGTGTCAATGGACTGATGGGGGTTTTCCGATCTCGACCCCGCGGAATTTCTGCGCGCGGAGGGATCGTCGCCGCCCGCGGCTTTATCGTTGCACCCCCGCGACCGCTCAATTACGTTGCAGGCGACCGCGTGAGACGCGTCGGAGGACATCGACATGGCGAATTTCGAGACGATCCGCGCCGAGCTGGAGGCCCACGGCCAGGACCACCTGCTTCGGTTCTACGATCGCCTGGGCCCGGACGACCAGCGGGCCCTCCTGGAGCAGATCGAGGGCATCGATCTCGACGAGATCGACGAACTGATCGACCAGCACGTGCGCCAGACGCCCCGGGTGGAGATCCCTTCCGACATCCGCCCGCCCGAAATCGTCTCCGGCGGGCGAACCGTCGACGAGCCCTCGCCTGAACTGGCCGGGCCCCGAAAACGCGGCGAGGAGCTGATCGCCGCCGGCAAGGTGGCGGCCTTCGTCGTCGCCGGCGGCCAGGGGACGCGCCTGGGCTACGAGGGACCCAAGGGGTGCCTGGAGGCAACGCCGGTGGCACACAAGCCGCTGTTCCAGGTTTTCGCCGAGCAGATCCTCGCCGCCCGCCAGCGATGGGACGTGTCGATTCCGTGGTACGTCATGACCTCGCCGACGAACGACGTGCCGACGCGGGCCTTCTTCCGACAGCACAAGTACTTCGGCCTGCCGGAGGAGGATGTGTTCTTCTTCCCACAGGGCGTGATGCCGGCCATCGGCTATGACGGCAAGCTGCTGCTATCCACGCCCGGGCGGGTGGCGATGAGCCCGAACGGCCACGGCGGCGCCCTTCCGGCGCTGCGAGACAGCGGCGCGCTGGAGGACATGGCCCGGCGCGGCGTGGAGTACATCAGCTACTTCCAGGTGGACAACCCGCTGGTGCACGTTCTGGATGCGGCCTTCGTGGGCCTGCACGCCGATCGGGCCGCGGAGATGAGCGCCAAGTCGCTGCCGAAGCGCGATCCGATGGAGAAACTCGGCAATTTCTGCCTGATCGACGGCAAGGTGCACGTGATCGAATACTCGGACCTGCCGGAGGAGCTGGCGCGCCAGACCACCGACGACGGCCGACTGGTGTTCAACGCCGGCAGCATCGCGATCCACATCCTGTCTCGGTCGTTCGTGGAGCGCCTCACCGCCGACGGCAAGTGCCGGCTGCCTTGGCACCGGGCGGAGAAGAAGGTCTCCCACCTGGACGCCAAGGGCAATGCCGTTACGCCCGACGAGCCCAACGCGGTGAAGCTGGAGTTGTTCATCTTCGATGCCATGCCGCTGGCCAAGGAGACGGTGATCCTGGAGACGCTGCGGACCGAGGAATTCTCCCCGATCAAGAACGCCTCGGGCCCCGACAGCTTGACCACGAGCTTGCACGACCAGGTCCGCCGCGCCGCGACGTGGCTGGAGGCGGCGGGCGTGTCCGTGCCGCGCGACGCCGACGGGCAGATTGCCGCGGCCCTGGAGATCTCGCCCCTGTTCGCCGACGCCCCCGACGTGCTGAAAGAGAGGATCGACCCGAACCTCGACATCGCCCCGGGCGACAGCTTCTACCTCGGCTCGCGCGGGCAGGTCGGCGGCAAGAAGTGACCGGGAGTACGGCGTAGTCCGCAGCCGACCTGTTTCGATCACGTTCCGGCAGCTACGGACTGGTCGAGTTCGTACGCGGCCGCGAGCCGGAGCAATTCCTCGCCGACGCCGACGCGCTGAAGCGCTGGCTGGGTGAGCTTCGCTGACCGCTCGGCCGGATGAGCATCCCCTCGTGCCCCGCGCCCGGCCGCGCGGTAGAATGCCGACCATGGCCCGCAAGCAGATCCTCATCCTGACCAATCCGGACAAGGAAGGCGTCTCGGAGCAGGTGGACGCCCTGCGGCCGTGGTTCGAGGAGCGCGCGGACATCCTGGCCCGGGGCGACGCCCGAGAGCCCCTGCCCGACGGGGCGGCACGTGCCGACCTGTGCGTGGTGTTCGGCGGAGACGGCACGCTCCTGACGGCCGCTCGGTCGCTGGTCGGCACCGGCATCCCGATCGTCGGCGTGAACATGGGCAAGCTGGGCTTCCTGGCCGAGTTCAGCGTCGAGCACATGCAGAAGCACTTCGACGACATCCTGGCCGGGCGGGTCGCCGCCACGGCCCGGATGATGCTGGAAGTAACGATCACCAACTGCCGACGGCACCGGTTCACGAGCGCGGCGGCCAACGACGTGGCGATTCTGGCCGGCCCGCCCTTCCGGATGATCGACCTGAGCGTGGCGCGTGCGGATGTGCCGGTGGCGCGGTACCTCGGCGACGGGTTGGTGGTGGCCACGCCGACCGGCTCGACCGGCTACAGCATGTCCGCCAGCGGCCCGATTCTCGAGCCGACGCTCGACGCGGTGACGATCACGCCGGTGGCTCCGCATACGCTGTCGATGCGGCCGATCGTGATCCGCAGCGACACCGCCATTCACATCACCGCATCGCGGGTCAATCCCGGCTCGGCCGTGGTGATCGACGGGCAGATCTCCAGCGGGCTCTGCGACGGTGACAGGGTGGAGGTCCGGCGGGCGCCCGAGGGCGTGTGCATCGTGGCCCACCCCGGGCGGCACTTCTTCACCACGCTGGCCGACAAGCTCCAGTGGGGCCACTCGCCGCATCACCGGCCCATGTGACGGCGGGGAATCCCAAGCACGAGACGGCGGACGACGCTACGCTTCTTCCGAACGCTTCATGTACCGTTGCAGATCTTCGGCGCTCAGTTCCTCGGGCGGCACGAGCTGATAGTGCCGCTCCCGCACCAGCGAGACAAGCTCTTCGGCCATCTCGAACTCGAACATGGCGATCCGCGACGACTCGACGAACTGGGCGGCAATAGGCCTGCAGGGCAAGCTGCCGTACTTGGCCGCACACAGTGCGAGGTCTTGCTCGATCTGCACGACATTGAGGCGATCCCTGCCCCCTTTGGCCTGCACCGGCAGGATGGTGTGTACGCCTCGCCTGTCCACGCCCACATACAGCTCATCGGTCTCAACCTGTCCCAGTCCCTTCACGGTGGTGCGGAGGTGGCTTTGCAGGGAGTAGCAGGTCAGTCCCGTGAAGATGTCGATCAGCCGGTTGTAGCGGAGCTTGGCAAGCAGCGCTTGTTCATCCGTCAGCGCGTACATCTCGATCACGCCCGGCGTTGCATTGGGTACCTTGGTCCGGGCCATACCCTCGCGCGGCACAACATGCGTGAGGGAGGTGGCCACGAAGCGGTAGCGGCCGGGCCCCGCCGGACGGATGATCCACGACTTGCCCTCGGGCGCCGTGTCGGCAACGGCGGCGGGCAGCTCGGCCCGATATCGGAAGCTATAGACAATGTCGCCCAGGTTCTTGGGCAGCGCAAGGCCCAACCGCTCCGCCGCCGCGACCAGTTCGTCTCGGTAGAAGACCACCTCGGCCGCGCCCGCCTCGTAATGAGCAAAGAACACATGCTCCAGGAGTCGCTCGTACCTGTTCGCTGGCATGGACCCTCTCCAGCCGGCCCTCAGCCGGGATACCGCAGCAGAAGGACCTCCTCGCGGAGCTGCTCGCCAGTGGCCGTCGCCAGCCGCGTGCGGAACAGATCGATGTCCGTGACTTCGTATCCGAGCTTCTCGGCGATCTGTGCCAGGATTGCCCCGGTGCGGATCATCACGCGCAGATAGGAGGCCTGGTCGCCCACCACGTACGCGAGACGAGCGCCGGGCTTGAGGCAAGCTCTGAGTTGGTCCAGGTGCCTGGCCATCCCCCCGAAGTAGAGCTTGGTGACTCGGTGATACTGCCGCTCGAAGCCGCTGGTCTTGCCCATCGCGACGCGGCGTTTCTCGATCTCATCCGCGATCCGCTGCACCTCCAGGTTGTCCGCAACGTACTGATCGTCCTCGTCCGCCTGGTATACGCCCCGCGTATTGGAGCGCACGAGCGCCTCTTTGGATCGGCGCAGCTCGCGTCGGTCCCTCACGAGCCCCAGCAGGACCGACTCGAGCCGGGTCGTGCGGGTGTAGTCCTTCTCGTTCGGGTACGGCGGCGAGGTGATCACCGCATCCACGGAATCCGGGGCCAAGCGAGAGAGCCCTTCCCGCGCGTCCGCGTGGTGCACGGTCGGAACCGGGCTCTCCGGCGCCGCCCCGCGGAGGTCGTCCGCCATCTGCCTGACGCAGTCCATCCAAGCGGCCACCACGGGAGTATCTTCCTTACGGCGGCCGACACCGACCTCCGGCCCGAAGCAGAGGTTGCCGATGGATTCGACCAGGGCCCGCGCGAGGGCGAGCCGCTCATGGTCCAGGTATCGCTTGTGCCCGTCTCGCTCGATCTCCGCCAGCAGGACCAGAGCTTTGTGCAGGGGCAGGGGGCTGATGGAGCCCTTCAGCAACAGTTTCTCGGATTCTTGGGACAGCGTCCTCAGTGACGACCGCCGAGACGCGACGGCGAAGAAGGGCTCATCGGGCACCCCGTCGCTCTCGAGGGCCCGCTGTGCCCTATCGGTAATCGCTTGTGCGTGCAGGAGCAGCCCGTCGGAATCGGGCCGCCAATCCGTCTTGACGGTGCTGGCCAGATGGGCCATCGGCAGCGCCTCGATGCCGACGGCTGAGACGCCCTGCTTCCGGCACTCAACGATCGTGGTGCCCGTGCCGCAGAAGGGATCGAGAACCACCGCTCCCTCGCCTGCGCCGAACCGCGAGAGGTAATGCCGAACGAGATGCGGGGGATAGGACAGCACGAACCGATACCACCGGTGGATCGGCATATCCTCCGGCTGGACCTTGTTGGCCACCGCAGGATGGGTTCGCACCGCCGGGTCAACCTGGCCTTCCGTGAGCCCCTGCATGCGTTGCAGTCTACTCGCGATTCACGTCGGATTCCAGAATCGCTCTGATCGCCTACCCGACCGGCGTCGCCGAAATGCTTTTTGGCGGGCGCTCGGCTGGCGTACAATGCCCGCGATGAAGGTCGACCCGAGATTCCTGACCGAGGATGGACCCCAGATCTTCATCGGGAGCGAGCTGCTGCTCAAAGGAGCGCTCGAGGCCGAGGGCGGCGTCCATCTGCTCGGCGGATACCCCGGAAGCCCCGTGGCCGGGTTCTTTGACTCCATGGCGCTGATCAAGGACCTGCTGCACGAGAAGGGCATCCGCGCGGTCATCAACAACAACGAGGCGCTGGCCGCCGCGATGCTCAACGGCTCGCAGGTCGCCGGCTGCCGCGGCGTGATTTGCATGAAGTCCGTCGGCGTGCACGTCGCGGCCGACGCGCTGGCGCTGGGGTCGCTGGCCGGGGCTCATCCCGAGGGCGGCGCGGTCGTCATCTACGGCGACGACCCCTGGTCCGACTCGACGCAGGTGCCGTCGGACAGCCGCTTCATCAGCCGGCACCTGTTCATTCCCGTCATCGAGCCGTCGTGCGCGCAGGAGGTCAAGGACTACATCGACCTCGGGCTCCAGCTCTCCCGCCGCAGCGAGTTGTACACCGGCTTCATCATGCCGACGAACCTCGCCGACGGCGGCGGCAGCGTCGTCTGCCGGGCCAACCAGTACCCGCGGCACAACACCAAGTCGCTGCGCGACTTCCAGACGGCCGGAATCGACCTCAACAAGCACGTGCTCCTTCCGCCCAAGACCTGGTGGCAGGAGGAGAACTACCCCGAGCGGTTCCAGCGCGCCCTGGCCGTGGCGCGGGAATTCGGGCTCAACCGCATCGAGCACCCCTCCGAGGGCCGGAAGCCCATCGGCTTCGCCACCAGCGGCCTGGCGCACGACTACCTCGTGCAGGTACTCTGGGAGCTGGGCGTGCTCGGCGAGCATCCCATCCTGAAGTTCGGGCTGAGCTACCCCGTGGACGGCGGCATGGTCCGGCAGCTCGCCCGCCAGTGCGAACGGATCATCGTCGTCGAGGAGCGGCGCGGCTTCCTGGAGGAGCAGATCACCGAGATCGTCTCGCGGGACCGCCAGACGGGCGGCGCGTCGGCCGCCGTGGAGGTCTGGGGCAAGCAGTTCCCCGGCGGGCTCGAGGGGCTGCCCGAGGTCCGGGGGCTGGATCCGTCCATCATCCTGGAGCGTCTGGTTCCGCTGCTCGACCACCTGGCCGGCAAGAGCGCGAGTCCGGGAGTGGACCGCGGCGCGATCGAGCGGGAACTGGCCCACGCCCGCGCCACGGCCGAGGTCGAGATGCCCGCGCTGCCGGCGCGGCTGCCGAGCTTCTGCCCCGGCTGCCCCCACCGGGACTCGGCCGGGCTTTGCCTGGAGATCAAGCGGAAGTTCACCGACCCGGAGTACATGTCCCGCGCGCACGGGCGGGAGCCGGTTGACCTGCTGTTCCACGGCGACATCGGCTGCTACACGATGCTGATGTACCCGCCGAACACGGAACTGATGCACAACCTCTCGGGCATGGGCCTCGGCGGCGGCACCGGCAGCGGGATGGACCCGTTCATCCCGAACAAGCAGGTCGTGTTCATGGGCGACTCGACCTTCTACCACTCCGGGCAACTCGCGATCAGCCAGGCCGTCAAGCTCGGACAGGACATCACGTTCATCATCCTGGACAACCGCACGACGGCGATGACCGGGCACCAGCCGACGCCGAGCAACGAGTTCGACATCATCGGCAACCCGACGGCCCGGCAGGACATAGAGGACGTCGTTCAGGGCATCGTGGGCCCGGCCGACGTGCCGGTCGCCCGGGTGGACCCCGAGAAGCGCGAGAGCTACCGCGAGCTGCTGGAGGAGACCTTCCTCCGCGACGGCGTGAAGGTCATCATCGCCGACAAGGAATGCGCCATCACGAGATTGCGTCGCAAGCGGCGCGCGGATCGGACCGTCAAGAAGCGCCTCGGCTACCTCCCCAAGTGGGAGCACATGAACGTGAACACCGACGCGTGCACGTTCTGCCTGGCCTGCACGGAGATCACCGGCTGCCCGGGCCTCAAGCACGTGGAGACGGATTACGGCCCGAAGGTCGACACGGACCTGACGCTCTGCGTCAACGACGGCGCCTGCGAGCGCGTCGGGGCGTGCAGCAGCTTCGAGCGCGTCACGATCCGGCGCAAGCGGCCGCCCCGCACCCGAGTGCCGGAGCTGGGGCTCGACGACATCCCCGAGCCCCGGAAGCGCGCCCCCGGCAAGCTCTGGCGCTGCTGCCTGACCGGCGTCGGTACGCAGGGCATCGGCACCGCGACACAGATCCTCGTCCGCGCCGGCTACAAGGAGGGCTACAAGGTCACCTTCCTCGACAAGAAGGGCCTGGCCATCCGCGGTGGCGGGGTGCTCAGCCAGATCGTCTACAACATCGCCGACGAGCCCGTCACGCCGCTGATCCCCTACGGCAAGGCGGACCTGCTGGTCGGCATCGACGTGCTGGAGGCGGCTCGGGCGATCGACCCCAAGGGGCGCGGCCGCGTGGCCAGTCCGGACAAGACCGCGGCCGTGATCAACACGGACAAGCTCACGACCATCGCCGGCACGATGGGCCGCGAGGACTACGACGTGTCGCAGCTCGAGGCGGCCATCCGTGGCATGAGTCGCCCCGACGACTACCTGGCCCGCAACATCTCGCGAATCTGCGAGAGGTACCTCGGCAGCAAGATCTACGCGAACATCATGATGCTGGGCTTCGCCTTCCAAAAGGGGCTGATCCCGGTGTCGATGCACTCGATCGCGTGGGCGATCAAGGACACGATCCGCCACGAATTCCGCAAGAACCTCTACGCGTTCAACATGGGTCGGAAGTTCGTGGTGGACCGCGAACTGTTCCAGGGCCCCCCGGCGCGGACCGGATGGCAGCAGGTCCTCGAGGACAAGTGTCGTTGGGGCATCCGCCGGTTCGGGCGCGGCGTGCGCTGGGTGGAGCACTTCCGCGATCTGGCTTCGGAGACGGTCGGGGCCGCCCCGCGGCTCGACGAGGGGCTCAAGCGCGCCATCGTCGTGCGGACCTACGACTGCCTGCGCTGGGGCGGCATCGACTACGCCCGCCGCTACGCCGAGGCCGTGCGCCGAACCTACGAGAAGGACCTGCCCGACCACGATTACGCCGCGACCCGCGCGGTGATCTACAACCTCGCCGACGCCATGCTCATCAAGGACGGCGTGTACGTCGCCGAGCTGGCCACGCACCCCGAGAAGCTCGCCCGCGACCGGCGGAAATACGACATCAACCCCGCCAACGGAGACAGCATCACCTACCGCCACATGCTCCACTGGCGGTGGACGCTGGCCGGGCGCGAGCGGCGGCTGTCCTTGCCCGCCCCGTCCTGGATGATGAAGCTGCTCAAGCGTATGCGATGGCTCCGGCGGGCCATGCCCTGGTGGCACCGGCGCGAGCACGAATGGCGAGACCAGTACGAGGCCCGCGTCGCCCAGGCGACTTGGACGAACGAAGACGAGTACGTGCGGGCCTTGGCCGGGCTGAGCGGGGCCAAATGCATCCAATGCATGAACCCCCGCTGCACGGCCGCGGGCGAAAAGGCCGGCTGCCCGCTGGACAGCCCTGTGTCCGAGTGGCTGGAACTGGCCCGGCAGGATCGCTGGCGCGAGGCGTGGGAAGTGCTGGAGTCGGCCAACAACTTCCCCGGGTTGACCTCGCGGCTGTGCCCCGCGCCGTGCCAGGCGGGCTGCAAGCGGGTGTTCACGGACTACGTCGTGCCGATCAAGGAGGTCGAGCGTCAGATCGCCGACCGCGCGATCGCCGAGGGCTGGGACAAGCCCCGCCCCGCCGAGCACCAGACGGGCAAGTCGGTGGCGGTCGTGGGTTCCGGCCCGGCCGGGCTGGCCGCGGCGCAGCAGCTCGCGCGCAGCGGACATCAGGTGACGGTCTTCGAGCGAGGCAGCCGCCCCGGCGGGCTGCTGCGGGACGGCATTCCCGACTTCCGACTGGACAAGGCGCGGGTGGATCGCGTCATCGAGCGCCTGGAAGGCGAAGGCGTGTCGTTCGAGACGAACGTCGAGGTCGGGCGCGACATCGCCGCTGATGAGCTGCGCTCGCGCTACGATGCCGTCCTGCTGGCCGTCGGCGCCTCCCGCCCGCGCGACCTGCCCGTGCCCGGACGCGACAAGCCCGGGGTGCACTTCGCCCTCGACTTCCTCCGCGAGACGGCCCGCGGGCAGTGGCAGGAGGACTCCCCGGTGCGGGACAAGTCCGTGGTGGTCATCGGCGGCGGCGAGACGGGCAACGACTGCGTCGAGATGGCGCTGGCCCAAGGCGCTCGCGAGGTCCGGCAGTTCGAGATCCTCCCGGCCGAGCGCATCAACGGGGACAAGACCCACGCCGCCCCGCCGCGCGTGGACCGTCGCTGGTGCGTGACGACCAAGGCCTTCAACGGCGGGCAGAAGCTCAGCGAGCTTACGGCCGCCCGGGTGCGATGGGTGCAGTCACCGTCCGGGCCGCGGAGCATCGAGGAGCCGGGCACGGAGTTCGCCGTCCCGGCCGACTTGGCCGTGCTGGCGCTCGGGTACGAGCCGGAGGTGGACGAGGACCTCGCACGCCAGCTTGGCCTGCGGATGGACGCCCAGGGGCGCGTTGAACTGACCGGCTCGGCCACCAGCGAGCCGAGCATCTTCGCCGCGGGCGACCTGACGGAAGGGGCGTCCTTCATCGCCCGCGCGGTGGCCTCGGGCCGGCAAGCGGCGCGCAAGATCAACGAGTACCTCGGCACGTGACCACAGGCCCCGCCGCGCGGTATGATGGTGAGGAAGGGACACACACCATGCCGCGACGAGCCGGCCGACAGAAGCGGTGGACGACGGTCGCGGTGTTGGCCGTCCTGCCGGCGGCGTTCGTCGCGGCCGGAGACGGCGACACCGACGCCCGGAAGTGGGCCCACGTCGAGATCAAGACCCCGCGGTATCTCATCCGCACGGACATCGAGGACAAGTGGGTGCTGCGGGAAGCCGAGGCGCGCATGACCTCGCTGGCCCGGGAGTACGACCACCGAATCCGGGACTTCGGGCGAAGGGTCAAGCGGCGGCTGCCGCTGTACATGTTCACCGATGCCGACGACTACCACGCCGCCGGCGGCATGGAGGGAAGCTCCGGCATGTACAACGGGCGCGCCCTGCTGGCGCTGGCCGACCCCATCCGCCTGCGGACCCGACGCATCTGGCACATCCTCCAGCACGAGGCGTGGCACCAGTACGTCCACACGGTTGTCGGCACGCGTATGCCCATCTGGGCCAACGAGGGCATGGCCGAGTACTTCGGCGAGGGCATTTGGACCGGCGACGGCTACGTCACCGGCATCATCCCCCGCTGGCGGCTGAAGCTGCTCAAGCTCATGATCGACCGTGAGGCCGTCATGCCGTTCGCGCTCATGCTCCAGGTCACGCCCGCCCAGTGGCGGGAGGACCTCAACATGCGCCACTACACCCAGGCGTGGGCGATGATCCACTTCCTGGCTCACGCCGACGGCGAGAAGTACCGCCCCGCGCTCGACCGCTATCTGACCGAGATCATCATCCGCCGCCGCCCGTGGCACGTGGCGTTCAAGCGGGCCTTCGACGGCACGCCCGCGGACTTCGAGGAACGATTCGCCGAGTGGTGGAAGGATCGGGACGCCGGCGCCACGGACCACCTCCGTACGAAGGCGACGGTCGCCACGCTGACCAGCTTCCTCGCCCGCGCGGTCGTGCAGGGCCAAAGCTACGAGACGGCGGAGGCGTTCTTCGAGGCGGCCCGGGCGGGCAAACTCGGCCAGCTCAAGGGACAGTGGCTGCCGCCGTCGCTGCTGGCGCGGGCGCTGGGCAACGCCGCGAAGCTCGAAGAATGGAGCATCGAGGCCGGACGCGGCCTGCCGAAACTGGTCCTGGAGCTGGCCGACGGTACGCGCTTCGTCGGCACGTTCAAGCGATCGCACACGGCCGTGAAGGACGTCAGCGTCCGGATCGTCGAGCCGCGATAGCGTCGCGGACCGCGCCGACCACGGTCGCCGCCCCGTCTCGATGCAGCGACTGCGACGCCCGCGACATCCGCTCCAGCCGCTCTGGCTCCGACAGCAGGGCCGAGGCCCGCGGTGCCACGTCCTCGTGATTCCAGGCGATCACGGCCGCACCGCGCGACTCGTAGAACTCGGCATTGCCCTGCTCGTGACCCGGCACGGGCTTGAGCAGCACCATCGGCATGCCGCGGGCCAGGCACTCGGAGGTCGTCACTCCGCCGGACTTGGTGATCATCAGCGAGCAGATATCGACCAACTCGTGCAGGTCGGGCACGAAGCCGAGCACCTGCATGCGCCGCCCCGCCTCCGGATGGGCCTCCAGGCGGCGGCGGAGCTTTTCGTTCCGACCGGCCAGGGCGTAGAGGTGAGCTTCGGGACAGGCCTCGAGCAGCTCTTTCGCAAGCCGGGCCACCGGCCCGCATGTGAAGTTCGCCCCGCCGGTCAGGATCAGACCCTTGCGGCCGCCGGGCAGGCCCCATTTGTCTCGCAGCGCGTCGGCGTCGAGCGCCTGCGTCCACTTCGCGCGAACGGGTATGCCCGACCGGGTCACGCGATCCGGCCCGACACCCCACCGCCGCAGCGGATCCGCGCTGGGCGGCTGGGCGACGAACCAGTGACGCACGTTCTCGGCGTACCACCAGCGGTGGACCTCGATGTCCGTCACGACGACCATCTGCTCGGCGTCGGTCTCTGCGCGGTCGATCATCCGTCCCACGGCCGGGGCGGGCAGGAAATGCGTGTGAAGGATCAGCTCCGGACGGATTCGCTCCACGTGCCGGAGGAACCGGCGCAACATCCGCCGTTCGAACCACATGCGGAAGCGCTCCCCCCGCGCACGATCCGGCGTGTGCGGGCGGTTCTTGTAGCGGTAGCCCCAGCCGTAAAGCCACGGCAGCCGCGACATGAGCAACGCGAAGCCCCCCGCGTACCATGCCCGGAACCAACGCGGCACGAAGTCGAGCACGTCAACGGACTCCAGCTCCACCTCGGGCGCCTCGGCTGCGAACCGCTCCGCCAGCGCCCCCGCCACGGACGCGTGCCCTGCGCCCACGGCCGCCGTAGTCAGCAGCACGCGCGGAGGGCGGTCTCCGGGCGCATGGCTCTGCGGGACGGGCGCGTCAGTCATTCCGCCTCCCCACCGCCGCTCTCGCGCCCTCGGCGCGCGTGCCGCCGGCCGGCGCCCGCGCTTCGCCCGCCAGCATCTCGAGGCGCTGCTCGGCGAGTCGCCGCCACGGCTGACCCGCCTCGGCCACCTCCCGGAAATACTCCTCCGCGGGGCGGAGCGTAAGGCCCGCCCCGCTTTCGCGCCATTGCTTGCGAACCGCCGAGACGTCCACCGGACGCATGGCGATGAGCCCCAACTCGTACTTGGCCGGCACGGACGCGTCGCAGCGCCACGGCTCGGACGGGTCGGCCTCCTCCGCCAGGGCCGCCACCTCGGCCAGCGCCCCGGCCCGCCGGGCCAGGCCCGCCATCTCCTTGGCTACGGCGAGTTCCAGGTTGTCGGCGAGCCGAGTGCCGCCCGCGGTGTTGTCCCGGATGCGCTCCAGAAGCCCGAGGTAGCCCGGCTTGTTCGGGTTCGCCTCCAGCCAGGCCCGCAGCGCCTCTCGTTCGCCGTACCGCTCATCCGGGTCGCCCAGAATCTCGTTGCGGCGGATCACCCAGAGCAATTCCTCCGCGTCGCGGAGGGCCTCCCGGTAGTGGCCCGCCGCCGGAAGCGGCTCCGGGGGCAGGAATACGCGGTCGCTCGTGTCCGTCGCCTCGAA
Organism: uncultured Planctomycetaceae bacterium; assembly: GCA_964531695.1. Classification (GTDB taxonomy): domain Bacteria; phylum Planctomycetota; class Phycisphaerae; order SM23-33; family SM23-33; genus JAGXKT01. The sequence goes on along the minus strand of CAZHEH010000006.1, from coordinate 75,978 downwards.
CGACGCGACGTGCCGGCGGAGGCGGGCCGCCGCCCTTTCAAGTCGCTCGGTGCCCTCCCCCACAGACTCCGCCGTGCCGCGCCGCAGCGCCAGCCGGGCCAGGCGCCAATCCGCCAGCGCCGCCTGCGGCGCGTCCGGGCAGCGTTGCCTCAGCTCCTCCCATGCGGCCGCGGATTGACGCCGGGCATGCTCGCATGAGTACCGCACCAACCCCGCCTCGAACGACGAGTACTGCACCTGGACGCTGATGGCCTGCGTGCGGAGCCAGAGCACCTCGGCCGTGCGCGCGCTGTCCGGATGGTCGCGGAGGAACCGCTCGCACGCGCCCTGGAGCGCCCGGCGCCGGCGGCTGGTGTGGCCGTCATCGCCCGCCAGCCGCTCCCAAAGCTCGGCCTCGCTGAGCCCTTCGGCGTCGTGCCGGCGCTTCCACTCCGAGAGCTGCACTTCCGGGAACAGCGCGGGCGATTCGCAATGGTCCTGCACAAGAAGCTGGTACTGTAGCTCCCCGCTGCCGACCTGCGTGTAGAACAGCGTCAGCGGCGCCGCCAGCAGAACCGCCAGCACCGGCCAGACCACGCCCGGACGGAAAGCCGTCAGCCGCGCCAGCAGCAGAACCACCGCCCCGCCGATCGCCGCGGCCAGCCCCGCCAGGATGAACGGGGCATAGAAGACCCACTTCCGCAAGGGCATCGCCGCCGGCGTCCCGCCGACCGCGAATCCGAACAGGTACAGGTACAAGGCCACCGGGACAAGCCCGACGAGCACCGCCAGGAACGGCATGTCGCTGCGCAGCGGCGCGCGGGCGGCCAGCACGCAGCCGATGGCTAAGGCCATCGCCAGAACCGGGGCATGCCCCACGGCCGCGACGAGGACCACGAACGCCGCCGCGAAGAACAACCGGTACAGCACCGCCACCGCGAGCGGCACGAGGATCACCAGCCCCAGCAGCAGCCCGGTCACGACGATCATCCATGGATGCGTCAGTACGTTGAGCGGGCGGACGAGGACCTCCCCCAGCGGCGTGCCGATCGCCTGCCGGTAGCTCGTCAGGGAGAACTGCACCCAGTGCCCACGGGCGAGGTAGAGCCAGAAGGCGTTGACCACCGCGAAGCCGGCAAGGTTGATCGCCAGGAACAGCCCCGCGCGAAGGCGGCTCGTCGGACGCAGCAGCGGTTGCGCGCCGCGGTGGTGGTCGAAGGTGTCGGGGCGATCTTGGGCCATGTCGTGGCGGCGCGTGGGCCGCGGCGCGCTATTCTACCGCAGCCCCGGTGCGGAGGGGCAAAGCGGAATCCGCGGCTACTCGGCTGATCCGCTGAACAGCGCGACGTACAAGGGATTGTTCCAAAGGAGGATGGACGCGACGATCTCGTCCGGGCGCAGGTAGGATACGGCCGTGTCGTGCATCTCGCCTCCCTCGATACGGGCCTTGAACTTCAGCACCGGGATGCGGCCCAGCCGGTGAACGTGGTTCCACTCGGCGGATTGGATGCTCGGCGGGAGGATCACGCCGATCTCGTACCGACCGATGTTGTCCGCGTCGGTCACGCCCTCGATATACAGGTCGTAGGCCGTGCCCCGGAAGATCATGTCGTTCGCCGCCGAGCCGTCCTCCCGAAACTCGGCGAAGCCGGTCATGCGCTTGTAGCTGTAGGTGGCGAGGTTCAGGCCGGGGAAGATGGCCGTGACGAACTCCGGCGCGGCCCGACCGGTCACCGTGCCCTTGATCGCCACGTTGCGGGCCGTCCCGGTCGGACACGCGGCGTCCTCCGCCCCGTAGCCGCGGGCCAGGGCCTCCAGCAGCGCGACGCTCATCCGCTCGGTGTGCGAGAACCGCCCCTCCACGTCGTTGCCGGGGAAGAAGTTGGCGATATGCGGCTGGATCTTCTCGGTCACGATCAGCTCGCGCATCTCGCTTGAGGTCTCGAGCACGGGCTCCTCGGCGTTCAGGTCCACGCGCATCTCGCCGCGCACCAGACCCCCGCTGAGGCCGGTCCGGTATGCGACCTCCACGCTGCCGCGGTCGACCAACGCCTCGATACCCACCTCGCGCACGTCGTACGTCACGTCGACAGAGTCGTCGTGGTACCTCATCCGACGGAGCTGCGCCTCGATCTCCAGCTCGGCCTCGCCCAGCCGACGACGCAACGCGGCCAGCGTATCCCGCGCCCGCTCGCGCGGGGCCGGCGCGACCGCGGGCTCCGACGGCTCTTCGCCGAGACCGTCGAGCCACTCGCCGAACTGCACCGTGTCCACCGACTCGCCCAGGAAGCGTACCCGCCCGCGCGGCGAGCCCAGCGGGTCGGCCACGTCGGCCAGGACAAACCCCCGGCTGTCCCCCAGGCGAACGTACAGGCGTTCGGCCTCCATGCGGGCCACGGCCGGGAGAGCACCTTCTTCGGCCGGCGGCCGGAATCGATCGAGCGTAAGCGTGCCGTCGAGGCCGAACGCACGGCCGCCCCAACGGCCCTCCAGATCGTCCGCACGGAGCACGAGCGAGTGGATCGTGCGGCCGTCCTCGAGCCGCCAGGACGCCTCGATATCCGCGCCGCCCGCCAGCGCATAAGGGGCCAGCCGCGGCAGCAGATCGTTCAGCGACTCGGCCTTCTCCGTTGAGGCCGTGACGGTCGCCTCCGCATCGAGCCATTCCGCCGGGCGACCGTCGGCCGGCGCGGTCCGGCGAGCCGAGCCGTGCACGTTCACGCGCGCATCGCCTACCCGCGCCGACAGCTCCCCGTCATGGAGCGTGGTCAGGTCGGAACTTAGCTTCGCGTCCCACTCGGCCGTCGCGGGCAGGCCCGCCGGCTTGCGGAAGCCGTCCGGCAGGCGGACGGCCAGGTCCTTCGCGTTCGCCACGCCGCCGACGCGGATCACGTCGCCCTCACCGACCAGGTGAACGGCGATGGACTCCACGCCGCCACCCAGCCCGGCGCGCTTCGCGTGCTCTGCGGCGCCCGGCCATGCGTGAAGCGCGTCCGCCACCGTCACCTTGCCGACGACCGCCATGTCCAGCTCCGGCACGGCCTCGGCAAGCGGCGATCCGTCCCGCAGGTGCTTCCCATCCACCGCGGCCGTGCCGCTCAGGCGCAGCTCGCTTTCGCCCAGCGACGCGGTCAGGGGGTTCTCTTCCGACAGCCGGATCTCCACCCGGCGGCCGTCCTCGCTCCGCGCATCCGCCGCGAAGGACAGGGCCGCCCCGGCAGCATCGCCGGGAGTCAGCAGACGCGCCGCTTCCGCCGCGCCGAGGCGGTCGAGGGCGCCCGCCAACGCCTCGCTCGGAGCCGCCCGGCCGCCCAGATGAAGGTCGAACCCTCTCACTCGCAGCGGCTCCTCCGCATCGGCAGGTGCCGCCCATTCGACCGACCCCCACGCCCTCAGCGCCGACCCGGCCAGTTCCAGCGAAAGCGGCCCTCGCTCGTCCAGCGTCAGCACGGGCGCCGTCGGGTCGGACACATCCGCCAGCAGCCGCCCGCTCACGCGCAAGCCCTCGGGCACGTCCTCGGCGGCGACAGCCGGGAAGCGGCGGGCCAGCCACCGGCCCTCCGCATTGACGACATCCAGCTCGATAATCTCCGCCCGAAGCGCCGTATCCGGCGTATCGCCCGAGGCAGCCGTCACCCGCACCTCCAGCTCCGAACGGCCGTCGCCCGGCGGGCTGAGCGCTAGGTTCAGCTCGGCACGCGCCTTGCCGCCTTCGGCCGCCAGGCCCGCCGACATCCTCGCCGACTCCCCCACCGGCTTACGGAATCGCCCGGGGAACTCCAGACCGAGGTCCATCAGCTCAGCTTCCACGGCCGCTTTGAGACGCTTGTCGGTCAGGTGGCCCTCGTAGCGCCCGCCGCGCAAGATGCCGCCGCGAACGGTCCCGCGCAGCTCCGGCGCCGGCACACAGGCCAGCAGGTGCTCGGCGCCGCGGATGTCGAACCGGCCGTCCGCCTCGGCCGCCACGACCGGCGATCCATCGGCGCCCGTGCGCAGTTGCACAAGCAGTCCGTCCGTGTGCAGCCGTCCGGCGCCCACTGCAAGGTCCAGCTTCTCGACCGCCAGGTCCGCGTCCAAGTCCTCCGGCCCGGAGCCGCGGCGCAGCAGCCGCCCGGACGCGCTGAGCCGCACCGGCTGCCCCGCCGGCTTGACGAACGCGCCGCCCACGCCCGCCCGACCGGCCGCGTCGAACACGAGGTCCGCCTCGAAGCGTCCGGGCTCGCCCGTCCGCCCGGCGTAATTCCACTGCCCCCGCACCGCGCCGTCCAGCTCCACCGGCGCCAGCAGCCGCGCCAGATCGGGCGAGAGCCGTGCCAGAGCCGGCAAGTCCGTCACCTGCCACCGACCCGCGCACCGGAGCGTCTCGACGCCGAGCACCGCCTTCGGCCGCCCGGCGAACAGTCCCGCCGCGGCCGGGAACACATCCGTGTACTGCCCCTCGTGCTCGATCCAGTTGCCGCCCAGTTCGACGCGGCTGTCGGCCACGGTCAGGCGTCCGCCCCGGTCATCGAGGACGGCATTGAGCCGCGCGCTCATCAGCTCGCCGCCCGGCTTGAGCGCCCGGCCGTCCGCGTGCAAGGCGGCAGCCGTCGCGTCGATCGAGAGGTCCAGCTCGGCTCGCGGCCCGTCGCGGCGCAGCTCCAGCCGGCGGATTTCGACCGGGCCGTCCACCCGCAGGCCCCGAGCGCCCGGACCCGCCAGCAGCGCCGCCAGTCGCTCCGGGTCGATGCGGCCCTGTGCGTCCAGCCGCAGCAGCCGCAGCGCGGTCCCGAACAGCGCGCTGCCCGAGCCGGACAGGTCGATGCCCGGCAGCTCGATCCGGGCCGATTCCACCTCGATGCCCGCCTCCTCCTCCGTCGCCACCGGGTCGATCGACCCCGACAGCGCTACCCCCGCCCGCTCGATCACGGCCAAGTCCGGTCCCCGGACCGGTTGGGCGTCCAGATCCGTCACGGCCAATTCCAAGTCGAAGCGCCCCTCCTTGTTCGCGCGCATCAGCCGGACCCGCGCCGAACCGCGGCAGCGCCCGGCCAGCCGCTCCAGCGGAAGCCCCAGCAACTCCGGAAGGCGCAGCTCGTCCAGGTCCAGGTTCGCGAAGTTTACCCGTGCCGCCGAGCGGACCGCCGGGTCCACCGGGCGGTCCGTGAACCGGACGCTCAGCGTCGCGTCACCGCTCGGCTGGAGGAGCCGGGCGGCCATCGTGACACGACCCAACTGCCCGAGCTTGCCCGGATGCACCTCCAGCGAGCCGACCTTCAGCAGCAGCGGATCCTCGCGACCGGGAACGTCGAACACCGCCTCCGCCCCCTCGACGCGCATCAGCCGGCATTCCAGGTCGAACTCCAGACCCGCCAATGCGTCCAGCGTCGATCGCCCGTCGTCGTACCAACGCACGAACAGACGGGGGCGCATGACCTCCATCCACTCGATCCGCTTGTGGACGACGACGTCCACGGGGGAGAAATCGGTCCGGATCCTCTCGACGACCGCCACCGGCCCGCGGCCGTCAGGCGCCTGGATCGTCAATCCCTCCAGCGTGACGCCGTGGAACCAGCTCAGCCGCATCTGCCCGATCTCCACGGGCGCGCCGGTCTGCCGGCTCATGTCCCGCGCGATGCGGTCACGGAGCCAGTCGGTGGGCATCCACCACGGGAGCGTGGCGTAGAGCCCCCCCAGAACCAGCGTGACCAGAATGCTGATCCGGATGAGCTTCTGCCACCACCGCCGGCGCGGGCGGCTCGCGTTGCGTCTCAGCAGTCGCATGGATGAAGATTATACCCCGCAGGAAACGCGCGGCGCACCCGGAGATAGCGCCCGGACGCCTCATCTACACGTTGAAACGGAAGTTGATCACGTCGCCGTCCTGGACGACGTACTCCTTGCCTTCGAGCCGAACCGTGCCGGCCGCCTTCGCCGACTTCATGTCGCCCGCGGCCGCAAGGGCCTCGAACGAAACGGTCTCGGCTCGGATGAACCCGCGTGCGATGTCGCTGTGGATCTGCTCGGCCGCCTCCACGGCCGGCGTGCCGGCGGGGATCGTCCACGCCCGGCACTCGTCGTCACCGCACGTCAGGAAGCTGACCAGCTTCAGCCGCTCGTAGCAGGCGCGGATCAGAACGTCCCGCGCCGACGCCGCCACGCCCAGGTCCGCCAGAAACTCGGCCCGTTCCTCGGGCGGCAACTCGGCGATTTCCTCCTCGATCTTGGCCGAGATGCGCATGGCCTGCAGGTCCGCCGGCATCGCCGGCGGCGGCGCGGACAGGTCGTCCTCCCCGCTGTTGACCACCGCCAGCATCGGCTTGAGCGAGAGGAAGGCGAAGCTGCGGATGAGCTTCTCTTCCGTCGCCGACTCCACGGCCTCGGCCAGCGGGCGCTCGTTCTCCAGGGCGTCCCGCAGCCGCTCCATCAGCGCCAACTCGCGCTTTTCCTCGTCGTGCCGGCGGGTCGGTTTGCGGAGAGACGCCTCGAGCTTCTCGATGCGGTGGGTCACCTGCTCCAGATCCGCGAACAACAGCTCGCCGAGCAACTCCTCGATGTCGGCCGCCGGGTCCACCCGGTCCCGGTACGCCGGAACGGTCGGGTCCTCGAACGACCGCACGACCGGGACGAGCATGCCGCTCTGCCGCATGGCGGGCCAGTGGGCCTTGCCCCGCTGCCGCCCCGCCTCGTCGCGGAGGTCGAAGCCCGGCAAGTCCAGGAACTCCAGCTCCGCGTGCGTGGTCTTCTTGGGCTTGTACCGTTCCGCAAGCCACTCGACCCGTTCGTCCGGCACCTTCACCACGGCCAGGTGCGGCTGGTCGGGGCGCGACAGGTCCACGTTCGACCCGCCCGCCTCGGCGACCGCGGCAAACAGCGTACTCTTGCCCGATTGGCTCGGCCCGATAAATGCAACGCGCATGAGGATACTCCCGGGGGTATTCTGGCGATTCGAGGCCCGCAAAGCTACCCCCGCGCTCCGGAAGCGGTTTCAGGACATGGACTCCGGCTGCTACATCGCGGTTTTCCGCCTCGCACGGCCGCGACGCATCCGCGTCGGGCGCCTGGGCGCTTTCCGCTTCGAGCCCGGCTGGTATCTATACTGCGGCAGCGCCCAGCGCGGCCGCGGCGCCCGCCTGGCCCGCCACGCGCGGCGCGACAAGCCGCTGCGCTGGCACATCGACTTCCTCGCCGTCCACGCCGAGCTGCTCGGGGCGATCCTCGTGCCGGGCGACAAGAGCCGCGAGTGCGAGTTGGCCGCGGAACTGGCCCAGCGCTTCGACCGCGTCCCCCCCGGCTTCGGCGCTTCCGACTGCCGCTGCGGCGGCCATCTGTTTCACTCCGTTGACCTGTTAACTCGTTGACTCGGTCAGGATGGGTCGGCAAAGACATGGAGTGCGAATGGTCGATTCGCGGGCGGGCTGCCCCCGTGACGGATCGATTGGCGGATGCCCCCGCCCGTGCACAAACTGACCGATCCACCAATTGACCCATTGACCGGTCTCCACGCGCAGATCAACTCAGGCGGAGGGCACGAGTTAACGAGTCAACGGGAAGACGCTCTTCAGCACGGCGTCACGCCCTTGGTCAGGATCACGTTGCCGTACTTGGCCGTCTCGCCGGTCATGACGACGGCGAAGGCCTCTCGGGCGCGGTCATAGAAGGCGAACCGCTCCAGCCGCGATATGGCGGGCGCGTCGGGCGCGTGGCGGTCGATCACCGCCCGATACGCCTCCTCCACGGCCGGGTCGAGCGTGTCGCCCACCACCGCCGCCATCATCGTCACCGGCGAGTCAACGTAGCCGTCCAGCGCCATCAGCGGCAGGATCGCCTCCAGCAGAGAGGGAATCCGCAACCCGTCGGCCCGGAGAACGCGCGGGCCCACGGACTCGCCCGGAAAATGGGCGTCCGCCAGCACGATCTCGTCGCCATGGCCCATCTCGCACAGCGTCGCCAGAAGCTGGGGACTCAACAGCGGGGAAATGCCTTTGAGCATGTCGTATCTCCGTGAATTCGGTGGTTCATTGGCTCGCTGACGGGGGGCCGAGTCAACGAGTCAACGAACCGAGACCCAGTCGGACGTACTGTTCCTCGGGCGCGTCGGACTCCTTCATCGCCCGCACCAGCAGGTCCGTCATCCGCTTCTCGATGGCCGCGTCGTCCAGCGGGGCCTCCTGGTGCGGGTCCTCCCGCGTGTCGAACAGCCAGGTCCGACCCATCCGCGGGTCGCCCACGCGCCGCCGCGGCGGGGACGGAATCCGCATCACCGGGCAGCCCTTGGTGAAGGAGAAGGGCTCGGCCATCTCCGCGCCGCGCATCTCGTCCACGCTGAAGGTATGCCTCATGTGCGTAGGCATGTGGGTGTACTCGGCCAGCGGCGTGTTGTCCTCGGTCGCCGGGCCGCGGAAGTAGGTGTAGCGGCCGTCCGTCACGTTCACGTGCCCGCCGTGGATGCCGTACAGCGCCGCCTCGCGGACGGGCGTGTCGTCCGCGATCGCCCGCCGCAACGGCCGGCCTTGCATGTCTTCCGTCAACTCGATGCCGAAAAGCTCCAGCAGCGTCGGCGCCAGGTCGATCGTCTGCACCAAGCTCGACCGCCGCTCGCCCGCGACGCCGCAGCGGGGATCCCAGATGAACAGCGGCGTCCGGGCCAGCTCGTCGAACCACGGGCACCAGCACTTGGCCCACGAGTCGTGCTCCCCGAGCAGGAAGCCGTGGTCGGTGTTCACGATCAGCATCGTGTCCCTCCACAGGTCCAGCTCGTCCATTACGTCGAGCAGCTTGCCGAGCCACGCGTCGCACATGCTCACCAGCGCCGCGTACTCCAGCCGGCAGTGCTCGACCTGGTCGCGCGTCTCCTCCACCGGCCGGTACGGCGGCCAGTCGAAGTGCGGGCCCTGATAGTCGTGCGGGTACAGGTCCTTGTAGCTCTGCTGCGTGAAGAACGGCTCGTGCGGGTCGAAGGTCTCGATGTGCAGGAACCAGTTATCGGCGTCGTGGTTCCGCCGAAGGAACTCGATGCCGCCGCCGAACGTCTTGGCCTGCGGCTGCGCGGCCTCGCTCTTCATGTACGCCCGGTTGATCCAGTCGTGCCGCCACATCGGGCCCTCGCGCCCGGCCACACATTCGGGCACCTCCGGCGGGCGGACCTGCCCGATCCACGGGTCGCCCTCCTGTCCCCGGGCGATCTCCCACGACTCGTACCGGGTGTGATAGTTGCAGCCGCCCTCCTCCCAGTAGTGGTAATGATCGCTGACCAGGTGAGAATAGACGCCGTTGTCCTTGAGCATCTGCGGCATGGAGTCGTCGAACGGCTCGATCGGCCCCCACGAGCGGTGCAGAAAGTTGTACCGGCCGGTATGTATCTCCCGCCGGGCGGGCATGCAGGGCATCGAGCCGACGTAGGACGTGTCGAACGCGGCCGTCTTCTCCGCCAGCCGTTTGAAGTTCGGCGTGTGCGTCCAGTCGCAGCCGTAGCTAGACAGGAATCGCCGGTTCAGCGAATCGAACATCACCAGGATGGCCTTCATCGGAGACCTCTCTTCGGGGGGTCGGGGGCGGCGCATCCTCACGCCGGGGGAAACATGGCTACAGCAGCCCGCCCGGCGGGTCAAGGCGGTAGTTGATGGCCGGAAATTCGTGGACGATGCGCGTAAAACTCCGCTGCAAGCAGCCGGACGGCAAGCCGGCCGAGGAGGTCGCGGCGAAGTAGGCAATCGGCAGCATCGACAAACCGGCCCCCGAGCCGGACCGACCGGCGCCGGCGCAGTGGTTCCGCCATGGACCGCTCCGAGAGTACGTCCTCGGTGCGAGGCGTTCGCCGTGCCCCGCGCCATCAGTGCATCGACTTCCCCCCATACCCGCATGCTCTCCGGTCGTCGATCTGCGATCCGGCCCGGCCCGGAGGTTGCCCTGGCCCAAGGCGCTCGTTACGCTGGATGGAGCGATTTCGCGGCTTGCGGCCGCGGTCAGGAGAGTTTCCATGGCGGAGAAGACCCAGCAGGCCCCCGTGCTCAGGGACGAATCGGAGAAGATCGCGGACAGCCGCATCCTCGTGGTCGACGACAACGAGCAGAACCTCGAGCTGCTCCTGGCGTGCCTGGAGGAGTTGGGCTGCTCGCTCGAATCGGCCGTGGACGGCGTCGAGGCGCTGGAGAAGATCCAGCAGTCGCCGCCCGACCTGATCCTGCTGGACATCATGATGCCGCGGATGAGCGGCTTCGAGGTCTGCCGCAAGCTCAAGACGGACCCGGCCACGCGGGACATCCCGATCATCATGGTGACGGCCCTGCACGAGTTGGGGGACATCGAGCGCGGCGTCGAGAGCGGCACGGACGACTTCATCTCGAAGCCGGTCAACCGCCTCGAACTGATCACGCGCGTCCGCAGCTTGCTCCGCGTCCGGCACCTGAAGAACGAGTTGGAGCGTACACTGACGTACCTGAACGAAGTGGACCGCCGCCCGGGCAACGAGTAGCCGACGGCGTCTTCCGCCGTGGCCGGACACGGAGAGACACCGAGGGCCAAGCGCTCAGGCGGGAGACCTCGCTACCGAGTTGCTCCGCGTTCTCCGTGCCCTTTGTGGTGTAATTGATGGACGCACCGAACGCCGCAGGATAGGGAAGGAAATGAACCCCAATCGGATTGCGACGTGGACCGTACTCGCCGCGTTTTCGGCCGCGATCTTCGCCGGCTGCGCGCCGCGCGGGCCGTCGAACACCGACGCCCCGCAGCCCCCCGAGACCGTAAGGGATTCGGGCCGTCAGGTGCCCGAGGCGGCCCCGCTGACGATCTCCGAGCGGGTCGTCGCCGACGAGGCGACGGTCGCCACGCTGTCCAACGGCCTGACGGTGATCGTCCGCCCCAGGCGGACCGCGCCCGTCGTCAACGTCAAGGCATACGTCCGCGCCGGCGGGCTGTACGAGCAGGAGTGGCTCGGCTGCGGCGTCTCGCACCTTCTGGAGCACCTCGTCGCGGACGATGCCGAGCACCATAGCCAGTCCGGCGAGGGCGTCCAGAAGCCGCGTGACGACAAGGAAAACCGCGTCACCAAGATCGGCGGGCAGGCCAACGCTTACACCACTCTCGACCACACGTGCTACTACATCTCCGCCTCGTCGAGCAGGACGGACGAATGCATCGATCTCGTCGCCGACTGGCTCGTCCGGCCGCGGTTCACGAAGGCCGACTTCGAGCGCGAGCACGGCGTCGTCCAGCGAGAGCTGGAAAAGGGCAGGGACGAGCCCAACCGCCAGGCATGGTACGCCCACATGGCCAACGCCTTCCGCGGCCACCCCGCGGCCGTGCCGGTCATCGGCTATGCCGAGCCGCTCGCGGCGCTCACGTGGGAAGACATCCGGGCCTATCACGAGCGGATGTACATCCCGCAGAACACGATCTTCGTCGTAGTCGGCGACGTGGAGATCGACCACGTGCTCGGCGAGGCCCGCGAGGCGTTCGCCGGCTGGCCCCGCGGGCGCGTGCCGGAGCTGAACCTGCCGGAGGTCGAGCCGATCACGGGCGTTCGGCGAGTCGTGAAGGCCCAGCCCGAGTTGACCGAGGCGATCTGCCGGGTGAGCTTCCGGACCATCCCGCTGGTGCACGAGGACCTGTACGCCCTGGACGTGCTGGCGTACGTGCTGGGCCGGGGCGGGGCGAGCCGGCTGAATCGCGAGCTGTTCCGCGACCGGAAGCTCGTCACGAGCGTCTCGACCGGCTCGTGGACGCCGGCGTGGGGCGACGGCATCTTCACCATCGACTATCGCTGCGCTCCGGAGAACGCCGACGAGGCGGAGAAGGTCATCCTCGCGGAGATTGAGCGGATCTCCGCCGACGGCGTGACGGAAAAGGAGCTCTCGCGGGCCAAGCGGCAGAAGTTCGCGGACCACGTGCACGCCCGGCAGACGGCCGAGTCGCTGGCCGGCACACTCGCCACGGATTATATGTCCACCGGCGACGTGGCCTTCTCCAAGCACTACACCGAGCGGATTCAGGCCGTGACCGCGGAGGACGTGCGGGCCATGGCCCGTAGGTACCTGGGCGCGGAGGACATGGCCGTCACGCGCCTCGTGCCGGAGGCCGCCGCGGGCCCCGTGGCGGGCGCGGGCGACGCCACAGCCACCGACATCGAGGCGGAGTTGATCACGCTTCCCAGCGGGCTGAGAGTGGTGTTGCGCCCGACCGACGTCGGACTCGTGTCGATGTGCTACGTCACCAGCGGCGGCGTCCTGGCCGAGGACGAGGACACCAACGGGCTCGGCACGCTGATGGCCGCGCTGTCCACGCGCGGCACGGAGGGCCGCACGGCCGAGGAAATCGACGCCTTCTTCGACCGTGCCGGCGGCGAGATCGTCGGCAACTGCGGCAACAACACGTTCTACTGGCGGGCCGAGTGCCTGGCCGACAGCTTCGACGAGGCGCTGGAGATCTTCGCCGGCGTCGTCACCGAGCCCGCGTTCCCCGAAAGCGAGCTGGAGATCCTGCGCCCGGCCGCCCTGGCGGCCATCGAGCGGACGGATGAACATTGGTTCAGCCAGATCCAGAAGCGCTTCCGCGCACGCTTCTTCGCCGGCTCGCCGTACCGCCTGCTTGCGACGGGGCGAAAGGAAGTCGTCGCCGAGGCAAGCGTCGAGCGGCTCGTCACGTATCACAAGAACCACGTCTACGAACGGCCTGGCGATTCCGTGCTGGCCATCTACGGGCAGTTCGACCCCGAGGCGGCGAAGCGCCGGCTGGCCGAGCTCTTCGAGGTCCACGGCGACGCTCGCAAGACCCTAGACGCGCCGACAGAACAGCCGGACCCGGCAAGGAAGACGTACGCCTTCCGGACGGACCTGACGCAGGCGGGCGTCATCGTGGCGGCGCCGGGCATGACGGTCGAGAACGTCGAGGACCGCATCCCGATCACGGTGCTCGACACGATCATCAGCGGCTACCACCTGCCGAGCGGCTGGCTGCACGAGGACCTCCGCGGCCGGCAGCTCGTCTACGTCGTTCACGCGTACAACTGGGCGGGCATCGCGCCCGGGGCCTTCCTGGCCTACGCGGCCTGCCAGCCGGGGCAGGCCCCGGAGGTCGCCGAGACCATCCGGGCGAAGTTCCGCAAGGCCGCGACCTACGAGCCGACACAGGAGGAGATCGACCAGGCGGTGAACGTGATCCTCACGGCCGAGGCGCTGCAAAACCAGGCGATGGGCGACCAGGCGTTGGACGCCGCACTGAACGAGCTGTACGGCCTCGGCTGGGACTTCCGCAAGCGGCAGCGGGAACTCTACCTTGCCGTGACGCCGGAGGACGTCCTTCGCGTTGGGTGCAAGTACTTGAGCGGCGAGTATGTGACGGTTGTGACGACGCCCAAGCCCGAGTTGTTCGACGACGAGTAGCCGTGGCAGGCAGGCGTACTCGTGAGGTCCGTGTGATCCGTGGACTCGAGGGTGCTGGAATGAGCGAAGTCGATAAGTTGCTGGGGCTCTCCGTTCGGGAGTTCATCGCCGCCACGGCCGGCAAGCAGGCCACGCCCGGAGGCGGAGCCGTCGCGGGCGTCGTCGGCGCGCTGGGCGCGGCGCTGGGCGAGATGGCGCTGAGCTACACGCGTGGCAAGGAGAAGTACGCCGAACACGCCGACGCGCACGAGCGAATCGCCGCGCGGCTGGAGCGGGCGCGGGAGATGTTCGAGCGGCTGGTGGGCGAGGACGCATCCGCTTACGGGCTCTACCGGGACGCGAAGAAGATGGACGAGGGCCCGGCCAAAGACCGGGCCTCGCAGGCGGCGCTGGCCGCAGCGATCGACGTACCGCGGGAAGTCAGCAAGCTGTGCGTCGCGCTGCTGCGCGACCTGAAGCAACTGGCGCCGATCAGCAACCCGCACCTGGTATCGGACCTCGTGGCCGCGGGCGTGCTGGCGGTGGCGGCCTGCCGCGTGAGCGACGGCAATGTGCGGATCAACGTGCCGCAGGTCGCAGACGCCGACGCGGCGGCGCAGGTCCGGCAAAGCTCGGCCGATGATCTGGCGACCGCTGAGAAGCTGCTGGCCGAACTCGAGGCGGCGGCCGCGAGTTGACGAGCCGGGGCGCGAAGCTCGAAATCCGAATCGGCCCAATCCGACCCCCACGGCCGCGCCGCGGAAGGAATGCCGCGGCAGCATTTGCCGGTTGCCGTTTGCTTTTTTGCTGCCTGCCTCGGATTTCGGGTTTCGTATTTCGGATTTGCCTTCTCCGCTCTCGTGCCTTGGCCGCCCAATCGTTGTAATCTGTGCGGCGAGCGAACCATGCCGAAGGACTACAACATCAGCAAGGTGACCGGCCGTTGTGCCGCGTGCGAGCGCGAGCTGGCCCCCGGTGAGGGCTATGTCGCCACGGTGATCGAGCAGGGCGAGGAGCTTCAACGGCATGACTACTGCCCCGAGTGCTGGGACGCCTGGGGCGGCGACTCGACCCCGCTCGGCCAATGGCGAGCCCGCGTGCCCGAGCCGAACGAGAAGAAGAAGCTCTTCGTCGACGATGACGTTCTCATAAACTTCTTCGAGCGGCTCGCCGGCGCCGAGGACCCCGCGAAGGTCAACTTCCGCTTTGTGCTCGCGCTCATCCTGATGCGCAAGAAGCGGCTGATCTACGACCGCAGCCGGACCGACCCGCACGGCCGCGAGGTCTGGCAGATGCACCTGAGAGGCAGCGACGAGACGTGCGAGGTCGTGGACCCGAACTTGGACGAGGAGAAGATCGCCGAGGTCGGCGACCAGCTCCACCAGATCATGGAGATCGAGGAATGAACGCTCGATGCGCACGGATCGTGCCGGCCGTGCTGGTCGCGGCGTTGCTCGGCGGCTGCGCGACGCTCCCGCCGCAGGTGCCCGTCGAGCGGCTCGTGGCGGAGCACAACGCCAATGCCGAGCGCGTGCCGCGGCTGTGGGCGCGGGTTCGCATGAGCGTCACGTTGGAGAACGAGGACGGCTGGGCGCTCACGTGGGGCTCTGCGAGCCCGCTGGCCTCGCCGAACGGCCTGCTGCTGCTGGGCAAGGGGCAGCGCCCGGCCGGGCCGCACGACTTCGTGCTGATCGGCCGGGAGATCGCCGGCGTCGAGCTGTTCCGGCTCGGCTCTAGCGCCCAACAGGGCGTGTACTACTTCTGGCATACGCTGCGGGGCGGGGGCGAGGCGTACTGGGGCCGGCAGGAACTGGCCGGGGCGCCGGGAATCGAGGGGCTGCCGTTCGACCCGAACCAGCTACTGGCGGTGCTGACCGTAAGTGAACTCCCGCGCGACCTGTCCGAGCTGCCGAGCGTCGCGCTGACGATGAGCCGCGATCCGCAGGCCTACGTGCTGACGTACGTGGACCGGCTGCCGGCGAGCGGGCGCATCGGCTTCCGCCGCCGGATGTACTTCCGTTGGGCCGAGGGCGAGCCCCGGCGGCCATTCCGCGTGGAGTTCCTCTCACCCGACGGCCGCGTGGTCATGCGGGCCGAGCTGAGCGACTACGCGCCGGTGGCAGGTCCGATCGGCGGCGAGCCGGAGGAGGAAGTCGACCCCGCCGACGCGTGGCTCGGCGGCGAGAACCTCGACGCGATCGACGAGGAGCCGGAGCCCGAGCCCGCCGCGGACGAGGCGAACCGGCCGGTGATGGCCACACACATCGTCATCGAGCGCGTGGACTGGCCGCCGGAGCGGGGGCCGGAAGGCGAGCCGGCGCCTCGCCCGCACAACCCGGTTCGCCGGATCGAGCTGCGCCTGAGCGACGGGACCACCGAGGACCGCTGGGACCGCGACGCGTGCCGCTTCGAGCCGCCCGCCGGTCGGGTCATACAGGTCGACCGAGGGATCCAGCCCGCACGACCAGAAAGGGGCCGACAGTGAACCGACAGACGCCTCGCATCCTAGCGGCACTGCTGGCGGCTTCGCTGCTCGCCCCGGCCGTACGCGCCGAAGAGAAACACCTGCTCACCGGAAACGACAAGGCCGTGTGGCTCGTCCGCGTCGCCGACGCCGGCTTCCGCGTGGTCAACAAGCCCTCCGGCATGGAATGGCAATGGAGCGGCAAGTGGGGCCCGCCCGTGCCCCGCGCCGTAACGGCCGTCGGCCGGAACCTGCACATGGTCTTCACCAACGGAGACCACCGCCGGCTGGACCTCGAGGGGCAGGCCTTGGCGGGACAGGCGCCCGAGTCCAACCAATGGCCGGACGAGCCGCGCTGCCTGGCACTATGCGAGGCGCGGGAGTTCGGCGTGGTCTCCGGTACGCCGACGGTCGTGGCATTCGTGTCGCGCAGGGCCCCGGAGCCGGAGCCGGCGGGCGAGCCGGAGACACGGCCGGCGGCGGAAGCCCAGCCCGCCACGCGAGCGACGACGCGACCCGCGCCCGAGCCCCAGACGCGCCCGGCGGAGGAAGACGGAATCGCTTCGGCCGGCGGCCCGTACTCACCCCCTCCCGGCGTCCCGGCGTACGTCCTGGGCCTGTTCCAGCTCGGCGCCGGCGAGTGGGTTCACCTGGGCGACGTCCGCTCGCCGGAAGGCAAACCGGTCCGGATGTCGCTCGAGGAGGTCGAGCGTGTCCGGACGGGCATCGCCGGCGGCACGGCGTACGTGTATCTGCCGGGCGGGCAGGTTCTGCTCCGAAGCCGCGGGGACGGCAAGGGCCCGTGGGCGGTCGTGCCGCTTGGGGAGGACGTATCGTCGGCCCTGGATGAGGGCGAGCTGCGGGCCCTGCTCGGCGTCGGCGGGCAGCTCACGGCCGTGATGGCGGGCGCCGAGAAGGACGGACGCCGAGGTCTGCATCTGGCATCGTACCGGCACGCCAACAACGGTGCCGACGAGGGCACCTGGCGCATCTCGCGGGTCCGCCGCGGCGACGAGCCGGCCACCTGGGCGGCCGACGCGATGCCGTTGGCCGGCCGCCTGGGCTCGGACCAAGTCGCGCTCGTGTGGCAAGAGGACGGCGCGATGAAGCTGGCCGCCTGCTCGCTCTCCGGCGAACTGACAGACCGCGGCGCCGTCGAGAAGCTCGACGACCCGCCCCCGGACGGCACGGGCGGAGCCATCATGGAGTACTTCATGTGGGGCGTGATGGCGGCGATTCTGCTGTCCATCTTCCTGCTGCGGCCCCGCACGGCGGCCGGGCCGTTCCTGCTGCCCGCGCGCCGCCGCCCGGCCCATCTCGGCAAGCGCCTCGTCGCCGGGCTCATCGACCTGCTGCCGTGGTCCTTCCTCGCGGTCGCGATCTTCCGGCCGCCGATGCCCGAGCTGAACTGGGACGACACGGGTGAGGCCGTCGGCACGCTGTTGAGCCAGACCATGGCAACGCCGAGGGCGGCGTACGCCAACATCGCCTCGATGGTGCTGTACGTTGGCTACTGCATCGTGATGGAGCTAAAGCTCGGCGCGACCGTCGGCAAGCGGCTGATGCACCTGGCGACGGTCAACGAGGAGGGCCGCAAGCCCGGCCTCCGGGAGGCGGTGTTGCGCAACCTGGTCAAGGTGATCGAGCTGGCTTGGCCCATCGGGCTGCCCCTGCTGTTGATCGTGCCCGTGCTCACGCGCGCCCGGCAGCGCCTCGGGGACATGCTCGCCCGCACGGCCGTCATCGACGCGGACTACCTCGCGCCGCCCCCGCCGGAGCAGGAGAAGGCCGAGGACCGCGAATCGGACGAGGGCAGCGAGTCCGATGAAAGCGGCGACATCTACGGCCCGGACGGCCGACGCCGTGGCCCGCGCGACGAAGAATAGGCCGCGAGATCTCGGTGACCGGGATTGCCCCCGGGACAGGCACCTGTGGCGGCGACTACGCCCGCCACTCCTGCTCGGGCGCACCGGCCGCGGCGTTCGC
>CAZHEH010000006.1:0-58112 GCA_964531695.1 uncultured Planctomycetaceae bacterium | reverse complement strand
GTGGCGGCGACTACGCCCGCCACTCCTGCTCGGGCGCACCGGCCGCGGCGTTCGCCTCCCGGGCGAGCGTGAACAGCAGGTCTCCCAGCCGGTTCAGGTAGCGAAGCACCGGCTCGGGCACGGCCGCGCCCGCCTGACGGGCCGCGACGACCCGCCGCTCCGCCCGTCGGCAGACCGTCCGCGCCACATGCAAGCGGGCCGATGCCTCGCAACCGCCGGGCAACACGAAGCTCGTCATGGCCCTGAGCCGCTCTTCGCCGTCGTCGATCCGCTGCTCGACCCCCTCGGCCGCAGCTTCGAGTCGCGCCTCGGCATCCGATCCGCCCGATACCATGCCGGCTCCCACGGCCAACAGCTCGCAGACCGTCAGCAGCTCGCCCTGCGCCGCCCCCAGCGCCGTGCCAATCGGCGACTCCGGGCCCAGCGGCTCCCCGGCCGCGCGGCACAAGCCGATCTGCGCGTTCAGCTCGTCCACCGTGCCGATCGCCTCGAAGAACGGGTCGCTTTTGGGGGTCCGCTCGCCGCCGCGGTCCGCCCGGCCGTCGTCGCCCTGTCGAGTGTAGATGCTCATTGCGTTTCCGCGGGGCGTAGAAGGAGCACCGTACCCGCTCGCGGCAGCGGGCAAGGCCCCCCGCAGCCCACACGCCGAAGAGCCGGCTGACTCCGCTTCCCCGCGCAGCATACCGCGGGCGCGGCCGAAGACACAACCAATCGCGCGTTACGCGAGCTTGGGGGCTTGACGGACCGGGCCGGCCGGGGTTACAGCTCGCCGTCGCGGCGGCGGCTGTCCAGCATCTGGCGGAGGTAGCGATTCTCGCGCCGCGTGGCCTCGAGGTCGAACACCAGGTACTTCACCTGCAGACGCAGTTGATCGAGACGCTCCTCGACGCTCGCATCTTCCTGAGTGGTGGACAGATATGCGCCGGACGCCCCCGCGCCGGACGCTCCAATGCCGTTCAAGGGCCAACCCTTGACGGTCTCGTGGAGTTGATCGAGCTTCGTGCGGATCGCTGCCTCGTTCATGGCCGCCTCCGATACGGTGTAGGGCCTTTCCTCACTTCCAAAGCGATTCAATTGTATCACGTTGCCCCGATTTCGTGAACCCGGATTTCCGAAATCTAGGGTTATCACCCTACTTTTCCGGGCCGCAGCCAGACCTCCCTCCCTACGCCAACGCCTTCGCCGCGATGTCCGTCCGGCAGTGGCAGTCTGGCCAGCGGATCTTCTCGACGGCCGCGTAGGCGCGTTCCTGCGCGTCGGCGATGGTGTTCCCGAGCGAGGTCACTCCGAGGACGCGTCCGCCGGCGGTGACGATTTTGCCGTCCTCGCGTTCGGCCGTGCCGGCTTGAAAGACCTCGACGCCTTCCATCGCCTCGGCGTCCGGGAGCCCTTCGATGACGTGTCCCTTTTCGTATTCGCCGGGGTAGCCGCCGGAGGCCATCACGACGCAGACGCTCGGGCGGGGGGCCCAGCCCAACTCGACGTCGCCGAGCTTGTGTCGCGCGGTGGCGGCCATCGCCTCGACGAGGTCGCCCTGAAGCCGCATCATCAGCGGCTGGCATTCCGGGTCGCCGAAGCGGCAGTTGAACTCGATGACCTTGGGCCCGGCGGGCGTGAGGATCAGCCCGGCGTACAGGACGCCCTCGTAGCGGCCGAAGTCGCGCCGCATCGCGTCCACGATCGGCACGAGGATCTCGCGGTCCACGCGACGGAGCATTGCATCGTCCATCGCGGGAACGGGGCTGTAGGCCCCCATTCCGCCGGTGTTCGGGCCGGTGTCGCCGTCGCCGACCGGCTTGTGGTCCTGCAATGGTGGTGCGACGTAGATGTTCTTGCCGTCGCAAAGCGCCAGCACCGTCGCCTCCTGCCCGGCAAGCAACTCCTCGACGAGCACGGTCTTGCCCGCGTCGCCGAAGACGCGCTCCTGCATCATCCGCTCAAGCGGGCGCACGGCCTGGTACGGCTCCGGGCAGACGGTCACACCCTTGCCGGCCGCCAGACCCGAGGCCTTGACCGCAACGCCGTGGTCGCGAGACAGCACGTACTCCTTGGCGGCGGCGAGATCGGTGAAGATCCGCGCCTCGGCCGTGGGAACCGCCGCCGAGCGCATCAGCTCCTTGGCGTAGGCCTTGTCGGACTCGATGCGGGCGCCCTCGGCCGTGGGGCCGAAACAGAGCATGCCCGCATCGCGCACGGCGTCGCCGAGCCCGGCCGCAAGCGGGTCCTCGGGGCCGACCACGACCATCTCTACGCCGTTGTCCGTCGCAAGCTTCACCAGTCCGTCCACGTCGCCGGCGGCAACGTCAACGCACTCGGCGTGCCGGGCGATCCCCGGGTTGCCGGGCGCGGCCCACATGCGGTCGCACAGCGGGGACTGGGCCATCTTCCACGCCAGCGCGTGTTCGCGTCCCCCGCCGCCTACGAGCAAGAGCTTCATCGGGTGTGTCCTTTCATGCGAGGTCTGTGAGCCGTCTACTCGGCCGCTCGTTGACGGAGCCGGTCCATCTGGCCGCACAGCTCCGCCGCCATCCGCGTGTCGGAGAAGCGGACGAGTACGTCCTCGGCCAGCGTGACGGCCTCGGCGTAGCGACGCCGCTGGAGCATGTCCCGAATGCGGTCCCGCAACTCGCGGGCCTCCTCCATCCGGGCGTTTTCCTCCAGCGTGGACATCTTCTCCGCCACGAGGTCGGCCTCCTGGGAATTCGGGTAGTCCTCGAGCAGCCGCCGGGCGGCGGACGCGGCCGCTCGCCAGCGATGCGAGCCGGCCATGCGGTCGACCTCGTCGTAGAGCCGCCGTCGCTGCTCCATCGCGAAGGCCCTCCCCTCGCGATGGACGTGCTCGAGCAGCCGCCGGGCGTCCTCGTCCGCGGGGTACGACTCGACGAGGTCCCGCGCGACCGCCTCGGCGTCGCCGAAGTTCGCCACGGCCATGAGGTCTTCGGCCTGCCGACGCGCCCTCGCCACGGATGTGTGGCGCGCGCCCTCCACCGCCTCCGGTGCCGCCGCTGGTTCGGGCTGCAATGGCGGTGCCGGCTGAGGCGCGAGCTGAGCCGGCTGCGAGTACGGCTCCGCCCGCAGCGGCGAAGCGGAACACGCGGGTGTGCCCGGCACGACGGAAACAGCCGTGCCGTTCGCCGCGACGGGGGCTTGCGGCGCACCGGCGGGTGCGGGCCGCCACATTCGCGTGAGCATCTCGCTCAAGCGTCGCTGACGATGGAGCACGTAGGCGATGCTCGCGCAGATCCACGCGCCGGCGAACCCCCCGGCCGTCAGCACGCAGGCGACGAAGATGTCGCCCGGGCTCACCCAGCCCCCCTGTCGCGCGAAGCCGAGCCACGCGCCGGCACCGCCCGCCCCGCCGATGGCGAGGACGACGGCCGCGATGACGTTGGCCGTGACCATCGCCCCGGACGAACTTCGCTGCGGCGGTGCGGAGGATTGCATACTCGGGCTCCTTGTGGCTGTGTTGCATTCTGCCGGTTGAGAGGCGTCAAGGCAACACCGGCCGCCCGTGTCTCGCCGGAGCGCGGCGGCGGCAGCAAAATGTCGACGAATCCGAAAAAATCATTCGCTCGCCTCCCGCCCCACCTGCGACCCCGAGGACACGGCATGGCTAAGGTCGATTTTACAAGGGCTTAAGAACGCGCCCGCCCCCCGCCGGCTTGTCGAGAGGGCCGCAAAAAAATAGGGTGATCGCCTGAACTGGCCTTGCACGGAGTCTTAGCGATGCTATAATACGACGCAGAGATGGATTGATTATCTACGGTGTTGCTGGTAATCCATGCTCTCTGAAATTTGGTCCCCCTTTTCGGACCGGTTCCCCCCGGCCGGTCCGAATACCAGGCGGAGCCTGTCGTCCCCCCCCGCGACGGGCCCGCCATTTTTTTGCGCACATCGCGACGTTGCCTTGACGGATGGCGGCATCGAAGCGGACCCGATCGTGGTTAAGCAGATGCGATCGCGGCGGAAATGGGCTGAACCACGTTGGGGATGAGGTGCATCGCGGCCATATCCTCGCACAGTTCGCACTGCCTGGCGAACGCGGCCTTGGCGTCGAACGTCTCGCCCGGACGCGGATACTGGCGCACCGTGAGATAGACGCTGATCGGCTCGTCGGAGTACTCGCCCGTGCGGACCTGGTAGCTGCTGGAGCGCGTCTCGAGGTGGACGCGGGCCTGGCAGTAGCAGCCCTCGTCGAGCGCGACCACAACGCTCGGCTCGCACTCGACGCAACGCACGGACTCATCGCCCGCGACGGCGGACAGCGGCGAGCCGCCGAGGACCGCGTCGGCAACGATCGCGTCGCGGTTGCCCGAGTAGTCCAGGTTGAAGCCGTACAGGACATCGAGGCACTCGATGTCCAGCCCGCTGAGCCCGAGGTAATACACGCTGCGGTCCAGCAGCCAGCGGTGCAGCTCGTAAGCGTTGTCGAGTTCGGGCGGATTGAAGTACCCGGCCGCGAGGTTGTTCCGCATCAGCTCAAGCCACCGGTAGCAACCGCTGCTGCGGTCGCCCTCCAGTACGTACTCGCCCGTCTCTCGCTCGAAGAACCCCGTCATCGACGGAAAGTCGCGCTGGAGCGCTTCGAAGAAATGCAGCACGCTCTCGCGCCCGCGGGGCAGGCCGAGCGTGGTGCGGATGTCCAGGTTCACAAAGAAGTCGTCTGCGATGCCACGGTAGTCCATGAACGTCCCTCACCGGGCCCGAGGCGCCGGGCCCTTGCAGATCACGAGCATAGTGCCGCGGCGCCGGCAATGCAACGTGTCCGGTCGCCGGCGGTCATTCCGGCCCGGCCGGCCCGTGCAACTTGGCCAGGCGGGCCTCGGTGGCGGCGATCTCCGCCTCCAGGGCCTCGCGGATGCCGCGGATCGCCTCCAGGTCCCACCGCGCCGCGTGGGCGTCGCCCGTGCCGGCCGCGGCGAACAGCTCGCCCTCGGCGTCGACCGTCGCCAGCTCGAACAACGCCAGACGGCCGCGCAGCTCTCGGAGGCGGCGCTCCAGGCGGCGGGCCTCCGGATCTCCGTCGCCGGCGTCCACCGCCGGCGGGAGAGACTGGGCCGCCCGCAGCCGCTGCTCGTACTCGTCCAACACGTCGCGGCACTCGCCAAGGTCCCGGCGCAGCGCGTCCAGCGTGGCGCGGGCGGCCGGCTCGTCCGGCGTGCCGACGGCCTCCTTCAGCGACGCCTCGGCTCGCGAGACGCCCTTGCTGAGCTGCTCCACGCGCAGCTCCAGGCCCGCCACGACATGCCGCAGCCGGCGCGGATCCTCAACGACGAACTCGACCTCCCCGGCGAGGTCCGCGGCCCCGGCCGCCCCCGCTTCGTCCGGCTCGATCTTCACCCACTCCGCGCCGTTCCACTCCATCTCGCGGCGGACGGTCCGCTTGGCGTTGCTCACGGTCAGGGTCGTCCGGCCGGTCGAGAGCACCTCATGGGTCCGGTAACCGGTGGCGTGACGCTCAATGCGGACGACCCGCTCGATGCCCTCGTCGGTATCGGGCACGCCGGCGAGATCGCGGCTGGTCCCGTCGTCGTAAGTAACGCGGTAGTAAACGGCCTCGGGGCCTTCGTCAGCGCCTCCCGGCGCGCCTTGCCAGAGCAGCACGAGCACGGCCGGCACCCAGGCGGCGGCAATCGCTGGCTTCTTCATGGCTTGCCCTTTCAGCGGACGGCCCCGCGGCGTGAGCGCGCGGGCCGCCCTATGGAGTAATTCGGCACGGAATTGGACGCTGTTTCGTATTGTACGTTCGCGCGGAGCGCGTCAGTCGGCCGAATCCGCCGGTTGGCCCGTCAGGTGGAGCCGGCCGTCGCGTTCGACGAGCCGCCAATCCAGCGGACGAGGCCCGTCCGGCAGGCGGTCGGCGTCGGGCGGCTCTGGCGCGGGGTCTTCGATCCGCCGGCCGGTTCGCAGGTCCCACCGCGCGGGCCGCGGCCCGGCGCCCACGTTCAGCATGCCCGTGAGGGTCCTGCCGTCCCTGGAGAAAGTGGCGGCCTCGAGCGTGGGCGTGCGTCCGGGAGGGGTGTCCAGGTCGCCGCGGTGGTAGCCGCTTCGCGTGGAGAAGACACGCAGGTACGTCATCGTCCGGCAGATGACGTAATTCCGGCCGGGGGTCAGCACGGGCATGCCACCGATCCCCCCCACGGCCCAGAGGGACCGCTCCTGCTCGATGGACCAGCAGTCCAGCACGTTGCGGCTGAGCGTCAGGACGCGGTCGTCGGTCATGAAGCGGGCCCAAACCACGTCCGCACCGCTGCGTGCCCCGCTCGGCTCCCAGCCCGCCAGGTGAGCCCCCTCGGGGAGCGACCACAGGTCCAACCGAACGAGCTTCGGCCCGAAATCGCCCGGCGAGCCGGTCAGCACGCGAGACCCGTCGGGCGATACGGCTAGCAGCTTGGCATAGCTCGGCACGGCGAACCGGCCGAGCCGATCGCCCGTGGCCAGATCGTAGACCGCCAGCGTCGGGGCAGGTCCGCCGATCCGCTCCGGCGGGCGAGCGGGCTGGACCCGCGGGTATCGCAGCACGGCCGCCCGCGGCACCGCCGCGGCGAACGCCACCTGCACGGACGCGTCCGCGGGCGGGTCCAGGGCGATGTCCACCGGTTCGAGGTCCATCGCGTCGGCCGCCGGGTCCACGCACGACGTCCACCGCACCGGCCCGCGATACGGAGCGTCCGGCCGAGCGGCACGCCAGGGATCGCCCAGCGGCGGCGGCTCGACGACGGGGACCAAGTCGGCATGGGCCTCGCGGGCGGCGTCGGCGAGGCCGGCCCCGTCCAGCCGCACGAGCTCGAGGTCGGAGCGATGCCGCGTGCCCGTGACGAGCAGCACAGTTCGGTCGTCCAGCACGATCTGCGCCGCCGGCGCCCGATCGTAGACGCGCTGGAGCGCCCGGCCGGTCTTGCGGCCGATCACGACCTGACCGAACGCCAGCCAGCCGGCATCGCCGACCCAGTCGAACACGCTGCCGCCGCCGGCCGGCGGGTCGATCGGGCGGGCGCCGCCGAGGTCCACGGGCATCGTGCGGAGGACCTGGCCGGTCGAGCCGACATGCACGGCCACATGCCAACGCCCGTTGACGGAATACAGCGAGGCCAGCCGCTCCCCGTCGGAGCGGAAAGCCACTCCGCCCGCCCGGAACGCGGCGCCCGCGCCGATGCCCGGCAAGGCCTCGCGGGACTTCAGGCCCCCTCCGTCCAGGTCGTACAACAGCAGCGACGGTGCGTCGCCGTTGACGGCGAGAAACGCGGCCGTCGTTCCATCGGGAGACACAGCCATCGCGTCACCGGCGCCGCTGCGCAGCGGGCCTTCGGACAGCAGCTCGCCCTTCTCGGCGTCGTAGATCTCCAGCATGGTCCCCAGCGGCGTCCAGCGGCGCATGACGACACGGCTCTCGCCCGCGAAACCCAGCAGCTTGTGCATTCGCTCCGTGCCGGCTCGCCAGGTGGCCGCCGGCTCCCCGCCCTTGGCGAAGGAGTACACCCGGACCTGGCGGGGGGTGCCGCCCACGGCCGCGAGCCGGTCGCCGCTGGGGCTCAGGGCGAAGTCGTTCGTGCCGGCCGGCAGCTTGAGGATCTTGAGCTGCCGCCTCGGCTGGATCCGCCACAGCTCGGCGGTCGTGCCGCTGTGGCCAACCTTCGCCGCGACCATGTGCTCACCGCCGGTGACGGGGTGGACGATTCGCGTGAACCAGTCCACCTCGCGAGCGGGCCGCTTCGGGCGTGGGGCCGGCGCGGGGGTCGGCGGCTTCGGCGGCGTTGGCCGAGTCGCGGGGGCCTCCGCGCCCGGCCGCGTGGCGGCGCGCTTCGTGGGCTGCTCGGGGGACTCCGTGGGCTTACCGCCGCCCTTGGGGCGCGGCTTGTCGTCGCGGAGGGCAAGCGGCTCGTCCTGGCCGGGCCGCGTCTCGGGCGGGGTGCGGGGCGTCTCGGCGCGTGCAGCGGAGCGGTCCCCGCCGGTGCCCTCATCCGCTGCCGGCTCCCGCCCCCAAAGCACGTACGTCACGGCGGCCGTGGCGAGGCACGCGAACACGAACGTCCCGATGACCAGCCGCCAGGGCACCGGGCGGCCCGGCCGATCGGCGCGCCGGGACGGCCCGGCCTCCGCGGCGAGGAGGTCCAGCGCTTCGACGTGTCGGGCTTGGTGCGGATCGCCCGCCTGCTGCGGCGGCGAGGGCGGCCTGAACTGCTCAGTTGCCGGCGCGGGCCCGGCCGGTGTGCCCGCGGCCGGCGGGGTGGAAGCTGCCACCACGAACTGGTTCCCGCAGGCATCGCAACGAGCGCGGCGACCGACCAACGCCTCGTCGACGCGGTACGGGCTCTGGCAGCGGTCGCAGCGTCCTTCGATCACCATCCGGGCGTGTTCCTCGCGGGTGTGCGTCGGCGGGTCCGCCACCGGTATCGCTACCGGGCGAAACAGCGCTTGCCTCCCTGCGGCGTCAGCGGCCGGTCACCCCTTTACACATCGGCCGGAATCCCCGCGCCGTACGGTTGTTTCTACACTGCGGAAGGCGGCGTAAGCAAGCACGTCCGCAGGCCACTGGCGCAGGATGAAGTTCGAGCAACGCGACGAGCCCGGACCGGCGGAAGGTACGAAATGCGGTGTACGACGTTCGGTGTTCGACGTTCCACGCGCCGCGCTCGACGTCGAACGCCGAGAACGTCGAGCGTCGAACAGCCGCCCTTCGGTCCCTCGGGCTCAGGCGCCTTCCCCGGTCAAACGCTCATGCAGCGTGGCGATGTGGCTCATTTCCTGCTCGATGATCTCGTCGACTCGGGCCTTGCCCGGCTCATCCGGCACGAGCTGCTTGAGCCCGAGGTAGAAGAAGATCGAGTCCTTCTCCAGCTCGATCGCCTGCCGCAGCACCTCCTCGACATCTTCGGCCCCGCTCAGCGAGGCCGACGGATCCGACTGGTAGTCGAAGATCCGCCCCTCGGCCAATGCGCGGAGGTACGTCGCGCCCCAGCCCTGCGGGTCGCCCGCCAGCGATTCCTCCCGGCCGGTCAGATTCTGCCGCATCTCGGCGAAGGTTTGCTCGTGGTCGTCCTCCATCGCCGCCAGGCCCTCGAAAAACCGGGCCGTGGAGGCCGGCGCGAACTCCGCCGCGCGCCGGTAGAACTTCTGCCCGTTCCGCTCGATCTGAAGGGCGATCTCAAAGACCTCGTCGACGTTGAATCTCATGGGGCTCTCCCGATGCCTCTGACACACCACGGGCACAGAGGATCGCCGAGGCAGGCGCGGCCAAGCAACGCACGCCGCCCCATGTCCTCCGCTTCCTCTATGCCCTCTGTGGTTGCGTAGCCGGCTACTCGCCGCCGGCGCCTCTCGCGCCCAGCTCGCGGTCGAGCATGAACAGCCCGCCGGGCGCGTCCTGGACGCGCTTGAGCTTCTGGACGATCGCCTCGGCGTTGGCCTCTTCCTCGACCTGCTCGTCGACGAACCACTTCAGGAAGCTCACCGTCGCGTGGTCGTTCTCGCCGATGGCCAGGTCCATCATCGCGTGGATCAGCGCGGTGACCTTCTGCTCGTGCTCGTAGACCGCCTCGAACGCCGCCAGCGGCGAGTCCCACTCCGTCGGCGGGCCCTCGACGGCCGTGAGCTTCACACGACCGCCACGCTCGTTGAGGTAGCCGAAGAACTTCGCGGCGTGGCCCATCTCCTCCGCCGCCTGGGCCTTCATCCACGCCGCGAAGCCCGGCAGATCCTCCGCCTCGAAGTACGCCGCCATCGACCAGTACATGTAGGCCGAGTACGTCTCCGCGTTGATCTGGTTGTTGATCGAATCCTGAACCTTGGGCTGGATCATTTTCGTCATTCCTTTCCAGGCAAGTTCGAGGTCACATCAGGGCCCGCACGGCCGCGAGGACCTCGTCGTAGTCCGGCTCATCCGTCATTTCATTGACCAGTTGAACGTATTTGACCTTGTCGTCGGGCCCGACGACGAAGATCGACCGCGCCAGCAGCCGCAGCTCCTTGATCAGCACGCCGTAGGCCTCGCCGAATGATGCGTCTCGATGGTCCGACAGCGTCTGCACGTGCTCGATGCCCGCCGCGCCGCACCAGCGGGCTTGGGCGAAGGGCAGGTCCATCGAGATCACCAGCACCTTCACGTCGCCGCCGAGCTTGCCCGCCTCCTCGTTGAAGCGCCGGGCCTCGGCGTCGCAGACGGAAGTATCCAGCGACGGCACGGCCACCAGGACCCGCACGCCGCCGGCGTGCCCGGACAGCGTAACCTCGTTCAGCTCGTTGTCCAGCAGCGTCGCGTCGGGGGCGGGGTCCTCGGCCTTCAGCTCGTGGCCCACCAAGGTCAACGGGTTGCCCTGAAACGTGACGGTTTCGTTTCGTTCGGTCATGAATCGGCTCCCTGTGTTTGGGGTTGCGTCCTCAGTAAGGAATCAATCGCGGCGCGGTATGAAGCCACGGTGGCATCCTGTTCTGCCGGCTTGGTAGGGAAGCCATCCCAGCGCCGTACCGATTGCCCGTCGTGGAACAGGATGACCGTCGGGAAGCCGCGGATGCCGAACTGGCTGACGATCTCGCGGCCCTTGCGGTTGTGGACCTTGTAGACGGCCGCCTTTCCCTGGTATTCCTCGTGCAGCTTGGCGATCCGCGGGGCGAGCCGCTCGCAGGGGCCGCAGTTGTCCCTGTAGAAATCCACCAGGACCGGGCCTTCCGCCTGGCGGACCTTCTGGTCGAACTCCTCGGCGCTGGTCAGGTGTGGAACCTTGTGGGCCCCGCCTTCAGCGTTGCCGTCGCGGCAGCCCGCCAGGCCGAGCGGCAGCAGCGCGGCCGCGACAACAGCAATGCCTGCAATGTTTCGGTGCCTCATCAGAACTCCCTTCGCTGGGTCAGGTTGCGTGTATGTCTTCAACAGTGTAGCCCGCCCCCTCGACGACCTGTCGCAAGGTTTTGTCATCCGGCGGCTCGCCGGCGATCTGGGCCGTCCCGTGGTTGAGGTCCACCTCGGCGTCCGTCACGCCCTCGCAGCCTAGCAGCGCCTGGCGCACGTTGGCGGCGCAGTGGCTGCACGTCATGCCCTTGATGATGAGTTCCTTCACGGCCTGTCCCTTTCGTTCCAGCTCGCCGCGGCGCAGGTAGGGGGCGATCAACGCCACGCCCAGAACACCCAGCAGTACGAACGCGGCCGCCCACTGCACCGGCTGGGGCATCATCCACATGCCGTGGGCCACGTCCGGCACGCCTTCCATCGAGAAGATCGCGTCCAGCAGCAACCCCGAGCCGAGCGCGGCGCCCACCACGGTCAGCAGGTAGATGACGGTCGTCTTCCGCCCCAGCACGCGCCAGATCGTGGCGATCGTCGCGGCGTTCGTCGCCGGGCCGGTCATCAGGAACACCAGCGCCGCACCCGGCGAGGCGCCCTTGGCCACCAGCGCCGCGGCGATCGGCACGCTGGCCGTGGCACAGACGTACACCGGTATGCCCGCGGCCATCATGATGAGCATGGACAACAGCCCACCGCCGAGCCACTTGGCGAAGAAGTCCTCTCCCGGCACGGCCGCGGTGATGAGCGCCGCCAGCAGCAGGCCGACCAGCAGCGTCTTGCCGATGTCTCGCGGCAGCTCGCCGAAGCCATAGGCCAAGGCGTGGTAGGCCTTGCCGCGCAACGAGGCGGGGGAGTCGTCGGCGGATTTGCCGTCCTCGTCGCCGTCGGCGGCCTGGGGCGAATCGTGCCCGTGGGCCATCAGCGAGACGAGCCCCCCGCCGATTACCCCGCTGACGACCGCCACGAGCGGGCGGAAGATCGCGAACACCCCGCCCAGCAAGCTGTAGGTCACGAGGATGCTGTCGACGCCGTCCTGGGGCGTGGCCAGCAGGAAACTCACGGTCGCGCCCCGGCTGGCGCCCCGCCGGCTGAGCGAGGCCGACACGGGAATCACGCCGCACGAGCACAGCGGCATCGGCACGCCGATCGCCGCGGACTTGACCACCGGCCAGAGCCCGCGCCCTCCGAGGTGCCGCCGGATGAATCGCTCCGAGATGAACACCGACAGCACGCCCGCCACCAGGAAGCCCAGCAGCAGGTACGGCGCCATCTCTGACAGCACGCCCCAGAAGTTCGCCGGAATTTGCAGGATCCACTCAGGCATGTACGCCTACCACTTCCACCTCATTGTAGTAGGGCAGTCAGGCGCGCATCTCCGGCGATGGCGGCATGGGTCAGACAGAAGTCGTAGCGAACCGGGTCGGCGGGCGCCACGGCCCGGAAGGCGGAGGTGATGTCGAGCGCCGCGGCGAGGTCGGCGGACCTTCGTCGCGTGGCGCCCAGCGCCGTCGCGAGCCGGTGCATGTGCGTGTCCAGGGGGACGATGAGCCGCTCCGGGCCGGGCAGGGCCCAGCCGCCGGGGTCCACCTCGTCCCGCCGGACGAGCCAGCGGAGCATCAGGTGCCAGCGCTTGCACGCGCTGCCGCGGGCGGGGTCGGTCAGCAGGTGCCCGCACGGGCGGGGCGAGGCGAGGTCCAGCCGGGCCGCGAAGGCCCGCAGGGCCGGCTGGAAGGTCTCGTCCTCGGCCGACAACCCCTGCGCGAAGGCCGACTCGAGCGAACCGTGCCGACGGATCAGCGCGCGGGCGCCGGTCAGCAGGGCCGCCACGTGCTCGCCCGTTGCGAAGCGGTGCTTGAAGCCGCCGAAGCGGTCGCGAAGCCGCGCAGGCGGTGCGCCCGCCAGCGCGGCCGCGGGGGGCATGCCGAGCCGCTCCAGCGCGGCCGAGACGCTCGCGACGATCTGCCCCACGCGCCCGTACGCCAACGAAGCAGCCAGCAGCGCCACGACCTCGCGGTCCCGTGGGTCCGCCCAGGCGCGCACAAACTGCACCGGGTCCCGCCCGATGTGCTCGCGGCGGTTCCAGCGTACGTAGAGCGTCTCCAGCGTGTCGCGCGGCAGCGCGGGTGGGCTACTCGAAGGCGACGTACTGCTCCTTCTTGGCATTGCAGATCGGGCAGCGGTCGGGGGCGTCGCCCTCGAGCGTATGCCCGCAGACGGTGCAGATCTGCACCGGGCCCAGCTCGATGTCGCTGCCCTCGTCCACGGACTGCTTGGCCTTGGAGAACATCGCGGCGTGGATCTTCTCGGCCGCGAGAGCGTAGTTCATCGAGCGGATGGCGGACGGCTCGGACTGCATCTCGGCGACGGAGAGGTACGCAGGGTACATCTCCTGGATCTCGAAGGTTTCGCCGTCGATGGCGCCCTGGAGGTTTTCGCTGGTGGTGGTCAGCCCGAAGCCGGCGGCGGAGTTGCAGACGTAGTCGCCCCCCTCGTCGCGCAGCGCCTTGAAGTGGTTCGTCGCGTGGGACTGCTCGGCACGCGAGATGGCCCGGAACAGGCGCGCGACGTTCGGGTAGCCGTCGCTCTCGGCCTTCTCGCCCCAAATCTTGTAGCGCATGTGAGCCATGGACTCACCGCCAAACGCGCTGCGCAGGTTTTCCGCCGTCATGTCATGCATTTTTCGGTGCTCCTGTCGGGGGTTCGGTTGGACGGTCGTAACGATGCCCGCCATTATAGGCAGCGACGGGGCGGGGCGCGAAAGCCGTATGACAAGGCGGCGAGGACGCGGTGAGCGGTCACGCCTCCAGCGAGAGCTCGAGCGGCGAGCGGAACTCCAGCGCCACGCCGGCCGCCTTCGCGTCCCGCATCGGCTGCTGGCGGATGACGCGCGCCTCGGCGGCGTACTCCTCCGGCGTCTCGGGCGTCGGATCCTCCCGCGGCACCGAGAACGTGATGTTCACCCGAGAAGGAAGCCCGGACAAGGCGTCAACTGGAATTCGGACAAACGCGCCGCCATCGCTGAGGTTCAACGTCCGTCCGGCCGCGAGGTGCTCCCCACCGTAACTGAACACGCGTAAGGCGGATTCGACCGGCTTCCGCGGGTGGCGACGCCGTTCTTCTTCGAGCCCCGGCATATGGCCCATCCTTCATCAAGCCCTAATTGAATACTGAGCGCCCCCACACATTACATCGAGGTTACGCGACGAGCAAGGGATTGCTCCGGGCTGAATCGTGGGATTCGCCGCCTTGTGGACTCGCGTTGCGGAGAAGGATGGGCTCGGTCGATCGCGGCAGGAACAGCTTCTTCAATGGGCTGCTACGGGAACGCGACGAGACCGTTGACGATCGTGGCCGTGGCTCGACCCTTGAGCCGCCAGCCGTCATACGGGCAGTTGCGGCTCTTGGAGGCGAACTTGGCGGTCCGGACGGTCCAACGCTTGTGCGGGTCGATCACCGTCACGTCCGCCAGCCCGCCCTCGGTCAGGCCGTAGGGGGCGTCCGCGGCACCGATCGGCCCGGCCAGCACGGCCGCCGGTCCGGTCGTCATGCGTTCGATGACTCTCGGCCAGTCCATGTGCCCGCTGTCAACGAGCGCCTTGGCGTAGAGCCCCAGCGCACAGTCCAGCGAGATGACGCCGAACGGCGCGAGACCGAACTCCAGCTCCTTCTCCTCGTTGGAGTGCGGGGCGTGGTCGGTCGCCAGACAGTCGATCGTGCCGTCCGCGACGGCCGCCTGGAGCGCTTCGACGTCCTCCCGGCTCCGTAGCGGCGGGTTCATCTTGTAGTTGGGGTCGTACTCCACGCAGGCCGCGTCGGTCAGCAGCAGGTGGTGCGGGGTTGCCTCGGCCGTTACGGGCAGCCCGGCCGCGCGGGCCTGGCGGATCAGTTCGACGCTGCCGGCCGTCGAGACGTGCTGAACGTGGTAGCGCGCGCCCGTGTGCTCAACGAGCTTCAGGTCCCGCCGCAGCATGATCTGCTCGCCGGAGGCGGCGATGCCTGCCAGCCCCAGCCGCACGGCCGTGGCGCACGAGTTCATCTGCCCGCGGCCCATCAGGTCCGGGTCCTGGCAGTGCTGTAGGATCGGCACGTCCAGAAGCGCCGCGTACTGCAGGGCCCGGTGCATGACGGCCGAGGAGGCCACGCCGTCGCCGTCGTCGCTGAAGCCGACCGCGCCCGCTTCGCGCATGGCGCCCATCTCGGCCAGCTCCTCGCCGCGCCGGCCGACCGTCACGCAGCCGACCGGCAGCACGCGGGCCAGCTTGGCCTCGGCCGCCCGCTGCACGACGTACTCGACCGCCCGCTCGTCGTCCGCGGGCGGGTGCGTGTTCGGCATGGCGCAGATGGTGGCGAAGCCGCCGGCGACCGCAGACGCCGCAGCCGTGGCAATGGTCTCTTCCTCTTCGTGCCCCGGCTCGCGGCAGTGGACGTGAATGTCGATGAGGCCGGGGCAGACGATCTGGCCGGACGCGTCGATCGTACGCGCGGCCTTGCCGCGCGGCTTGCCCACCGCCGCGATGCGCCCCCCGGCGATGGCGACGTCGCAGATCTCGTCCCGCCCGGAGCCGGGGTCGATCACGCGACCGTTCTGGATGAGGATGTCGTGCATGGCGTGCCCTCTCGCGAAGATGCACCCGCACGGGTGGGTTCCGCCACGTATGATACGTCAACGCCCCGCGAAGTGCGATGGGGCCTTCGGGGATTTGTACGATCACACCTCAACATCGAAATACCCGGGAAGCGATACCGGGCACGTGCCCTGCGCTGCCATCTCGCCGAGCCAGACCTTGACCATGGCCCGCTGCGAGGGCTCAGAGTCGTCGAAGCTCATCACCCAATTCGGCGCGTAGGGAATCTCCTGCAACTTGAAGGGATCGCCGAAAGATGAGAATACCACACACGGATGCTCCCGCCAGTAACCCTTCCACAGCGTCATGACCATGTCGCCATACATCCGCGTCGTCCCGTAACGCGGGCGAACACAGAGGTTCAGGAAGACGGCGTCGTAATCGCCCTGAATCGCGCGCAGCTCGTCACGAAACA
The DNA here is from genome assembly GCA_964531695.1 of uncultured Planctomycetaceae bacterium. GTDB lineage: Bacteria > Planctomycetota > Phycisphaerae > SM23-33 > SM23-33 > JAGXKT01. The sequence goes on along the minus strand of CAZHEH010000006.1, from coordinate 42,295 downwards.
GGTTTACCTCGTGCCGCACGCTGATGCCGCGCCGGCGAAGTTCCTCGTCGACCACGGGAATATCCGGCACGTTCCCGTGGCGGAGCCCCTCGGTGTGCAGCATGGTCACGGTCAGCACCTTGGACCCGGCGCCCAGCATTACCGGCAGCCGATCACCGACGTTCCGGGCGACGACGATGCTGTTGTCGGCAATCTTCTGCGCGGTGCTCTGCCAACCGGCGCGTTCCTCGGGCGTCGTCTTCGGCTCGGGCGCATCGGAAAACAGTCCTACGCGCGCCTTGAGCTCCAGAACGCGTCGGGCGGCTTCCGTCAATCGCTCTTCCGTCAGCATGCCGTCCCGCACGGCTGCCAGGGCGCCGTCGCTGTCCGTCTCCGGCTCGGAGAACAGGTGCACATCCGACCCGGCCGCAACGTTGCGCCAGCACCGCTCGACAGGATCGGTATACCCGGCGATACCCGGCATCGACGCCGCGTCGCAGATCGTCAGCCCCTCGAAGCCGAGTTCGTCGCGGAGAAAGTCCACCTGTATCTTCCGGCTCAACGTCGCCGGCGGCAGGCCCATGGCGCCGGCCTCCCCGTCCACGAACGGCAGCGCGATGTGTCCGACCATGATCGTCATCACGCCGGCGTCAATGACGGCTCGCCAGACCCGTCCATAGGTGTCCATCCACTCGTCTCGCGAGAGGGCGTTGACGGCCGCGCAGATATGCGGCTCACGCTCTTCGGCGCCATCGCCTGGAAAATGCTTCGCCGTCGCGGACATCCGCCCGCCGCGCTGCACGCCGCCAATATAGGCCGTCGCCATCCGCGCCACGTGTTCCGGGCGACAGCCATAGCTCCGCGTGAAGGTCATCGGGTTCGCCGGGCACAGGCACAGATCGGACACCGGTCCGAGCGTCCAATGAACGCCCAGCGCCCGGCCTTCGCGAGCGACGGCCCGGCCGACCGTCTCGACGTGCGCCGGGTCATTGGCCGCCCCGCACGCCATGCCGGCGGGAAAGACCATCCGCCCCGCCACGGGCCCGCCGGCGCCGTTTTCCATGTCGGCGCAGACGATGATCGGCACGTCCGACACCTGCGACAAACGCGAGGTCAGCTTGACGGTGGCCTCTTCGCTGCCGCCGGCCAGAAAAACGCAGCCGACCCCGTACTGCTCCACACGCCGCAACGTGCGGTCGATCAGCTTGTCGCAGGCGACTTCGTCGTAGTCCCAGGCGACGGGACAGAGCAGTTGGCCGATCTTGTCCTTCACGGACATCCCGACCAAGAGGGCATCAATGCGTTCGTTCGTTTCGGGATCGAGTGTTTTCAGCATGCGGTGTTCTATAGAGCATCCCAAACCGGCGAGCAAGGACTTGTGCCGCCGCAGATGCTAGTGCGGGAAACCGTTCAGCGTCATAGGGAACCGTCAGGAATGCAAAGCGGTCACTCGGCCTGCACAATGCCCGCCTCCACGCGCGTCAGCGACATCCGCGGAGCCACCCATGCGCCGCACCGCGAGGGCCCGGTACGCGGCTCGCTCGCCATGCTCCAGCCGTTCTTGGTGCCACGCCGCCCCGGGGCATAGACCAAAATCCCTGCGGGCTGTGCAACGACCGCCTTGCCTTACGCCACACACTGGCTGACGAGGTACAGCACGGCCATCCGTATGGCCAAGCCGTTGGTAACTTGTTGGAGAATGCAGGAGTTCGGGCCGTCGGCGACCTCGCTGGTCAGCTCGATGCCGCGGTTGATCGGCCCGGGGTGCATCACAAGCACATCCTTGCGGCAGCGGGCCAGCCGTGCCCCGTCCAGCCCGTAGAGGCGGCTGTATTCCCGCACGGACGGGAAGAGCTGGCTGCCAAACCGCTCGAACTGCACCCGCAGCATGTTGATCACGTCCACCTCGCCGAGTACGGCGTCGAGGTCGTGGCTGATCTCGCAGCCCATCGCCTCGATGGTCGCGGGCACGAGCGTCGGCGGCCCGACCACGACGACCTCCGCCCCCAGCTTCCGCAACCCGAGGATGTTGCTGCGAGCGACTCGCGAATGGGCGATGTCGCCGACGATGGCGACCTTGAGCCCCTCGACCCGCCCGAGCCGTTGGCGCATCGTGAAGATGTCCAGCAGCGCCTGCGTCGGGTGCTCGTGCGGGCCGTCGCCGGCGTTGACGATGCCCGCGCGGACGCGCCGGGCCAGCATGTGCGGCGCGCCCGGTTGCTTGTGACGGATGACGAAGATGTCCACGCCCATCGCCTCGACGTTCTTGACCGTATCGAGCGTCGTCTCGCCCTTGGCGACCGACGAGCCGGCCGCGCTGAAGTGCAGCGTGTCCGCCGATAGGCGGCTCGCGGCCAGTTCGAAGCTCATCCGCGTCCGCGTCGAGTCCTCGAAGAACATCAAGGCCACGACCTTGCCGCGCAGGGCCGGAACCTTCTTGATCGACCGGGTCGAGACCTCCTTGAAGCTCTCGGCCGTGTCGAGAATATGCACGATCTCCTCGGCCGACAACTCGTCGAGGCCGACAAGGTCCTTCCTTGTCCACACGGACGGCCCGTCGCCGGGCTCAGCTTCGCTCACGGATGAAGACGCCTTCTTCGCCATCGGTTTCCTTCAGCAGGACTTGCACGCGGTGCCCGGGCGGGACCTCGATCCGCTCGCCGACGAAATCCGCGGAGATCGGCAGCTCCCGCCCGCCGCGGTCGATCAGCGTCGCCAGGCGGACGATCCGCGGACGGCCGAAGTCGGCCAGTGCGTCCAGCGCGGCGCGGATGCTCCGCCCCGTCTGGAGCACGTCATCGACGAGCAGCACCCACGTGTCGTCCAGGTCGAAATCGATCTCCGTGGCGCGGACCAGCGGCGCGCCGCGCCGGCGGGAGAGGTCGTCCCGGTAGAAAGTGATATCGAGCACCCCGTACGTGACTGGCAGGTCCGGGCGGTCCCGCTCGAGCCGCTCGGCGATCCGCCCGGCGAGCGTTTCGCCCCGCGTACGGATCCCCACCACCGCAACGGCATGTTCTTCCGGCAGATGCGCCAGCACCTGCGCGTAGAGGCGGTCGATCGCCTCGCCGACCTGCTTGGCGGTGAGCTTCTGTTCCATTTGGCGTCTCGCGCCCGGCCGGAGCGATGGTACCGCCCGGAGGCGATTCACGCAAGACACCCGGCGAGATGGCAAACGCCACGGCCCGGCCGACGAACGGCCAGGGGCGTGCGGCCGGAGAACGGACCGGGCACGCCCGCTCAGTCCCAGTACCAAGCAAGCGCGTACCAACGCGATACGAGAAAGGTCCAGACCAGCGAGGTGACTGCAAGGAAGAACCCCCAAGCGCGGACGATGCCCCGCGTGCCGCGCTCGGGGATGAGCCACTTCGCCGCGACCCAGAAGATGGCCGAGATCCCGAGAATCAGCAGTGGCGGGAGACGGTACCAAAGCTTCTCCTCGGGCGTCGCGGGCGTCTCGCCGCGGATGGTCCGGTATCCGGTTGGGAAGGTGCCGACCGTAAGCAGTTGCCCGGCCGCCACCGTAGCCAAGCACGCGCCCCACACAAGCAGCACCAGCCAGCGGCGCTTGGGGCCCAAGAGCTTGGGCCGGTCGCTTCGGACTGTATCGGCTTCCGTCATGCGGTTTGCCCGCGGGGTTCTTCTGCGGCCGACGGCCCGGTCAGGATCGTCACGGCGAAGCGGCAGCCGCATTCGCCGCATTCAATCTCGCCGAGGGGCGTCATCTGGCGCGCGCCGCAGCGCGGGCACAGTACGGCCGTCTCGGTCGGCGGCATGTCGGGCATTTCGCAGCGCTCCACACGGCGGGCCATCCGGCTGAGGCGGTGACAGATCACGACCGCGACGGTCCCGGCCCCGATCAGCACGGCCAGGACGCCCACAAGCCGCCCGGCCGCGTCGGAGTCCTGGACGACGTCGGCGATCAGCAGCGTCAGCAGGACCGCGAGGAACACGACCCCTACCAGCGTCAGCACCTGCACCCATGCGTAGGACCACGGCAGGCGCGCCAACAGCAGGAGGCACGCGTACGCGGCCGTCAGTGCCCAGACGCACAGGACACTCAGTTCCTCGTATGGATAGGTGCTGCCGTGCAGGTGGGCGTAGCCGGAATCGCTCCAGATGGCGTGGATGAGCATGACCGCCGTCGCCACGGTCAGCGCGAGCCCCAGGCCCGCGACCCATCGCAGTGGCACGCGTGGCCACAGCGCCGCGCAGGCCAAGCCCGTCAGCATCCCCGTCGCCACCGTGCCGGAGGTCAGGAGGATCCGCGTCTCGGTCTCCTTGAAGTCACTGAACGCGAACAGAATTACCGCGATGCCGGCCGCCAGTGACACCGAAGCGATCATGCCGTAGAGGAACACCTTCACGAGCGTCGGCGTGCCCTGCAAGCTCATGTCCGTATCCCGACGTATGGCAAGCCCCACGGCAATGTCCGCCCGTGGATCAGCCACGTGACGCGGTTGAGGCGCTACGCTGCCGGACTCGCCGTGACGGGCCCGCGCGGGAACGCCTCGCGCAGCCGCAGGCAGGTCTCGCGCGACTGCTCGGGCGTATCCTCCGCGTCCATGTTGATCAGGAACCGCGTGTCGGGCGAGATCTGCTTCAGCTCGCGCGCGGCCTGCTCCGTGTGCCACGCGACGACGAACGGCTTGTCCGGCCAGGCCTCCAGCGCGATGCGCGGGCCGCCGGGGTCGGCGAACACGCGCTGCCAGCCGCGCAGCCCGGGCAGCTTTCGGAACGACGGGTACTGGTGCTCCGCCACGGCGCAGCAATGCAGCGTGATGCCGCCGTAGCGCTCGCTCAGCCGCGTCAGCGACGGGAGGGACAGCTCCTCGAACACGGCCGGGGAAATCGAGCCGACCTCGTCCTCGCTGAGCCAGATGCCCAGCTCCGGCGGGCACCAGGCCCGCGGGCAGTGCACCATGTTGACGCTCGGCAGTTCCGCCAGGTAGCGGTCCAGGAACCGCACCAGCAGCCGCTCGCACTTCTCGACCAGCCGCCGCACCGCCTCCGGCTCCGTCATGCAGGCGATGAAGAACTCCTCCTTCCGCCAGACCATCGCCGCGATGTCGAACGGGCTCTAGATATCCGGCACGCCGACGGGCACGTCCGGGCCCAGCGCGTCGGCCATGACGCGGGCCAGCTCCATCGTACGGCGGAGCGTGGGCGCCTGCTCAATGTCCGGCTCCGGCAGGGCGTCGGCCTCGGCCGCGGTGTCCACGGCCGGCATGGCCGCCGCGTTCGCGTTGATTCCCTCATACGAGTGAACGGGGCAGCCGAACGCGGCCGCGAAGACGGCGGTATTGGCGTTCATCCCCACATACGGCACGGAGTCGTCGCCCGTCTTCTCGTGCCATTCGAGCTCCGCCTCGTACCGCCTCAGCATGGGGTCCCGCCATTCGGACACCGGCCGGTCGGAGAGCGTGTAGTCGCCGACCGGCCCCCGCGCGTCCTCGGCGGGGTTCATGATGATCGCGTGGCCGTCCGTCTCGTCGGAGAAGAACGCCCGCAGGTACGCCATGTTTCTCTCTATGCTAGAGGCCATGCACTGTATTGACTCCGGACCGCCGTGGATTGCCAATCGTCCATCCGGGGCAATCAACGCCAGCGAGGACGGGCAGGGCGCCGATTGCGCGGTGGACGACACCGCAACGCAGTTCGTGCCCGGCCCACGCTTGGTCCGTCTCGCCCGATGGAACGCGCCTGGCGGAGGTCGCCGAGTCCGGCCGGGTGACGGTGCGCGAATTGGCACTGCCGGAACTGCCGGCACCGGGCGCGCTAGAATTGCCTGAGCCATAACCGCCCTCGTAACGGAGCCGACACATGCGTACATCCATCCCAATCGCCGTGCTGGTTGCGGCCGCGGCGCTCGCCGGCTGCACCGCCCCGCCGGAAGGCATCGAGCCGGTGGGGGGCTTCGAGCTCGATCGCTACCTCGGCACGTGGTACGAGATCGCCCGGCTGGATCACCCCTTCGAACGCGGGCTGAGCCACGTCACAGCCGAGTACTCGCGCCGGGATGACGGGCTGATCCGCGTGGTCAATCGCGGCTATGACACCGAAACCGGCGAGTGGGGCGAGGCCGAGGGCGTCGCCCGCCCGCGCGGCCGGGCCGACGTGGCGAGCTTGGAGGTGAGCTTCTTCCGCCCGTTCTGGAGCGGGTATCACGTGATCGTACTCGACGGGGACTACGAGCATGCCCTGGTCTGCGGCTCGAACCGGTCGTACCTGTGGATCCTTGCGCGCGAGAAGCACTTGCCCCCGGCCGTGCTGGATGACCTGCGGGGCGAGGCCCGCCGGCGCGGCTTCGCCGTCGATGAGTTGATCTACCCCGAGCAGCGGACGGGTCACGCCCAGCCGCCCCAAGCCAACGCCGAGCTCGTGATGCCGCAACGCGGCTGCTGCCCGTGAAGACGTGGCGGCGCACACGAGTGTACGCGAGAATGTGTCGGGGTGAGGCCCTGGGCCTTCCGACGCTACCGTTTCCAGGGCGTCTCGAACAGCTCGGGCGGCACGGTGACCAGCGGGCGGCGCTTCCGCTTGACCGGCACGACGATGCTTTCCGTTCGCGCCGGCACGACGCCCTTGGCCTCCATCCGGTCGTGGGCCATGGCGGCCCGATCCGGGTCGACGGCCAACACCGCATCCTCGGCCAGGATTACGCCGTGCCCGCGGTTGCGCAGGCCCACCGCCGCCTCGACGATACCACGCGACATCCCCGCACCGCAGATGACGAAGGTCGCCTCGTCGATATCCGTAATCAGACGCTCGGCCGCCGCGTGCTGGAACATGTCCGTGTGCCGCTTCTCGAAAATCACCTGCTCGTACTCCTCGAACAGGTTGTGCGGCACATCCGTCACGTTGCGCATTCCGAGGTTGATCCGCTTCGGCCGGACCGTCCGTAGCAGCTTCCGCTCGCCCTCGGTCTCCTCGACACAATGCGGAACATCCGCCAGAGGGCCGCGCTCACCGCGCCGCACCCGCAGGACCGTGCTGATGATCGGCACCTGGTTCCGACCCGCCCACTGAAACAGGCGGTAGATCCTCCGCGCGCGCTTCGACGCCTCGCGCGTGTACAAGCTGCCGCCTGGATGGAAGAAGTCGTGCTGCGTCTCTATGTCAACAAGTATTCGTTCGAACTTCATTGCTCTACTGTCCTTAGACGCACAAATCGTCTAAGCGTTCTACGTTATTCTACGGCGGACGGTGCGGCGAAATTGCGGTCAATCTGTAAATCCAGTGCCGATCCCCGGATTTTTCTGGTTTTCCCCTTTGACGCGCTCGAGCCCAGCCCTACGGCCAGTATTCCTGAATAAGATACAGCCCCAGGCCAAGCACCGCCAGCCCGCCCAGGATGTACCCCACCAACGCCGCCGCCTGGAGCGGAAGCGAGCGCAAGTTCCCTATCCGAATCGTTTTGTAGATCACAGCCACGCCGATCGCCAGCGGAATGACCAGCCACAGCACCAGGCCCGTGGAGAGCTGCATCGGATGGTAGAACAAGCTAGCCGTCATCGCCATCGCTCTCCTCCCCCGTCCGCTCGCCGCGGACCTGCGGACCGGCCGGCTCCCCATACCGCCCCATCAGGGACAGCAGCACGGCATCGAATATGCACATCAGGTTCATCAGCCCCGCCACGCCGGCATAGGCGCGGGCCACCGTCGCCGTGGGGGCCGTCAACGCAAGGTTCCGCTCGGCCAGGGCGGCGTCGACCGGCGTGTTGCGATGGAATGCCCCGGCCGTTTCGGGGGGTACCGGCGGAGCCAGGTCTTCCTCATCTAGGACGAGGTCGAGTGTGTGCTCGGAGATCCGCCAGGCCGCAAGGCCGCTGATGCCCGCGAACATGTCCGCGATGAACCACCACCTCTCCGCCGCCCGGTTCACCGTCAGGGCCCCGCCCATCGCCACGCCGGACCAGAACATCCCCAGCACGACCACGAAGATGACCAACCCGCGCGTCAGCCGACCGACGTACACGTGCCCCGCGCCCGGCACCAGCCAGGCCAGGATCAGCGCGATCAGAGGGTTCGTCCGCTTTTCGGAGTTCTTCGGGGGCATGGTCCTCGAGCCCTGCGGGCAGAGCGGCCATTGTGTCCGCCGACGAGGCGGGGGTCAACACGCATGTGCGGACGAACTGCTACTCGACGTCCAGCACGACGACGCTGATATCGTCGCACGGGCCATGGTCGCGCCTGGCCCGATCGATCCGCTCGGAAATGTCGCTCAGCATCGCCTGCCGATTCACGCCGCGGTAATCGGGCAGAATTTCCATCGCCCGCGCGACGTGCCCCTCCTCGCCGCGGCCGAGGACTTCCTCCAGCCCGTCGCTGTAGAGCAGCATGCGGTCCCCGCGGCGGAGTTGAACGCGCCCGCCGGGGAACGCCTCATCCGGGAACACGCCGAGCAGGCAGCCGCCTTCGGTCAGCACGTCCGTTCCGCCGTCGGCGCGCAGGATGATCGGCTCGGGGTGGCCTGCCCGCGCGTACTGCACCGTGAGGTCCGGAACGCTGACGGTACAGTACACGGCCGTGCAGAACTGGCAACTGCTCAGGTCCTGCTCGCAGATGTCCGCGTTGAGCCCGGCCAGCGCGTCCGTCGGCGGGACCAGCTCGTAGGTATGCCCGGCGATGCGCTTCATCTGGAGCGCCTTCTTGATGAACATCGTCAGCAGCGCCGCGGGCATGCCGTGGCCGATGGCGTCGGCGACGTAGAAGCCGACGTGCGTCTCGTCGAGGCGCGTGACGTCGTAGATATCTCCGCTGACCCACCCGGCCGGTCGGAAAAGCACGTCGAACCGGACGCGGCCGACCTCGGGCAGGCGGTGCGGCAGAAAGTCCCGCTGGAGCCGCGCGGCGAGGCGAAGCTCCTCGTCGATATCCTCGCCGCCCGACGCGATGGCGCGTGAGGCGGCCAACTCGGCCTGAAGCTCGCGGATGGCCGGCTGGAGCGCCGCGGCCGCGTGCAGCGAGGCGGCCAGCTCCTCGCGCGGCGCCTCGTCGGACACGCACAGGTGGTTGCCGCCGCGTCCGGTCAGCGTGCCCCACGCCACGCGCGACGCGGGCGGCAGCAGGAAGACGCCGACGGCGTCGGTTCGGCGCAGCTCGTCCAGGACGGAATCGAGCCAGCGCGGGTCGTCCGCCCGCCCGTCGGGACGGATCGCGACCAGGGCTGCGCCGTCGAGCTGCCCGCTCAGCGGGCTCGAGGCATCGGCCGGGGCAAGCTCCCAGTCCGGCTCGAGCGCGGAGCGAACGTTCTCCGGAGGCCCGTCCTCGCTGAGCCAGAGAATCCTGCTCTTGGTCGCTACGTGCATAGACTCCTCGCGCGAATTGGGGGCGGCCGACGACGCCGGTCCCCATGGCTTCATCGTCCATGCCGCGGCGGAGGTTTAGGGAGCCGTTGACTCGTTGACCCGTTGACCTCCCCGCGCTTCCCGGCCGAGCCCGACTCGGTCCCGAGTCAACGAGTGACCCAGTAAACGAGTCAGGGGATGTTCACGAACTCCGCTACGTTGCCGACCCCCACGCCCGCACGGCCGAGGGCGCCCGCTCGGACCTCCAGCACGTACTTCGTCGGCTCGGGGCACTCCACGCGGGGGATGCGATGGCGCGGCGTGCCGGGCGGCGGAGCCGGAAGCGTAGCCACCTGCACCACCCGCCGGTCGGCGTCCAGGAAGCAGATGTCCAGCGGGATCCGGCAGTCCTTCATCCAGAACGCCCGATCCGCCTCGGCCCGCTCGAAGAGAAACAGCATCCCCTCGTCCTCCGGCAGGTAGGTCACGCCGCCGAGCCCCTTGGTGCGGGATTCGTCATCCCTCGCCAGCCGAACGCGCCACGTGCCGGACGCGATCCGCACGCGGGGGCCCTCGGGCTCCGGCGGCGGCTCCACCCCGCCCGGCTCGGACTCGTCCTCGCAGCCGGCGGCCGCGAGAAGCAACGCCAGCGCCGCCGCGCGCCACGCGATCCGGTTACACGCCCTCGCTCGCATTTCGCGGCACTCCCATTTCGCGGAGCATTCGCTCCACGCGTTCCATCGGCAGCCCCACGACGTTGGTGAAGCTGCCGTCAACCGCGGTGACGAACCGGTCGGCGGTCTCCTGGATCGCGTAGCCGCCCGCCTTGCCGATCCACTCGCCGGAGGCGACGTAGGCCTCGACCTCTTCGTCCGTCATCGGCCGAATGGTGATGACCGTTCCATCGCACTCGACGCGCCGCCGCCCGTCGGGCAGTAGCAGCGCCACGCCCGTGAGCACCTCGTGCCGGTTGTGCGACAACAGCCGAAGCATGCGGCGGGCGTCGTGCGCGTCTGTCGGCTTGCCGAGGACCTCACCCCCGGCCGCGACGATCGTGTCGGCCGCCAGGACCGTCCGCTCCCGGCGGCCGTCCGCCACCGCACGGGCCTTGAAGTACGCCAACGCGGCCGCCTGCGCCGCGGGGGTCAGACCGGGCGCCAGGTGCCGCGGCTCCTCGACCGGCGGCGGCTCGACCTCGAAGTCGATGCCCGCGGCGGCGAGCAGGTCGCGGCGTCGCGGGCTGGCCGAGGCCAGCACGATCGGGCGGTATGGCGCGGGGGCAGGCATTCGGTCGGGCGTGGGCCTTGTTGTGGCCCTCGCCACCGCAGGATACAATAGCGGGCGTTCCCAGTCACGACAGGGCACCGCACATGACAGTAGGGCCGAAACGCGTCCGCATGACGATCGCCGGGCTTTGCCTGGCCTTGGGCCTCGCCGGCGCCATCGCCGAGCCCGAGAGCCCGGCGACGCCCCCGGCCGACGAGGCCGCGGACACCGGCTCGTCCAGCGAGAAGCTCTGGATGCGGCTCATCCCGGAAGACACGTTCCGCCCCCGGCCGCCCGAGCCCCGGCCGGAGCTGCCGGATCGCGTCGAGCGGGCCTTCGTGATTCCCGTCAAGGAGCCCATCACCAGCACGCTGGTGGATGCCATTCGACGCAAGGTATCGCTGTGCAAGGGGCGAGACGCCCAGCTCGTGATCTTCGAGATGGACAGCCCCGGCGGGGCCCTGGCGGCGATGGAGGAGATCATCCGGATCATCCAGCAGGACCTGGCGGGCATCCGGACGGTCGCGTGGGTGCGCCCCGAGGCCTTCAGCGCCGCGGCCATCATCTCGCTGGCCTGCGACGAGATCGTCTTGTCCAACGATTCCACGATCGGCGACGCCATGCCGATCCTTGTCAGCCCGCAGGGGGGCCTGCAGAAGATCCCCGAGAAGGAACGCGGCAAGATCGAATCGGCCATGCGGGCGAAGATTCGCGTTCTCGCCGAACAGGGCGGCTACAACGTCGCCCTGTGCGAAGCGATGATCACCATCACCCACGAGGTGTGGCTCATCCGCCGACGCGGCACGGTCCGGTTGGCGCTGGTCAACGCTGAGCAGTGGCGCGATCGTGTGGCCGGCGCGCCCGGCCGGAAGATCGACAGCGAGCGCGACGAGGCCCGGGAGGCCGAGCGGGAATGGGAGTATCTGGCCACCGTCGACGGCGAGGACGAATTGGTCACGATGAAGGCGAGGGAGGCGGTCCGCCTGGGCTTCGCGGAGCACATTCTCGACTCGGCCGAGGAACTCAGGCGCCGCTACAACGTCGCGGGCGAGTTGATCGTGCTGGAGGACACATGGTCCGAGGATCTCGTGGCGTTCCTGACCTCGCCGGTCGTCACGAGTATCCTGCTGATGGGCGGCATGTTTCTGTTGTACATGGAGTTCCAGGCGCCGGGCTTCGGCGTGCCGGGTGCGCTGGCGATCCTGTGCTTCGCGATCCTCTTCGGCAGCCGATACCTGATCGGCCTGGCGGCGTGGTGGGAGGTGGGGCTGTTCATCCTCGGCGTCGTCCTGATCGGCGTCGAGATCTTCGTGATCCCCGGCTTCGGCATCGCGGGAATCTCGGGCATCATCTGCTGCGTGGTGGGGCTGGTGGCCATGGTCGTGGCGAACGCACCGAGTGAGCTGCCGATCCCGGATACGGCCCTCGACTGGCGGCTGTTCGAGCGCGGGGTGCTGGCGCTGGGGGCGGGGTTCGTCCTCGGGGTGGTCGCAATGTTCGTGGGCGCGCGCTACCTGCCACGAATTCCCGGCGCCCGGCCGCTGGTTCTCGCCCCGCCCGGGCGGGAGTACGACGGCCCGCCGGTGGACGAGAGCTCGCCGATGTCCCGCGTGCAGGTCGGCGACGTCGGCACGGTCGAGGGCCCCTGCCGCCCCGTCGGGAAGGTCCGCATCGGCGAGGATCTGCTCAACGCCAGCTCGGAGGGCGACATGATCCCCGCCGGGGCGAAGGTTCGCGTACTGCGCAAAGACAGCAACCGGCTGCTCGTCGAGCCGGTGCAAGAGCGGAGTGAGACATGATCGCGCTGTCGTTGGGGTCCACGCTGGCCATCATCATCGGGCTGATCCTGCTGGCGATGCTTCTGTTCCTGGCGGAGATGTTGACGCCGTCGTTCGGGCTGCTGTCGGTAGCCGGGGCGGGGGCGCTGGCGGTGGCCGTCTACTTCGGCTGGACGATCCACAAGGCGTTCGGCATCGCGCTGATCGTCGGATCGGTGCTGGCCGTGCCGGGCTACTTCATGGTGATGGTCCGCGTGCTGCCTCGCACCACGGCCGGGCGGAAGCTGTTCCTCAACAAGGAGCCCGAGGACACCAGCGGCGCAAGCAACCCGAACGTCGAGACGTACGACGATTACGTCGGCATGACCGCCAAGACCGAGACCCCGCTCCGCCCGGCCGGGGCGATCCGCGTCGACGGAAAACGCATCCACGCCGTGGCCGAGAGCGGCATGATCGAACGCGGCGCGGAAGTGAAGATCGTGCGGCTGAGCGGGAGCAATCTCGTCGTGCGGCCCGTTCGGTAGAGCCGCTCCGCGAAGCTTCGCTCAGTCACGCGCAAGGGGAGGGGTCCCGGCAAGGCCGCCATCGCCTCGCGCGGTCAACCCGCCGCGGCGGGCGTATCTACCCGCGGGCTTGTCTCGTCCTCGCGGCTTCGGCATGCGGCATGCCTCCGCACACCCGCTGGGCACACGCTAGGCGAACGCAACCCGCGGCCGGAGCCGGGCTTGTTCTCCGGGGATGATCGCGATAGGGTCTTGACCCGGCGATCATCGAGCGCAACTGTGGTCCGGGCAGGGAGTACGCCATCTTGAAGGCCGCGCTGTACATCATCCTGTTACCGTCGCTTCTTCTGGCCGGCTGCATCGACGCCGGCGAGCCGGCGCACGGGTTCATCGGGCGCTACCAGCGGCTGATGGTCGATCGCATGCCGCAGGCGCGCGAGGACGGCGGGCTTGCGCCGTATCGCCCGGCCGCGACCACGGAGCTGCCGCCGCTCGATATCGCGATGGATTCGGGCCACGGCATGAAGAGCGTGCGGCTTTCGCTGGAGGAGGCGGTGGTCCATGTCCTGGTCGGAAGCACGGACATCGGCGTGGCGGCGTTCAACCCGGCCGTGGCGCGTCGGGACGTGCGGGAGGCGGCCGCGGAGTTCGACCTGCTGGTCTTTGCCGAGGCCCGCCGGGACAAGCGGGACGAGCGAACGGACAGTACCGCGGGCGGGGGGCTGTCGGACTTGGTGCTGGCGGAGGGCGGCCTGTCGCAGAAGCTGCCGACGGGCGGGGAGTGGACGCTCAGTTGGGCCCTGAGCCGCACGCGGGATGACGTGATCACCCGGACGCTTCAGCCGAGGTACGAGCAGGCGGGGACGGTCGAGCTGAGCCAGCCGTTGCTGCGGAACGCCTGGCCGCAAGTCAACCTGGCGCGGCTGCGGCTGGCCCGCGTGACCTACCGGCAGGAACTCGCGGCATTCCGGCGGACGGTGGAGGAGACCGTCGCGGCGACGTACGCCGCGTACTGGTCCCTGGTGCAGGCCCGCGGCGACGTGACGATTCAGCGGGAATTGGTCGCGGGCACGCGCGCGACGCTCGAGCGGCTGCAAGCGCGGGCGGAGCTGGACGCCACGTCGGTTCAGATCAAGCAGACGGAAGCGGCGCTGCACGCGCGGCAGGAGTCGCTGCTGCTGGCGGAGAAGCGCGTGGCGGACGTGGAGGACGAGCTGGCCCGTCTGCTGTCGCACCCGGAACTGTCGCCAGCGGAGCACGTGCGCATCGAGCCGACGACGGCGATGGCGGCCGAGCCGGTCGAGATGGACCGGCAGGATCAGCTCCTCCAGGCGCTCTACCACAGCCCCGTGCTCGCCGAGGCCCGTGAGCAGATCGCGGCGGCCGACATCCGGCTGGACGTGGCGGAGAACCAGGCACTGCCCCGGCTGGACCTGACGGCATCCAGCCGGATCCACGGACTCGGCGCATCCGTGCACGAGGCGGGCGAGAAGATCGGGACCTTGGACTACGTCGGGCACACGATCGGGCTCCGGTTCGAGTATCCGCTGGGCAACCGCGCGCGGCTGGCCGCGGTCGACCGCGCACGCCTGCAACGGATGCAGGCGATCACGCGGCTGCAGGACACGGCCGACAAGCTCGCCGTGCGGGTCAACGAGCGACTGCGGGCGGCACGGGTCGCGCGGGAGCGGATCCGCGTGGAGCGGGCGGCCATCGCCTCGGCGGAGGTGCAGCTTCAGGCGATCCAGGACACGGAGGAGATTCGCGGCGTGCTGACGCCCGAGTTCATCCTGGTGAAGCTCCAGGCGCAGGAGACGCTGGCCGAGGCGCGGCGCCGCGAGCTGCAAGCCCGGCAAGACTACAACGTCGCGCTGGTCGAGCTGGCCCGCGAGACGGGGACGCTGCTGAATCTGCCGCGTGTGGAGATCGCGCTGCCGGCGACGAAGGCGTCCGACGGGTCTTCCGGTCCGTAGGCCTCAGCCCTCGGCGCCGGCGAAGCCGAGGTGCTCATCCAGCCAGTTGTCGGTCTGGAGCACGCCTTTCCTCTGGCGCAGCGCCAGCCGCTGGGCGCGGCGCTGGGCGGCGTCGAACACGCGGCGGGTCAGGGGGGAGGACACTTCCCGATCCGTCGTGCCGAACCGGGCCCGCAGCACGGCCGAGGCCCGCGGGGCGTGGCGGCGGACGAGTTCATCCTCCAGCGAGACGATGGCCTCGGCACTTCCCGGCTGGCCCTGGCGCGCGCAGCGGCCGTAGAGCTGCCGGTCGATCCGCCCCGCCTCGTGCCGCTCCGAGGCGATCACGTGCAAGCCGCCGAGCTGCTCGACGCCCGCGCCGAGTCGGATGTTCGTGCCGCGCCCGGCCATGTTCGTCGCGACGGTAATGCGCCCGCGCGTGCCGGCGGATGCGATGATCTGGGCCTCCTCGGCGTGTCGGACGGCGTTTAGGACCTGGTGTTCGAGCCCCGGCTCGGCGAGCAGGCGGCTGAGCCGCTCGCTGGCGCCCACGCTCCGCGTGCCCACCAGCACGGGCCGCCCCCGTTCATGCATGGCGCGAATCCGCTCGACGATGGCCCGCCACTTGGCCGCCTCGGTGGCGAACACGCGGTCGGGCGCCCGGCGGCGGACGCACGAGCGGTTCGTGGGCACCACGACGACCGGCAGGTGGTAGATGCTCCAGAACTCCGGACGACCCTCCACGGCCGTGCCCGTCATCCCGCTGAGCTTGCGGTACATCCGGAAGAACCGCTGGAAGCTGATGCGGGCGTAGGTGTCCTTGGGCGACTGGACCTCCAGGCCTTCCTTGGCCTGCACGTGCTGGTGCAGTCCGTCGCGCCACTCGCGGTCGGGCATGAGCCGGCCGGTGAACTCATCGACGATCACGACCTCCTCGTCCTGGACGACGTACTGCTGGTCCCGCCGGTAGAAGCTCCCGGCCGTGAGGGCCTGCACAACAAGCTCCTCGGCCCGGCGGGTGCCCCGCCAGATGCCGCCGAGGTCCCGGGTCAGCTCGGCGAGCCGGCGCCGGCCGCCGGCGGTCAGGTTGACCTCGCGGTAGCGGTCATCCGTGCGGTAGTCGCGACCGGGCGTGAGTTGGTCGGCCACCTCGGCCGCCTGGCCGAATGCCTCCGCCTGCTCGGGGTTGGGGGCCTCGCCGGAGATGATCAGCGGGGTGACCGACTCGTCGATGAGCACGGAGTCCGCCTCGTCCACGATGGCACGGGCCAAGCCGCGCTGCACGAGCCGGTCGGCACCGTCGGCGTGCCCGGCGTCGATCTGCGCCAGCAGCGCCTCGGGCAGCGTGCGGAGCCGCCCGAGCGCGAGCCGGTCCCGCAGGAAGTCGGCGGTGACCTCCTTGTTGGTCAGGTAGGTGATGTCGGCGGCGTAGGCGGCGCGTCGGGCGGCGGGGTCCATCTCCTGTTCGACGTGGGCGGTCCGCAGCCCGCAGAAGCCGTAGATCGCGCCCATCCACTCGGCGTCGCGCTGGGCGAGGTAGTCACTGACGGTGATGATGTGGCAGCCGAGCCCGCGCCAGCCGGCCACCGTCGCCGGCAGCGTGGCCGCGAGCGTCTTGCCCTCGCCCGTGGCCATCTCGGCGACGCACCCGGCCTCGAGCGCCAGAGCCCCGGCCACCTGCACGGGGAACGGGCGCTCGCCGATTTTGCGGAAGGCGACCTCGCGGACGAGCGCGAAGGCCCGCTCCAAGTCGTCGGCGCGGTCCCGCCCGCGGCGGAACAGGGCGTGCATCTCGCCGGCGTCCTCCCGCAACCGGGCATCGGACAGATCGGCGAAGTGCTGCTCCCAACTCACCACGCGCCGGGCGCGATGGAGGAAGCGGCCCGTTCGGCTTGCGAAGCGCCGCGTCCAGCCGCCGGCCTTGTCCCAGATCGCGTCGAGCCCGCGCGGCAGTTCCTTCGCGGGCGTCCGTTGGGCAAGCATGCGCCAGGTTGTGCTGGATGCCGCGGTCATGTCGGCTCAGATCTTGAAGCGTCGCTGCACGAGCCGCCGCAGGGAATGCCACCACTGCACGGCGAGGGGCTTTCGGCCGGTCTCAAACCGCAGCACCACGCGCTGGCCCGGCCGCAGTTCGGCACGCCCTTCCGGACGGACGCGGACCTGGAAGACCGGCTCGGCCGCGCGCGTGCCCTCTCGGTCTTCGGGGTCGGTCGCGATGGTGCCCCCGGCCGCGTAGCCCAGCGCCGCCGACGGCAGCTTGCGGGTGCCGACCGGCAGTGTCTTCGTCCGCCGCCCGTACGTGTGGACCTCGGGACGGCCGCGGACGCGGATCTCCACGCGGTCGCCCGCATCGTCCAGCAGGCGCTTGTCCGCCTGGTCGACCACGGCCAGCACGCGGACGTCCGACAAGTCAATGAAGCGACCAAGCTTCTCCCCCGGCTCAGCGTAGCGGCCGACCATGCCCTCTCGCCGCTCGGGAACCCACAAGCCGTCGCCCGGCGCGGTGACCCGCAGGTCGGCCTTCCGCCGCTGGAGCCGGGCGATCTCCTCGCGAGTCTGGACGATGTAGTCCTCGATCACCGGTAGAGCGGCCGTATCGCCGGTGCCGGGCGCTCGCGCCGCGCTACGTTTGCGCTTCAGCTCCGCCAGTCGTCCCTGAAGCCGTGCAAGGTCGATGTCGAACTGCTCCTCGCGCAACTCCGCCAGGACAGCGCCTTCCGGAACGCGGCCGGGTTCCCCGGCCCAGCCCTCGACGAAGCCGCCTTCGCGGGCGTGGATCTCCGTCAGATCGACCGGCTCAACGACGCCCTCGACCTTCACGCGGTCCGGCGCTGGAATCGCCCCCACGGCCGCGACGACGGCGAGGATCACCAGTGCGGTCACCGCCACGGCCCGCGGCCGCGTTCGCGCGAGTTCCTGGCTCGTCGCCAGGTACTTCGCGAACTTGCCGAGCGGGACGCAGAGCCACATGAACGCGGCCAGGACCGCGCAAGCTGCGGCCACAAGGGCGAACTGCCTCGGCAGCCGATCCGTCACGAACAGCAGGATCATCGCGAAGATGAATGTGCGATAGACGGTCGAGGCAATGCCGTAGAAGACGAACCAGGCCCGCTCCCCGGCCGTGTGGGCGGGGTTCTGGAGTCGCTTCGCTCCATATACGTACCGCCGGACAAGGTACATCAGGTATTGCCGGCTGCGTGGGGCGAGGTTGGGGATCTCCAGCAGGTCCGAGAGGATGTAATACGCGTCGTAGCGGAGCAGCGGATTGCCGTTAAACAGCAGCGTCGAGACGCTGGCGATGAACATGATGTTGTAGCACACGCCGCGCAAGGCGCTGTGGCCGGTGTGGGCCCAGACGATCGCGGCGATGGCGGCGATGGCCAGCTCGACGAGCATACCCGCGGCGCCGACGACGACACGATGGCGCTTGCGGCGGAAGGCCCATGCGCTGGAGGCGTCCACATACGGCAGCGGCATGAACACCAGCAGCATCACGCCCATGGTGTGGACCTCGCCGCTCGTGCCCGTGACGCGCCCGAACCGCTTGACCGCGAAGCCGTGGCCGAACTCGTGGCAGACCTTCGTCACCACCAGCGCCGCATACAGCAGCGGCAGGTTGGCCGCCGCGAACAGCGAATCGGTCCGACCGACCAGCTCGCCCGTCCGCCCGGCCAGGAAGTACCCGGCCGTGGCCAGCAGCGCCAGCCATACGATCAGGCCCGGCCAGGTGAACACTCGCCCGAACACGCCGACCCAGCGTTCGAGGAACCGATCCGGGTCGATCAGCGGAATGCGGGCGAACAGCAAGCTCGTCAGGTAGCCCTGAACCTCGCGGGCGCGCCGCTTGCGGTAGCGCTTCAGCAGACCCTCCGCGTCGGGGGCCAGCTCGGCCATCAGCAGGTTGGACGTATAGAGCTGACCGAGGAGCTGGATCGCCTCGCCCTGCGTGGGCGCGGCGTCGCCGAGTTGGTCCTCGCAGATCCGCCAGGCGTCGCGGACGGTCCGCCGCCCGTCGAGCAGCGCGACGAAGTGATAGGCCGACTCGCTCAGCCGGAAGTAATCGTTGCTGGCCGGGTCCTGCAGCACGTGCCACATCCGCCCCCGGAAGTGCTGGCGATGGACCTGCGCCCCCGCCCGCAGCCGCGGGCGCAGCGAGGCGACGCGATGCCAAGATTCGCTGAATGTCGGACGATCCACCGGCACGACGGCTTCCTCCGCTCCCGGCCGGCTACAGCCAGAGTTTCATCCGGACCCAGTTGACCAGACGACGCGACCAGAGCCACGCGTAGCTCCGCCGGCCGAGATGGACCTTCGCGACACCTTCCATTCCGGGGCGCATCCAGTCGGCATGGCGATCCAGTCGGAGCCGCACGCGGAAGACGTTGCCCTCCTCAACCGCCTCGGCCACCGGCAAGATCCGCTCGACCGTGAAGCCGATCTTCCGATCGGGGAAGGCCGCCGGGGCCAACTCGCCGCGCAGGCCCTCGCGGACCTCGCCGATCTCGTCCTCGGGAATGCTGAGCTCGGCGTAGATCGCGCCCAGCTCGGCGATCTCGAACAGCGGCTCGCCCTTCTCGACGACCGGGTCGGACTTACTTGTCAGGTCCTCGCTGATGACCGTGCCCCCCATCGGAGCGGACATGCGCGCCTGGGCGAGCTTCCGGTCGAATTCCCGGACCTCGGCCTCGATCTTGCGGGCCCGGATCTCCGCCAGCTCCGCCTCCGCGATCGCCTCGTCCCGTTCCGGGCGCGTCGCCGCGTTGGCGGCGCGGGCGCGGGCCGCCTTGGCCTGCTTGAGGTGCTCGCTTTGCCGGAGCTTCGCATCAAGCCGTTTGCCCTCGAGTTCCTCGGTATCCAGCTCGCCCAGCAGGCCGTCGGCCCGGACGCTGTCGCCGGGGCGCACCCGGACCTCCGCCAGACGGGCCTGGAACGGCGCCGAGACGACCTGCCGTTCGTCCGACTGGAGCATGAACGTGCCGTCGGCCGTGTAGTCGCCCTTCGCGAACACCAGGAAGGCCAGCACCCCCAGCACCGCCAGCGCCAGCAGCTTCGCCCATGTGTGCCGAGGCCCGACCACGTGCCCGAGCGCCGTTCGAGTCGCCGTGGCGGCCCGCGCGCCGAACCAGCGGTCGTGAGCATGCAGCTCCAGCAGGCGCGGCGTCAGCAGGTCGACCGCCAGCCGAAAAGACAGCACCTCCGCCGGCGTGAACGATCGGTCCGCGGACCGCTCGACGGTGAGCACGCCCGCCGGCTCGCCCTCGCGGCGCAACGGCAGCGACAGCACGTTCGTTCGGCCCTGCGCCTCGGACAGCTCCCCGGCCGCACGGCTGACGAACGTGTCCTCCGGACCCGAAGGGTGCAGCACCTCCACGTCCTGGTCGAGGCACTCCTCCATCGCGGCCTCGATGTCCTGAACGAGCTTCATCTTGCGGCTGATCTTCTCCGTGTGGCTCAGCGCCTTGAGCTGCACGTACCGTCCCTTGAGCAGTCCCAGCCCCACGCGCTCGCAGCCCCAACGGGAGGCGATCTCGTTGCAGACCGCCATGGCGGCCGAGCGGAACCGCGTGCGCTCGTTCACGGCCGCGAGGACCTCCATACCCGAGCGAAGCTGCCGGAGATCGGCGTTGCGGCGCTGGAGCGTCTGCCGCATCTCGTAGAGCGAAAGCAGCGGCCCGGTCAGCTCCAGGCGCTCGCGCGCGGCGCGCAGGGCGTCCGGGTCGCGGCTTTCGACCAGGAAGGCCGTGACACCACGGACCGTCGAGTCGCTGCCGGGCAGAGGGATCAACACGATGTGCCGGCGCGCCGGCTGGCCGTAGAGGTCCTCCTGGCGGTGCAGCGGGTGCGCGCTCGAACCGAGCCCGGCCTGTCGGGCGTGCTCGGCCGCCTCGGAGAGCCAGTGCGGCGGTGACGAGTCCCGGCTCAGCGGAGGATGGGCGGCGACTACGCCGACGCGTCCCTGGTCGTCCCGGCGCAGCACGGCCCCCGCGGTGACCCCCTCGCGCCGGCACTGCGACGCCAGAAGCTCGGCGAGGAACTGCTCCGGCGGCCCGTCGAAGTCCCGGAGCCGCTCCGCCCAGTCGCCGAACGGCTCCTGCGGCTCCGCGCGATCCGGAAGCCGTGCATGTGTCCGTTCCACGGCCATCGCTTCAGATCGCCCTCCGCACAGTTCTACTCGGTGTCCCGCCGGCGCTTGTTGACGTCCAGCTCCAGCTCGCCGAACTGCTCCTCGTGCCGGCGGATCAACTGGCTCAGTGTGATCGCCAGCCGCTTGGCCGAGGGATAGCTCAAGATGACCCGCTCGCTGACCTCGAAGGTGATCACCGGCTGCTGCTCGTTCGTCGGGCGGGCCACGTTGAGCCCGAAGTCCAGCATGACCTCCTCGGCCGTGGCGTTGGTGCGGAAGCCGTTGGCGTAGGAGGTCGTCAGGTTCCGCTCGTCCACCCGGATCTGCACCTGCTGCTGACCGGTCTGCTGCCGGGCCTGCTCCGTCATCGGCTCGCCGCTGTCGCCGGCGGGGCCGGTCTGTCCGTTGTCCACCATTGCGTCACTCCTCGTCGCTGTCGTTTTCGGGGCTCGGACGCTCCGCCGATTCGGTGGCGGGGGCATCCGGGCCGTCCTTGGTCTCTTCCCGCGGGAACCGGACGCGGACGGCCTCGCCGGCCGGCCGGCGGTCCGGATTGCTCACTGCCACGCGAACCGCGAGCGTCTCGCTGGCCGCATCCGCCACGGCGCCGACGTGGATGATCCGCCCGGTGCGGCGAGGGGAAGATTCGCCCAGGCCCAACCGCACTTCGACCTCCCCGCCCCTGGCCAGTTCGCCGGCGCGCGACAGCGGAACGGGCACATCGATCCACAACGGGTCGATCCGCACGATTCGCAGCACCGGGTCCAGCGCGTTGACCGCCTCGCCTTTTTCGACGAGCACCTCCTCGACGATGCCGTCAACCGGACTGGTGAGCCGGCGACGCTCCCTCTGGAGCTTCGCCTGCTCCACGGCCAGCTTGACTTGCTCGACCCCGACCGCGGCCATCTCGACCGCGGCCTCGGCCTGCTTGATCGCGACTTGGGCCTGGCGGTGGGCGTACCCCGCCTGGCCGCGCTCGAACTCCGCCAGCGCCAAGGACAGCTCCGCGATCCGAACGTCCAGCTCCGCGTGCTGGAGCTCCTTGGCCGTGGCCGCCCCGCGCTCCGCCGCCTCCTTGAGTTTCGCCAGGTCCACGCGCGACTGGTCCCGCCGGGCCCGCGCCGCGTCGACGCGGATGGTGTCCTCGGCCTGGGCCTTGAGCTTCTCGCTCTCCACGCGCTGCTTCTTTATCTCCGCCTCCTGCTTCCGGATCTCCGCCTCCTGCTTGCGGATCTCCGCCTCCTGCTTCTTGATCTCCACCACTTCCCGCTGGTCGTCCTGGTGTACCAGGGCGTCGCCGCTGGCGACCGGATCTCCGGGCTCGACGGAAACTCCGACCACCCGGCCCGGCTGGACGAAGGATAGCGTCACGTCGTGGCTCGGCACCGTGACCGCGACGATGCCGTCATCTCCCAGACACGGGCATGACAACAAGGCCAGTGCCGCCACGCAATGCGGCAGATGCGAAACGATAGGTCTCATACCACCCCTTGCTCTTGTCTTCCAAGACGTACCTACGCTAACGCCGACCTTAAGGTCTGTAAAGGGCGAAGCCGGACAGAAGCTACTTGCGATGGGAACTGGCGCCGCGGCGGGACGCGCCGTCAGCCGCGGCGTTTGATCCGCCTGGCCAATCGGCGGAAGTCCTCCGTCTCCGCGCGCATCTGTTTGACGAAGCTGTTGCCCTCGGCCGTGCCGACCACGGCCTTCATCTCCGCGGCGTTGCGGTAGGTCGCCTGCCGGAAGGGATTCTCGTAGTCCTTCTTCCTCGACAGGTAGACCTCGTCCCGGATGTACTCCTGGATTTCCACGGCCTCATCCAGGGCCGCCCGCCAGTCCGTGGGCTTGAGGGTCTGCCAGCCGTGGAGGTCCAGCAGCGCCGCGTAGGCATGGCGCCGCTTGGCCATGGGGTAGGCCTCCCACAGCTTGTCGTAGGCGTCGTGGACCTGGCCCCAGGTCCGCAGGCGCCCGGACTTGATTCGCTCTAGGAGATCCTGCACGTCCGGGTCGGGGACCAGTTGCCCGCCGAGGTTCACCCATTCCTTCTGCCGCGGGCCCGCCAAGGCGCGGCGCATGGAGGCCAGCTTCGCTTTGGGGTGTTCCCGCAGGTAGGCCATCAGGTTCTTCACGGCGTAGTAGTGCACCATCTGCCGGTAGGCGTGATAGGCCTCCCGCGGCTTGGAGATGACCGTATCGCGGCGGGACTTCTCCATGCCCTCGCCGAGAACGACCAGCCCGGCGGTTCTCTCCGGGGCATCCATCAAGTGCTCCCGCCCCATTTCCGCGAGCCGTTCGGCGCCCTTGCCGCGCGGGCTCTTGCCTTCGGCCCGCAGCGCCGCCTTGGCGGTCCAGACCTCCAGCAGGCGCATCCCCTCGAAGAGCTCCTCCACCGTGTCGGGGGCGAGGGAGTCGAACTCGATGTTCTGGGTCTTGGTCTTTCGCTTGTCTCTCGTCCCGAACTTCCACGTGTTCCGCGCGAGAGCGTACATGTCGTACAGCCACCAGAAGGCGGGCATCACCACCAGCACGCCGCGCGTGACATCGTCGTTGAGCAGCGAGAACGGCAGTGTGATGTTCATCTCGGCGGGGTAGTCGCCCTTCGACAGCAGCGTGAAGGACGCGAACCTGCACGAGTGCTTCAGCGTCACGCACAGGCCCGGCCAGAAGCCCCGGCCGGCCTCGATCTCGCCGTCGTTGGCGCGCGAGTTGTGGTTCGATCCCACGGTCGCGCCGGCGGCAAGGTTGCTTTGCCCCTTCACGATGGTCGCCGTCAGGAACGAATTGTTGTGATGCTGTTCGTGCGCGGGGAACACCAGGTTGTGAAGGATCTCACAGCAGGAGACGGTGGAGTTGTCGCCGAGGTATGAGTGGATCAACCTCGCGCCGTACTTCAGATTCGCGTTATTGCCCATCACGAAACGCACGGCCTTGCAGCCGTAGAAGATGTGGCAGCCCAACCCGATGACGCCGTTGACCAACTCCACTCCCTCGCCGATCTGCGAGGGCTCCGCCTCGCTCGAGTTGACGGTGAGATTCTTGAGCTTGTTTGCGCCTTTGACGTAGGCGCAGTCGCCGAACTTCACATCCTTGATGATCCGGCAGTTCTTGATGACGCAGGCGTCGCCCACCGTGCCGTAGAACCCACGGCGGCGGTCGAATTGCTCCTGGGTGATCTCGACCAAGCGCTTCTGCAGCTTCGCGTCGTCACGGTATCGGGCCCAGATGTAGGCGTCGGCGCTGGTCATGCCGTCGAAGGGCAGGACGGCTCGCCCGGCCGTCTCGTTGATCAGGTCCAGCCAGATGCGGACATCCTCGTCCTCGCCCTCTTTCACCACGCCGTTGCCGAACTTGGCGTGGTTTGTGGTGTGCATCTCGTCGATGCTCTGGAGGATGACATTGTCGCCGATGATGTAATGCGCGAGGTAGCGCACGTTGTGGACCGCGGAATCCTCCCCGATGTCGCAGGCGGTAATCCGGCTGTCCGTCAGGCCCGCGGGAACGCGCAAATTGTGGTGCTCCAGCACCACGTCGTGCAGCGGGCCGACGCGCACCAGGCCCGAGAACATGCAGTTGCGGACCAGATGGGGCGTGAAGGGGTCGGCCACGAGCAACTCGTCCCAGTTGTCGGCCGTGTTGCCGTTCTGTACCAGGACCTCGATCTCCTCGGCCTTCAGGCGCCGCCAGTGGCCGTCCGGCCGGGCCGCCTGCTGGTTCCGAAGGTAGTATTCGTCCCGGTTCTTCGGCAGGAACTCGGGCGGGATGAACCCCCATCCGAGGTCCGCGGGCTTCAGCACTTGCACCTCTTTCATGCATGGGTTCCTTACGTGACGCGAACGCGTGTTCCTCGGCGTTCGCCGGGACCGACGGACGCGCTCCGCGCGCCGAGGACGCGACGACCGCCGACGGGATGCCGACGTTACCCGGCGCCTTCGGTCAGCTCGTTGCCCACCTTGCGGGCGCGCTCGGGCTTGTCCAGGTCGATGCCCAACGCGAGACCGATCTCCACCAGCAGATTCCAGCCGGCACACAAGTACACGTACGGGGCCATCTCGCCGGCCGCCGGAACGCGGATCGTCGGGAACGGGGTGTCGCGATCTGCGATCGCCACCACCGTCAGCCCGACGCCTTGGAGGAGCACCTCCTGGAACTTGGCGATCTCGGCCTCGATCGGGTCGATCACAACCACGAGATCCGACGGGTCCATCACCTCCTCGATCCCGTGCACCGCGTAGGTGCCCTCGAGGAAGTCGCTCTTGCGGCGGGTGATCTCGTTGGTCTTCAGAGTCAGCTCCTCGGCGACGCCGTCGTTGTATCCAGCGAAGTACTTCGTCTCCGACGCGACGGCCTTCGCGATGATCTCGGGGTCGATTGTCAGAGTCAGCGCCTCTTGGATCTTCTCGTCCAACCCGGCGAGGTCCGCGGACATGTCGCGCCCGGACACGTGGCACAGGATCGACTGATAGAACAACGCCTGCTCGACCACGCTCTTGGTGGCCGCGACCGCCTGCTCCCAGCCGCACCGCAGCACAAACGCCTGGGTAACCGCGTCGGCCAGCAGCGTGCCCTCGTTGGCGGTCAGGCCGTATCGCAGATTGTTGCCCTCCTCGGCCAGCTTCTTGGCCAGCAGGATCACCTCCTTGGTCCGCCCGGAGTTCGAGGCGCACCACACCGCGAACTTCTCGAGGTCGTATTCGGCGGACTGGCGCGAGCCGTCCGTGGCCAGGTGCAGAGCGACGCCCCACGTCAGCGCCTTGCGGATGGCGTTCTTGGCCGGGAAGATGCGGCTGGACCCCTCACCGGTGAACAGAACCCTGCCCGCGCGCCCGATCGCCTCGGACACCTCGCCCGTCTGCGTCCAGTCGAAACCCTTGACCACCTGCACCGTGTCCATCATCTCCTGAACCAGTGCATACCCGGAGTACTTGGTATCGCTGAGATTCATTGTCCGCTCCTTTTCCGCCGGAGCGCATCCGTGGCTAGACGCTCCGTGAATCTGCATGAGCCGGCCACACGGCCCCGCCCGACCCCGCGGCCAGGCGATTCGCGCCGGCGCCTCGGACACGCGCGCCCGAAGACGGTTCACGGCCCCGCACCGCTCGCGAAGCTATCGTAGGATGCCCCCCGGCCGCCCGCAAGGGCCTGCACGTCCCGCGTCCAAGCGCGATGGGATGGCGCGGCGCCGGGGCTCTCCGTTTCGCGCGGGGCTTCCTCATGCGCTCCCAGGATGTGCGCCGGAGACGCTCCAAGGATGCAGAGAGACCGTATCGGAAGACTCGCGCCTGCCCTGCCCCAACGGCACGTGGCGGCCGGAGCTGCGAAGTCAGTCCTTCTGTGCCGAGGCGATCAAGCGCTCGGCGAAGAGGCATGCGACGGGATTGACCAGGCGCCCCGCCAGCGCCACCTGGCAGACGATGTACCGGCCTTCGCCTCGCCGCAACTCGGCCGCAGCCAGCGCGGGGCCCCAGTCGCTGCCCCAGTCGCCGTCGCCCGTCGCCAGGATCGGCGTCCACCCCTCGGCCCGGAAGGTCGTGGCGAGGATCGGAGTGACGTAGCCCGCCGCCGAGTCATACCAGAAGAAGAAATCCAGCGGCCGGAACCCCCGCACCAGCCGATGCCCCGTCGCCCGGGAGGCGAAGTGCCGGGGGTTCATTCCGGCCTCCTTGACGGTCACCGTCGTGCCGCCGATGCCGTACTCACCGGGGGGCAGCTCCAGGAACAGGGCGGTGGCCCCGTCGCGCACGGCCGCGTCCACCGCCCGGCGGTTCGCCTTGTAGGCCGTCGAGTCTCCGATCAGGATCACGTCGCCGCGCTGGGGCTTCGCGCGGCTGACCCGCAGCTCCAGCTCTCGTGCCAGCGCCGTCGCTGTGCCGCCGCCGAGCACCTTGACGCGCTCGGGCAGCTCCGCCCCGCCAGCGGGGAAGAGCTCCGAATCCACGGCCGTTTCGTGAATCACCTTGCCATCCCGGCCCGCCACAGCCATGCGCAGCGTGGCCGTGCGGCGGCGGTTCACCTCGGGCGCGGGGATTCGCAGGTAGCCCTGAAACGTCACACGGCACGGCTCGATCCGGGCTCGGGTCCGCTGCGCGAAGACCACCTCACGGCCGAGCTGAAGCTGGTACCGAACGGACGCGCCGGCCGGCACTTCGTCGAGATCGTTGCACAGCCACAGCTCGAAGCACATCTCCTCGCCGGCGAAATAGCTGAATCGGTCCGTCCGGATGCTCGCGGCTAGCGGGGCCAGCGCCTCGCGATAGGCGAAGTACGCCGGCTTTGGGCGTCGGCGACAGTCCATGATCGCCTTCATCCATCCCGAGGGGAACGCATCGATGAACAGGTGGATGGCGTTGGACACCATCCGGTCGTCCCGGCGCATGGCTTCGGTCATCCATCGCGTCACACGCGCCTGGTGGTCCTGGCTCGCGGCGGCCCAGTCGTCGAGCCGGTGCTGCGTGTCGAACCACATGTAGTGGAACCGGCCGGTCTGGGCGCTGGTGATTGCATCCGGCGACCAGTCCGCCTCCTCCTCGGGCGTCCGGGGCAGCCATTCGGGAGGATACTCCTCCCGCATCAGATCGATGAAGTCCAGCCCCTCGGCACCGTACTCGCCGCAGCCGTAGCGCCAACCCGGCTTGACCCGCTGCCAGTAGCCCCGGTGCAGCTTGCCGAGGTCCACGCCGTGGCCGTTGTACCAGCCGCAGTAGCAGTGGTTGTCCGGCAGGCCCGGCGCGGGCGGGTCGTAATCGCCGTCCACCGGCTTGATGACCCGGTCGGGGTTCGCCAGCCACACCGCGCGATTTGCGGCCTCAAACCAGGCCTCCAACTCCTCTCTCGTGAGCTGGCGGTGGGGCTTGTTGACGTTCTCGCCGACGGGGAACGGCTCGTTGATGTAGCTGACCATGATGTTGCACGCGTACGGCCGCACGAGCCGTTCCATTTCCTCGGCCTGGCGCACGGCCTCGCAGAACTGGTTCCGCCTCAGGCAGCCGAACAGCGGCAGGTCCGTCTGCGTCATCAACCCCAACCGGTCGCAGAAGTCGTAGACCTCCGGCTGCACCGGGCGCTGGGTGATGCGCAGGAAGTTCATGTTGCACAGCTTGGCCAGCAGGATGTCGTCGCGTAGCTGGTCCCAGTCGCGTCGGGCGACGCACTGTTGGAGGTGGCCCATCGTGTTGGCCCCGCGCAGGCGAATCTCGCGGCCGTTGAGGTACATCCGCCCGCGCGGCTCGCCCGCCTCGTCCATGCGAAACGTGCGCATGCCGAACCGGCGGCCAGAAGTGTCCCGCAGCTTTCCCTTCGCATCGAGCAGCGCGACCTGGAGGTGGTACAGCCATGGCGCTTCCGGCTCCCACCGTCGCGCGTTCGGGATCCGCAGCGGCACCCGGTAGTAATTCACGGTCGGGCCCGGCGGGTACTCCGGGCGATACGGCCGGTCCTCGAAGACGGTCTTGCGGAAGTTCGAGCCGTATACGGACAGCTCGAGGGTCATCTCCCGGGTCTCGGCCAGAGTCGAGTACACCTCGATCCATGCCTCGGCCTCATCGGGCCGATCCGGCATCGGCCGGACGAAAATGTCCCGCACGTGAACCGGCGGCCGGGCCTCGATCACAACATCATGGTATATCCCCATCCCCGCCGGGCAGTGATGCCAGCCGACCTCGGGCTCGTCCCACCCGAGCCCCGTGGCGGCGTAGATCTTGTCGCCCAGCAGGCGCTTGCCGCCGTGCGACTGGCACGGGCTCCCCTTGCAGGTCGCGTCGTTGATCACGCGGACGAGCAGCACGTTCTCGCCGGTGCGCACGGCCGAGGTGATGTCGAACTCGAACGGCGCGAAGAAGCCCTCGTGCCGCCCGACGAATCGCCCATTGACGTACACCTCCGCGATGTAGTCCACGCCCTTGAAGCAGGCGAATACGGCCCCGCGGCGCAGCATGGACCCGGTCACGGTGAACTCCGTTCGGTACAGCGCCGCGGCCTTGCCCGTCGGGGCGCCATAGTGAGGAATCGCCACGCTCTGCCAGTTGCCGCGCCCGGACATCGCCGCGGCGATGTTCCGGCGATCCTCGTCCGTCTCCATCCGCCAGTCGAAGCGGCGGAGTTCCCGCCCCGTCCGCGTCTTCGGGAAATCGGGTGCCTCCTCCACCAGGAAGCGGCCGTATTGCTTCCGCATGCGCACCAGGGCGCGGTCGAGCTTCGCCGCGGTGTCGATCTTGCGTTGCGGCTTGAACGTCGCCCGGGGATTGTGCCGGGCGGGCAGTGTCCGGTCCGGCAGTTCCGGCGGCGTCGGCTCATGCAGCAGCTTCGACTTGGCGGTCTTGCGAATGCCGGCGATCTCGGCGAAGGGGTCCTTGGCAGCCATAGTGTCCTTTCTCGGGATTGGCGCGCTGATCCGCGCCGCAAGACAACGCAGGCAAGCGAGGCCTGACACGGACACAAGCTACACGACCGGCTTGACGGACGCGACCTTCCGCGCACCGGCCGCACGACGAGCCGGGGCAAGCCAGTCGTTGCAGGCCCCAGGATGAACCCGCCGCCCGTCGCGGCGCGAGATGGCGGCACGAACGCGTTGCTTGGAATCGATAGCGGTTCACCTCGTACGGCTTGGCGGACTCCGGAGGCGACGCGAGTCCCGGCGCGCGGCGCCGGACCGGCGGCGTCAGTCCTTGCGGACCGGAAGCGGGCGCCAGCCGGTGGACTCCGTCAGCTCCCGCGCGGCGAAGCACCAGATGACGACCTTCTTGCCGTCGAGGTAGTCCGGGGTCGCGGCGCTGCGACGGTAGAGAGAAATCCGCGCGGGCGTGGCGGCCGAGCCCTTCACCGCCAGCAGGTCGATGGGAAAGCCCAGCTCGGCGGCGAGTTGGTCGGCCAGGCCGGCGCCTCGCGTGTGCATGTCGGACCCGGAATGGAACACGAGCCCGTGGCTGTCGGCCAGCAGAAGCACGGGGGCGGACTCATCCGGCAGGACCGGCTCCATGTCGTCTCCGACGCCGACAAAGCGCAGCGGAAGCCGCTCCGGCGGGACCTTCTCGCCGGCCATCTGCCGGCGGAGGTCGCCGTCGATCCGGACCTTCCGTGTCTGGGTGCGGTAGGCGCCCTTGTCCGCGCCGGCGTACCAATCCTGGGCGGTGATCCGCTCGGCCAGGCGCTCGGCGGCCAGCACGCACGCCCGTCCCGACCAGTGGGCGTCGGTGCGGCAGTAGATCGGCCCGTCCTCGGCGTCCTGCGCCCGAGCCCGCCAAAGGTGCGGGAACAGGTCGAGGACCGTCAGGCCCTTGTCGCGCAACAGCTCGTAGAACTGTTCGTGCGCAACGTCGAGGCGCGGCGGACCGGGCTCGCCGGCGAGGGACTCGTCCAGCTTTTCCGCGTAGACCGCCGCCTTGGGCGGCACCGGCACGAGATACAGCGTGATGCCCAGCTCGTCGAGCTGCTCGTGGAAGTCGACGATCGCTTCGGTCGGGTCCGCGTACTCCGGGCGGGTCGCCTGGCTGACCTCGGCCGCCCGCTCGCCCCAGAACGGCCCGACGCTGATGTGCCGCAGCTCCTGGCGGAGGAAGAGCCAGTCGTTCAGGCCCGGCGCGGTGATCGTGCGGGCCAGCGCCGCCTCCTTGGCCTTCCGGGCACACAACTCACGGAACGCGGCGACCTGCTCGTCCGTCGGCTTCGGAGGGGCCTCCAGCTCGGCGTCGTCCCCGTCCGCCGCGAAGGCCAGTGCGGCCAGCACGGCCGCGAGGGTCAGCGAGAGCAGCTTGCGTGTCATCCTCTTCTCTCCCGTCGGGAACAAACCCGGGTGCGCCTGGCAGTATAACGGACCGGCACGGAGGCGCGTGTCGCGGATTCGCCGCGTCACGACCGCAGCGGCGCCGTCAAAGAAACGGCCCCGCCCGGGAGCATGCCGGACGGGACCGCCGATTGCGTCGTCTGGATCGTCGGGGCGAAAGCTCAGCGGCGCCGCCGCCGGAACAGGACCACGCCGCCCCCGACTACCAGCAGCGTCATTGCCGCCGGCTCGGGGATGGTCGAGCCAACGCGGAAGCCGAGGTTTATCGCGTGCGTGTCGTTGTCGACGAACTCGCGAGTCTCCGCCTCCAGTCGCATCTTGCCCCACGGCGCGTCGTTGAAGCTGCCGCCGCGCACGATGTGGCTGTCCTCGCCGTAGGCCGTCTCGGTCCACTCCCGCACGCTGCCGTTCTGGTCGCACGTGCCGTAAGCGCTGAGCGAGGCCGTGTAGGCGCCGACCTCCGTCGTTTCGCCGACGGCGTTGTTGCAGTTGGCCGAGTTGGTGCCGCCCGCCGGGGCCTCATCGGTGGGTGCCGTGTCGCTCTGGGTCGCGTAGTCGAAGTATCCCGCGCTCAGCCCGCCGCCCTTGTAGTAGGCGGCCTTGTGCCACTCGTCCTCGTCGGGCAGGAAGTACATCGCGCCGCTTTCGCGCTCATGGGGCTCCGGCCCGAGCAGATTGTACGCGCCGGTTTCCGTGGTGTACGCTCCTTGCGTCCCGGTCGGCCGGGCGTTGTGATTCCAGTTGCAGAATCGAAGCGCGTCCTCCCAATCGACGAACGCGACCGGCTTGTTCTCGTTGCCGGCCACGGGAGCGTATGAGAAGCTGCCCGCAGAGCCGGAACGCTGGATGTGGCCGCCCTGCATACCGGCGTCCCACAGCTCGGCGGGATCATCGGCCGCCACGGCGTTCAGGAATTCGGCGTACTGCGAGTTGGTGACCTCGCACTTGCCGATGTAGTAGTCGTAGCCGACGCTGCCGGCGTTCACGACCGTGCTCTGATCGGGATCGTTCCCGGCATCGGCCACAAGCACGAGGTCCATGGGCGCGGCCACCGTGGCCGAGGTACACCAGAGCACGCCTGCAACGCAGGCAAACGACAAAAGGGCCCAGCGAGCCATTGGGGTTCTCTCCTCTCTTGTTTCGGAGCCGAGCTGCGTGCCGCCCGCTTCTTCCGCGCCGCTGGACGTACGCCCATCCTCACATGCCAGCGCGAGACGAACTGAACGGGTCGGCCACGGCTGTTGAGCAGCCAGCCAGTGCCCCTTGAGCTATCGTTGCGTCTTGACTCCTTCGCTACGGATTCTCGCGGGAACACCCGCGAGGTGAGCAACGCCATTATACCGCCTCCCCGCGAGGTGTCAACCCCCCTTCTCACTGACTCAGCCCGGATTCCGTCAGGCCTGGGCGCCGGTCGGGGCACTCCAACAGGACGGAGCCGCGGGGCGTTTTGGTCAAGGCCCTTACTTAAGCCGCACCCCGAACGGTTCGACATACCTCGTGGGCCGAGGTCCGGCCCCAAGACCCGGACCGGTCCCGAACCGTGTACCTATGGAGCCGGGCAAACCTGGTAGGAGGCGAACTGTCATGACCCGAGCCATGCCCATCATCTGTGTCGTGCTGTGTGCAGTGGGTGCCTGCGCCCCGGCGGACGAGACGGCCACGACGGCCGATGCCGTGGCGCCCGTGAGCGTCCACGTGATCGAGCCCGGAGTCGTCCTCCGGCCGATGCCGGCGGTCACCGCGGAGCAGGCGATCACGCGCAGCGTCCTGCTGGCCTGCGAAGGCAACATGCTGGTCCGCGTCGACGAGGCGGACGGCGAATCCGTCCAGGCCCGCCTGCGGCGCCGCAGCAACAACCCCTACGCGTTGGCTGTGAACACGGGCGACGTGCCCCGCGCCGACGCGGCAGTGGTTGAAGGCGGACGTGTGCTGCTGAAGGCCAGCGGCGGCAGTAGCGAGGTGCATCTGGCCCAGAGCGACGACTAGGCGGTCTGCGGTAGTCTCATAGGGGTCGGTCGTCGGGGAAGTCCGTTTGCGGCACGGACGGCGAGGGCAATGCCTTCGCGTGTCCGATGCGGGCGGACGCCGCCCCCGGCGGACGCGGAATGACAAAGTATTCATCGGGTCTCCCTCGCCCGGGAGGCCCGGCCGAGCCGACCGGCGGGCGCGTCCAATGACGTGTCGGCAGGGCGGTTTCGGTTTGCGCACATCCGGGTAAGCACGTTTCCCCATATCGGCCTGATTCCCCCCTCAATTCCGCCGCCCTCTGGCGTCGACTTATCCCGATTTACCTCTTGTCAAGCATCTTCTCCCGTGCTAGCATGAGGCCGTTGTGCACGTAGGCGGCGGCGTGTGCCCGCTCACCCTCGCGCAAAAAGGACCCGGGACCAATCGGGAGATAATGTCATGAAGCGATACCTTTGCTTGCCGGTGCTCGTCCTGTCTCTAGTGCCGGCGCTTGTGTGGGCCGGCGCCAGCGCGCCGACGGTCGTGCGTGGCACGGCCGACATTCAGCGCGACGGGTCGGACATGACCATCACCGCCTCGGATCGGGCGATCATCAACTGGCGGCGATTCGACGTACCGGCCGGCTCGACCGTCCGGTTCGTTCAGCCGTCGGCCAACGCCGCGGTTCTCAACCGGGTCACCGGAGCCGGGGCGAGCCACATCGACGGTTCGCTCTTCGCCAACGGGTACGTGTACCTGATCAACCCGAACGGCGTGAACATCGGCCCCGGCGCGACGATCCAGGCCAACGGCTTCATTGCCTCGACGCTCGATCTCCGCGACTCCGACTTCATCGCCGGCGGCGACCTGAACTTCTTCGGCGATTCGGACGCGACCATCGTCAACCAGGGCCACATCGAGGCCATCGGCGGCGACGTGTACCTGATCGCCGCGCGGGTCAGCAACTCCGGCACCATCTCCGCGCCGGGCGGCAAGGTCGGCCTGGCGGCCGGTCGCGACGTGCTGCTGACACAAGACGGCGACCTGTTCGTCCGTCCGGACAACGGCGAGGAGATCGACGGCACCGGCGTGGACAACACCGGCACGATCGAGGCGGTCGCCGCGGAGCTCGAAGCGCACGGGAACATGTACGCCCTGGCCGTCAATAACGGCGGCGCGATCCGGGCCAGCGCCACCACGACCGACGACGGACGCGTCGTCCTCCGGGCCGACGGCGGCGTCGTCACCCAGACCGGCGAGCTGGCGGCGCGCAGCGGCGCCGACGGCGGCGAGATCGAGATCACCGGCGACATGGTCTTGCTGAGCGAAGACTCCCGCATCGACGCCTCGGGCGAGGCCGGCGGCTCGGTCATACTTTGGGGCGATGCGGCGCTGTTCGCCGCCGGCGAGATCACCGCCCGCGGCGAGGGCAACAACGGCGGCTTCATCGAGACCTCCGGCGGCTACGTCTCCAACGCCGGCTCGCTCGACCCCGGCCGGGGCGGCCAGTGGCTGCTGGACCCGGTCAACGTGCTGATCACCCTCGAGAGCAACAACGTCGCCTGGGGCGGCCCGGGCGGCACAACCGTCCGGCCCGACGCACCGCCCGCCGGCGAGCCGGCGAAGGTCAACGCGGCCCTGGTCAACTTCCTGCTCGACGGCGGCGCCGACGTCACCGTCCTGACGGAGAGTCTCAACCCCGAAGCGCCGAACCAGCAGGGCAACATCACCGTCGCGGCCCCGATCACGAAAAGCGAGGGCGACGAGGCAACACTGACGCTCGACGCCGACTGGAACATCCTCGTCGATGAGGCCATCCTCGGCGTCGGCGGCCAGCCGCTGAACATCAACCTGTTTGCAGCCAACAACGTTCAGATCAGCAACAACCTCAACTCCAACGGAGGCCTGGTGGACATCTTGGCGGCCGGCGGCAGTATCGCGGCGACCGCCGGGACGACCATCACCAGCGACCGGCTCCGCATGGAGGCCCTCAGCGGGATCGGCTCGGCCGGGACGGCCACGCCCATCGGCACGAGCGTAAGCGTGCTGGAGGCCTACACGAGAGTGGGCGGCATTTACGTCCGGAACACCGGCAGGTGGCTGACGATCGGCCCGGCCGTGCCCGGCTCGGACATGGGGGTCGAGTCCGAATTCGGCGGGAACGTCGAGCTGATCAACGATTCGGGCATTACCATCTCCGGCGGCGAGCATGGCGTTTACGCTTACGGGAACGCCCTGATCAAGGCCGAGGGCTACAACGAGGTGTACGGCGAGACGGGAAGCACCGACCTTTACGGCTGGCCCGTCCGGATGGGCGCCGTTATCGCCGGCGGAACGGCCCGTATCGAGGCCGGATACAACATCCAACTCGGCGACTGCGACGGCTACTTCGCCGTGATCGGCGGAGACGGCGTGGAGATCACCACCTTCGACGGCGACGTCACGCTGACCAACCCGATTCTCATCGCCGGCTTCGACGGTCCCATGCTGGATCAGAACCTGGATCCGCTGCCGGACTCGCCGTCCTGGGACGACATCGCGGCGCATCTCCCCGTGCCGGGCGAGTCGTTCAACACCGCCGCCGACATCCAGGTGCAAGCGGGCGAGGACGGCTACGGCAGTCTGTACATCCGGCATGGGCAGGGCGACATCTGGGGCGGCGAGCCGCCGCACCATATGCTCGACGAGCTCAACGGGCTGATCTCCGCCAGCCGTAACGCGAGCTTCACCGGCGACAGCGTCTACGTCGAGTACGGCTGCGACGCGAACGGCTTCCTGCCGGGCCTGACCGGCTCGGACACGTCCTTCACCGCCCGAAGCGGCAAGGTCGTGTTGGAAGGGCTGGCCTGGATGGCGGGCCTCGACCCGGCCGGCGTGGTGGCACACCTCAATGGCACCTTCCCGAGCTGGGAGGGCGAAGGCCCCGCGCCCGAGCCCTGCGATCCGTTCTGGCCGGCCTTCCCCCTGCCGGCGACCGTCCACAACCCGGATGCGGAGATTCGCGTCACGGCCTCGCAAGACATCGCTGCGGGATCCACGGATCCTGATACGGTAGGCGGCCTCTACGCCGCGAGCGGGCCGGTGACCTTCGAAGCCGGCCGCGACGCATCGCTGTTCCAGACGGTGGCCGTCGGTGGACAGGGCGCGTTCGTGACGGCCGGGCGGGACGCCATGGTGGACCAGAGCGCCCTGTTGGCCGGGGTGGATATCCCCGCCGCCGTCTCGCCGCTGCTGGAAGCGGCCTGCGGCGAGGGCGACCTCCTGTACGTCGCCGGCTGGGACACGCTGTTTCCCTTGGCGGATGACGGAGTTTTCGTCCCCGACGCTCCCATCGCGATCGAAGCAGGGGAGAACGTCGCCATCGGCTCGTCCAACATAGGCGGCCTGCCGCTGCCAATTCCGCTGTCCGTCGTTCTTGGCACGAACGGCACGATCGACGTGACGGCCGGGCAGGCCCTGGAGTACGGCCTTGGCGGGACCGTCATCAGCTTGATCGGCGGCACGACGACCTTGACCGGCCTGGAGCGGGCCCGATTCGAGCAGGCCGTGGCCATCGCCGGACTGGACGCCTGGGCCACGCTCGACGCGATCGGCCCGCTCCTCCTGGCCGAGTTCGGAGGCGGCAGGCGGGTCATCGAACTCAGGACGCTCAATGGTGACGGGCCCGATAGTCCGATCGGCGACTTCGACCTCGGCCTCATCGTCAACCCGGATGCCGACATCATCGTCAACGGCGACTTCGTCAATATGGGCCACGGCGAGGGCTGCGGCTTCGGCGGCGTTTACATCGCCTCCGGCTCCGTCGACGTCAACGCCGGCACCGACGCGACGCTCAACAACTTCATCGCGGTCGGCGGCCAAGGCATCGATATCTTCTCCGGGCAGGACACGTTCGTCGGCCCGTCGGTGCTGCTGGGCGGCCTGAGCGTGCCCGCGGCGGTCCCGCCGCTGATCGAGTACCTTGCCGACGGCGGCTACCCCGGCATCGAGATGCTCGGCGCGCTGTTCCCGCTGTACGAAACCGGCGTGGCCATCCCGGACGCCCCCATCATCATCGGCGCCGGTCGGGACACGTACATCGGCTACGGCTACCAGAACTGCATTCCGTTCCTGCCGGTCAACGGGTTGGCCGGCACGAACGGCCCGATGGACTTCTTCGCGGGCAACAACCTGTACCTCGGCGGCGGGTTCCCCAACGGCCTGCCCAATGGCGAATATCCCAACGGGGTGGCGTTGACTCAGGAGTACGACCGGTCCATTTATGATGGGCCCATCTATGGCGAGTGCGGGCAGATGTGGATCGGCCTGGCCGGCGGCCCGGTCTCCCTCGTCGCCGGGAACGACGTGAACATCGACACGGTGGAGTTGCTCGTCGGCCTCGACGCCTGGGCGACGCTCGACCACTTGGTGCCGACCTGGATGGAGGGAGGCGGCTGCGCCGATTTCCTGAGCATCCCGGACAACGTCTACGACCCGACGGCCGGGATCATCGGACTGGCGGGCAACGACTTCAACATCACCAGCGGCGAGTGTCTCCCGACGATCATCGGGGCCCTCGGCGGGCCGATCGACATCGACGCCGGCAACGACTTCTACATGGAGGGACCGAGCGCGCCCGTATCCGAGCTGGAGTCGATGCTCGGGTTCTCCTGGCCCACGTCCGACATGCTGCCGGCGGAGCTGGCCAACGTTGCCGACCTCGAGGAGATCCCCATGCAGGTCCTGTTCACGTTCGGCGGGTTCGCTCCGACGCCGAACGTGCTGTCGATCGACGCGGTCACCGGCGGGGACGCCACCCTCGGCGGCCTGCTGATGAACGTGGGCGGGCCGGTGCTGGTCTACACGATGCCGGACCCGGACACGATCCTCGGCACGATCTTCGTGGAGGAGCCGGCCCCCATCCTGACCTACTGGCCGGGCGGCGAGATCCCCGAGATGACCGAGTGGTGCGAGATGTCATTCGAGAACTGGGAGCCGATCCTGTGGCCGCCGCTGGGCGGCGACCTGCTGGTCGGCGACGCGGTGGCCCCCGCCGACGGCGGCCCGCACAACTACGCCCTCGGCACGGACATCCGGCTGAACTACTTCTCCCCGGAGCCGACGCCGGCCTTGACCGGACAGCTCCAGATCGACTGGGACCGCGCCGACCGCACCGAGCGTAATGCGGTCCTGCTGAACAACCTGCTGTTCTCGGGCCTGCTGGCCGGGGCCCCGACCGGCCTGCCCGAGCCGGGCGCCTACAACCTGGAAGAGCTGCTCGATGTGCTCAACGGCTACTTCGGCACCCGTGCGGCCCAGGCGCGGCGCCGCGGGTACTTTGTCCCTTGACGCAAGGCGGCTCAAGGATTACATCTTTGCCAGCCGATGAATTCGGCCGGGGGCCCCGGAAGGGGTCCTCGGCCGACAGCTTAGGGAGATTCACCGTGACCAATGCACAGTCGCCTATGCGCTGGATTGCGTCGGTATCGCTCGCTCTCGTCTGTTTCTGCCTGACCGTGCCCGGGCTGGCTCAGGACGTGCTGCGCCCCGGCGACTACCAGCCGGTTGCCGAGCCGCGCGAGCCGGTCTCGAACCGACTTCCGCCGGAGCTGCCCCGCCCGGACATCGAGGTCCCGGAGGGCGACAAGGTGCTCGTAGACGCCCTGGTCGGCGTGCAGTTCGTCCCCTCACAGGACCAGGTGCGGCGCACGCTCGATATCGAGGGCGTGCAGACCGAGCAGGTGCCGCCGCTGGACACGGCCGAGTTCCGGGCCCGGATCGAACCGCATCTCGGGCAGCCCATCACCTGGAACCTGATCGGCGACATGGTCCGGCAGACGATCCTCCAATACCGGGAGCTGGACCGACCGGTCGTCGACGTGATCGTCCCCGAGCAGGACATCACCAACGGCGTGGTGCAGCTTCTGGTGATCGAGGGCATGGCCGGCGAGATCAGCGTCACCGGCAACGCGCACTTCACCGACGAGCAGATTCGCGGCAAGGTCCGGCTGGAGCCGGGCGATCCGATCTTCGCGGACCGGCTGATCAGCGACGTGAACTACATCAACAGCAACCCCTTCCGCTTCGTTCGCCCGGTCCTGTCGCCCGGCGAGGAAGTGGGCACGACCGACGTGCAGCTCCAGACCGAGGACCGCCGCCCGTGGCGGGTGTACTACGGCTTCGAGGACACGGGCAACAGCTTGACCCGCCGCGAGCGGCATCTGTTCGGCTTCAACTGCGGCAACTTCCTCGGGCGAGAGCATGAGATCGGCTACCAGTTCGCTTCAGAGCCGAACTTCAGCGACATCCACGTTCACTCCGCCTACTGGCGGATCCCGCTGCCGAACCGGGACAAGTTAAGCTTCTTCGGCTACTACGCGGACTTCGACGCCTTCGACGACGGCCTCGTGGCCGAGGTCGGCACGAGCTGGCAGATCAGCGCCCGCTATATCCACCGGATGGACAACATCGGCTCGTACAGCCAGCAGCTCACCGGCGGGTTCGACTTCAAGCGGACCAACACGAACTTCACCAGCGGCGGCGTGACCGTCTACGACGGCGTGGTGGACACGACGCAGTTCACGCTCGAGTACGCCGGCGCCATGCCGGACAGCATGGGCGAGACGAGCTTCACCTGGGCGGGCTTCTGGAGCCCCTGCGGCATCTCCTCCCGCGCCGACGGCAGCGATTACGAGGCGGCCCGCACCGGCGCCGACCCCGCTTACGCCTACACCCGCCTCGACGTCCAGCGCGTCTGGGACCTGCCCGAGGGCTTCACCTTCGTGAACATCCTCAGCGGGCAGCTTTCGACCGACCGCCTGCTCGGCACGGAGCAAATGGGCTTCGGCGGGTTCAACTCCGTCCGGGGATACGACCTCCGAGAGGTCAACGCCGACCAGGGCCTCGTGTTCACCCTCGAGCTCCGCACGCCGGAGTATCGCCTGTTCCAGCTCGAGGAGGACCCGAACCTAGACGGTATGGTGCAGCTCCTGGGCTTCTGGGACTACGGTATGGCCTGCAACCGCGGCAACGTCGCCGGCGAGGAGAAGCACAGCGAACTCCAGGGCATCGGCTTCGGCGTCAACACGCGGCTGGGCGAGTACATCAATGTTCGCTTCAGCTACGGCTGGCGGCTCGCCGAGCCCGGAACCGACCGCCACGACATCGGCCGGTGCCACCTCGGCATCCTCGTGGCCTACTGATCGAGCCGGACAAGCTGACGACACCCCCGCGGCGGGCCCACACGGCCCGCCGTTCTCTTGATGCAGGGACCTTGCTTGGGAAGAGCTCGGCCCGACGTCAGGGATGGCACACCGTCGCTCAGCCACGAGGCCCGCCGCCCCGCCGACCGGGACGGAACTGCTCGGGATCGATCCCCCGCTCTTCCATTCGCTCTCGAACGGCGCTCAGGAACTCCATGAGTTTCGCCCGCATCTCCGGGTCCGAATGCTCGAGCCGCCGCCGCATGCGGTCCACAGTGAAGCCGCCTCGCC
This sequence comes from uncultured Planctomycetaceae bacterium, assembly GCA_964531695.1. Classification (GTDB taxonomy): domain Bacteria; phylum Planctomycetota; class Phycisphaerae; order SM23-33; family SM23-33; genus JAGXKT01. Next base: position 2,209 of record CAZHEH010000006.1, on the reverse strand, counting down.
GCGGGCGACGGTCGCCATCCCTCCGCTCCCGCTCCCCGTCGTCCTCACCCTCCCGCGGCCGCGGACGCTGCTCCGCCTGCCGCTCGTCCCGACGGGCCGCCCGCTCGCGCCGGCGGGCGAGCGTCTCGTCGATGTGCCGGTCGAGGTACTCAGTGCGTTGCGGCCCTTCGGGCAGCTCGAAGTAGCGGTTGATTCGCCGCTCGAACTCCTGCCGCATCGTGCCGCGGATGTTCTCTCGGAGCTGTTCCCGCTGCTCCTCGGGCATCTCGTCGAACAACTCCCGCATGCCGCCGAGACGCTCGCGGCTCTCGCGCACGGCATGCAGGTAGGCCATCCGCTCCTCGTGCGGGCATTCGGCGAACGCTTCCGACGCGAGGTAGTCCCGCACCTGCTCGGGGGCGGCCGAGGCCGGGTCGGGCGGCTCGGCGCCGGCCCACGCGTCGCTCCCGCCGGTCCACAGCAGCACCGCCAGCACCGCGACCGCGCTCATGACCACGGCCACGATGCCCAAGAGAGCCCATCCGCGTCGGTCCAGCTTCATCGTCGTTACTCCAGGTTGCCAACGTGTCCGTCACCGAAGAGATAGCTGCACGCCCCCGGCCTGCCCGCCCGGCCGTGGACGGGCTCGAAGTCCTTCAGCACCCACACCTTCGCCTCGCCGAACCTCTCGGACAGGAACGTCTCGGCCACCTCGCGCCCGCCGAGCATCATGTGGTACTCGTAGCTCGTGCCCTCACGCTCGAACCACTTGCCGTCCGGATCGGCCGGACACCGGAACAGCTCGGGGGCCTCGATCTGCCGCGCGAGCACGTCGTGAATCCCCGGGCGCTCGCTGATCGACGGCATCTGGGCCGCATAGGGCATCCTGTTGTCGCTCTCGCTGAGGTACGTGTGCAGCCCCAGGGCGATGCCGTGGAGGTGCGCACGGCAGCCGGCGCGGTCGGCCAGCGCCTTGGCGTTGCGCAGGCTCGGTACCGCAATTCCCACCAGAAGGGCGATGATCCCGATGACCACTAGGAGTTCGACCAGCGTGAATGCCCGGCTGTTCCTGCCCATGACGCCATGGTCCCTTATTCCTTGCTTAACGCCGCCGCTCAGCCCGTATTGCCGCGCGGCTCGATCAGCAGCAGGAACTCGACGTTTCCGCCCTTGCCGCGCAGGCGGGAACGCATGACGGCCGAGGGGGGCAGGCCCAGCTCGGCCAGTCGCTCGCAAACGGCCCGGCAGGTCTCGTGCGCCTCGGCGTCGGTCAGGGGCTTGCCGGGTCGGCGCTTGCGCAGCTTGGCCAGCTCGTAGTGCGGCTTGAGAAGGGAGAGGATTCGCCCGCCCTCGCCGCACCACGCGGCCGCGGCGGGGACGATCCGCTCCTGCGGCGTCCAGGCCACGTCGACGGCCACGAGGTCGACGGGCTCCGCCGGCGGGCAGTGCAGGGCGTTGGTCCGCTCCATGACGACGACCCGGTCATCCGTGCGGAGCTTCCAGTCGAGGGCGCCGTAGCCCGTGTCCACGGCGTAAACGCGCTCCGCCCCGCGGCGGAGCAGACAATCCGTGAAACCGCCTACGTTGCAGCCGAGGTCCGCGCATCGCTGCCCGGCCACGATCAGCCCGAAGGCGTCCAGCGCCCCGGCCAGCTTGTCTCCACCGCGCCCGACGTATTGGCTGCCCGTTGCCATGCCTCGATTGTATGCCCCCGGACGGGCGCGGCCAACGCGGCGCATGAGCGAAGCCCGCGGCAACCCACGGGCTTCGGTGTATATCTCTCCACGAGCCGGCCGTGCGAGCCGGCGTCAGGACGAAATCGCGTTCAGGCGGCGGGCCAGGCGGGCCTTCTTGCGGGCCGCGTTGTTCTTATGGATCGTGCCCTTGGTCGCGACCTGATCGAGCTTCTTGTAACAGACCTTGAGCTGCTCGGCGGCCTGCCCGGCGTCGCCCTCTTGGACGGCGTCCTCGAAGCCACGGATGGCGTCCTTCACCTGGCGCTTCCGCCGGTTGTTCCGGCTCCTGCGCTTCTCGTTCTGGCGGATTCGCTTTTTGGCGGACAGCGAGTGTGCCACGGCAATCCTCGTTCGGGTTCACGGCGTCCCCGGCGCCCACGCCGGCGCCGAGCCCCCTATTATACGTCTCGGCCGGCAGAGAGCAAGGGAATACGAGGCCCGAGCCATTTGCGATGTGGGTGATTCCGGCGGGTCGCCACGGCGCATGAGGCGGC
>CAZHEH010000005.1:33829-133628 GCA_964531695.1 uncultured Planctomycetaceae bacterium | reverse complement strand
CATGCAACCCAAGCCCTTGACCCAACCGGCCGATAGGGGCTACGATGCCTATCTGCGCCGACCTAGCTCAACGGTAGAGCACAGCTTTCGTAAAGCTGAGGTTGTGGGTTCGAATCCCACGGTCGGCTTTCGACGTAAAGGGCTTTTGAAGAGCACTTTACGCGGAACCATCTCTTGGGTTTAACGGCCGGAAAGCGGAAGGTCCGGCCCGATGCCGGCCGAGCACATCGAGGCGGTCAAGCCGTACGTCTCGCGGCAGGTCCGGGCAATGATCCAGCTTCAGTTGGCCACCACAGCCCGGCCGTGACGACGATCTGCGCCGCACAGGATCGCGGGAAGCCGTCGACGATGCGGAGGGTGGGTTGACGACAATTGAGCATGCTTCCATTACGGCGTTGCTCTTGTCACTTGCGCAGAATCAAGTGGAAGGTGCATCCCGACATTTCCGTGTCGACATGCCGAAAGCCGGCCGCTTGGGCAAGGCCCTTGTAGTAGTTGCTGTCGCGTGCTCCCTGGGGCCACGGCCGCCCATAAGCTGTTTTGCACGACACTCCGTTCACGATGCAGTCCAGCCGGACGGCGTAAACCGGTCTTCCGGTCTGTGGACGTTCGGCCAGCTCCACATCCCATACGTGAAATCGGCCGCCCGGCTTGAGCACCCTGAACGCCTCTTTGAAAGCTTGCCGAAGATCTTCCTCGGCATCGAAGTACATCAGTGAGAAGAATGCGGTTGCCGCCGGGAATGTGCAGTCGAGGAAGTTCAGATGCCTCGCATCCATCACGATTCTGAGTGGCCCCTCCGGGGCCTCGATCAGTTCATCTTCTCGGCAATCGATGGCAACGACGCTTGGCCCCATAAGTCTTCCGATAATGCCTTCGCCGCCGCCGCCTATGTCAAGGATGTACCCATCAGCGGAGATGGGTCGCAGCCGGAGCACCACGGGATCGAAAAAGTGTATCTCGTCGTCTTTCACGGCAGCCCTTCGTTTGTGCTCCCATGCATTGCCTTTTGCGCAAAGCCCGGCACGACCTCCGTCACGGCGTGTTGCCGCGTGAACATCGTCTTACGGTTCAACCAGACGATCACGGCGGCCACCCCTACGAGGATGTACGTGTCATACGGCTCGGCGGCGGGCAGGACCGGGTTCATCACCGTGAAGTGGAAGAACGCGGTCAGCAGGATGCTGCCCCGCGAGGCGTTGAACAGCGGCGTCACGATGACGCTCAAGGCGATACAGCCGACGAAGAACGGCGCGAGCGCCCACTGGCTTTGCTGCGTGCCGCTCAGCATGAAGGCGGGCAGGTGCCAGAGGCCCCAGATCACGCCAAGGGCCAGGCCCGCCCAGAGCGGCGCGAGCTTGCGTTGCAGCAGCGGCAATGCGACGCCGCGCCAGCCGAATTCTTCCATCGGCCCCTTGATCGCCGCCAGCCCCAGCGCGATCAGCATGGATGACGCCGTGGCGAACGGGAATGGATCGGTGAGAAGCGTTCCCCTCATCGCCGCCCCGGCGATGAAGACCAGAGGGATGCCGACGATCAGGAAGGCATACCACCACGGGGAGCACCGCCAGAGCCGAAACCTGGACAGAAACCGAGCCAGCCCTGCAACGCCGGTGCGGTACGGAACCAGGATGAACGCCGCGATGGCCGGTGCCCACACCGCCAGAAAGAACAGCGGATGTTGACCGGTCAATTGGCCGAAGACGCCGGTCATCTGATCTGGCAGGAAGATGTACAGCGCCAGAACGCCCCAGGTGATCACGAACGTGATCGACAGAAAAGGCACCAATGACACCAAGGACAGGTGGGAACGACCGGCCGCGACGTTGCACGTCGGCAACGCGGGGTGCATGGTCTGATTCTTCATTTGCGGCCTTTCGCGGATCGCCATTCAGGCGAGGCGGCCATTCTACCGCGTGCCTACCACCGCGCAACCGTGATTCTGCTGCGTGAAGGCGGATGGCCCACATCCTCAGGGGCGGTGGTGAGCTGTTCGCCGCCACCGCTCGCTCCGTGCGGCGTGGAGACGCCGTGCCGCTACGGCGCGACTGGAGCCCGTCAGACGGTGTCCGTCCCCGGCCGTGTGATTTCCATCTCCCATTTGGCTGAGGCGAGCCGCTCGGCGAAGCCGTCTCTCCGGAAGGCGGCCGCCCACTGGCGCATCAGCAGCCAGCCGCCGGCACGGTACAGCGCCGCGAGCCATCGGCGGTACCAGCCCTGCCAGCCCGCCCGGAGGCGGTGCAGCCGGAACACGAGCGTCGGGAAGGCCAGGATGTTCAGGCCCACGTGGAACAGCGCGCTCGGCCGGTAGAGGTAGCTCATGATCCGGTGTGCGGCCACCTGCATGTCCTCGCACGTCAGAGGCGCATCCGGCTGGATCACGGGGAAGTTCCCGTCGTAGTACTCCAGCCCCACGCAATCGGTCGGCAGAATGCGGTTGGCCGCCTTCAGCCGGGCCGTCAGTTCCGTGCCCGGCAGCGGAATCGGCAGCAGGACCTGCACGGTGGCCAGTTTCGCCTTGCGAATGAACCGCCGGAAGGAGCGTACCCGCGCGGCCGCCGTGACGGCGGGCGGATCGGCCTCTCGCGAGGGGTACCCGAAAATGAACATCCCGTGGATGCGGAAGCCCGCCTCGTGGTAGCGGCCGACCAGGTCGAGCATCTGGTCGGACTTGAGCCCCTTGCTCATCGCCGCCAGCTCGGTATCGACGGGGGACTCGAACCCGATGGCGAGCACGTTGATGCCGGCGCCGCGCATGGCGGTCAGAAGCTCGGCGTCGCGGGCTTTGTCCAGGCGGATCTGCACCGTGATGCTGAACCGCACGCCGACTCGGCGCTGGTAGTCCCGCAGCATGCGGCACAGCGCCAGCGTCTCGGCGCGGTTCTGGCCGAACAGATCGTCGACGACGAAGAAGATCCGGCCGTTCCACTTCTCGTACGCGGACGCGAACTGCTCCATCATCCGCTCGGCCGAGGCGAAACGCGGCCGGCCTTTGACCGAGCAGAACTCGCAGTTCATCCCGCAACCGCGCGTGCCGGAGACGGGGTAGTACTTCATCCGCGCGTAGCGCAGCAGGGAGAAGTCCGGCATCGGGAACGCGTCGAACTCCGTGATCGGCTCGCGGGGCGGCGTGAGGACGACCTCCTCGCCGTCCAGGTACGCGATGCCGCGAACGCTCGACAGATCGCCGCCGCGCTCGAAGCACGCCAGCAGTTCGCGGATGGTCTGTTCGCCCTCGCCGAGGACGACCACGTCCACGCCGTCGTGCAGGGCGTCGGCGACGTTCTCGGCCACGAAGTGCTGCCCGCCCGCGACGACGCGCACGCCCAACGCCTGGTACTGCCGGGCCACCTCGAGCAGGCGCGGGATCGTACTGGTCAGCCCGCCGTACAGGCCCACCACATCCGCCGGCCGGGCGCGTTGCAGCGCCTCGTGGTCGCAGAAGCCCGCCTCGTCGGTCGGACCTCGGCGGTAGTTGTTCTCATCGATGATCTCCGCGTCCCAGCCGGGGACGTCATGTACGGCCGTGGCCACGCAGACCGGCCCGAGCGCGGTCATCACACGCGCCGGGCGGGAGTAGATGTTGAATGCGGGGTACGCCGGGCAGACCATCCTCAGCCGACGGCGACCTTCGCCATTGCGCATGGATTCCGATTCGGGCATGTTCTCTAACGCCTTGTGCGAGGTAGGGATGCTCCCCCGAGCAAGTCCACGCCACATTGTAGCAGACCAGGCAGCTCGGACCATGACAAGAAAAACCGGCCGCTCCGGCGATGGGGGGCGGGGACGATGGCTCGTATCCCTCCGGCCGGCCGCGACGAAGAAGCGGGCGAGAACGGCTGCATCGCCCTGACGGAGGGCCGGCGCAACGTGCTCGAGGCCATGGCGGAGGGCGAGAAACTCGCCGAGGCCGAAGCGGCGCGATGCGAGCGGTGGGGCGGCCGGGTGGCCTACGCTGGCGGTGCGGCCGGGCGTGAGGTAGGATTCCATGCGTCCGTCGCGTTCCAATAAGGGGAGCGAACATGTGCGCAGAGCCGGACGACATCATGGGCCCGGATGACCTCGAAGCGGAGCAGCCCGGCGGCGTCGAGACCGTGTGCTGGAAGTGTCGCACGGCCTGGGTGGTCGAGAAGAAGCAGATCGGCAGGCCCGCAAGGTGCCCGTACTGCGGCGCATCGATTCAGGCAGCGCAGTGGAAGCGGCCCCAATACGGCCTTCTGTTGGTGCTTGCCGGCGTCCATTACATAGCGGCGGCGGTGTTGGGCTTCTTGGCGGTTGCGGGAGTGATCGACGATGACGGAGAGGAGGCATTGGCATACGGCGCGGGCTTCCTCGGCGCCGTGACGGTCGCCGCCGTGCTCCAGGCCTTGGCCGACATCGCGGAGAACTCGCATTACCAGCGGCGGCTGCGTTATCCGCCGGAAGCCCCACCCGGCAGGGCTGTGGCGCCCGGCGAAACGTCCGAGGAGGGCGGCCGATCCACACGCCAGACCGGCTCGATTGGCGGGGACTAGCGGAAGGCGGCGCGTGTAGGCGCGATACCGGATGGATGCGGGTTCCGCATCGCCGCGAGATGCGGGAACAGGCAAGGGATCATGCTGGAGGAAGTCGCAGACATCTTGCAGGACGCGCGCCAACTGGTTGCCGCGGGGACGGTGCTTGTGGGGCTGATCCACTGCTTCTTCGGATATCGGGTCTTCAAGCTCATGATCGCCCTGTGGGGCTTTGCCGTCGGCGCCGTCTTCGGCGGCGCGCTCGGCTTCCTGGTCAGCGGCACGGCAGGCGCGGCATTGGGAGCAGTGCTGGGTGGGCTGCTGTGCGCCTTGCTCGCCTACGTTCTATACCTCGTCGGTGTATTCGTGCTCGGCGCGCTGGCGGGCGCACTGCTGAGCGGGCTCCTGATGACTCTCGCAGGGGCGGAGCCCTACCCCCCAGTCGCCATCGCGGCAGCCGTCCTCGGAGGCATTGCGGCTGTATGTGTTCAGAAGTTGGTCATCATCCTCGGCACCGCCTTTACCGGCGCATGGAGCGCGGTGACGGGCATCGCCGTCCTGGTTGGGCGAGCGCCTGCCCCGAGCGATGCGATCCGCGACCCTGATGTGGTGTTGGAATTCGTCGCGAGCCATCAGGTGCTGCTCATCGCCTGGGTGGCGTTGGCTGTCGTGGGTGTTGTGCTCCAGTACGGGCTCACATGCAAGGACGACCAACAGGAGACGGGGCGAGTCGAAGCATCGGCCGGGGCGAAGCCAGCGCGCACGCGGACGTCGCGGCCATCGGGCAGATCCACAGATCGCAAGGTTGCCCGACGCTGAACACGCCGCCTGTCCGGGAGCATCCCGCGGTCGGCTTGCGAGCCAGGCGTTTGCCGGGGATGGTCTTGCGGCCGTGTCGCCCGGCTCCTGCGTGTCGCGTGTCTCAGGTGTCTCGTGTGTCCGGCGCGTCTCGTAACGGGGCTGCGCGGGGAGCCGGGTAGCGCTACTCGTTGCGCATGTCCGACCAACTCCGCCGGCCGAGTGTGAAGAAGGGGATGAACAGCGTGCCGATCACCAGCAGAGGCATGCTCTGGGCGGCACCGAGCGCCTGGCGGTACTGCCAGATCGCGACGGCCACGCCGGCCAGCAGGATCGCCAGGAAGCCGAGGTAGATTCGGCGGATCGGCGTGTGCGGCAAGCGCCAGGGCGCGAAGATCAGCAAGTAGGCGATGCCGGCCGCGAAGACGGCGAGGCCCAGTGCGCCGCCGCCAACGTGGCCGTGGACGAGCCAGACCACCGACAGGATCGCCAGCCAGACCAAGCTGCCGGCGCCGCCGAGCAGCCACCCGAGCTTGGCTCCGTTCATGGGCATACGCCCATAATAGCGGCAGTGGCATGTCCGGGACAGGTCCGGCCGAGGTCGGGCACAGGGTGGGGCGCTCCGGCCGGTGTCCGCACGGCGGGGGATGCGTCGCCGGCCGTGGGTGTGTAAGCTGGTGCGGGAGGCCCGGTGAGCGATGCGAATCAGCTTGGTCAACACGAACCGCATGACGCCGCCGATCGCGCCGATCGGGCTGGACTACCTCGCGGCCGCGTGCCGGGCGGAGGGGCTGGACGTTGACGTGCTCGACCTGGCCTGGGCGGAGGACGCGGACGCGGCGATCCGCGCGCACTTCGCGGCGAACGAGCCCGATCTGGTCGGGCTGAGCTTCCGCAACGTGGACGATTCGTTCTGGCCGAGCGCGGCGTGGTTCGTGCCCGAACTGCGGCGGCTGGTCGGGCGGATTCGCGAGGCGACGGATGCGCCGGTGGTCCTGGGCGGATGCGGGTACTCGATCTTCGCCGAGGAGGTGCTGCTGGCGACGGGCGCGGAGTTCGGCATTCGGGGCGACGGCGAGGCGGCACTGCCGGCGCTGGCGCGGGAGCTCGCCCGGCCGAGGAAGGGCGCCGCGCCGCGGCTGTCGCACGTGCCGGGGCTGGTGTGGCGGGACGGCGACGCCGTCCGCGAGAACCCGCCGGCCTGGCCCGCGCCGCTCAGCATTCCGGCCGGGCGGGACGCGCTGGACAACGCGGCCTACTTCCGCCACGGCGGTCAGCTCGGCCTGGAGACGAAGCGCGGCTGTGACGGGGCGTGCATCTTCTGCGCGGACCCGTCGGCCAAGGGCCCGCGCGTCCGCTGCCGGAAGCCGGCGGAGGTCGCCGACGAGGTCGAGGGTCTTCTGGCGGCCGGGCTGGACGTGCTGCACCTGTGCGACGCCGAGTTCAACCGCCCGCGCGAGCACGCCCTGGCCGTGTGCGAGGAGCTGATCCGCCGCGGGCTCGGCGGGCGGATCCGCTGGTACGGGTACCTGTCGGTGATGCCGTTCGACGGCGAGCTGGCCGACGCGATGCGCCGTTCCGGCTGCGTGGGGATCAACTTCACCGCGCCGGTCGCTTCCGAGAAGATGCTCGCCGCCCTGCGGCAGCCGCACACGAAGGACGACCTGGCGGAGGTGATCCGGCTGTGCCGCGAGCGTGGCATCGCCGTCATGCCGGACCTGATGCTCGGCTCGCCCGGTGAGACGCCGGAGACGGTGCGCGAGTCGATCGACTTCCTGCGGGCGTGCGAGCCGGACTGCGTCGGGGCGGGGCTCGGCGTGCGGCTGTATCCGGGGCTGCCGCTGACGGCGCGGATCCTGGCCAAGGCGCCGCTGGAGAGCCATCCGGGCGTGCGGACCGCGCGGGGGCCGCTGCCGGCGGGCATCCCGGCGGAGGTCGCCGCCCGGCCGCTGTTCCGCCCGACGTACTACATCTCGCCGGCGCTGGGCCCGCGCCCGGCCGGGGTCGTCCGGGAGGCCATCGGCGACGATCCGCGTTTCTTCCCCCCGGAAATCGAGCCGGACGACAACGCTTCGTCCGCTGCGGACGGCGCCGCGCGCGACCCGGGCGACCATAACTATAACGACAGCCACCGCCTCGTCGATGCCATCGCGGCCGGGGCGCGCGGGGCATATTGGGACATCCTCAGGAAGCTCCCGTAGACGGTGGCCGGGGCTTGGCGGCCGTCCTGTCGCGTGCGCGCGGCAAGACGCGCGTATGTCTCGCTGACTCGGCGACGGCGGAACCGAGACGTCACTTGGGCATCGTCATGGGCGATTCCGCGACAGGTCGCCCGCCTTCTGCGCGTATTCCTGAAACAAGCTCACATAGAGCTTGTAGTCTTCGTAGGAAACCCCGGGTGGCGTCTGATGATCGCAACTGACGAGGAAGCCACCTTGGGCCGCGATAGGCAGAAGACGCTCGAACTCCGCTCGCATGGCCTCTTCGCCTTTGTTCATCGTCATCTTGTCGAAATGCCCGATAAACCGCATGCTCGGGTGTTCCCGTCGCAGTGACGCGAGGTCGACACCCGCCTGGCGCTCCAGGGGCAGGATGCCGTCCAGCCCCGCGTTTTCGAACCACTTGGCCGGCATGGCGATGTCACCGTCGGAATCGACGATTGCCAGGATTCCGCGGGCCTTCAGTTCCGGTACCACGCGTCGGTAGTACGGGGTCATGAACTCCTCGAAGAGGTCCTTGGAGATCATGGGGCCGTTGTTGTAGCTCATGTCCTCGGCAAACGTCATGAAGTCAGGCGTGCAGATTGAGCAGACCTGATCGATCACCTGCAGGATCCAGTCCGCCAGGTCTGAGTTGATACGATGCATCAGGGCGGGCTGGTCGTAGAAGGCGTAGAGGTGCCGTTCGATACCGAGCAGCCACCTGGGGAACCAGAAGAACCCGTCGACGGAGAACCAGAGAACCACATCTCCGGCCTGTTGCTGGGCAGCCCACTGCCGCCACCGATCTTCGTCCACGGGCCGTTCCGGAAAGAGGTCGGGAAGCAGGCGCTGGTAGTCGGCCTCTGATTCCATGATGCCGGCGCCATGGGACTGCGGCTGCGGGCAACCCGGTGCGGTGACACGGAACCAGTCCTGCTTGTAGATATCCAATCCGAAGTGTCTGCAAATGGCGTGGCCGGACAGGCCGGAGGGCAGACCCTCCGCCTGCCACCTCTCGATTGTCTTGTCCCACCATCCGACCCATTCCAGCAGGGGCAGTCGATCGAATGGTCGGAAGTTCATGATGGCATGGAATCGTTCGCGTGTGTTCATTTCCGCACGATTCTACGTTGGCTTCGCCGCGAAACAAGCGCGAAGCGATCACGGCAGCAAGAACCCCTGCACATGCCCGGATAGGCAGCGACAATGGCGTCGATCACAAGGCCGGTGGCGTCGTTCGCGGAGCGAAGAGAAGCAACCACGATGGCCGATCGTGCCGGCGGCGTGTTTGCTCTCCGGGCCGCGCCGGGATCGCCGCCCACGTCACCCGACCAGGAAGCCCCATGCGTGAGCATGGGGTCGGCGCGTGGGCACGGCCGCCGGGCAGATGCTTGTGCCGTGACTTCAGCAACCTGGGGATGTGTCCAATCGCAGGCGGCTTGACACGTCGCCCCGCCGCACCCTAAGACTTGGACGGGGTGGCGAGCGGTCGCGGAGACGGGCATGGACTTCCAACCGGACTATCGCAACATCGTCGCGGTCGCCCGCAACGAGCGCCCGGACCGGCTGCCGTTGTACGAACACCTGGTCAACCCGCCGTCGATGGCGCGCGTGCTGGGGCAGGAGCTGCCGCCGGTCGACGGCGACGCCGCGGACCGCAAACGCCACATGGAGCTGTCGTGCGGGTTCTGGCGGGAGATGACCTACGACTGCGCCTCGTTCGAGGTGTGCGTGACGGAGATCCTGCCGGACGGCGGCGCGCTGCTCGGCGAGCGCGACGGCGTCATCCAGGGCCGCGACGACTTCGAGCGGTACCCCTGGGACGATCTGCCGCGGCTTTTCTGGGAGGCGGCCGGACCGCGGTTCGAGGCCCTCGCGGCCGCGCTGCCGCCCGGCATGAAGGTCGTCGGCGGCATCGGCAACGGCGTGTTCGAGATCAGCGAGGACCTCGTCGGCTTCGAGCGGCTGTGCTACATGCAGGTGGACGAGCCGGACCTGTTCGCCGCGCTGTACGTGCGGATCGGCGACCTGCTGGTCGGCCTGTGGCGGACCTTCCTCGAACGGTTCGGCGAGATCTGCGCCGTGGCGCGGATGGGCGACGACATGGGCTTCAAGACGGGCACGTTGCTGGCTCCGCGGACGCTGATCGACCACGTTGTGCCGCAGTATCGGCGGATCATCGGGCTGATCCACGCCTCGGGCAAGCCGTACCTGCAACACTGCTGCGGCAAGGTGTTCGACATCATGGAGCCGATGATCGACGCCGGCATCGACGCCAAGCACTCCAACGAGGACGCCATCGCCCCGTTCGACGAATGGATCGACCGCTACGGCGACCGGATCGGCCTGTTCGGCGGGATCGACACCGACCGCCTCTGCCGCATGGACCCGGACGACATCTACCGCTTCACACTCGACGCGGCACGGCGCTTCCGCGGCATGGCGCGCGGGTTCGCGCTGGGCTCGGGAAACTCCATCCCCGAATACGTGCCCACAGAGGGCTACCTCGCCATGGTCCGGGCCGCGCAGCAGCTCCGGCAGACGGAGGCCTGACGTCCGAGGTCTCGACGGGCGAATCGGCGGTTGCCCGATGCGGCGTGCGGCCATCCGCTCGCGAAACTGAGCCGATTTGGGAACATCGGCGGATCGGAGGCGTCCGACACGAGGGAGAAATGCCATGAACAAAACCGGTCTTGCCGTCGCCCTCGTTATTGGCTCCGCCTGCATGGCGGAGACGCACAAGCTGCCCGTCACGGCCGATGTGGGGATCTGCGCGCACCCGAAGGAGAAGCACGTGAACACGGGCTCCCGGCCGCGGGTGCGCGTCAAGGGAAATGAGCACTACTATCTGTTCGACTTTGACGCGTCGAAGCTGAGTACGCTGAAGGTGACCCGGGCGACGCTGCACGTCAAGCTCGCCAAGGGGCATCTGCGGGAGGTCGCCTTCTGCACGGTCCCGTGCGACTGGGTCGAAGGCACGGCGGACCACGAGCCGGAGAAGGGCGCAAGTTGCTTCACGCACGTGATCTACCCGACGCACACCTGGCCGCTGATGGGCTCGACCCGCCCGCCGGTCCGGCTAGGCGGCGACGACGACCGGGCGGCCCGCGACCGGGCCCGGGGCGGCACGATGAGGGACGCGACGTTCAACTCGCCGTACATGCGGTGGGAGACGTCCGAGGTGGAGCCCGGCGAGGACGGCTGGCTGGCGATCCCGATCGATCCCGCGCTCGTTCAGGCCGTGGCGGCCGGGCTGTCGCACGGCCTCGTCATGAGCGAGGAGAAGGGCCAGACCCGGGAGAACCACGACATCTTCACGCGCGAGCAGGCGGGTTCCGCGCCGTATCTGGAGGTCGAGGCCTGGCCGGTACATCTGGCGCGTGGGCTCGGCCGCCCGGCGCCGCGGATCCGCGAGCTGCCCGACGGGCGGGTCGAGATCGACGCCTCCTGGCCCACGTTCGACGGCAAGCCGCTCGGGCATCGCATCCAGGTCGTTCGAGACATCGCCACGCTTCGGGCCGAGGAGCGGGCCACGTGGGAGTTCGTCACGCTGGCCGACCCGGCCGTGGTCACGGACGGCCTGCCGCATGGGCGCGAGTGCGAGGCGCGGGTCACGAGCTTCATCGGCCCGCAATGGCACCAGTCCGAGCCCGCAAAGCTGACCACGCCGGCCGAGGTGGACAGGCCTCTACTGCCCCGGCTGGAGCCGCGCCAGAGGAGGCAGGCCTGGCGCATGGGCGAGTGGTCGTGGTGGATCGTGCCGCCGACGACGAAGGTCGATCCGACCTTCGCTCTGCCTCCTCCGGCCTTGGTGGCCGGCGCGGCGCCGCTGAAGCCCGGCGTGCCCGTGCCCGTCACGCCGAGGAACGCGTGGGTGGGCATGCAGGTCGTGCTCTACCCGCCCAAGGGCAAGGCGGCGGGCGTGAGCGTCGGGTTGAAGGAGCTGCGCGACGCCCGGAAGACGCGTCGTCGGCGCGTGTTCTCGCCATTGACGCAGGTGCGCCTCCACCGCGTCTGGTATGTGCATAAGGACGAAGAGCCCCACGCCGAGGTGCTCGTCCCGCTCAAGGGCGGCGAGAAGTTCGACATCCCGTGGGCGAAGAACAAGGTCGATGATCGCGCGAACCAGGCGATCTTTGTGGACGTGTGGGTGCCCAAGAACGCCGGCCCGGTCCCGTACAAGGGCACGCTCGCGGTTTCTCTTGACGGCAAGAAGGTGGCGGAAATCCCCATCGCCGTGCAGGTCACCTCCGCGACGCTGCCGGATGAGTTCCACATCGTGGGCGACATGAACACGTACGGCTCGCCCGCGCGGGCGATGGGCGTGGGCTGGAGGGAGCGCGAGCAGTTCCTGGAGATGGAGCGGAAGTACTACCGCCTGGCCCACAGCCACCGCATGACGCTCAATGTTCTGCCGTACAGCCAGTCGGGGCAGATGAACCATGTGGACAGCGCCCCGGAGGCGTTCTTCACGGATGTGCCGCGCGGCGAGCTGCCCAAGCACGTCGGCACGAACTGGGAGGGCTGGCTGGACCGCTACGGCCCGCTGCTGGACGGTTCCGCGTTCTCGAAGAAGGCGGGCTACGTCGGCCCCGGCGCGGATACGCCGATTCACCACATGTACCTGCCGCTGCACGAGAACTGGCCGGCGAAGCTGGCGGAGCACTTCCGCCCGTGGCCGCCGCCGAAGGACTACGACGCGTTCCTCAAGTGGACGGCCGAGCTGCCGCCGGTCCAGGAGTGCCTGGACGAAGGGTACGCCCATAAGTGGCACACCGTCATGCAGGGCTTCGGGGCAACACTGGACCGGATGGGCTGGACGGACACGCGCTACCAGGTGTACCTGAACAACAAGCACGCCTTCCGCAAGGATGGCGGGCGGGGCATCTCGCTGTGGCTCCTGGATGAGCCGATGCATCCGGATGACTTCCGGGCGCTGGCATATTTCGGGCGTCTGACGGCCGAGGGAGCGCTGCGCGTTGAGCAGTCCGGGCACAAGGCAAAGATGGACTACCGCATCGACATCTCCCGGCCGACGCATCAGCGGCAATGGCTTGACGGGCTGGTGGACCTGAACGTCTGCGCCGACCAGCTCTACCAGCAGCGGCGGCTGATCGACTACCGCAAGCGGCGCTTCGGCGAGGAGTACTGGAACTACAGCATGCCCGAGAGCTTCTCGGATGCCGGCGGCCTGCCATGGGCCGTCTGGTGCGTCCGGAGCTACTGCTGGGGCGCGACGGGCACGCTGCCGTGGCAGACCATCGGCTCCGACGGCGACCTCCGCGAGGCGGACGCGACCGCGCTGATGTACCCGGGGCGGAAGTTCGGCCTGGACGAGCCGATTCCCTCGCTGCGCATGAAGGCGTGGCGAGAAGGGCTCCAGGTCGCCGAGCTGCTGCGGATGCTGCGCGAGGAGCGCGAGTGGACCGACGCCCAGCTCCGCGCGTTCGTCGGGCAGGTCTCCGGGCTCGACGGCTGGAGGCAAGGGCGCGACCCGAAGCCGGATGCTCCGATCGTGACGTTCGAGGGCTTCGACCGGAACAGCGATATGGAGTCTCTCAAGTACGTCGCGCTGATGATGCTGGCGGCGGACGAATAGCGCGGGTGGCAGGGCCGGCTTGCCCGGCCATGGGAGCGCGCGGGCGAGACGCACGCCGTACACGCGGGCAGGATGCCCTCGCTACAAGTCGGCCGTGCCACCCGGCTATGCCGGCGTCACGAACTACCCGCCGCGGGGCAGTGCGATCAGGCCGGTCCGCGCCAGCTCGCGGATGCCGTAGGGGCGGACGAGGTCGATGAAGGCCTCGACCTTGTCCTCCGTGCCGGACATCTCGATGAGCAAGCTGTCGGAGGCGACGTCGACGATCCGCCCGCGGAAGATGCTGACCAGCTCGGCCACCTCCGGTCGCTTGGCCGGCGTGGCGTGGACGCGGATCAGCATCAGGTCGCGGTTGACGCAGGCGGTGCCGGCGAAGTCTCGCACCTTGACGACCGGCACGACCTTGCCGAGCTGCTTGCGGACCTGCTCCAGCACGCGGTCGTCGCCGATGACGACGATGGTCATGCGGCTCAGGTCCGGGTCCTCCGTCCGGCCGACCACGAGCGAGTCGATGTTGAACCCGCGCGCGGCGAACATGCCCGCCACGTGCGCCAGGACGCCCGGCTGGTTCTGAACGAGTGCGCTGATTATGTGCTTCATTGCCTTGTTCCTTTCCGTGTGCCGGGCGGCTAGGCCAGCTTGCCCAGGTCCAGCTCGTGCAGGCCCTTGCCGGGGGCGACCATGGGGAAGACGTTCTCCTCGGGGGCGACGATCGCGTGCAGGACGACCGGCCCGTCGTGGGCCAGCATCTCCCGCAGGGCGCCATCCATGTCCTCCCGCTTGGAGACGGTCATGCCCTTGGCGCCGAAGCCCTCGGCGATGGCGGCGAAGTCCGGGCCGGTGTGGTCCACGCCGCTGTACCGCCGGCCGTAGAAGAGTTCCTGCCACTGGCGGACCATGCCGAGGTACTTGTTGTCGAGCACGATGAACTTGACGGGCAGCCCGTACTGGGCGGCCGTGATGACCTCGACCATCGTCATCGTGAAGCTGCCGTCGCCGTCGATGTCGAGGACAACCTTGTCCGGGTTGCCCGCCTGGGCGCCGATGGCCGACGGGCAGCCGAAGCCCATCGTGCCCAGCCCGCCGGAGGTGATGATCTGCCGCGGGCGGCGCCAGCCGTAGTACTGGGCGGCCCACATCTGGTGCTGCCCGACGCCGGTGGCGACGATGGCCTGGTGGTCGGTCAGCTCGCCGAGCCGGCGGATCAGCTCCTGCGGGCGGACCTCGCCCTCGGAGTCGAAGCGCAGCGGGTAGCGGCTCTTCCACTCGTCGAGGCGCTCGAGCCACTTCGAACGGTCGACCTCGCGGACGTGCTCGAGCAAGCTGTCGAGGATCTCGCGGGCGTCGCCGACGAGGGGGATATCCACGTCCACGTTCTTCGAGATCGACGCGGGGTCGATGTCGATGTGCACGACCTTGGCGTGCGGGGCGAACGTCTCGATGTTGCCCGTGACGCGGTCGTCGAAGCGGGCGCCGACGGCGATCAGCAGGTCGCACTCCTGCACGGCGTAGTTGGCCGTGGCGGTGCCGTGCATGCCGAGCATCTGCAGGGCCAGCGGGGAGGTCTCATCGACCGCGCCGAGCCCCAGCAGCGTCGTCGTGACGGGGATCTTGGCCTTCTCGGCCACGGCGCGGAGGGCGTCCGAGGCGCCGGCGATGATCACGCCGCCGCCGACGTAGAGCAGGGGCCGCTCGGCCTCGTTGATCGCCTTGGCGGCGGCCTTGACCTGCTTCATGTTGACGTCCCACTTGGTGCGGTAGCCGGGCAGCTTCGGCTCGAGGTCGGGCTCGGCATCGAGCTTTGCCACGGTCGCGTCGACCGCGATGTCGACCACGACGGGTCCCGGGCGGCCCGTCCGCGCCACGTGGAATGCCTCCCGGGCGATTCGCCCGAGGTCCTCCACGCGCTTGACGAGGTAGTTGTGCTTCGTGATCGGGCGGGTGATGCCCGTCACGTCCGCCTCCTGGAAGGCGTCGTTGCCGATCAGGAAGCTCTTGACCTGCCCGGTGAAGGCGACGACCGGCACGGAGTCCATGTGCGCCGTGGCCAGGCCGGTGACGAGGTTCGTGGCGCCGGGTCCGCTCGTGGCGAGCGCCACGCCGACCCGCCCCGTGCTGCGGGCGTAGCCGTCGGCCATGTGGATCGCGCCCTGCTCGTGCCGCGACCGGATGAAGCGGATCGGCGACTTGTACAGGACGTCGAAGATCGGCAACACTGCGCCGCCGGGGAAGCCGAACATCGTCTCCACGCCCTCGGCCAGGAGCGACTCGTGGAAGAGCTCGGCGCCGGTGGCGCCTTTCAGCGATTTCTTGCGTTTCGTGCGGGGTTGCTTGCGGGTGGTCATGGTTTCCTCGGTATTCGGGGTGTCGTCCGAGTTCAGCACGGGTTCGCTGCCGCCCGGCATCGCGTCCAGGACCGGCAACAGGGCCGCGCCGGGATAGCCGAAGACGCACTCGACGCCTTCGGCGGCCAGCATGGTCCAGAAGACCTCGGCGCCCGTCCGGCCGGCGAGGCCGGGCTCGGGGGCCGGACGAGCCCCGTCGGGCGGGCGTCCGGCGATGACAGTTTGCATGATTCTGCTCTCACGGGACCAGCGTGTCCAGAGGTGCCGTCGATGGAGTGAGTCCACGGTGACGGCGGGTCGGGGTCACGCGGCCGGCTGCGTGACCGGCCGCACGAGGCGGAGTTGGGCCACTCGGGCTCAGACGAGCCGAGCGGCCGTGCGTACAGCGACCGCGTGCAGCGCCGGCAGTGCGGCGAGCAGGGCCCCGGTGGGATGGGGGCTGTGCAGACGGTAGTGCCTCGCGTCGCTGTGCATCGTTCCCTCGATGATAGCCGCCCGCGTGGGAGCGGTCAAGGCCCATTGAGGGATCGGCCCACCCGCAAGTCGCCTTGAGCCACAGAAAGCAAAAGGGACAGGCAACTTTTCCTGTGGCCAGGCGCTCTCGGGATCCGCGATGCGTGGTGGCGGAAGAGTAGCTTGTTCCCTTTTGCTGCGTCGTCCCAGGTCGAATTCAGCGATCTCCGTGCTCTGCGTGGTGAATGCTTCCTTCGATGTACCGCGCCGGGTCGGTCGCCCCCGCCTCGGCGAAGCCGCGCAGCCGGAGCGCGCAGGCGTCGCAGTGTCCGCAGGCGGCGCCGTCCGCGGCCGGGTCGTAGCAGCTATGCGTCAGTCCGTAGTCCACGCCCAGCTCCAGCCCCCGGCGGATGATCTCGGCCTTGCTCCGCTCGATCAGCGGGGCGTGAATCGTGAAGCGGCCCTTCCCCTCGGCACCGGCCGCGGTGGCAAGATTGGCCATCCGCTCGAACGCCTCGATGAACACCGGGCGGCAGTCCGGATAGCCGGAGTAGTCCACCGCGTTGACGCCGAGGAAGAGGTCGAACGCGCCGATAACCTCCGCGTAGCCGAGGGCGATGGAAAGGAAGATCGTGTTGCGTCCGGGCACATAGGTAGGCGGAATCTCAGAGGCGCCGGTGTCCCGGCCTTCGGCTTCCGGACTTCGGAGTTGCCGGTCCTTCGGCACCGGCAGGTTATCCGTCAGAGCGCTGTGCCCGAAGCCGCCTTGCGCCGAAAGATCGAGCTTGACCACGCGATGATCGACGGCGCCGAGCGCCTCCGACACGCGCCCGGCCGCGTCCAGCTCGAAGCGGTGCCGCTGCCCGTAGTCGAAGGAAAGCGCGTGGCACGCGAAGCCCGCGTCCCGCGCGATTGCCAGCGTCGTGGCCGAGTCCAACCCGCCCGACAGCAGCACCACGGCCGGTTTGTCCTTCGCATCCGACATACCGTCACGCTAGCGATTCGCTGCCCCAGCCGCAAATGTCCGTCTCCGATCCACGCTCGTCGCCGCCCCGCGGGGGCGCGGACACTAGGTTCGCCCGTTACCACTAGCGGCGCGAAGATGACCCAATGCTTCACGCACGTGCGTCATCGTCCGGATCGCATCGCCATCAAGGACGAATGAGTTGAACGTGTGCTGAGCGACCCGGTTGCGGAGCGGGTGCACGCCGATGGCCGGATTCGAAGATGGGCGAAGGTCCCTGAGGCCGGGGGAAGGTACTTGCGCGTTATCCTATTGGCCGACGGCGAAGCGGTACATAACGCCTTCTTCGACCGGTCCTTCGCGGGAGAACCAAGCATGAAAATCCGCTACTTCCCGGACACGGACACTGCGTACGTTGAACTGAGCGAACGCCCGGTGGCCGAGACGCGCGAGATGAGCGAGAATATCCTCGCCGACCTTGGCGCGGACGGGCGGCTGGTCGCGCTGACGCTGGAGCACGCTTCCAACAATGCGGATGTGACCGAGTTCTCGTATCGGCAGATGACCGGCCGGCCCGCCTGAAGCGCCTTCGCTGTGCCTGAGTCGGTCCCGGCGCGTGCTACGCGCCGGGGGCATGGGTAGCTCTTGTGATCTCCGTGCCCTCCGTGGTGAAATGGGGCCCATGGCCGACCTCCCGACCTTCGACAACCCGCATCCGAATCGCGATTACGTCATCCGGCACGTCGCGCCGGAGTTCACCAGCGTCTGCCCGAAGACGGGTCAGCCCGATTTCGGCACGATCGAGATCGAGTACGTCGCCGACAAGCTCTGCATCGAGCTGAAGGGGCTCAAGCTCTACCTCCAGGGCTACCGCAACGAGGGCGTGTTCTACGAGGACGTGGTCAACCGCATCCTGGACGACCTCGTCGCGGCCGTGGCGCCCCGGCGGATGACCGTCACCGGCGAGTTCACCCCCCGCGGCGGCATGCACTCGGTCGTCACGGCCGGGTACGTCGCGGAGTAGCCCCGGCTTCCGGCATGAGTTCCCGCGTCAAGCAGATGGTGGGGGGTTCCGGCGTGGTCGCCCTGGCGGCGCTGACGGGCGTTGCGATCTGGCTGACCTCGGGCCCCTGGGCGGCCTCGAAGCGGCTCGACCACGTCATGGGCACCGAAGCCCGGCTTGTCGCGGTGGTCGGGCCGGGCGAGGAGGCGGTTGCCGAGCGGGCCTTCGCCGCCGCCGAGAAGGCGTTGCGGGCCGTCGAGACGCGGATGAGCCGGCGCATCGAGGCGAGCGAGGTGGCCCGGTTCAACGCGGCGCCGGCCGGCGAGAGGGTGAAGCTGTCATCCGACACGCTGGCCGTGCTGGCCGCGAGCCGGGAGCTGCACGAGGCCACCGGCGGGGCGTTCGACGCGACTTGCCTGCCGATCCTCCGGGCGTGGGCCGAGGCGGGCGGGGCCGGCCGCTTGCCGGAGCCGGCGGCTCTCGCTCAGGCACGGGCCGCATCGAATTGGGCGGACATCGACTTCGATGAAGCGGGCGCCGTAAAGCATCGCGGCTCGGCCGGCGTGGATCTCGGCGGCATCGCCAAGGGTTGCGGGATCGACCGGGCCGTGGCGGCCATGCAGGATGCCGGCATCCGGGGCGGTCTGGTCGACGTCGGCGGGGACGTGCGCTGTTTCGGCCGTCCGGCCGAGGGCGACCGCTGGCCGGTGGCCGTGCTCAGCCCGTTCGACGACGGGCCGTTGGCCCATCTGGCGTTGCGCGGCGGGGCGGTCTGCACCAGCGCGCACTACGCGCGGTTCACCGAGATCGACGGCTCCCGGTACAGCCACATCGTGGACCCTCGTCCGGGGCCGGAGGCGGGCATGGCGCTGCGTGCGGACATCGCGCCGGCGTCCGTGACGGTCCATGCTCCGACCGCCATGACGGCCGACGGCTGGGCCACCGCGCTGAGCGTTCTGGGGAAGGCGGGGCTGGCTCGCCTGCCGGCGGGCGTCGAGGCGATGGTTGTCACCGGCGGGGCGGGCGACTACAAGGTGCATATGACGGCCCGCTTCGAGGCGCTGCTCGACGGGCCGGTTCGTCGCCCGGGCGAGTGACCGGGCGACCCCTCCCGCATGCAGAAACGCGTTCCGCCAAAACTCGGCCGCCGCCTGCTCCGCGCCCTGTGGGCGGTGGCGGGCTTCTTCGCGATCGGCTACTTCCCGACCGTGCTCGTGCGGCTGTCCGATTTCCGGGCGGTCGCTCCGACAACGATCTCGCTTGGGCTGGCGGCCGCGGCGATCTTCCCGATCGGCGGCATGGCCCCGACGCGGCGGCGGGCGATCTGGCGGGGCCTCGGGCTGGGCATCGTGGCCGGAGTGGGCCTCTGGTCCGCCCTGTCGGTGGGGACCGACGCGCACCCGGTGCACGTGCTGCCGTATCCGCTGATGATGGTCGCGCTCTGCACGGCCGTGGCGGTGCTGTTCCAGTACCTCACGCAGAAGCGGATCAAGCAGATGGAGGATGGGTGGTAGTCGGCAGCGGTCGGCGGGGCGGTTTCAGCGTCCGCCGGGCAGGCCCAGGTACTCCATCACCTTCCGCAGGTCGGACCACACCTTGCCGCGAACGTCCGGCGTGTACTGCCGCAGCACATAGGCCGGGTGGAACGTCGGCATGACCGGCGTGCCGCCGAGCCCCTCACCGATCTCGGGGAGTGACTGCCACTGTCCGCGCAGCCGCGTGATGCCCGCCCGTGTGTCCAGCAGCGTCCGTGTGGCCGGGTTCCCCATCGTGATGATGACCTTCGGGCGGATGATGGCGAGCTGGTCGACGAGATGCCCCCAGCAGGCGGCGATCTCGTCGGCGGCCGGCGTGCGGTTGTTCGGCGGGCGGCACTTGAGCACGTTGCCGATGTAGACCTCCTCGCGGCTCAGGCCCATCGCCTCGATCATCTTGGTCAGCAGCTCGCCCGCCCGGCCGACAAAGGGCCGGCCCTGACGGTCCTCCTCCTGCCCCGGCGCCTCGCCGACGAACAGGATATCCGCGCTCGGGTCGCCCTCGCCGAAGACCACGTTCGTCCGTGAGCCGCACAGCCCGCACCGCTCGCATCGCCTTACCTCCTGCTCCAGCTCGGCGAGGGCCCCGGCCCCGGCGTCCGCATCCATATCTGCACCGCCGGTTGGAGAGGTCGCATCAGGCGCCGGCAGAGGGTTCCGCCCGGCCGGGAGGACCACATCGCCGCCCAGAAGCGTCTCGGTCTCGAGGAGTTGCCGGGCGGCCGCGTGCAAGGTGTCGGCGTGCTCGTTCACGCCGGGGATTCTAGCGATCCGACGACGCCGGCGAAAGGCGCTCGCTTCGCGACGGGCGGCGCCGCCCGCGGGGCAAGGCCTATTTAAGGGCATCCGCCAAGGGGTCGATAAGCGTGATGCGAATAGCTGGCGGGCCTGGCCGCGGAGGAACTCCATGCGCGTGTTGATCGCTGAAGATGACCCGATATCCCGTCGGCTCCTCGAGTCCGTGCTGAGGAAGTGGGGCCACGAGCCGATCACAGCCACCGACGGCAAGGAGGCCTGGCGCATCCTGGGGGCTGCCGATGCGCCGAAGCTGGCGATCCTCGACTGGATGATGCCGGGGCTCGACGGAATCGAGGTCTGCCGGCAGCTTCGCCTTCGCGGGGATGCGGCCTACGTCTACGTGCTTCTCCTGACGGCGCGGGCGCGAACGGAGGACATGGTCGAGGGTCTGGAGGCCGGGGCGGACGACTACGTGGTCAAGCCCTTCGACGCCGGAGAACTGCGGGCCCGACTGCACTCGGCCGAGCGAATCCTGGCTCTCCAGCAGGACCTACGCAAGGCCCGCGACGCGTATCGCCACCAGGCCACGCACGACGCCCTGACGAAGCTTTGGAATCGCCCGGCCATCCTCGACGCGCTCGACCGCGAGCTGGACCGTTCCCGCAGGGAGAACACTACGCTGGGCATCCTCATGGCGGATCTGGATCGGTTCAAGCAGGTCAACGATCGGCTCGGGCACCGCGGCGGCGACGAAGCTCTCCGGGAGTCCGGACGGCGGATGTCGGGCGTGCTGCGCCCGTATGACGCGATCGGGCGTTACGGCGGGGAGGAGTTCCTGGTGGTCTGTCCTCAATGCGGGCCCGCGGACATCGCCGAAATCGGCGAGCGGGTCCGCACCGCGGTTTCACAGTCCCCGCCTCGTGTCGCCGGCTCGGAGATCGGACTGACCGTGTCCGTCGGCGCCGCCACCTCACAGGCGGACTCGACGGAAGGCGGGCTCATCCGGGCTGCGGACCAAGCCCTGTACCGGGCGAAGGAGGCCGGGCGGGACCGACTCATGGTCTTTGACGATGAGGCGGCCGAGCCCGCCGCGGCCTGATCCGCCGCTGTCCGGCCACTCACTTGGCATATTTCACGGAGCAGCCGTACGGTCGCGTGTCCGCCTGGCCCACCGGGCGTCCTTCGGTCAAATCCGCCAGCACAACGTCCACGTAGTTGGTCGGGTCCTCTTCTCTGCCGCGCGCGTCGTCATCGATCGCGCCGTTGTAGACGATCTCGCCTGCCTCGTTCAGCACGATCATGTGCGGCGTCGTCTTGGCGTCGTACTGCTTCCCGACTTCACCGTCGCGGTCGATGAGCACGGGAAATGCCATCTCCCACTTCTCGTGCCATTCCCGGCTCTTCTCGGCCGTCATGTAGTGCGTGCTGTTGACCGCAAGCCAGACCACGCCCTCGTCGCGGTACTTCTCGTAGAGGTCCTTCATCGTCGTGCGCGTTCCGTGGTGGCGCTTGGTGAAGGGGCAATCCGGGTTGAACCACTCCAGTACGACGATTTTGCCGCGGAGGTCGCTGAGCGTGACCTCGTTCCCTTCCTGATCCGACAGCGTGAAGTCCGGAGCCATAGGGTCGAGCTTCTGCGTCCACTTGGCGAAGAGCGATTCGTTGGCGGGCTCGGCCTCGCCACCCACGGCCAAGCTCAGAGCGGGTTGGGCCTCCCCCGGTATGCAGTCCTCTTTGCAGGCAAGGAAGCCGACCTCGGCGGATATCTCCACCTCCGACGAATCCAGATCCTCGGGAGGCGTCACCTGGGCGACCAGCAGAACCTCGCCGGCGTAGCCGTAGCCGGTGATCTCGCCCGGCTGCGTGAAGGTCGCCGGCTCGGGCCAGCGCAACGGGCCGACCTCGAAGCCCTCGGGGGCCGTGAGCTGCGCTTCCGTGGGCATGCCGGCCTCGCCCGGATGCTTCCAGTAGACATGCCAGCCCTCGGCAATGTCCATGTGTACGCCCACGTGAAAAGGCCGGCCGGGAGCGATGCGCTCAACGTCGGCTACCAACTTCGTCTGAACCAACTCGTCGGCCGAGGGTTTCTCATCCGCGGCCCTCAGCGGCGCGGCCGCTACCAGCGTTGCCGCCGTCATCAGCACCCATGCTTGCGATTTCATCTTGGCACCTCCTGCCGTTGGGGCATTTCGGCCGCTCAGGGGTCGGCCCACGCCATTGTAGGACCCCCGCAGCCACGGGGCCGCTGCAAGACAGAAAAGCTCTAAGATAGTTCAGTTTAATCGTTTACACCTAGTGGCCCCTCGTGGGGTCCGACACGGCAAGTCCCCTATAATACCTATATTGTCTAGCTTATCGAAAACACTCAAGTTTTCATGGCTCGCACTCCGATTTTATCCAGGCACGACAGATTACCCATCTTGACAACCTGAACGGTGCCTGGACCCCGGCCGGGCGCAGGCAAGGAAAAGACACCATGACGATGAGCATGGCCGACACATTCAAGGAGTACGTCTCGCACCTGTTCTCGGGCCGCCGCAATGAGGCGCGGGATCTGCTTCTGGGCGCTCAGGACCGGGGGACGCCGGCGGCCAAGTTGCTCAAGAAGGTGGTATGGCCCGCCATGGAGCAGATCGACAAGCTCTACCGCGAGGACCACATCTCGCGGATCGTGCAGCACATGGCGGTCCGGATCAACCGGACCGTGGCGGACCAGCTCCAGCGGCACCTGGCTCGTGAGCAGAAGACCGGACAGAGAATGGTTGTGCTGTGCGGCGATGGCGAGCAGGAGGAGTTGGGCGGCCAGATCATCTCGGACCTCTTCGAGGCCGAGGGGTGGACGGTGTGGTTACTGGGGGCCGGCGTGCCGAATGACGAGGTCCTCCGCTTCGTGGGCAAGACCGAGCCGGACGTGCTGTGCGTCTACGGCTGCCTGCCGCCGGAGGTGCCGAACCTTCGCAAGCTGATCGACCTGGTGCGGGGCGTCGGGGTGTGCGACGATATGCAGATCCTGGTGGCGGGGGGCGTCTTCAACCGGGCCGAGGGGCTTGACGAGGAGGTCAAGGCCGACCTGTTCGCCGCGGACATCGAGGCCGCCCTGGAGACCGTCCGCGAACATCCCGTCCGCATTCCCAAACCGGACATGCCGCAGCCGGGACGACGCCGCAAGCGGAAGCGCTCGGCCAGCCAGGATGCGGCCATTCGCAAGGGCAAACGGATCCTCAAAGCTTCGTGATGCAGTAGGACTAGGGGGGCTATGCGAACGAGCATCTGCACGACGGCTGAGTCCGTCGTAGCGTGGCATGTTGGGGGCTTTGGGGGCCTCACGGTCAGCTCGAACAGCGGCGGGGCCTGCTGGCGACTGGCGATGGCGCCGGGCAGGTCGCGTATCCGAGGAGCCGCTGGTCACAAGGAGTAGGGAAATGAAGCATGTTGCGTTGCTGATTGTATTGGTGTGCGCGATTTCCGTGTACGCACGGGCCGAGTACCTGACCCCGCCACCGTGGGAGGGCGAACCGGGAGCAGAGACCTTCCAGTCGTGGGAGTTCCCCCTGCTTGTCGAGGGAATGTCGGAAGGCAGTATCGTGCCGTGGCCGATGCCGCCGTCGTTCCAGGACAACCCGCACGGCGAGCCGTTCATTCAATGGCCTGAAGGGTCGATGGACGTTCCGGTCGAGCCCTACGAGCCGGGCGATTTTGTGACGGTCAATGTCGAGACGACGGTTCAGTACGTGGAAGACTACGTGGACCCTGACGGCAACCCCGTCGGTCCGGGTACGCCCACCGTGCACATCGGCGTGACGAACCAGGACGGCAGCGAGAACAACCAGGCCCTCGTGCCGGTGCATATCTGGATTCCGAACAATCCGGATCCCAACGAGGTCAAGAAGGTCTGGTGGCAGATGACCGCAGATGGGTCCGCGACCCCGCAGGGCGACCCGCCGCAGGTCACGCCCACGGGGGCCGATCCGTCGACGGCCGTGCCGCCGGCCCATCCGACCCAGGCGGGCGGCGACAACAGCGTGCCGGGCGCCGGCAGCTCGCTGAAGCATGGCAGCAGCAACTGGTACACCTACAGTGGACTCAACGAGGTCGGCCCGAATCCCGAAGGCGAGTGGCTGACCTTCTGGCTGGTCAACTCGACCAACATCGAGGAGATCAACATCGACACGACGTGCACGCCCGAGCCCGGCTCGATGGTCCTGCTGGCCATGGGCGGCCTGGCGCTGCTGCGGCGACGGCGCACGGCGTAACGTCACAGCGCCGCGAGAGAAATCAGGCGGGCCTCGCCTCCGCGGGCGGGGCCCGTTTCGCGCGCCGATTGTGCGGGTCCAAGCCGACACGGCCCGGCCGCGACGGCAGATGCGCAGTTATGCCCGTGCGGCTGACGCCCGACACGCTCACGCGTCCGAGCCGCGCCCGGCCGGGGCGGGCCGCTCGAAGTAGCACAGCACCTGCTGCTCCAGAACGTCCGCGTGGATGCGCGGCACGCCGCCGACATCCTCGGCCTCGATCACCCGGACCGCGTCGGCCCAGGCCGCGGCGTCGGGCATCACGTCGGTCAGCCGGTTCGGGCCCTGCTCCAGGATGTCCGTGTTGAAGGCGTTCCCTTCGCGATCGGGGAACAGGGCGAAGTAGAGGATGTCCAGCTCCACGAGCTGGCTGAAGAAGTGCGTGCCCATGGATACGTCGGGCGTGACGTTCTCGGCCATGGTGACCAGCTCGCACATGATCGAGACCGTGGAGATGTCGGCGAATTGCACGGGGATCCCGAGTGAGGGCGTGGTGGTGCCCCAGCGTCCGGGGCCGATCAGCATGTAGGTGCCCGCGGGCCCTTGGTGCGGATGGGTCAGGCGGCCGATCAGCCGGGCCACGGCATAGCGGTCGGGAACGGCGAGCTTTCCGTACACGGCCGGGACTACGTAGATGATGCGGTCCACGGCGCACGCGCGGCTGCGGCCGAGCACGGCCCCGTGCGCTTCGAGGATTCGGCGCTCGGCGGGCAGGTTCTCGGGCGCGGGGGCGATCTTGCCGCCCTCGCGCACCTGCAGCGGGCGGCACTGAAGCATGTTGATGCGATACTCGCCGTCGAGCAGGTTGGCGGCGAACTCGATATCGACAGGATAGTCGTACGCCGCCTGGAGGATCGCGAGCATCTCGCGCATGTCCGCGACGAAGTCCGTATCGGCGAACAGCGCATCGAAGGTCAGCACCAGGGCCGCGGGGTCGTCGGCCCCGACCCGTTTGGCGACCTCTTGGTCGATCGTGGCGAACATCCGGATCGGCAGCCCGTCGCTCCGCTGGACGACCTCGGTGAACCGCCGCGAGAGCAGCCGGTTGGCCTCGAGGTCCAGCACGTCGACCTTGCGCTGCGAGTACTGGCGGATCTGCTCGAAGTCACCCTCGGGGCGGCGTTCCGGGGCGTTCAGGGCGACCAGGCGCGTGTAGTCGTCGTCGCTGCGGTCCACCGCCCGCGTGCCCAGGCCGAATGCCAGGCGCAGCACGCCCGCCTTCGGGTCGATCTGGCGGCTCCAGACATAGGGGTTGAACGAAAAGCCCACGCCCGCGACCTCGGGGTAGTACAGCTCGCCGCCGTACATGGCCCCGGAGACGCGCTGCACCAGCAGGGCCATCTGCTCGTCCCGGTCCAGCAGGCCCCGCTCCGCGCGGTAGCGGAGGGCGCGCTCGGACATGCTGCTGGCGTAGATGGTGCGCACGGCCGCCAGGAAATTGTCGAGTCGCGCCTGGCGCGACCCCTGGTTGACGCAGAAGACGCTGTCGTACTTGCCGGCGAAGGCGTTGCCGAAGTTGTCCTCCAGCAAGCTGGACGAACGCACGATGATCGGCGACTGGCCGAAGTAGTCGAGCATGTCCTCGAACTGGCTGCGGATGTAGTCGGGGAACTCGCCGGTGAGCATCCGCTGGCGGGCCTGCTCGGCTCCCTCCAGGAACGTGGCGGGGTCTCGCTGCTTGGCCCGCGTCCACCACAGCCCGTTCCGCACGAGGTACGTGTAAAACACGTCCGACCCGACGTAGAACGAGTCGTGACTCTCCAGCAGGCGGTTCCACCGCTCGTCGCTGCCGGCGAGGATCGCGCGCGCCAGAAGCATGCCGACGGACTTCCCGCCGATCAGCCCGGTGCCGATCATCCGCTTGCCGATCGCCAGAACGTCGGCGAGCGTGAAATGCCGCTCGGCCAGCGCCAGGACGCGCTCGTCTCGGGACACGGCCATGCGCAGCAGCCGGGGGAACAGGTCTTGGGCGCTTTCGGGCTCGGGGCCGCCGGCCTGCACTTGCTGCAACACCCGCTCGCCCTCGAGGAAGGTGCGGTCCCACAGCCCGGTGGGGAACGTCGCCGCGTCCTGGCGCAGCCACGGGTTCTGCGTGAGGATTTCGGCGATGGTGGCGCTCTGCGTGACGGTGCGGAAGTCCTCCCCGTCGCGCTCGTGCAGCATGTGCATCGTCGGCGAGTGGCGGCCCTGGACCTTCCACGGATGCACGTAGAGCTTGTCGTGGTGGCGGTACACGTCCAGCAGGATCTGGGCCGTCTCGGCGATCGTTCCGGTGGTGTGGGCGGCGTGGGTTTGGCGCATCAGCAGGAAGTACGCCAGCGACCCGACGTCGTAGATGTACGGGCAAGTCAGCATGAAGAAGTTGGCCAGCATCTGGTCGCTGTACCAGTCGGCGGCCAGGTCGCTGAGGCAGTCGAACACGTAGTAGGCCCGCGGGCCGTGGGCCGCGATGACCTCGTGGAGCTCTCCCAGGAACGCCTCGAAGCCCGCTGCCGGGTCCAGCGGGTGCACCTGCACGCCGTCGCCCTCGGACATCAGCGGCGGATGCTTGGCGAATCTAAGGTAGATGCAGGGGTAGCTCAGACGCCGGGCGGCCGCGGCGTAGGGGGGCAGGAAGGCCTGGTAGTCCTCCACCCGCTCGACGTGCCAGACGACGTTGTCGCCCTCGATCAGCCCCCGCAGCAGTCGGTCCAGCCCATGCAGGCCCGTGCCGAGTTGCGCGTTCGTCTCCGTCATGTGCTCTCCTTGTGCTCCCGGACGCGGCCGCCATGATACCATGCCCCCCGGGCTCCGCCGAGAGGCGTCCAGGGCGGGTGTCAGGATTCCGCCGCGTGTTTTTGCAGACATGCGGGCTCGGCCTCGTTAGAATCCCCGATTCTCGAACGGAGTGTCCCCGGCGCCGAATGGTCGCCGCCGAATCGAGAACGACTCAGAGCAGAGGAGATCCACGATGGCAGAGCAATACGTTGACGACATCATGGCGCTGGTGGCCCAGCGCAACCCGGGCGAGACCGAGTTTCACCAGGCGGTGCGTGAGGTGGCCGAGTCGGTGGCCCCCGTCATCGAAAAGCGCCCGGAGCTGGCCAAGGCCCGCATCCTGGAGCGGATGATCGAGCCGGAGCGGCAGATCATGTTCCGCGTGCCGTGGCTGGACGACGACGGGGCGGTCCAGGTCAACCGCGGTTTCCGCGTGGAGTTCAACAGCGCGATCGGCCCGTACAAGGGCGGCTTGAGGTTCCACCCGTCGGTGTACCTGGGCATTATCAAGTTCCTCGGGTTCGAGCAGATCTTCAAGAACGCCCTGACGACCACGCCCATCGGCGGCGGCAAGGGCGGCAGCGACTTCGACCCGAAGGGAAAGAGCGACAACGAGGTGATGCG
Organism: uncultured Planctomycetaceae bacterium; assembly: GCA_964531695.1. Lineage (GTDB taxonomy): Bacteria > Planctomycetota > Phycisphaerae > SM23-33 > SM23-33 > JAGXKT01. The sequence goes on along the minus strand of CAZHEH010000005.1, from coordinate 105,826 downwards.
CTTCTGCCAGAGCTTCATGAGCGAGTTGTACCGGCACATCGGGCCGGACACGGACGTTCCGGCCGGGGACATCGGCGTCGGTGGGCGCGAGATCGGCTTCATGTTCGGCCAGTACAAGAAGCTCACGAACACCTTCGCCGGCGTGCTCACGGGTAAGGGCATCGGCTGGGGCGGCTCGCTGGTCCGCACCGAGGCGACCGGCTACGGGCTGGTGTACATCGTCACGCGGGCCCTGGCCGACCGCGACACGGACTGGAACGGCAAGCGCGTCGTCATCAGCGGCTCGGGCAACGTGGCTATCTACGCCACACAGAAGGCCCAGGAGCTCGGCGCGAAGGTCATCGCCCTGTCCGACAGCAGCGGCTACATCGTCGACGAGGACGGCATCAAGCTCGAAACCGTCAAGGACATCAAGGAGATCCGCCGCGGGCGGATCCGCGAGTACACCGAGGCCCACGGCTCGGCCCAGTACACCGAGGGCTGGCAGGGCATCTGGTCCGTCCCGTGCGACGTGGCGCTGCCCTCGGCCACGCAGAACGAGATCGACGGGGCGGCCGCAAAGCAGCTCGTCGACAACGGCTGCATCGCGGTCGGCGAAGGCGCCAACATGCCCTCGACGCCCGAGGCGGTCGACATCTTCCAGGAAGGCGACGTGGCCTTCGTGCCGGCCAAGGCCGCCAACGCCGGCGGCGTGGCCACCAGCGCCCTGGAGATGACCCAGAACTCCATGCGGCTGGACTGGAGCTTCGACGAGGTCGACGCCAAGCTCAAGGGCATCATGAACGCCGTCTACGACCAGGCCTCCCAGGCGGCCGAGCAGTACGGCAAGACCGGCGACCTCGTCGCCGGCGCGAACATCGCCGGATTCCTCAAGGTCGCCGACGCCATGCTCGCCCAGGGCGTGGTCTGATTGGGGATTGCGGAATGACCTTCTGAAATCCGAAATCCCGACTCAGATTTGAGATCACGCACGCGGCGCGGACGGTTCCCCGAGCCCTCCGCGCCGCGTTGCTGCGCGCTACGTGCGCGCTTTCCGCAGGCAGCGCTTGTACTTGTCTCCGCTGCCGCGGGGGCAGGGGGCGTTGCGGCCGGTCTTACGGCTGTCGCCGCGGCCGTTACAGCCCCAGCTTCCGCCGCATGTCGTTCTCGCCGGCTTCGGCCTTCTCGACTTCGGCTTCGTAGTCGAACAGCGGCTCGTCGGCGAGATCGATCGTCGCCTGGCCGTGCATGGGGACACCGAGCAGGTCATTCATCATCTTCATGTCGAGCTGGCGGACGTCCTCGACCTGCATCTTGTCGATCGTCTCCATCAGGGCGGCCGCGTCCTCCTCCATCAGCTTCTCCATGTTCCGGGCCGCCTCCTGCCCGTCGAAGACGAAGCTCAGCCCGCCGTCCTCGGCCTTCTCCAGCCCATCCGCGTCGCCGACGCGGCCTGGGACCTCGAAGGTCAGCTCCTGGTACATGCCTTCCATGAAGGCCTGCATCATGCGAAGGCCTCTGCGGCCTTCCATCTCCTGGACGCGCTTCAGCAGCGGGTCCTCGGGCGGGGCGGCGTCGCCATCGTCGTCGTCCTCCTCCTCGGCCTGCTCCCCGTCCTCGCCCTCGTCTTCCTCATCCTCGTCCGGGGAGAACACGACGGTCAGCGTCGCCTCGTCTCCGTCCTTCGCCCACGCCGGCCGGACGGCCGTCTGCTGCTCGTGGAAGCGGACGGCGCCGAGGTCGGAGAAGTAGGCGGTGCCCGCGAAGCGCAGGTATGTGTTGTCCTCGACCTCCTCGATGGTGAAGCTCACGTCGGTCCATGCGTCGATGCCCTTGGATTCGTCGAGGATGCCGCGCACGCGCTCGCGGGCCATGGCGTCCTTGCCGCCGCCCTGGCCGCCCATGCCCATGCCCATGCCCATGTCGAAGCCGGGCTGAAGCTGCTGGACGAGTTCGACGGCGACCTTGCCGCTGCCGTCGGGGTTTATCGTGTACTTCTCGTGCGAGACGCTGGTGCATCCGCCGGCGAGGGTCGCAGCCAGCAGGGCCGTGGCGACCCAGGCGGTGTGGCGGCCGGAGAGGGTGTGCCGCGGTTGCATCGAAAGGTCGGTGGGGGTCTGTGCGTTCATGGGTTCGGGCTCCCTTCGTAAGATACCGGAGTTGACTGCGCGTATTGTGCCGCGCGGCGCGGGGCGGGGCAATGCCGAATAAGGGGTCTGCCCGCGACGCATCAGGCCTGCACGACCTGCGCAGCCAGATCGGCCTGGTGATGCAGGACCCGTTCGTCTTCCGGGCGAGCATCCTGGAGAACATCCGCTACGGCTCGCCGGAGAAGGACTTCGACGACGTGGTGCGGGCCGCGCGGGCCGCCAACGCCCACGAGTTCATCGTGGACAAGGAGTACGGCTACGACAGCATCGTCGGCGAGGGCGGCACGGCCCTGTCCGGCGGCGAGAAGCAGAGGATCGCCATCGCGCGGGCCATCCTGCACGACCCGCCGATCCTGATCCTCGACGAGGCGACCAGCTCAGTCGACAGCGAGACGGAGAAGGCCATCCAGGAGGCCATCACGCGCCTGGTGGCCGACCGCACGACCATCGCCATCGCCCACCGGCTGGCGACGCTCCGCAACGCCCACCGGCTCGTGGTGATCGACGAGGGCAAGATCGTCGAGGTCGGCACGCACGAGGAGTTGATGGCCTCCGGCGGGACGTACGCCGGGCTGGTCAAGACGCAGACGGAACTGAGCAAGCTGCAGTCGACCATCTGGAGCGAGTGATCGGCTATATAGAAAGGGCGGGACCGTAACCGTGACGGAACGCGAAGTGAAACTTGAGCGGCGCGGCGACCAGGTGGTCGCGCGGGACGGCGACGGCGAGCCGACCCCCGTGCGGATCGTCTGGAGCCGCCCGCTGACGCAGCCCAACGGGCTGATCTTATCCTGCACGCCACGAAGAAAAGGGAAGTCGCCTTCGTCAAGACGATCTACGAGCTGGACGCCGACTCCCGCGCCATCGTGCTCGACGAGCTGTCGCGGCGGTACTTCCTGCCGAAGGTTCTGCGGGTGCTGACTGCGCGCGCGACCTTCGGCAACCGCTACTGGGACGTCGAGACCGACCGTGGGCGGCGGCAGTTTCTGATGAAATCGCCCGAAACCAACGCCATTTGGGTCACCGAGGACCGGTGCATCCTCCGCGACACGCTCGGCAACTGCTACGAGATCGAGTCCATGGCCGGGCTCGATCTGCAGAGCCGCACGAAGGCCGAGATGGTGCTGTAAGGGCGAGGCCGGACCGGGCGTCTGCTGTTGGCGGACTCACGGGAAGACCTTGTAGCTCTTGGGCGGCAGACCGGTGGCGGCGAAGTAGCCGGCGCCGATCAGGTTGAACAGCAGCGCGCCGAGCAGGTCGCCGATGATCACGCCGATCATGATCGCCCGCCCGCTACGGTAGGCCTTCTGCCCGCCGAACTTCGTGACGAGGGTCTTGACCAGCCAGCCAAGCAGGAACGAGTGGCTCATCATCCACATCGGGAACGTGCCCCAGGCGAGCAGGAGGATCGGATGGAGCGGCCAGCGGGGCAGCCGCAGCCGCAGCACCGTCAGCCCCAGCACGGCCGCAAGCCCGATGCCGGCCCACCAGAGGAACCTCCGGTCGGGCTCCGCGCGGGTCAGCCGCTCCCATGCCGAGAGCTGGACGGACTCGTTCAGGCGGCCCCGGCGTTCCAGGTCCGACACGGTGCTGTCCACCGCGTTGATCGTGAGCTTCGGGGACGCGTCGGTCGTCCACCAGCCGTGGTGCGGCAACCCGTAGCTATATGTGGCCCATACGGCTACACCGACCGCAAGGACGACCCCGGCGGCATAGAGCGGCGCTGCGCCGAAGCCCACCCGCGCCACGGACGCCTTGACGGAATCGCACATCCGCAGCCCGTTGGTCACGAACGGCATGAGGGCCGCGCGCGGGTCGAAGATGAGTATCAAGCTTGCCATCGCGATGATGGCCAGCGCATGCGGGCCCACGCCGAACGCGCCCAGCGCGCCCAGGAAGACCGCCGCGGGGTGTATGAACGGCTGGATGAAGAACAGGCCGCTTTCGGCGTTGATTCGCGCCATGACCAGGAAGACGGTCAGCATCAGCAGGACCATCGCCACGGCAAGAGGCCAGTCCAGCCCGAGCCGGACGAGCAGCAGGCACAGCGCCACGGTCACGAGGAGGAACAGCCGCAGCGCCCACGCCTCGTAGCCCCGTACGCCGGGCCTCGGGCGGAACGTCACCGCCTGCCGGGCTACGTTCGCGTAGTAGCTGCGGCCCAGATAGACCGTGACCAGACCCATGGCCAGCCAGGATCCGGCGAGCTGCGACCGCACGCCGCCGCCGGTGACGTAATCGCTGGCGAAGTCGACGCCCGCGGCCAGCAGGATCATCTCCAGGAAGACATAGAGCGGCTGCGTCAGTCCGAGACTGAGACTGACGTCGGAGGCCAGGAAATAGGCAAACGCCATCACGGTCGGGAAGAGCCGCGGCGTGAACAGGAGCTGGCCGGATAGGGAGGAAGTCAGGTCCGGCCATTTCCGGCCCACTTGGGCGAAGTCGTACACCAACGGGATCTCAATGAAGGCCCCGTCCATCCACAAGTTCACGCCGTTGACCAGTCGGATGCCCAGGACTACGGCCAGGCCGATCCAGAGCCCCCGGCTGCGGAAGATGGACGGCAGGGCTCTCCCCGGCTGCTGTTCCATTATCGCGTTGGCGAAGGAGGCGATCGGGAACCGCAGCCGCTCGCGGTGTGCCCACTGGCGGTAAATGACCAGCGATAGCAGAATGGTCGCCACGCCCAGCAGCGCCGCCAAAGGCAGCCAAACGCCCAAGGTCCCGGCCCATCGCGACCAGGGCACCTCGTCCGGCTCGACCGGTCCGGGCTCTTCGCCCAACCCGTTGTAGACCTGGGCCAGGGCGACTTCCTCGTAGCGCCCATCATTGAACAGCGCGTCTTCCGGCAGGTAGCTCAGCGTGTCGCGGGCCCGCCAGCCCACGTTCGTCCGGTTCATCTGTATGGGCACGGTCACGGCCGGAGGGAAGTAGGCGCCCAAGGCGGCTCCGGGTATGCCGCAGGTCACCAGCACCAACGCCACGATGACCGCCAGTTCCTTCGGTCGAAGCCGCCATTGTGGACGGACGCGGGCCAGCAGGGGGTTGACCACCAGCACCACTACGACCAGCGCGCCGAATACGGATGCGGGGAAGTGGTTGCCGACCAAGTTCGACAAGCGGAACACGTTGCCGTGAATGTATCCGTACGCCGCGATGCCCAACGCACAGATAATCCCGATGACGATGGCTCGTCGCACGCTTCATCCTCGCTTCGGGTCGGCGTACCGCGCGGACAGGTGAGAGCGGCGCGAAAGGTCGCGTATGGGAGGCATCCTACGGACCGCCGGCCGGTCGTCAAGAACGATGCGAAGGACTGGCCGAGCGTCGCGCTCGGACTTGCGGCGGCCCTACCGTGCCCGCGCATGCGGGCGCGCGGATCCCGCCATGGGTCGGCGCGTTGCGGCTTGCCCGCCGGCCGCGGGCCGGCGACCGGGACCAGCGGATCATCCGCTTCGGTCCCCGACCTGCATGTCGAAAAACCCTTCCAGCCGCACGGGGCATTTGCCCTGGGGCGACGCCTCGCCGAGCCAGACCTTCACGGCCGCGCGCTGGGCGTTGGCGTTGTTGCTGAACGTCGCCACGCAGTTCGGCATCCACGGCAGTTCCCAGAGCGTGTATGGGTTGCCAAACGTGGTGAACACGACCTTCCCGTGGTCCAGCCACCAGGCGTTCCACAGAGCGTCGATGATCTCGCTGTGCATCCGGACCGTTCCGTACCGAGGCGGGATGTGGAAGTTCACGAAGACCGCCTCGTGCCGGTCGAGTACCGGGATCACGTCGAAATCGCCGTGCACGGGCGAGACCATGTGGGTTACCTCGTGGCCGCGCTGCTCGAGGGCCGCGACGACCTCGCTGAGCCCCTGCACGCGCCCGCGGAGCCGACCGGCGAACTGCAAGTCGATCGTCAGCACCTTCGCGCCCGGCGAGAGCTCCACGGGCAGCAAGCCCGTCTCGTCCCGCAGGACGCACACCGATTGGTCCGAAATCGCCCGTGACGCCGTCTCGAAGCGCTCCTTCATGCCGGCCGCGTCCGGCAGGGGCTTTTCGTCGAACAGCCCCAGCCGCGTCTTCATCTCCAGCACGCGGCGGACGGACGCGTCGAGCTGGGCCTCGGGGATCTCGCCGCTTTCTACGGCCCGTTTGACCCACTCGAAGTCCCGCACCTCGCACCGCAGCGCGATGTCGGCCCCGGCCGCCAGCGTCGTCACCGCCCGGCGGGCCTTCGGCAGGCGGGCGGCGTAGCCGATCATGTCGATCGCGTCGGTGACGATCAGTCCCTCGAAGCCCAGCTCGCCGCGGAGCAGGTCGGTCATGATCTTCCGGCTGGCCGTCGCGGGAGGCGGGTCGAGGTAGCCGCCTTCGCCTGCGTCCACGGCCGGCAGGGCGAGGTGCCCGATCATGATCGACATGACGCCCTCTTCGATCACCTCGCGGTAGACGCACCCGTACGTCTCCATCCACTCGTCGAGCGACATCGGGTTGATCGGCGTGATGACGTGCGCGTCCCGCTCGTCCACGCCGTCGCCGGGGAAGTGCTTGGCGGCGCAGGCCATGTTGCCGTCTTCCTGGCAGCCGCGGATGAAGGCCCGGGCGAGCCGCGCCACGTGCCGCGGGTTCTGGCCGAAGCAGCGGGTCAGGCACATGGGGTTGCGGTTGATGTCCAGGTCGACGACGGGGGAGTACGTCCATTGGATGCCGAACGCACGGCCCTCGACGCCCGTGGCCAGGCCCATCTCGTAGGCCAGCTCCTCGCTGTCGGCCGCACCGACCGCCATCACCCACGGGAACGAGGTGCTCGCGCCCTTGATGCCCGCGCCGCTCTCGCAATCGCCGGCCAGGACGATGGGGATCTCGTGGCGGCGGTTGTAGTCGGCGAAGACCTCGCGGATGCGGGCCGAGCCCTCCTGGTCCTTGCCGCCCCCGCCGCCGAGGATGCTCCCCGGCTCGTACCGCTCGATCAGCTCGGCGACCTCGTCGATCGACCGCTCCGCGAAGTGCAGGCCGATGACCTGGGCGACCTTCGCCTCGAGCGACATCGCCGCGATCTTCCCGTCAATCCACTGCGCACGTTCGTCCGGTATCTTCGCCAGCATGTCTGCTCCTTGTGTCCGCCGTCGCGGGAGGCGTGAGCATAGCGCGGACCAGCGGCCGGATCAAGCGGCACGCGAGGGGTTCGGGAGGTCGGGGGGAGCCGGCGGGGCCGCAGCGTCACGGCTCGCGCCATGCCTGGCGCGCGATCCCGTGAGCCCGGTCCATCGGGGCTCGACCCGCCCGATACCCGCTAATCCGTCACCGGGGCCGGTTCATCCGCGCAGATACGTCATGGCGGCCGGCGGCGCAGGCGGCGCGTTCATGCGCAGGATTGCGTCGCGCCGTGGAACCGTGACGCATTCCTGCGCACGGGCGCTCCCCCTCGGAACGTCAAAAGATGCGGCCGGGGCGGGCGGCGCAAGTTCCGCTACGGCCGGGGGAAGCAGCTCGGGACGCCGGCGAAACGACGCGATCGCGCGCAGGATCGCGTCCGGCAAACGGGTGTTCCACGTGGAACAATTGGGCTTGCGCCTCGGGCGGTCAGCGCGTCGGCTCGTCCCGATTGCCGTCGGTGCTCGCCCCGGCCGGACCGGCCGCGATGCCACTTGGGCCGAAGCGGTGGCGGGCCGGAGCGACGGGCGGTAGTATGCCTCCCGGCGGCCGGGCAGACGGCCATACGCAAGGAGACCCGATGTCCCGAGACGACGCGCCGCAATTGCACGGCCCGCGCGGCCCGCTGGCCTACCCCGGGCCGATGGACCTCCTGCCCGAGGGCCGGGAGTTGCTGCCGCGCGTGTGGGAGCGGCGGCTGTTCTGGGCGTTTCTCACGCTGGGGATCGCGGCGCGGTTCATCCGCTACGCGTTGCGCTTCCCGCTGTGGGAAGACGAGTGCTTCCTCGTGCTGAACCTCGCGGACCGCGGCTACGCCGACCTGCTCAAGCCGCTGGACTGCCACCAGGCCGCGCCGGTGCTGTTCCTGTGGGTCGAGCTGGCGGCCGTGAAGCTACTGGGCTACTCGGAGATGGCGCTGCGGCTGGTGCCGCAGGTCGCCAGCGCGGCCGGGCTGCTGCTGGCGGCGCACGTGGCGCGGCGGCTTACGAAGGGCACGGCCCTGCTCGTGGCGGTGGCGGCGCTGAGCGTGGCGTATCCGTCGATCCGCTACGCGGCCGAGGCCAAGCAGTACGGGACGAACCTGCTGGCGGCGGTGGTGCTGATCGCCCTGGCGGTGGAGTGGTGGCGCCGTCCGGAGCGGCTGCGCTGGCTGTGGCTGCTGGCGCTGGCCGGGCCGGTGGCCGTCGGGCTGAGTTACCCCGGCGTGCTAGTCGCCGGCGGCCTGGGGCTGTTCGTGGCGGCCGTGCTGGTCGCCCGCCGAGCGCGGCTCGCCTGGCTGCCCTGGGCCGTGTATTGCCTGCTTGTGGCGGCGGCGTTCGGCGGGGTGTATATCGCGGCCGAGGCCCAGCGCGGCGAAGACCTGGGCTACATGCAGCGGTACTGGGGGCACACGTTTCCGCCGATCCTCCGGCCGTGGGAGCTGCCGGCGTGGTTCGTCGTCACGCACGCGGGGGAGGCGCTGGCCTACCCGGCCGGTTCGGAGAACGGCGGCAGTTCGCTGACCTTCCTGCTGTGCTTGGCGGGTGCGGCCGGTCTGGCGTGGCGCCGGCGATGGGGGCTGATGCTGCTGGTCCTCGCACCGGCGGCGATGCAGTTCACCGCGGCGGCGATGCACCAGTACCCCTACGGCGGGCATCCGAAGTTCGCGCACCATCACGCGCCGGCGATTGCGCTGCTATTCGGGTTGGGCGCATCGCTGCTGCTGCGTCCGCTGGCGGGCCGGCCTCCGCACGGCCGGCGGGTGCTGGCGGCGCTGCTGATCGTGCTGGCGTGCGTCGGCGCCGGGTCGATCGTCCGCGACGTGGCCAACCCGTGGAAGACGAAGTCGGACCTGCGGGCGCGCGCCTTCGCCCGGTGGTTCTGGGTGAACCGGGCGCACGAGGCCGAGCTGGTCAGCGCCGAGATCGATTTGGGCAAGGAGTTCGCGCCCGGCCTGCGCGAGGAGCTGACGTGGGGCGCGCAGTACCTGGTCTACGCGCACGTCTGCTCGCCGCGGCTGCGAGCCGGCCGGGCGCCGGACCGGGACGCCGTTTCGGCCGAGCATCCGTTGCGCGTGACGGTGTACCGCACGCCGCTGCTGCCGTTCGACCGCGCCGCGCGCGACGCGTGGCTGGCCGAGATGCAGCGGGACTACGAGCTGACCGGCCGGCGGGTGTACGCGTTCCCGCGGCGCGACAAGCGCGAGCGCATGATGGTGGCCCGCGACCGCGACACGGGCGAGCCGATTCCGCTGGTTGATCGGCTGGAGGTGTACGAGTTCGTGCCGCGGGAGTAGATGGCGCCCGCCGCGCCCCGCACGCCGAACGCGGGCTCCGCAATCACAGCTTGCGATCCAGCCGCCGGTACTGCACCGCCTCCGCGACGTGGTGGCTGGCGATGTCGTCGCAGCCCTCGATGTCGGCGATGGTTCGCGCGATGCGGAGGATCTTGTCGTGGGCCCGCGCGGACAGGCCCATCTCGCCCATCGCGCGCTTGAGGATCGATTCGCCGTTCTCGTCCAGCTTGCAGAACTGCCGGACCTGCCGCGAGGACATGCTGGCGTTCGTTGTGGTGGGCGGTGGTTCGTAGTTGGGCCCCGAACTTCGGTAGCGGGCAGCCGACGACCCGCTGCCGCCGGCCGCGACGGACATCGGAGCTTGCGCCGCCACCGCGGCCCCGCCGACTTCGCGCGGCGCACGGCCGTCGGCGGCGCCCGTTCCGCCCAACTTTTGGCCCCGGGCGCCGAACCGCTCACGCTGGCGCCGCCGCGCCTGGAGCACCTGCTTCCGCATGTCCGCGGAGGACTGCCCGTCCGCCCGGCCGCGGAGCTGCCGCCACGACACCGGCGGGACCTCCACGTGGATGTCGATCCGGTCGATCAGCGGCCCCGACACCCGAGACATGTACCGCTCGACCAGCAGCGGCGAGCATTTGCACTCGCGCTTCGGGTCCGTGTAGTAGCCGCACGGGCACGGGTTCATGGCCGCGACGAGCATGATCCGCGCCGGGAAGCGGAGCGTCGCGTGCACGCGCGGGATCGTCACGCACCCGTCCTCCAGCGGCTGGCGGATCATCTCCAGCGTCGGGCGGGCGAACTCCGGGAACTCATCGAGGAACAGCACGCCGTGGTGGGCCAGCGACACCTCGCCCGGCTGCGGGATGGCCCCGCCGCCAATCAACGCCGCCGAGCTCGATGAGTGGTGCGGCGTCCGCACCGGGCGCGTCGCCATGAGCGACTGCCCCGGCGCCAGCAGCCCGCGCGAGGAGTACACGCGCGTGGTCTCGAGCGACTCGGCCGCGTCCAGCGGCGGCAGGATCGTCGGGATCCGCTTGGCCAGCATCGTCTTGCCGGAGCCGGGCGGGCCGATCATCAGCAGGTTGTGGTGACCCGCGGCCGCGATGGTCAGCGCCCGCTTGACCGACTCCTGCCCCCGCACGTCCGAGAAGTCCACGCCGTAGCGGCTCTCCGTGGCGAAGACCTCGTCGAGGTCCACGTGCACCGGGTCGATCGGCAGCTCATCCGTCAGGAAGCCCACGGCGTCCGAGAGGAACCGCACCGGGATGACCTCGACGCCGTCGACCACGGCTGCCTCGGCGGCGTTCTCGGCCGGGACGATCAGCCCGCGCGGCGCGTCCCGCTCCGTCCGCATCAGCTCCGCGACGAGCATGGCCGAGGCCAGCGCGCCCTTGGCCGGGCGGACGCGCCCGTCGAGCGCCAGCTCGCCGATGAGCAGGTAGTCGTCGGTCTTCTCGCTGGTGAACATGCCGCCGGCGAGCATGGTCGCCACGGCGATGGGCAGGTCGAGCGCGGCGGATTCCTTCTTCACGTCCGCGGGGGCGAGGTTGATCGTCACCTTCGGGCCGGGCCAGCGGTAGCCGCTGTTCCGCAACGCGGCCTGGATGCGGCTGACGGACTCCTTCACGGCCGCCTCGGGCAGGCCCACGAGCTTCAGCTCCGTGTTGCCGCCGATGGCGACGTCGGTCTCGACCTCGCAGCGAACCGCGTCGATGCCCTGAAGTATGGATGAATGTACCCGCGAGATCATCTGGCGACCCCTGAGAGGACGACGGATGGTAACCCGCCGGGCGCGCGGGGGCAAGAGCCAGCAAGTCTTGATGACCGAGGAGAAGCGTTCGACGTTCGGTGTTCGGCGTTCGACGTTTCCGATGGGACATCCCCGCATTGGGTGAAAGGCGTTCGACGTGCGGCGATTGGCCGCCGGGGCGGGACGTAGCTGCCAGGCACGCCAGCCGCGGCACCGCGAGCTTGCCGAGGCGTGTTGTGATGGGTGGCACGCCTGGCTTGTCCAGGCGTGTTGCGGCGGGGAAGGCACGCCAGCCGTAGCGCCGCGAAGGCCGGGGAGCGGGGCAGGCCCGGTAGGGCCGTCAGAGGGTAGCCCCGTCCGAAGGCCGGAGCGAACGCGACGGCCGGAGGGCGGGGACACTTTCCACCCCCCCGGCCGTTCGGGTAGCATGTGCGCCTCATGCCCGCGAAGCGCCCCAACATCCTGATCGTCCTGACCGACCAGCTTCGGCGGGATGCGCTGGGTTGCTACGGCGACCCGAACGTCCGCACGCCGAACCTGGACCGCCTGGCCGCGGGCGGCGCGCGCTTCACGGCCGCGTGCTCGACGTACCCGATCTGCCAGCCGTTCCGCTTCTCGCTGATGACGGGCGAGTACGCCCACACGCGGCACGTGACGAGCGTCGCCTACCGGATGAGCCCCGCCGAGCGAACGTTGGCAGACGAGTTCAACGACGCCGGCTATCACACCGTCTACGTCGGCAAGTGGCACCTGTACGGCGGCTGGGCGGCGCCGGGGGGCGTCGAGGGCGGCCCGCGCTACGAGCGGGTGCCGCGCCGCTACCAGGGCCGCTGGCGGAAGTGGTTCGGCTTCGAGGTCAACAACAACCACTTCAACACGTTCTACTACGAGGATGACGACCCGACGCCGATCCGCCTGCCGGGCTTCCAGACGGACGGGCTGTTCGACCTGGCGATGGGCTATCTACGCGACGGTCGGCCGAAGGATCGCCCGTTCTGCTGCGTGCTGAGCGTCGAGCCGCCGCACTTCCCGTACGAGGCGCCGCCGGAGTTCGCGGCCGCGTGGAAGGACCGCGAGCTGATCGACCCGCCGAACTACATGCACGTGGACGAGTACGACGTGCCGGAGCAGAAGAAGCAGACGGAGCACCACCTGACGCCGGAGCGGCGGCGGCTGTACTACGCGATGATCGAGAACCTCGACGCCAACGTCGGCCGGCTGGCCGACTGGCTGCAGGCCGAGCGGCTGGCGGAGGATACGGTCGTACTGTTCGTCAGCGACCACGGGGAGATGGGCGGGGCGCACCACATCGACGCGTACCTCAAGCAGTACCCGTTCGAGGAGTCGGTGGGCATCCCGCTGATCGTGTCAGGCCCGGGCGTCGCGGCCGGGGCGGTCCTCGACGAGCCCGCGGCGGCGGAGGATCTCTTCCCTTCCTTGCTGGGGCTGGCCGGGCTGCCTGCGCGAACGGACCTGCCGGGGGCGGACTTATCGCCGCTGGCCCGCGGGCAGCGCGACCGGCTCGGCCGCGAGGGCGTGCTGCTGGAGTTCGTGCACGACCCGCGCGGCAAGAGCCCGTTCCACGAGCTGGCGTGGCGGGCGTTCCGCGGGCGGCGGTGGAAGTACAGCGTGCTCGGCGAACGGAACGAGCCCGCCCGGCCTTGGCAGCTCTTCGACCTGGCCGGCGATCCGCAAGAGATGCGGAACCTCATCGAGGACCCGGCGTACCGGGAGCGGGCGGCCGTGTGCCACCGGCTGCTGCGTGAGCGCATGGCGGAGACGGACGATCACTACATCCTCGGGGCGGCGTATGGCTGCGAGGGGCTGAACGTGTGGCCGACATGATTGCGGATTGCGGATCGGGGATTACGGATTGCGGGGAGGGGGCGATGTGGGGGGCTTGTCTTCCCCGTTCGCGGATGTAGGCCCATGGGCGGGAGGCCCGGCCTGTATGCCCCCGGCTTGCTCGGATTCGCGGCCGGCGGCGGAATCTCGTGCCGCCTTGCGGTCCGACTCGTAGCGGCCGTCGAGGATGGGCACGTCCGTGATGCCGAACCGCTCGGCGATGCGCTGCTTGAGCCACTCCAGGGCCGGGTCGCGCGCTCGGAACGCGCGGCATTCCCAGCGGGTCTCTTCGCTGAGGATTTCCCACATTCGCGTCAGGCCGAACAGGGCGTCCCGCGGGGATGCGTTGGCGACAACGATGCTACGATTGGCCAGGGCGGCCGACCGGCAGAGAGAGGCCAATTCCCGAATGTGCGAGGCACGGACCTGAATCGCGCCCACGGCCGACCAATCGGCGAAGCTGTATCTGAGCTTGCCGAATTCCTCGGCGGGTCGCGTGAGGTGTCGCTTGTGGGCGGAGAGCAACTCCTTGCCTGTCAGTACACCGCTTCCGGCGATCACGACGCCCCTGCCGCGGTCCACATTGTGTATGCGGATCGGCATGGCGTGGGACTCCCGAGTCGACGCGCCGCGCCTGTACGGGCAATCCCGATTGACTCCGCCAAGCCCGGCGGCCGGACTCCACTTCCATAGGTAGTTTACGATTCGCGGCGGGCGGAAGGGCGACGGGGTCCCGGCAGTGGCTGAGCCGGCGTCACCCGGCCCGAGCTTGGAGGGTGACGAACATCAGCCCGGCTTCGACGCGGGGCGAGGTGAACCCGGCATCGACCGCCATTCGAGTCATCTCAGCCGGGGTGAAGCCGGTGCGGAAGATGCGGATGAGGTAGCCCAGCGCGGTCCGCCGCGGGGCGGCGACCGAAACGGCGCCCCCGACGGCCGTGACGCGGGCGCACTCCGGCAGCAGGGCCGGCGGGTCCGGCAGGCAGTTGAGCGTGTCGACGCTGACAACGGCGTCGAACGCATCGTCCTGGAACGGCAGGGCGGTCGCGTCGGCGTGTTCGAAGCTCAGCCGCCCGTCCAGCCCGGCCGCGCGGGCCTGCTCGTGGGCCAGATCGAGCATGGGCTCGGACAGGTCCGCCCCGGTGATCCGCACATCGGGGAGCCGGCGGGCCAGCTCGATGCACAGTGTGCCGGGCCCGCAGCCGACGTCGAGAAGCCGCGCGACCGGGCGGCGGCCCTCGCGGAGCTTCCGGGCGAATCGTCGGGCGAAGCGGGCCATCAGCCCCGCGTGCTGCTCGGCGTAGGCCCGGACGGCCTCGGGGCTGTCGAACTTGTGCCGGTAGCCGGTTTGCTCAAAAGGGAGGCGCTGCATGCGGACGCAGCATAGCCGCCCCCGTGCACGGGGGCAACGGGCGGCGCCGGCAAGACGCGGTACCATTGGGTCGCCGGCGCATTGAATGAACGGGATGCGAGAGACAGGGAAGGTACACCCGATGACGACGATCCGCACGCGATGGGCGGCGGCTCTTCTGGTTCTGGCGTGCGCGTGCGGCGCGGGGCGGGCCGACGAACCAGTGCTGCACCCGGTGGCGGTCGGCGGACGCTACGGCTACATCGACGAGGAGGGCCGCGTCCGGGTCGCGCCGAAGTACCAGGCCGCCCACTCCTTCTCGGAAGGGCGGGGAGCGGTGATGCTGGACGGGAAGATGGGATTCGTGGACGCCAGGGGCAAGCTCGCCGTGCCCGCCCGCTACGGGTCGGCGTGGCACTTCAGCGAGGGTCTGGCGCTGATCAGCCGGGACGCCCGGATGGGCTACGTGGACCGCGACGGGGAGGAGGTCATCAAGCCCCAGTTCGGATCGGCCGGCAGCTTCAGCGAGGGACGAGCGGTAATCCATCGGGACGGCAAGGCCGGTTGCATCGACACGTCCGGTAAGGTGGTGATCGAGCCGCGGTTCGATGGGATGCGGAACTTCAGCGAGGGCTTGGCAGCGGTGCGGGTGGACGGCAAGTGGGGCTATGTCGACCCGTCGGGCGAGATGAAGATCGAGCCGCGGTTCGACGCGGCCGGCGCGTTCAGCGAGGGCAGGGCCGCCGTGCAGGTCGGCGGGAAGTGCGGCTACATCGGCACGGACGGGGAGTACCGAATCGAGCCCCGGTATCCGGCGGCGGGCGCGTTCCGGGAGGGCCTGGCGCCGATACGCGAGAAGGGCAAGTGCGGCTACATCGACAGCAAGGGCGACATTACAATCCGACCGGAGTATGCCGCGGCGCTGGAGTTTGCGGAGGGGCGGGCGGCCGTGCTGAAAGGCGGCCTGTGGGGGTTCATCGACACGAAGGGCGAATGGGTCGCCAAGCCCGAGTACGCGGAGGTCCGCGGCTTCTACGGGGGGCTGGCGCCGGTTCGCATCGGCGGAGAGTGGGGGTACATCGGCCGGGACGGCAAGCGGGTGTGGGACCCCCGCAAGTCGCCCGAGGCGTACCGGGAGCGCGTGGCCGAGCGGAAGCGCGAGGCGTTCGGGGACCGCGAGCCGGCGGAAGACGCCCGCGTGCGGCGTTGGCTGGTGCTGGGCCCTCTGCCGAATGCGGGCGAGCACGAGGGGCTCAAGGTGGACTGGCTCGAGCCGGCCGGCGGCGAGGAGAGGGCCGACCCGGAGGCGGGCGCCGAGGTGGCGGTGAAGGACGGCGAGCCGCTGACGTGGCACCGCCACTCGGACAACGACGGGATCATGTCTCCGCACGAGATCGAGCCGTGGAAGCTGGGGTCGGACCCCGGGCGGATCACCTTCTACGCCGCCTGCCGCCTGCGCAGCCCGAGGGAGCTTGAGGCCAAGCTCGGCGTCGGCAGCGACGACGGGCATGCCCTGTTCGTGAACGGCGAGAGGGTTGGGCTGAAGGCCGTGGACCGCGCCGCGGCCGAGGACCAGGACGTGTACGACGTCAAGCTCCGCGAGGGGGAGAACCTGATCCTGCTGAAGGTGGACAACGAAGGGGGCGAGTGTGCCCTGATCGTGCGGCTGCTCGACGCGGAAGGCAAGCGGCTCGGGGAGGTGCGGATCCTGCCGTAACCGGGGCCGGCTACTGAGACATCCCGTACCAGAGGTCGTGGACCCCTGTGAAGATCATCTTCACCGCGATGCCGCCGATGAGCAGCCCGTTGAGCCGGGCCAGCATGTTCACGTAGCGCCGGAAGATGTGCTCCTTGCTTCGCCGGAGCATCTCGCGGACCACGTAGAACGCGGTCACGACCAGGAAGGACACGATCACGGCCCCGAGGATCAGGCCCAGGGACACCAGCAGGTGGTGATCTCTCCCGACGATGATGGACTGTGTGATCGTGCCGGCGCCGATCATGTAGGGCAGGGCGATGGCGGAGGGCAGCTCGTCCAGCGAGCCGCGTAAGGCCTCGGCCGCCTGATAGCCGTGAATGGTGTAGTTGTAGGCGATGATCAGGAAGATCATGCCCCCGAAGGCCCGCAGCGCGGGCATGCTTACGCCGAGACCCCGCCGCAGGAGCGGCTCCCCCGCGGCCGCACAGACCCAGAATGCCACGAGCGACATGATCGAGGCGGTCAGCAGCACGCGGAAGAACTGCCGCCGCTCCAGGTCGTCCATGACCCCCTGGAGGTACAGCGAGAGCGCGAAGGGGTTGAGGATCGCCATGAAGGATACGATTGTCGACAGGTGTCCGTTCATCCGTGCCCGCTCCGCCCGCCTGCCGCCGGTTCGGCCGGCCTACAGTGGCTTGTACCACACGTTCATGCTTTCATATCGGCCGGCGATGTTGGTGTTGTTCACCAATCGGCCGCTGAAAGCGTAATCCATTTTCGCGAACGTGATGTTCATGCCGAACGAGACCGCTCGGGCGATGGTATAGGCCGTCTTGAGCCCTCTCGCTCGCATCTCCGCCTCCATGGTGGCGAGCAGGCGCGTGGCCAGGCCGCTTCCTCGGTGCTCCGGCTCGGTGGCGAAGTCGGTCATCTCGATGTTGCCCGCCTCGGCGTCCATCTCCGCCGAGGACAGGGCCGCAAGCCGGCCCTCTTGCCAGGCCCCGAAGTAGACCACGTGCGATTCCATCGTCCGGCGGATGTAGGCCGGGTCGTGGATCGGGAACGGGTAGCTCTCGAACACGCGGGCGTAGATGTCCGCCATCGCCGGCACGTCCTCGCGGGCGCAGCGGCGGATCTCGAACTCGTCCTCGCCCTCGCCGGGCTCGTCGGCCGTGCCGGCCTTGGCCTCGGCGGCCGCGAGGACCTCGGCATGACGCTCGGTGTTCGTTTCCTCCCGCCGGGCCGGATCGAGGAACCGGCTGACGAACAGGCATTCCTCGTGCCCGGCGAAGAACTCCGGCACGCGGGCCTCGGTTTCGTACCCCGCGGCCGCGAAGGGCTCGCCCGCCGCGGCGGGGACCTTGGCGAAGATCTTGGAGTACCGCTCGCGCTCGGCCAGCTCGGCCAGCCGGTCGAGGATGCCGGGCAGGTCGGCCGGGTCCAGCTTCATCAGGTAGATCCGGTCGTTGTGCCGCCCGTGCTGAATCAGCGACCGGCCCAAGGGGGTTACGGTGTCGGCCATGGCTACTCCTCCGCCTCGACGACCTGCCCGGAACGCACATGCCGGATAATGGTATCGATGGTGCCGGTGTCGAGGACCTGGCCGTCCGAGAGGTACACGCCCTGGTTGGCCGCCTTGTCGGCGAAGAGCACGTCGTGGGTGACGATGATGAAGTTCGTCTGGTCGCGCAGCTCGCGGAGCCAGGCGGCGAATTCGTCGGTCGTGTTGGCGTCCAGTGCGGAGGTCGGCTCGTCGAGCAGCATGTACTCGGGCTGGAGCATCAGCCCCCGCGCGATGGCCGCCCGCTGGCCCTGCCCGCCGGAAATCTGGGCGGGGTAGCTCTCGGCGATCTCGCCGATGCCGAGCCGCTCGAGCATGGCGCGGGCGGTCTGCTCGGCCCGGTCGCGACTGTAGGCCAGCACCTTCATGGGGGCCAGCGTCATGTTCTCGAGCACGGTCATGTGCGGGAAGAGATACAGGTCCTGGAAGACGATGCCCAGCGTGCGGCGGTACTCCGGCTCGGGGATGTCGAAGATATCCCGGTCGTCGAAGGTGATCCGGCCCTTGGTCGGTCGGAGGAACTGCCCGAGGCACATCAGCAGCGTCGTCTTTCCCGAGCCGCTTTCGCCGAGCACCGCGGAGATCGTGCCGCGGGGGAACTCCACGTTGAGCCCGCGCAGCGCCTCCGTGCCCGTGTTGTAGGCGTAGCGTACGTCCTCGACCCTAATCATGGGCGAATCCCTTCTGCCGGATGCGCTCCTCGAGGCGGCCGGCCAGCTTCATCAGCGGGAAGGTCACCACGAAGAACATCACGGCGACGATGAAATAGTACTTCATCGGCTCGTAGGTGATGCTGATCAGCGACTGGGCCTGGTGGACCACCTCGGTGACCGAGATGATCGAGATCAGGGCCGTGTCCTTGATCAGCGCCACGACCGAGTTCATCAGCGGCGGGATGGCGATGCGGAAGGCCTGCGGCCAGACGATCCGGCGGAACACGCCCCATCGCGTCAGGCCCAGGGCGCGCCCGGCCAGCATCTGGCCGCGGTCGACGCTCATCAGCCCGCTACGGACGACCTCGGACATGTACGACATCGAGTTGATCGACAGCGTCGCCACGGCCGAGGTGATCGGGTGGATGTCCAGCCCGAGGACCGGCGACCCGAAGTAAACGAAGTAGAGCTGAACCAGCACCGGCGTGCCGCGAATGAAGTCTACAACGCTCCGGGCGGCGTAGTAGGCCGCACCGCGGTTTCGGTTCAGCAGCACGCCCACCGGCACGGCCAGGAAGAAGCCGATCGCCAGCGAGGCGGCGGCCACCAGGAGAGTGATGCCGAAGCCCTTGGCGAGCTTGCGGACGATGGTCGAATGGGCGATGCCTTCGTCGGCGCCGTTCCCCGCCGCGCCGCCGGGGGCGATGGACGGCTGCGTGGCGGGCTGAGTACCGGGCCGTGGGGCCGGCGGTGTGTCTGCCGAGGCGGGATCGTCTGTCGATGGGCGGGCTTCGGACGGCGGGTCGGCGTGCAGGACGGCCGCTGCGAGGGCAACGGCGGCCGCGACGGTTCCCAGCCACAGCAGCATGCGGCGAGGGCGCCGACCCTCGCGAACCGGTTGATCGGAAGGCACGATGGGGCCTCCTTACGTGGTACTTCGGGTGCGGGGAAGAGCGACGGCCTCGCGGGCGGAGCGACCGCCTCGGGGCCGTGCGGTGGCGGAACGATCCGCTACGGACCGCCCGGCGGGCGTCCGAACCACTTGCGGTGGATCTCGTCGAGCTTTCCGCTTTCCTTGACGGCCTGGAGCGCGGCGTTGATCTCTCGGAGCAGCTCGGGGCGGTCCTTGTGGACGGGAATGGCCATCCGCTCCGCGTAGAGCAGGTCGCCGACGGGTACGAACGGCTCGCCGGCCTGCTCGATCTGGTAGAGGCCGACGAGGCGGTCGCTGACGAAACCCACCAGCCGCCCGCTGGAGACCTCCTGGAAGATCTCGGGCGTGCCGCCGTAGGTCCGGACGTTCACGTCGGGGCGGTTCTGCTCGAGGTAGTGCTGGTAGGTCTCGCCGCGGACCACGCCGACCGGCTTGGCGGCGCAGTCGGCGATGCCTTGGATTTCCTCGGCGTGACGCTCGTGGACGTAGAGCTGAGCGCCCGAGCGGTAGTAGGGCTCGGAGAAGCTCACGGCCTTCTCCCGCTCGGGCGTCACGGCCATGGAGCCGATGATGGCGTCGTACTTGCCCGCCTGCAGGCCGGGAATCATGGCGTCCCACTTCGTGGCGACGAACTCCACCTCGCGGCCCATCTCGGCCGCGATGGCGCGGGCCACATCCACGTCGAATCCCTCAAGGTTGCCGTTCTCGTCATAGGTGCTGAACGGCGGGTACTGGCCCGTCAGGGCGACGGTCAGCGTGTCGTCGTCCTTGCTCTCGCAGCCGGCGAGTCCGAGCGCGGCGACTGCCACGCCCGCCAGCGCCAGGGCCGCACACAGGAGGTGCCGCGTTGCCATGGGGGCTCCTTTCTACCCGGCCGGGGTCTCGGACTTGTCCTCGCCGTTTCGACGCTCGATCCGCTCGTTGCCCTCGGGCACGAGCGAGATCGTCTCGTCGTAGCTGCCGAGCAGCTTGGTGATGCCGACGGGGTCGTGCTCCGGGGCGTCGGCCGTCTTGAGCGTCAGCACGCATTCGGCGCAATTCCGGTCGCACTCGACGGCAGGGTAGCTGTCCGGCTCCTGGTACGTCGTGATGACGCCCTCGTAGTTCCGCAGCACGACGCGGTCGGTGCCGCGGCTGAGGACGTAGTTCGGCGCGACCGGGATCTTGCCGCCGCCGCCCGGGGCGTCGATGACGTACGTCGGCACCGCGAAGCCTGTCGTGTGCCCGCGCAGGCCCTCGATGATCTCCACGCCCTTGCCCACGGGCGTTCGGAAGTGGCCGAGCCCCTCGGACAGGTCGCACTGGTACAGGTAGTACGGCCGCACGCGGTTGGCTACGAGCTTGTGGACCAGCGCCTTCATGATCCGCGGGCAGTCGTTGACGCCTGCCAGCAGCACCGACTGGTTGCCCAGCGGGAAACCGGCGTCGGCGAGCTTGGCCAGCGCGTTTCGCGACGCGGCCGTCATCTCGCGCGGATGGTTGAAGTGCGTGTTGATCCAGATCGGCTGATGCTTGCGCAGCATCGCCACCAGCTCGTCCGTGATGCGGTAGGGCAGCACCACGGGCGTTCGCGTGCCGATGCGGATGATCTCGACGTGCGGAATCGCCCGCAGCTCGTCGAGGATCCAGTCCAGGTACTCGTCATTCAGCAGGAACGGGTCGCCGCCCGAAAGCAGCACGTCGCGGACCTCGGGCGTCTTGCGGATGTACTCGATGCCCGCGGAGATGTGGTCGCGCTCGGGGATGAAGTCCACGTCGCCGACCTTACGCTTCCGCGTGCAGTGGCGGCAGTACATCGCGCACACGTTCGACACGTGGAACAACACGCGGTCCGGGTAGCGATGCGTGATGCCCTCGGCGGGGGAGTCCTCATCCTCATGCAGCGGGTCCGCCATGTCCGCCCGGCTCACCTCCAGCTCGGCCGGCGAGGGGAACGACTGCTTGTAGATCGGATCGTTCCGGAAATCCTCGCTGTCGATCAGCGACAGGTAGTACGGCGTGATGGACAACGGGAACTTCTCGAGCGTTCGCTCAAGCCGCTTGCGCTCCTCCGGCTCGAACCCGATGCCGAGAAGCCGCTCGAACGTATCGATGTCCCGGACGCGGTGGCGGATCTGCCACTTCCAGTCGCGCCAATGGGAAATCGCCACATCGGGGGAGATTCTCTCAGCCACTTGCTTCTGCGTGTCAGTAAGCTGTTTCTGAGTGTCCATAGCGGTCAGCATTACATCCTCTTATTTTGTATTGGCGCCGCGCTTCTGCATCGCCATCGGTGCGATGATACGGGAACGATACCGGCGGGACCCCTCCAGACAGAAACCGGCCGCCAAGGTCGGTCCATTAGCATACCAGATCGCCCGAGGGCATGCAAACATCTACCGAAATCGGGTTTAGGGGCTCCCGGCACCGCCCCGTGGGAGAAATTCCCGGTGAGTTACGGGGCAGACGCTTGACACGCCGGCCCGGCGGGGCATAATGGGTGATGTCGGGCCCGCTCGGCCCGGCAAGGCAGCACAATTGCACGGCCGGAGAGGGCCGCTCGGGAGGGCGCATCAGCGCATGCTCATGCTCGATGGAACGGCTTTACTTGTGCGCGGGCGGCGGGTCCGCGCTGGAATCAAGGATGGTGCGAATAAGGAGCGGGACTATGAGATCGGGCATGTATGCAATGATGGTCGCGGGGGCGTTGGCCGTAGCGGTTGCGCCGGCTGCGGGGGACATCCAGAACGGGGACTTCAACGACGGTGACGACGGCAAATGGACGCTCGACGCACAGCCCTCGGGCGCTGCGAGCGCCGAGATCGCCGACGTGGACTCCCCGGCCGACGACGAGGAGGAACTCGAGCTGTGGGCCCAGGAGGTCTACCAGTACACGGACCGCGGCGGCGGGTCGGGCTGGGCCCCGACGCTCTTGGCGGGGGCGGGAGCCACGGCCACCATCTCGCAGGACGGCATGCTATACGTGCCCGTCGGGACCGACGCCGTCGAGCTGGACGTCGAGTCGTTCGTCATCGACGATACGGGCTATCCGACAAACGCGGACATCTACCTTGATCTGCAGGTGGCGTACTACGACAACGACGGTCCGCAGGAGATCGTGACCGCGAAGTACACCAGCGCGGGCGCGAAGACGGTCTCGCTGCCGGACCTCGACGCCTACGAGCCCGTGACGCTGCAACTCTTCCTGTTGCCGGGCTGGACCGACCCGTTGACACCCGTGGGGCAGATCGGCGACACGCGCACCGTGGATGTCACCGCTGTAGTGGACAACGTGCAGTTCGTCCCGGAGCCGGCGTCACTGGCGCTGCTGGCTCTCGGCGGGCTGTCGCTGATCCGCCGACGGCGGTAGCCACCCCAACCGGACGATCGCATCGACACACGGAGATGCCTCCACGCCGTGGGACGCCCGTCCCGCGGCGTACTTTCGCGCAGAGAGAGGATGGCGCCGTGCACGGGGTGGCGACGGCCGGGTCGCGGGTCGAGCCCGGCGCGGTGGCTCGGCTACTGCGCCATCTCGCGTGCCGAGGCCGCGATCGCCAGGGCGTCGCGCCCGTCCCGCTCGGTCACGCGGCGCGGGTGCGAAGGTTCGGCGATGTACGCCGCCTGGTCGACCAAAAGGGCCCGGAGTCCGTCGGAGTAGACCTTCGCCTTGTCCGGCTCCGGCGTGTAGCTCAGCCGTAGGCGCTGGGTGACGCGGCGGGGAACGCCGCGGCCGCGGTAGTCGGTCCGCCCGTCGCCGAATTGCTCGACGACTTCGGCAGTTGTCCATGTCCGGCAGGCCCGGAGGCGCTCGGCGCCTTCGTCGTCCACGGCGGCGTCCACGGCCAAGCTCAGCGGCACCCACCCGTGTAGGCGGATGTCGCCCATCTCGCAGACGATCCGGTGCTCGGCGCGGTCCATCGGCTCGATCTGGTCGAAGCCGTGGTAGTGGCTGACCAGCACGGGCGGACCCTCGGCGGGCGTGTGACGGACCGTACAGGTGACGCGGTCCTCCATCCGGCCGTCGCGGGTCTCCGTGTGGGCATTGACGACCTCGCCCGGCCCGAGCCACTGCCGGTACATGTCGAAGAAGTGCACGCCGTGCTCTACGAAGATGCCGCCCGACACGCCCGGGTCCCAGAACCAGTGCTCCGGAGGCATGTACGTGTCGAAAGCGCAGTTGGTCAGCCGGGCGGCCAGCGGCTTGCCGAGCGGCCCGGCCGCCAGCAGGTCCGACACCGCATCGACCAGCTCGTTGTGCCGCAGCACGAAGTTCACCGGGCAGATTCGCCCGGCCTGCTCGGCGGCGGCGAGAATCTCGTCCGCCTCCGACAGGTCCATCGCCAGCGGCTTCTCGCACAGCACGTGCTTGCCGGCACGCAGGGCGGCCACGGCCAGGTCCCGGTGGCTCGACGGCGGCGTGGCGATGTGGACGAGATCCACGTCGTCCCGCGTGACCAGCTCGGCCGGCGTGGCGGCCGCGGCTTCGTGCGCTTCGGCACATGCGCGGGCGGCGTCCGGGCGTTCGTCCGCCACGGCCGCCAGACGCACGCAGTCCAGCTCGGCGAACGCGTCCAGGCAGAATCGCCCGAAGGCGCCGCATCCGATCATTCCCAGCCCGAGGGGGGCTTTGCTGCTCATTCAGGGTCTCCGGTTCGGGTGTATCCTATGCATCGGACGCTCGCGTCGGCGTCTTCGCGCGTTCCGCCAGGCGGGCGGCCCGCTCGGCCAGTGCGACGGCCGCGGGGCCGAGCGGCTCGGTTACGAGGCGATCGCGCGACGTGTCGGCCGCCCAGGCGAGCTGCTCGCCGAGCAGCGACCGCAGGCAGTCGGCGTACAGCGCCTCCTTGTCGGTGGTGGGGTGCCACAGGAGGCGAACGCGCCGCGTGACGTGGTGCATCCGCCCGCGGCCGCGGATGGCCGGCCCGCCGGCGTAACTCGCGACGGTCTCCATGTGCCCGTCCGGGCAGCAGGCGGCCAGCCGCTCGGCGCCGGCCTCGTCCACGGCCGCGTCGACCACAAGCCGCTCGGGGAGCCAGCCCTCGACCCGCACGTCGCCCATCTCGCAGCGGATGACGTGCTCGCAGCGGTCCATCGGACCGATCTGGTCGAAGCCGTGGTAGTGGCTGACCAGCGCGCCGGAATCGTGGCGCACCGTGCACTGCACGCGGTCTTCCGGCGTCGGGGCCTCCTCGGGCACGGGTGGACGAAGCCGATCGGCCGCCGCGGCCGAGACCACCCGCCCGGCCCCGAGCCACCCGCCGTACAGGTCGAAGAAGTGCACGCCGTGCTCAACGAAGATGCCGCCGGAGAGCCGCTTGTCCCAGAACCAGTGATCGGGCGCCAGCCCGGCGTCCGAGCCGAGGTTCGTCACGCGGGCCGCGAGCGGCCGGCCGAGGGGCCCGTCCCGCAGGATGCGTCGCACGGCCGCCGAGACCGGCGCGTGCCGCATGACGAAGTTGACCGCGCAGAATCGCCCGGCCCGCCGCGCCGCGTCGGCCAGCTCTTGCGCCTCGTCGGCCGTCAGCGCCGGCGGCTTCTCGCAGAGCACGTGCTTGCCGGCATCCAGGGCGGCCATCGCCAGTTCGCGGTGGCTGGAAGGCGGCGTGGCGACATGGACGACATCGACCTCCTCGTCCCGGATCACGTCGCGGTACTCGCCGAGTACGCGCATGCCCAGTTCGTGGCACAGGGCGCGCGCTTCGGGGGATCTTGCTCGGGCGGCGGCCGCGAGCCGGACCCCCGGCAGCCGCGCGTACGCCCGCAGGCAGAAGCGCCCGAAGGCCCCGCAGCCGAGCAGCCCCAGCCCCGGCGGGCGCGCGTCGGTTCCGTTGTGGGCGACCTGTGGCATGGCGGTGCTCTCGGAACGGGGCGGGTCGGCCGGAATCAGTTCTCGTCGCTCTTGCCGAGCAAGCTCATGCGGAAGCCGCCGATCCGGACTTCCGGGATGCCCTCCGGCCAGACGGTCACCATGAAGCCGACGTCGTCGTCGCCGGCGGTTCTGTCGAACATGAAGGTGAAGCCCACGTTCCAGCGCGGGAAGCGGCGGACGATGGTGAGGCGCGTGGCGAGGTTCTTGCCGCTGTCGAAATCGAAGTCGTACTGCTCCAGGGCCTTGATGGAGTACCGCTCGTTCACCTTGTACCGCACGCCGAAGGTGCCGACGCCGGAGTCCATGTCGGGCAGCAGCCGCATGCCGGCGAAGTAGGCCATGCGCGGGCTGCGGACCACGGAGAGCCCGGCGTTCCACCAGCCGATCGAGCAATGGTCCGTGTCGACGTTCATGTCGGTCAGGAAGGTCGTCGAGTCGGAGATGTGCCAGGTGTAGTCGAGGTTCAGGTGGTTGTTGCCCTGGCTGTACTCCGGTCGGTACATGAAGAACCGCCCGTCGGCGGGGGCCAGGTCCGGGCCGTTGTCGTACACGCCGAGCACGGCGCTGAATCGCATCCAGTCGGCGATGTGGCGGTTCCCGGCCGGGCCGCGCTTCGTCTGGAGCCGCGTGTGGACGCCCGCGCTGAAGCCGTTCTGCCGACGCAGGTGTTCCTCCACGTCCGGGTCGATCGGGTACAACTCGTTCGGCGAGACGCCGCCGGTGTCGGAGAACATCACCCCCAGCTCGGGCGTCACCACGTGCCGCAGGCCGTGCAGGTCCCACAGGCGGCTCTCGACGTCCGGCCAAAGGCGCCAGAACGTCATGGCCGCACGGGCGCCGACCTGCCCGTACAGCCGGCAGTGTTCCCCGGCGGCGGGGTAGCCCTCGGCGACGCGCGGCTCATCGCCCCAGTACGTCGCCCGCCCGACGGCGTACGGCACGAGCTTGGCCGGCCCGAGGCGGATCGGCACGTTCAGCTCGTGGCGCGTGTCGGCGCGGAACAGCAGGTCGCTCGGGGCCATCGTCGAGTCGTTGGCCGTGTCGTAGCGGACGTAGCCCGCGCGGGACTCGCCGAAGTAGGTCAGCACGTCCGCCAGCGGCTGTCCGATCAGGTGCAGGCCCAGCTCGGGCGCGGCCTCCTTCTGCGTGTCGAAACGGTTGAGCTTGTACTTCGCCAGGGCGGTGAAGGCCCAGTTGTCCTGCTGCTTCTTGGCGTAGATCAGCGTCTCCTGGTCCTTGCCGGCGTAGAACTCGCTGCGCCAGTACTGCTCCAGGAAGTTCTTGTCGCACAGGTAGCTGACCTCGGCCTGGGCCTCCCAGCTTCGGGGCAGGTACTCCTTGTGTCGCCAGAGCAGGCGGCCGCGCTCCTTGGGGGCGCGGATGTTCTTGCGGCGGTCGCCGAAGTCGTCGTCGCCGCGTCCGTCGACCAGCCCGAAGAACCGGGCATAGCCGCTGTAGCGGCGCGGGCCGTCCTGGCGGTCGTACTTCCACCGCGTGCCGCCGATCAGGCCCGACTCGTACCAATCCAGGTCCAGGTACGCACGCACGCCGCCGGGGCGGACCAGCCCGATCAGCCGGAACAGGTTCCATTCGGACTCGACGCCGAAGCCGAACTTCCCATGGAAGCCGACTTGCAGGTTATGCAGCGAGGTCTGGTCCCGCGTGAACTCGCCCTGCCACCAGGGGGACCAGAACACGGGAAGGCCGCGGAGATTGTAGGTCAGGTTCTTCATCCGGGCCCGCCAGCTCTGGCGACCCAGCGGCTCGCCCTCCTCGTCGTACGGAGTCTGATCCATCAGGTAGGTTGAACTCGCGTGGACGTGGTGCGTCGGGCTGGCGAAGTCGCTTGTCGTGACCATCGCGTCGCGGAAGTACACCTCGCGGCTCGAGAGCTGCCGCATCTCGGCCGCCCGGATGTACACGGGGAAGTCGCGCTGCTCCTGCACCGTGCGGAACACGGCGTCCGGCACATAGGCACGGTTCGTGAGGAAGTCGTAGTAGGCCCGCGGCCCGCGGACGTACCGCTCGCCCCGAGACACCACAACGTCCCCCTCCAGGTAGACGCCGGTGATCGTCTCGCCGTCCAGACTGCCCAGGTCGAAGGGGTCGGGCCCGGCCGTGTGATCGCGGCGTTCCGTCTCCGCGCTGAAGATCACCGCCGACTGGGCCTGCATCTCCACGTATTGGTTGCTCTCCGGGTGGCCCCGAGAGATATAGACGTTGCCGCGGGCGATGGTGACGCGCTCAGCGCCGATCATCCGGGAGGTCGTCTCGTCGGCGCGGTACTCGACGGGCAGCGTCGGTGGCGCTTCGGCCGGAGGGCCGGGGCGCGCGTCCGGGCCGGGCTCGACCTCGGCCGGCGATCCATCCGGCTCGGCGTCGGTCCCGCTGTCGCCCTCTGTCGGCGGGGCGGCGGGCTCCGTCGGCTCGGTCTCGCCGCGGGTGGCCTCCCGGGCGCGCCGGTACAGCGGCAGGTCCGTCAGCGGGCGCCGGCGAACCGGGCCGCGGGCCGTCAGCTCGCCTTCCTGCACCATCGTCACGACCATGGACTCATCCGCCGTCCGCTCGCCGTCCGGGCGGACGACGCTCGCCTCGCCTTCCACATACACGGTGATTCGGTGCCGGCGGGCGCCGCGGACGGTTTCCGACCGGATCCAGATCACCGCGTCCCGTCCGGCCACGCGGTACCGCCCGGCCGCCAATTCGAAGTCGCCCAGCACCACCGTAACCGGCTTGCCGTCGTCGCGGAACGTGTGGATCGCCCGCCCGTGGATGTCGGCGTCCTCGTAGATGACCTCCGGCGCCGGGGCCGGCGTTTCGGCCGGGCCGGCCGTCGGGGCGCAGAGCGCCGCCAGAGCCGATGCGAGCGCCGCGATGCGTAAGGCCGCCTGCTTCATTTCGCTCCTTCTTCGACACGGACGCAGCGACAGCGTAAGGCCGCCGCCGGCGGGCGATTATAGATGGCCCCCGGGGTAAGTCAAACCTTGAGCGGATCGTCCGGGCGAAGCCGGCGGACGTCGCGCAGGTTCAAGACGGGTCCCGACGGGCGGCTCCCGGCCGCGTAGCGCTCGGCGCGGCCTTGGGCGTCGTCCATGGCCGCCTGGAGCCGACGGACGGATTCCTCGCGGCCCTCGCGGGACAGGGCCGGCGGCAGATGGAGCGGCGAGCCGCAGACGCACCAGACCGGCAGCGACGGCAGCGGGATCGCGATGATCCGGCCCGCCGGGCCCACTCGGTGCGCCGCGCCGGGGGCCATGCCGAGCGGAACGAGCGGCATGCCGTTGCGGCTGGCCAGCAGGATCGCCCCGGCCGACGCCGAGCGGCGCTTGCCCACCGCCACGCGGCGGGGCGGGCCCAGCGGGCCGTCCAGCGCGATCGCCACATGGTGCTCCCGTCCGATGCGAAGCATCTCCTGGAGTGCCTTCCGCCCGCCATGGCCGAGCCGCCCATGGTCGCTGGAGCCGCGAATCAGCCCGCCTCCGTACCGCTGCAGGACCGTTTCGAGTACCTTGCCGTCCCGGCTGAGCGACAGCAGCGGCACGGCCGCCCCGCCGTGCGTGAGCATGGGGATCAGCAGCATCTCGTGCCAGAAAGCGTAGATGACCGGCCCCGGCGCGAGATGCGGCAAGGCCGCGAGATCGTCGATCACGAAACGGAAGCGCAGCGTGCGCGCGAGGAAATGCGCCAGCCCCATCGCCAGCGTCGCCATGGCCTTCTGCGGCACCTTGCCGTGCAATCGCACTTGCAGCTTCCTCCACGCTTCACGGTGCGCCGGGTGCGCACCGGCAGATTCTTCCCAGTCGATGCGGGGGTTTCAAGCTCCGGCTGCCCGCGCAGGCCGGCGAGCAGGGTTCGCGCTACTCCCGGCGCGCGGTATAATCCGCGGCTGGTAGGTGCCCCCGGGACTTCGCCGGGCCTTATCGAGGCCCTCACGAGGAATTTGCCGAATCCCAATTGGCCGCCCTCATCGTATCGTATAATCCACGTTTCGAGCTGGCGCGAGTTCGTTTCAGGAGTGACGTACCATGCAGGACCATCCGGACCACGGGCAGGGACACCCGACCGACCCGCAGCTTGACCAGGAGATCGAGGCCGCATTGGGGGATCGCCGCCTCGACGAACTGGTGGATGACGAGACGCCCGCAACGGTCGGAAGCGCCGGAGCGGCGGAGGGCGGAAAGGACGTGCGGCGCGGCCGAGTGGTGGCAGTCCACGGCGACGACGTGTTCGTGGATGTCGGCGGGCGCGCCGAGGGCATTCTCCGTGCGGCGGAGTTCACCGAGGAGCCGCTGCCCGAGCCGGGCGCGATGATCGAGGTCATGGTCAAGGACCGCGACCCGGACAGCGGCATGCTGCAACTCTCCCGCGAAGGCGCGGTCCAGCAGGCGACGTGGGACACGCTGGAGAAGGGCCAGGTCGTCGAGGGCTTCGTCACGGCCATGAACAAGGGCGGACTGGAGCTGAAGGTCAACGGCATCCGGGCCTTCATGCCGCTGAGCCAGATCGACACGGCCCGCGTCGACGACCCCAGCGGGTTCATGAATCGCAAGATCGAATGCATGGTCGCCGAGGTCGATCGGAAGGAGAAGAACCTGGTCGTCTCGCGGCGCAAGCTGCTGGAGGCCGAGCAGGCCAAGGAGCGCGAGAAGCTCTGGGAGACCCTCGCCGAGGGCCAGACGGTCCGCGGCAAGGTCCGGACGCTCATGCCGTACGGCGCGTTCGTGGACCTCGGCGGGACCGACGGGCTGCTGCACATCAGCGACATGAGCTACGGTCACGTGGACAAGCCCGACGACGTGGTGGAGAAAGGCCAGGAAGTCGAGGTCCGGGTCCTCAAGATCGACCGGGAGAAGGACCGGATCTCCCTCGGGCTGAAGCAGACCATGCGGGACCCCTGGGAGGCGGCCGGCAGCAAGTGGGCCGAAGGCCAGGAGGTCACCGGCCGGGTCACCAAGCTCATGGATTTCGGGGCGTTCTGCGAGCTGGAGCCGGGCATCGAGGGGCTGATCCCGATCAGCGAGTTGACGTTCGAGCGTCACGTGAAGCATCCCAGCGAAATCGTCAACGTCGGCGACATGGTCAAGGCGCGCGTGCTGAAGGTCGAGCCGAAGCGGCATCGGATCTCGCTGTCTCTCAAGCGAATGGGAGACGATCCGTGGCAGGGCGCCTCGGTGCGGTGGCCGGTCGATTCCGTCGTGGACGGCATCGTCGTGCGGACCGCGGAGTTCGGGGCGTTCGTCGAGTTGGCCAAGGGCGTCGAGGGCCTGGTCCACATCTCTGAGCTGGCCCACGAACACACCCGCTCCGTCGGAGACGTCGTCCAGGAGGGCCAGTCCGTGCAGGTCAAGGTCCTCGAAGTCGACGAGGAGCGCCGCCGTATCGGCCTGTCCATCAAGCAGGCCATGGCCGACCCGGCCGAAATGCGGATGCCGCCCGCCGAGCCGCTGATCCAGCGGAAGAAGCGCAAACGCCCCCTCAAGGGCGGCCTCGACTGACGCCGCGACCCCACGAGGCGCGTCCGCGCTGCGCGGTTGCGACCCGGGGCGATTTCTGCTTTAACATCGGTCCGAGCGTCACCCTCGTCCCTGCCGGACCCTCTGACGATCCCAAGCGAAGGAGTCGCAATGACCGCGCTGCGCACCGAAACATCCATGAACGGCTGGTGGGACTTCCGGCCGGACCTGTCCGAGGAAGGCAAGCACTACCGCGAGCCGGGCGACATCCCCACCGACGGCTGGTTGCCGGAACGGATCTTGGTGCCGGGCTCCTGGACGCGCGGCGGCGATCCCACC
The DNA here is from genome assembly GCA_964531695.1 of uncultured Planctomycetaceae bacterium. Classification (GTDB taxonomy): domain Bacteria; phylum Planctomycetota; class Phycisphaerae; order SM23-33; family SM23-33; genus JAGXKT01. Next base: position 74,841 of record CAZHEH010000005.1, on the reverse strand, counting down.
CAAGAGCAGGCCCCCGAACGCCGCCCCTGGGAGACCTTCCGCATATTCGACAGCTTCGGCTACCCGGCCGAGTGGGACGAGACGAACACGGCCTGGTACCGCCGGACGTTCACGGCCGACGAGGTCCGGACGGACATGCGGTACTTCCTGCACTTCGGCGGCGTGCTCCGCTACGCCTGGTACTTCGTCAACGGACAATGCGTCGGCCGCAGCACCGACGGCATTCTGCCGTCCGAGCATGACGTGACCGATGCGATCCGCTCGGGCGAAAACGAGCTGGTCGTGTTCGTCACGGACTACGAGCGGAACGAGAAGGGCAAGACGTTCGTCCCGGTTGGCTCGGACCAGACGATCCGGCAGAGGGGCATCTGGCAGGATGTGTACCTGCGAAGCCGGCCGGAGGTCTGCGTCTCGGACGTTACGATCCGCACGTCGACGCGGCGTGAAGAGCTGACGGTCATCCTGGAGCTGACCAATGCCTCGGACCGCTCGCGAACCGTCCGGCCCGAGCTGAGCGTTCGGGAAGGCGGCGGGCTGGTGGCCCTGACATTCGCGCACGAGCCGGTCACGCTCGCGCCGGGGGCCCAAGAGACCGTCGAGCTGACCCGAACGTGGTCGTCCTACCTGCCTTGGTCGCCCGAGTCGCCGACGCTGTACTACCTGGGAACGCGCCTCGTCGCGGACGGCGAGCCCGTCGACGCCCGCGAGGACCGCTTCGGCTTCCGCGAGGTGTGGGTCGAGGGGCATCGCGTGATGCTCAACGGCCGGCCGGTGCACATGTCCGGCGAGTGGTGCCACAAGCACAACCTGGACAACTTCCGCCCCGAATACGTGCGCCAGTGGTACGGGATGCTCAAAGACCTGCACATGAACTACATCCGGACGCACACCTTCCCGCACCCGAAGGTCGTGCTCGACCTGGCGGACGAGATGGGCATCCTGGTGTCGGTCGAGTCGGGCTGGCAGTTCGGCCACCAGCACGCGGTGGACGACGAGCGGCTCTGGCAAGGAGCCATGCAGCACGCTCGCAACATCATCGCGCGGGACAAGAACCATCCGTCGGTCATCCTGTGGTCCGTCGGCAACGAGTGCCGCTGGAACGCCAACCAGCGAGCCATCGTCAAGAACATGCCGCGCCTGCGGGCCGTGTACGAGGAGCTGGACCCCACCCGCATTGCCTACCACGACGGCGACAGCTCGCTCTGGGACGAGCGGACGCAGCAGCTCATGAGCCGCCACTACGGGCTGGAGTGCTCCGGGGAGCACGGCTGGGACCGGTCCCGGCCGCTGCACGTCGGCGAGCTGGGCAAGTGGCACTTCGGCCAGCCGATCGACAACTGCATCTGGGGCGACGACGACATCTTCGGCTCCTTCCGCGAATGTCACCGCGCCGTCGCCCTCGAGGCCGCCGACATCATCGAGCAGGCCCGCGCCAACGAGGTCGCCTGCCTGTTCCCGTGGAACCTCTCCGGGCTGGACAACTACCGCCCCTGGCCTCAGGAGCGGACCTTCGAATGGCCGGACCCGGCCGCCCCGCACGTCAAGCCGCTGCGCAGCGCCGCCTACGGCTCCGAGTTCGCCTGGTGGGACCCGGACGGACCCGGCTACGCGCCCGGCGTGAGCTTCGAGTACATGCGGCGCGCGTTCCGCCCGCTGGCGCTGGTCGTCCGTGAGAAGCGCACCCGTGCGTTCGGCGACCAGACGGTCCGGCACACCGTCACCGTGGTCAACGACACGGGCGGCGAGGTCTCCGGCACGCTGCGCGTCCGGCTGCTGGCGGGGGAGGATGTGCTGTGGGAGGCGAGCGAGCGCGTCGCTCTCGAGCATGGCTACACGCACCGGCAGCGATGGGAGATCCCGCCGACGGAAGCGCCGGCGGAGATGGATGTCGTGATCGAGACCGTCCTCTGCAACACCGCCCAGGAGTACGACCGGGTCGAACGGCAGATGCGCATCAGCCCGGCCGGGGCAAGGACCGCGCGCTGGGAGCTGCCCCCGCTGGCCGTCTTCGGCGACGGCTCGCTCGACGGCGTGCTGGCCGACCACGGCGTGGGCGTCACGCGGGTCGACTCGCTTGCCGACGCGGACCCCGACGCCACGCCCGTCCTGGTCGTCGAGAGAAACGCCATCGAGCCCGGCAGCACGCAGCACAAGGACCTCGAGCGTTTCGTCACGGCCGGAGGGCGGGCGCTCGTCCTGGAGCAAAGCGCCAGCCCGTTGCCCCAGGTCGGCATCGACGCCAAGCCGGCCGAGCGCGTCCACATTCGCGGCGGCCGGCACTGCGTGCTGGCGGGCTTCACGGGAGAGGACCTGGAGTTCTGGGGCGATGAGCCGTACGGCCTTCCGGACTCGGACTCCTGGGTCGTCGTCTCGCCGTATCGCAAGCCGGACGCATCCGCCGCCCGCGTGCTGATCGACTCCGGCTGGGGCAGCTTCGGGCAGGGGGGCATGCGCTGGGCCCCGCTGATCGACGCGGCCGTCGGCGAGGGGCTCGTCATTGGTTGCCAGCTTCGCCTGACCGACAAGGCCGCCGAGCATCCGGCCGCCGCGAAGCTGCTGGAGCGCATGCTCCTCCACGCGGCGAACTACGCTCCGGAGCCGGCCGCCTCCACCGCCGCTACCGGCCGGGCCGCGGAGTACATGGCCCGGTTGGGCTTCGAGCCCTCCGCCGGCGGCGCGGACATTACGATCGCGGAAGCCGCCTCGCTGGAGGACGCGGCGCTCGAGGCCCAGGCCGAGCGCGTGGCGGGGGGGGCCACGGCCGTGGTGCTCGGCGTGGACGCCGACTCCGCCGAGCGTCTCTCGGCTGCCTACGGCGTCGAGATCGAGACGGTTGACCTCGGGCCGGTCTATCACCTGGTCCGCACCGGCTTCGATCCGCTGCTGGACGGCATCAGCAACCAGGACACCTACTGGCTGGACAAGGCCCAGTACGGCTCGCCCGACAACATCAACCGCAAGATGACCGACCGGCTGCTGCGGTGCGCCGCGGGCGACGATCTTCTCGTCAGCGAGAGCGAGAGCTGCTGGCGGGAGTTCCACACCGAGGATGCCCGGGCCGAGCGATTCCGGATGGCCGCCGTAACGTACTTCCTGTGGGACGGCCCGCGGGAGTCCGCCGCCGGGCTGGTTCGCATCCGCCACGGCGAGGGTCAACTGCTGCTCTGCCAGGTTCCGATGCCCGACGACGGCTACGCCAAGGCCCAGCGCTTCTGGTTGCGGCTGCTGGAGAACCTCGGCGCGCGGTCCGGCGCCTCGCCGCTGACGGGCGAGACCACCCAGCCGTCCAGTCGCAGCAGCGACGGCTACCCGACCCGGGTCCGGTACCTGCCGGACCCGACGCCGGAGCAATGGGACGCGATCTCCCATCGAGCCGCCGCGGCCGAGCACCGCATGCCCAACCAGGGCCTCCGGAGCGTCGTCGATTGGGAATCCGTGGAGATCGCCGACGGGCGGCTGCTCGTCCAGGAATCGGCCGAGCGGGTCGTCGTCTTCCACGAGGTCAGTCCCGGCCGGGCCCGCAAGGCCGCGCCCGCCGACGGCGGGCTGCCCGATCCCCAGCAGCAGACGCTGCTGGACCTGACCGGCGCCGGCCGCGTGACGCTCCACGTCAACGGGCGCGACTACGAGCCGGTGGACCTCGGCGCCGAGGGCAAGGCGACCATTGCCGACATCGACCTCGAGCCCCAGTGGAACACGCTGGTGTTCGTCTGGGAGCCGGCGGGCCGGCCCCCGCACGAACTGGGCTTCCGCTGGCACGACCGGCACGGCCGCCCGGAGGTCGAGTTCGACTTCGTTCCGGGAATCTAGGAGGCGCACCATGCCGGAGCCGGCCAAGCCCAACGTACTGTTCCTGAGCTGCCACGACATCGGCACGCACATCGGCTGCTACGGCATCGAGACCGTGCATACGCCCAACCTCGACCGGCTGGCGGCCGAGGGCCGGCGCTTCGACCGCGCCTTCTGCACCGCCCCGACATGCAGCCCGAGCCGAGCGTCGATCTTCACCGGCCGCTGGCCGCAGCAGACGGGCGTCCTCGGCCTGACCCACGGGCGGTTCGCGTGGGACCTGCACGACGACGAGGTCCACATGGCCCAGGTCTATCGAGACGCCGGCTACCACACCGAGCTGCTCGGGGTGATGCACGAAACGCACCGCCCGGACCGCTGGGGCTACGAGCGCGTCTGGGAATTCGAGGAGCAGAGACCGAGCTGTGACGAGCTGGCCGAGGAGGGCCGCAAGCGGATTACGGAGTTCGCGGGCGGTGGCAGGCCGTGGTTGCTGCACATCGGCTTCTTCGAGCCGCACAAGCCGTGGAGCCACGGCGGGGCCGAGCCGGACGATTCCAGGGGCGTGACGGTTCCGCCGTACCTGGAGGACGACGCGGCCGCGCGCGAGCAGCTCGCGGCCTACCAGGGGGCGATCCGCAAGGTGGACGCCGCCCTAGGACGGGTTCTGGAGCGGCTGGCCGAGACGGGCCAGGACCGGGACACGATCGTGCTGTTCGTGTCTGATCACGGCAGCCCGCTGCCGCGCGCCAAGGCCTCGCTGTACGATCCGGGCCTGCGGGTGGCGCTGCTGATGCGTTGGCCGGGCGGCGGCTGGACCGGCGGGGCGGTCCACGACGAGATGATCTCGAACATCGACCTCCTGCCGACGCTGTGCGAGGCCTGCGGCCTGGAAGCTCCGGACCGCGTGGCCGGCCGCAGCTTCCGGTTGCTGCTCGACGGCGGGCCCTACACGCCGAACGAGGCCGTCTACGCCCAGCAGAACTACCACGGCGGGCCGATGTTCTTCGACCCGCGCCGGGCGGTGCGGACGGAGCGCTACAAGCTCATCGCGAACTTCACCACCGCCCAGCCCTGGCCGCCGCAGAAGGGGCTGCGCCCGGTGGACGAAGTGGCCGAGGTCGTCGCGCGGGCGAACCAGACCGGCTCCAATCCGTTCATCGAGTTGTACGACCTGCAAGAGGATCCGAATGAGTTCCACGACCTGTCGGGGGATGCGGGCCGTGTCGAGGTCAACCGCGAGATGCGGGCGCGGCTGATGGACTGGATGGAACGGGTCGACGACCCCTTGCTGTACGGCTACCCGGTGCCGCCGATTTACGAACGGACGCTGGAACTGCTGCGCGAGGCGCAGTTGTAGCGGCTATGGCCCGGTCGGCTCGGTGCCGACGGGCTCCGGCTCGGCCGTGTCCGCCGCCTCGGCCTCATCCGCTTCACGGTAGGCCTTGACCCACTGAACATCGAGCTGGAACGGGCCTTCGCTCTGCTCGACGACCATGAGCCCGATCGAGCGGACCGGCTCGGCGTTGGCGGGAGCGGCCAGCACGTTCGGCACTCCGCCGATCAGCGCGGTGAAATCGCTGAAGGGCACCCGCACATTCGTCCATTCGCCGGCCGGGGCCTCGAACGGCGCAAGGTACAGAACCCAGTCGTCCGCGCCGGTGCCCTTGACGTAGATGCGGTAGTTCTTGCCGTCGCCCCGGACGCGGGCCTTCAGGCCGTCGTAGGGACCGAGGTCCATCTTGCCGTAGGGTGCCCGCACGCGGGCGATGCCCGGGGCCAGCGCCGAGAGCTTGATCGTGCCGGCGAAGGTTGCCCAACCCTCTCCCGCCTCGAACGTGGCCTGCGAGTTGCCGCCCACCACGCCGCCGATGATCACCTGCCATTCGGCGGGGTCCGTCCCGGTCGGGGTCTCCGGCGCCGCAAAGTCCGCCAACATCAACTCCGGAGGCGGGGGAGTCGCATCATTCCGCGGGCCGCCGCAACCCGCCGACAGCATCGCCGCCGCACAGACTGCCAACAGTACACACGCATGTCGGATCATCTTGGTGTTCTCCCTTGGCCGGCATATCTTATCGTCCAGCCCCCGCGCCCGTCACGAGTCGAATCCCGTCGCCGCGCCGGTTTCGGCCGCCTCGCCCGACAGGGCGTTTCCCGCCGCCAGCAAGGCCACCGCTGCCGTCTCGATCCGCAGGGTCGTCCGGCCCAGGCGCACGGGCGTGAGGCCCGCGGCCAGGCATTCGCGCCGTTCGCCGTCCGTCAGGCCGCCTTCCGGACCCACCAGCAGCACGCATTCGTCGAGCCGATCCCGCCCGGCCAGCGCCGCCACGATGGGTCGGGCTTCGGCCCCGGCGTCCCCCAGCAGGCCTAGCTCCGGCCGCTCGGAGGCAAGCAGGTCGGCCAGTCGCACGGGCTCGCGCAGCTCGGGCAGCCAGTTGAGCCCGCTCTGCTTTGCCGCCGCCACGCAGTGCCCGAGCCATCGGCCGCGCCGCCCGCCCGCCAACTCCTTGGGGCCCGCCACGCTCCGCTCGAAGGTCACCGGCGTCAGCGACGCCGCGGCCAGCTCCGTGGCCTTCTCCAGGAGCCAGTCCAGCCGCTTGCCCTTGGGCACCGCGAAGCCGAGGTGCAGCCGGGGCCGGGGCCGCTCGCCGGGCTCGGCGCGCGCGGAGACCACCACGCGGACCTCCTTGCGGCCGATCGATGCGACGTGCCCGGTCGCCGAGCCGCCGCGCCCGTCGAACAGCTCCACGGGCTCGCCCTGCCGCAGGCGCAGGACGTGGACCGCGTGGTGCGCCTCGCCCGGCGGCAGGTCGAGTTCCGGCGGGCCGAGATTTTCCACATGGAAGCGATGCATGCTCCGGCCACACAGCGTACCGCGCCGCCGTCAGGTGGCAAGCGGCCGGCCGCGCCCGGCCGGGGCAAGAATCCCCGGACCCGGTTTGCCCGGCCCGGGAGCGAATCCTACGTTCCCACTGTTCCAGCCGCATGGATGTGCTGTGGGTGGCACACCAAGCCAGACAGCAAGAGAGGACAGGAACAATGACCAAGAGAACAGGCAATGCAATCGTGACCCAAACGGCGCTCGTGGTAGCGGTGTTTCTTTTCGTCGGCGCGGCCGTGAGCACCGCCTCGGCGGACATGCTGTACTACGACGGCATGGGCAAGAAGGCCGCAGTCCGGATCGAGGCCGATGGGATGCTGGCCGACGGCAAGACCGTCCATGCCGGGCAGTTGCGGCTCCGCTACCAGGACGAGTCCTACCTCGGCTGGTGCGTGGACCTCGATCACTACACCGGCACCGACGAGGTCGAGGAGTGGTCTTACTCGACGCTGAACAACGCCGACGAGGTGGCCTATCTGTTCGAGACGTACGCCGACGATGTTGTCAGCGGGCGTGACGCGGCCGGGCTGCAAGCGGCGATCTGGGAAGTCATCAACGAAACGAGCGGCACGTTCGACGTGACCGACGGGTACTTCCAGATCCGCAACAACGGCGCGGCCGTGCAGGAGGCCAACGGGCTTCTGGCCACGCTGCCCGGCAGCTACACGCCGCAGACCGAGCTGCTCGTGCTCCACAGCGACACGAAGCAGGATGTCCTGATCGGCACCGGCCGGCCGAACCCCGTCCCAGAGCCGGCGACGGTGGTCCTGCTGCTGGCGGGCGGCGCCTTCGCCGTCCACCGCCGGCGCAAGCTGGCATAACCGGGCCGCCCCACGCGGGCACGGTCGGCCGCCATACAATGCTCCCCGTCCGGGTCGCTCCGGGCGGGGAGTCTTTTTGGCATCGGGGTGGCCGATCCTGCCGGCCGTGTACATCCGGTACTGCGGAGAATTGCTCCCGGTCCGGGGTCTTCTGGCATGGGGTTGGTCCCGTCGGGCTACGCCGCCGCCCGGGGCCTCACGGCCGCGACGAAGTAGTCCAGCAGCGACCAGCACGTCACGGCCGCCACCAGGCCGACGGCCGCGCCCCGAAGCAGGCCCACATGCTCCGACTCGGCCAGGGGTCGCACCGCCAGGGACAGCACGAGGACCGAAGCGGCCGTGCCCTGGACGATGGCCTTGAGCTTGCCCGACAGCCGCGCCGCCACCTTCCGCCCGTCCAGGATACACTTGATCCGGATGTAGGAGACGGACACGTCCCGCAAGGCCATCACCAGCAGCAGCCACCACGGCGCCAGCCCGCCGGCGGCCAGGCCGAAGTAGGTGATCAGCCGGGAGACCGAGTCGCAGTACGGGTCCAGCAGCTCGCCGAAGCGGCTCACCACGCCCCAGCGGCGGGCGAGGATGCCGTCGGACATGTCCGTGAGCTCGACCGCCAGCAGCAGCCCGAAGACAGTCCAGGCGGCGGCCGAGCCCGCGCCGGCGACGTGCAGCAGCCCGGCTGCCAGAGCAGCCAGCGGCACGCGGACGACCGTAACGGCGATGACGACAGCTTGGCGATGTCGGCGGCTCATGCAGATCGTTCTGTAAGCGACGCAGGTCGCTGGGGCTGTTCTGCAGTCGCGGTACGCTGCACTCCGCCAACGCGCAACTGCTGAATCAACGGCCTAAAGCGTCCCCTTCGTCGAAGGCACGTCGCCTCGGCGGTCGGGGTCGAGTTGCTTGGCCTGTCGTAGGGCCTGGGCGAGGGCCTTGAAGATGGCCTCGGCGATGTGGTGGTCGTTCTGCCCGTAGGGGACGGTCACGTGCAGGTTCATCCCGGCCGTGGCGGCCAGGCGACGGAGCACCTCCTCCACGAGTTGCGTGTCGAACGTGCCGATCTTGTCGCCGTCGAAGCTCACGTTGTAGACGACCGCGGCACGGCCGGACAGGTCCACGGCCACGTCGGCCAGGGCGTCTTCCATCGGCACGCGGGCCGAGCCGTAGCGGCGGATTCCCGCCTTGTCGCCCAGGGCCTGGCGAAGTGCCTCGCCGAGGCAGATCGCGACATCCTCGGCCGTGTGGTGGTCGTCCACCTCCAGGTCGCCGGTGGCCGTGACCGTCAGGTCGCACAAGCTGTGCTTGCCGAGGTGATCGAGCATGTGGTCGAGGAACCCGATGCCCGTGCCGGCCTCCACGCGGCCGGAGCCGTCGAGGTCGAGGGTCAGGTGGATTTGAGTTTCCTTTGTCTGCCGGGATACGGTTGCTTGGCGGGCGGTCATGGCTGTTCCGTGTTCGACGTTCGGGGTTCGAAGATCAAAGGTCGAAGATCGAAGGTCGAAGATTAGCGGCGGCCTTCGCTACGGTGGCCTGGCTTGTCGCTGCTCCGCAGATGGTTGACCAGGCCCCTGATTATCTTCTGCACTTCCTTCGCCAGATCAAGTCCGGTGTGCAGATGCTCGCCGGATGCGAATCCGAGACGCTCCGCGATCAGCAGGTGCGTCTCGACCTCGTTGGCCGAACCGTAGGCCATGTCGAGAAAGCGTATCGAGTCGTTCTTCGTGCATCGGCCGAAGCCCTCAGCCACATTGGCCGGTATGCTCACGGCCGCACGCCGTGGCTGCGACGTCAACCCGAACCGTCGTCGGCCGGAAAGCCCCGGGTTGCCTTGTAAACCTCCTCGACCCAGTCCATGCTCTTCTGCCAAGCGATCAGGTCCTTTCAGCTACGTATCGTTCCCATCTCGATGCCCCTTATGCTTTGCTCTTCCCGTTTTGAGCCGCCACGGGGGCGGACGCTCGGTTCCGGCTTCGCGTGCCGCTCTCTTCGACCTTCGACCTCCGACCTAGTCGCCGACTGCCTCCATCAGCGCCGCGTTCTCTTCCGGCGTTCCGACCGTGATCCGCAGCTTGTCGGCCAGGCGGGGCGTGGCGAAGTGGCGGACGAGGATGCCGCGTCGCCGGAGGGCGTCGTGGACTTCGGCAGCGTTCCCGGACGGGGGGCGGGCCAGCACGAAGTTCGCTTGAGATGGCCAGACCCGCCACCCGAGCCGCTCCAGCCCGGCCGTCAGGTCTGCGCGGGACGCCTTGATCCGCTCGGCGTTGGCGTTCTTCCACTCCTGGTCTCGCATGGCCGCCGCGGCCAGCGCCGCGGGCAGGGCCCCCACGTTGTAGATTTGCTTGGTCTTGCTCAGCCCCTCCAGCACGGCCGGCTGGGCGACGGCGAAGCCCACGCGCAGACCGGCCAGCGAGTAGCCCTTCGAGAGCGTCCGCAGGACGACGACGTTCTCACGCTCGCGGACGAGCGGCAGGGCGTCCGTCTCGGCGAAATCCACGTACGCCTCGTCGATCACCAGCAGGCCGCTGAGCCGCCCGGCCAGCTCGCGAAGCTCGTCCGGACCGGCCATCGTGCCGGACGGGCTGTTCGGATTGGCCAGGAACGTCACGGCCGCGTCCGCCCCGGCCAAGGCATCGACCGGCAGGGCGTACTCCTCGTCGAAGGGAACCTCGACCGGCCCGGCGTCCTGCACGAGCGCCTGGGTCTCGTAGAACGTGAAGGTCGGTGCCGGGTATGCGATGGGCCGGGTCGAATCCGAGGCCGCGCGGCAGGTCAGTACGATCAGGTCGTCGCTGCCGTTGCCGGGCAGGATCCACTCGGGCGGCACGCCGACCGCCTCCGCTGCGGCCCGGCGGAAGTCAGTCGCCATCGCGTCGGGGTAGAGACGCAGACGGTCCGCGTCGAAGGCCCGCAGCGCCTCGGCCATGCGCGGCGAGGGGGGGTACGGGTTCTCGTTCGTGTTGAGCTTGACGACCTTCGCACCCGCGGGCGGCTGCGCGCCGGGAACGTAGGCGGTCATGCGGTCGATGTTGGGGCGGAACATGTTCATAACGGCAGATCCTTGGTTCGCTTCCAGTCCCGAGGACTGAGGGGCACTACGGTCGGCGCTTGCTGGACAAGCTCATGATCAGTCCCTTGATGATTCTCTCCACCTCGGTCGCCCATTCGATTGGGCGCCCAACCTGCTCCGGTGGGGCGAATCGGAGTTGCGGGGCGCGTATCAGTTGGGTCTCCACCTAATTGGCCGAACGTCGGGCGATCTCCAGGAAGCGAATATAGTCATCACGTGGGCGACGGCCATGTCCTTCGGCGATGTTGCTCGGCACGCTGACGGCGGCTCTACGCAACTGGGACATCAGGCCGAAGCGTTCCGAGGAGGGGAACGCGCCCGTCAGCTTGTAGATCTCTCGCGCTGACTGCATCGCTCGCTGCCACGCAACCAAGGCCTTGAAGCCACGCGCTCCATTGTTCTCGGCCACTCGCCTCCCCCTCAGCCCTCCGTCCTCAGCCCTCAGTGCCCCTCAGCCGCCTTTCGACGGCCGCGGCGTGGGCCGTCAGGCCTTCGCGCCGGGCGAAGTCGGCCACGTCCTCGGCGTCCTCGGCGAGGGCCTCGGCATCGTAGCGGACGACGCTGGACGGCTTGAGGAAGTCGTTGCAGCTCAGCGGTCCGAAGAACCGGGCCGTCGTCCCGGTCGGCAGCACGTGCGACGGGCCGGCGTAGTAGTCGCCCACGGGCACGGGCGTGTGCCCGCCGACGAAGATCGCCCCCGCGTTGCGGACCCGTGCCAGCGCCGCCTCGTCGTCGGAGGTGATGATCTGCAAGTGCTCGGCCGCGAAGGCGTTCGCCAGGTCGCAGGCCGCGTCGAGGTCCGGCACGACGAACGCGCGCGAGTACCTGGCCAGCCCGGCCCGCGCGGCGTCGGCCCGCTCCAGCGTCTCGAGCTGGCGGTCGATCTCGCCGGACACGGCCTCGGCGAGCTCGGACGATGTCGTGACGAGCACGGCCGAGCCGGGGTCGTGCTCCGCCTGGGCGAGCAGGTCGGCTGCCACCCAGGCCGCCTCGGCCGTGTCGTCCGCGATGACGAGAACCTCGCTCGGGCCCGCGATCGAGTCGATGCCGACCCGCCCGTAGACCTGCCGCTTGGCCTCCGCGACGTAGGCGTTGCCCGGCCCGGCGACCTGGTCCACCCGCGGCACGGAGTCCGTTCCAACGGCGAACGCGCCGACGGCCACCGCGCCGCCCAGCCGGTAGACCTCCTCCACGCCCAGCTCGCCCGCCAGCGCCAGCACCAGCGGGGCGACGTCCCCATCCGCCCGCGGGGGGCTGGCCAGGGCGAGCCGCCCGACGCCCGCGACCTGCGCGGGGATGACCGTCATCAGAACGGTCGACGGGTACAGCGCCCGCATGCCCGGCACGTACACGCCCACGCGCTCGACGGGCGTATAGCGCAGCCCCAACGTCCGGCCCCCCCGGCGAAGCGGGTCGGGCGGCTCGACCTTGATCCACTCCTGGTAGCGGCGGATGTTCTCGGCCGCCCGGCGGATCAGCGCCAGGAACGCCCCGTCCGCCTCGCGATGGGCCTGCTCGATCCGCTCGGCCGGCACGCGGAGCGTCTCGGGCGTCAGCTCCGCGGCGTCGAGCTTCCGCTCCCAGTCCACCAGGGCGGCATCCCCACGGCCGCGGATGTCGGCGAGGATTTCCTCGACGGCCGCCCGGACGCTCGCGGCGTCTCCGGAGGTCAGCTCGGCCGCGCGGAGGGTCTCCAGCAGGGCCGTCACGCGGGAATCGGCCAACGGCGCGTCGGTTCGTACGATCTCGATGGGCATGATCGGCGTACTCTAGACTGGGTGGAATCGCTTTGCAACGTCCCCAAGCATTGCAATATCGGGTGCTCCGGGCGATAATGCGGGCCATGCCGGGGCCTGGGCGGAAAACGGCGGAACTTTGCACGCTCCGGCGCGTCCCATGGACAGAACGAATCCGTCGGTCCGCGCGGCGCGGGCGAAGACAGGGGCAGGAATGAGCAGGATAGTCCGAAGCGGGCGTGTGATGGGGCTTGCCGCGTCTTTGGTGTGCGCAGCGGGGCTGCTCGCATGCCTTCCCGATGTCGCGTCCGCTCAACTGGTGGAGGTGCGGGGGGGCCGCGCGGTCCGTGCCCTGGGCCCCGTCCCCGCCGACCCACCTCATCGGCCCGGCGGGGACCTGGACGACGCAATTCCCGGTCTGCACCTCCCGAGGAGGCGACGCATCGGGTTCAACTACATGCTGGCGGACGGCGGCGGCTTTCGTTGGGATATCCAGATGTGGGGCACCGTCGGGTCCGGCACGAATAACGCGTACGGTTCGGGCATGTTCTGCCACGTCGCCGGGCAGCAAGTGCGTTCGCCGGACGCGGTGGGCTGGGGCAGCGGCGACGGGCGCGAGATCGAGATCGGCCCGTTCCCCGTGCGGGGGTTGCAGGTGTATCGTCGCGTGCGCGTCTACGGGGACCGCCAGTTGGCCCGGTGGCTGGACATATTCGACAATCCGACCGGCAGGGATATCACCGTTCGCGTTCTATACCAGAGTAACATCCCCTACGGCATCGGCACGCGCGTCGGCAGTTCCGGGCCCGGGGGCATCGGCAAGGATGACTGGGCCTTCATGACCGAGACGGCCCACAAGGCCGATACCCCATGCCTGCTGCACATCGTCCGGGCGCGTCGGTCCGAGCTGAAGCCGACGATCAACTTTCACGGCAGCGCCATCCGGGTGGAATGGAAGCTCACGGTGCCCGCGCACTCGACCCGGATCCTGTGCCACTTCGAGTCGCAGGACCACTCGCTCTCGCGCCACCGAAAGCGGATGCAGGAGTTCGACCCGCACGACGTGCTCGCGGACCTGCCTTCGCCCGTGCGGCGGATGATCGTCAACTTCGGCCTGGGCACGAGCTTGGCGGACGTGTCGCTCCAACGGTCGGAGTCGTCGGACAACGTCCGCACGGCCGAGGGCGACCCAATGAACGGGCGCGTGCTCAACGAAACGTTCACCGTCAAGACGTTCTACGGCACGGTCGAGCTCCAGGCGGACGAGGTCGTCGGCATGGCCCGCATGCCGAAGGAAGGCGGGGAGGGCATGCGTGTGCTGACGATCGACGGGCAGGTGATCTCCGGCACGCTGGACGGCCAGGTGCTTCGGTTCGAACTCTCCCGCGACCGCGGGGTGCTGGAGGTTCCCTTCGACGAGATCGAGCAATGGTCCTTCCGGGTGTCGGAACAGCGTCCGCTGGAGATCCCCTTCGCCGGGCCGGCGGCGGTGCTGCGAACCGGTGACCGATTGACCTTCGACCCCGAGGCCACGCGGCTGACGTTCCGGACGCGGCACGGGACGGTGGATTTGGCCGGCGAGGCCATGCAGGCCATCGAGATGGACAGCGCCGGTCACGGGGTGCACCGGGCCCTGTTCACCAACGGGGGCTCCCTGGCGGGGTTCCTGGAGCCGACGACGTTGGAGATGCACCTCCGAATCGGCTCAAAGCTGTCCGTGCCGCGCGAGATGCTGGAGCAGATCGTATTCAGCGATGAGCAGGTCCGCGACCCGACGTTGACGCGCGTGACGCTGGTCAACGGTGACGAGTTGTACGGGCGACTGGCGATGGAGACGCTGACGGTCGAGAGCGAGTGGGGTGCCGTCTCGCTCGGACCGCGGGACGTGCGGGCGGTGGCCTTCGATCCGGACCGCCCGGACCGCGTGATTGTCCAGTTGTGGGGCGAGTCGAGATTCCGCGGCCGTCTGGCCGATGAGTGGCTGGTGGTCAAGCTGCTGCCCGGCCCGGAGCTGAAGCTGCACACCGGGCTCGTCCGAGGGCTCGTCCGCAGCCAGCCGATGTTCCCGGAGGAGATTCGCCGCCGCGTTCAGGAGTTGGTCGCGCTGCTGGCGGCCGAGAGCTACGTGGACCGGCAGGAGGCCACCGAGAAGCTCATGGCGCTGGGCGCGGTGATTCTGCCGCAGGTGCGCGGCTACCTGAACACGGACGACCCGGAGGTCCGCCAGCGGCTGGAGATGGTGATCGAGACAATCGAGGCCAATGCCGATGCCGGCGCATGACCGGAATGGCTGTGCCGCCATCGACGGGGCCGATCCATCTGGAAGGTGTGGAGGTTCTGGAAGGTGTGGAGACTCGTTTGTGGTGACTTCCGGCCGCGGGTTGAAGGGGACAGGACGCCTATGAAAACAAGAGTCGCTATATCCACGGCGCTGTTGCTTGCGGTCGGCGTGGCGGGCCCTGCGCGTGCGCAGGACCGGGGGATTCACCTCCCCGAGGGCCGGGCGCAGAACTTCATGTGGACCCCGACGGATGCGCGGGGTTTCTTGTGGGACATCAGCGCCCACGGGCAGGTTAACGACGGCAAGAACGACGCGTACGACGTGGCGATGACACTGCACGTGGACGGCCAGCAGTGGACCCATTCGGGCGCAGGGCGGCTGAGCGAGGACGGGCACGAGGTGGAAATCGGCCCTTGGACGCGCGGAGAAGTGCGCGTCTGGCGGCGGATCTACATAGACGCCGGGGAGGACGGGGTCGGCTACTGTCGGTGGATCGACATCTTCGAGAATACCTCGGGCAAGCCGCAGACGCTGAACGTCATGCATCGTCTGGATATGGGCGGTCCGACGCAGTTCACGCACACGACCAGCGGCGAGACGAACCTGACCGAAGAAGACTGGGCAATGGTCACTTCGGACAACCGCGGGCGGTCGTCGCGGCCGTCGATGGTGCACGTGTTCTCCTCGGAGGGCGCCAAGGTGCGCCCCCGAGTGCAATGGTCCACCGGCAGCGACGACATTCGCTTCCAGACGACCGTCAAGGTTCCGGCCAGGCGGACGGTGGCGCTTTGCATGATCCAGGCCCAGTGTCACAGTTTCGAGCAAGGCCAGGCGTTTCTGGCGAAGCTGGACATGCGCCGCGAGTTGCGGAAGGTTCCGCCCGAACTGCGGTCGATCCTGCTGAACATGCGCGGCACGATGCTGACGCTCGGCACGCTCGAGTTGCCGCGCCGCATGGATACGGACGTCGTGATCCGTGCGGACGGCGAGGAGATGGTGGGCAAGATCGTCAGCGACCGGTTCGTGCTTGAAACCGAAGGCGGCGAGCGGGCCTTCCCGGCCGAGCGGGTCATGGGCCTGAAGGTCGAGGAGGACCGCGTGCGGCTCGGCCTGACCGACGGGCAGGTGCTGGTCGGGCGGTTGACCTCCTGGCCGGTCGCGTTCGAGGGCGAGGGCGGCGAGAGGATGAAGCTGCCCCCCGAGGGCGTCACGACGCTGGCGTTCCGCATCTCGGAAGCCCGGCCGGAGGACGTCGTGCCGAAGGACCCGCTGATCGTGCTTCGTACGGGCGAGCGGCTGGCCTTCGCGGCAGGGGACTTCCCGCGCAAGTACCACACGCAGTGTGGCGACGTCGACCTCGACCCGGCGCATCTGCGGGCCGTCCTGCTCGATACGCCCGACGGCGGCCTGCACCGCGCGGTGTTCCGCAACGGCTCGATCCTGTCCGGCTTGCTGATGTCGGAGGAGATCGAGCTGGCCTGCAAGGTCGGGCGCTCCCTGAGGGTGGACCGGCGGCGCGTACATCGGTTCGTCTTCCCCGGCGAGATCGAGGAAACGCCGCAAATGGCGTTGACGCTCAAGAACGACGACGTCCTCCGCGGGCACATCGCCGAGAAGGAGCTGACCGTCAAGACGCCCTACGGCACCATCACGGCCGCGCCGGACAAGGTGCGGTCGCTGGAGATTCTGCCGGACGATACGCTCGGGCGGGTTCGGCTGCGGCTCAAGAGCAGCACGAGCGTCGAGGGCACGCTCGACAAACGGACGATCCGGTTCCGGATCGTGCCCGGGCCCGAACTCGATGTGTTCCTCGGCCATATTCGCGAGGTGGCCTCGCCCGATGGGGAGTTCGGGTCGGGGGTGTTGCCGCCGGACCCGGCCAGCAGCCCGGTCGAGCCGCGCGCAACGAGCGCCCCCGCGGCGCGCCGTGCGATCCACGTCCTCGAGGCGGACGTGGGCTTGGAGTTCGAGATCGGCCCGAACCGGCCGACGGAAGACGAGCTGATCCGCGCGTTGCGTGCGCGCATGGAGGAGTAGCGAGGCACACACGGCATGAACATACACGAGGTCATACGGAACCGACGCAGCGTGCGGAAGTACGAATCGACGCCGATAGAACCGGGAGTGCTCCGGCGGATGCGGGATGCGCTGCGACTGGCGCCGTCGGCCTGCAACTTCCAGCCGTGGAAGTTCATCTGGGTGCAGGACGGGGACTTGCGCAGGCGCGTCGCGGAGGCGGCGAACAACCAGGAGTGGATGGCCGATGCTCCATGCATCGTCGTCGGCTGCGGGCGGGCGGACGACGCCTACAAGAAGATGGGCGGGGACGGCTCCAGCATCGACGTCGACTTGGCGATCGCGCTGGATCACCTGACGCTTGCCGCCGCGGCCGAGGGACTCGGCACGTGCTGGATCGGCGCATTCAACCAGGCGGCCGTGAAGGAACTGCTCAGCGTCCCGCTGGACGTGAAGGTCGTGGCCCTGACGCCGCTGGGTCGCCCGGCCGCGCCGGAGGGCCTTCGCCCGGTCGAGCCGTCCCGCCGCAAGGCGGAGGACGAGGTCTTCGCGGTGGATCGCTACGACGGGCCGTGCCCCGGCGAGTGCGGGGCATCTGAGACCTGAGGTCCGCCAGACGCTTTTGCGGGTCCGGCCGCGGTCCGTTACCCGCCGCCTCGCATCCACTTACTGGCCCGGCGTACCTCTCCTGAGCGTTGCACGTCGGGGCTGCCCGGCCTCATAATACGCGCATGACACGACGCGAGCGATTGCCGATCCGGCGGAACGACACCTACGCGAGGCAGACCCTCCGCCCGATCCAATCGCTGCTTTTCATCTTGCCGATGCTGGCGTTCTTCCACGTCGGGGCGGCCGTGTACGGCTCCGACCTGCTCGCTCCGCGCGACATCGACCGGCTGCTGGGCTACTTCAACGCGACGCTGCCGTTTCTTCCGGCCGTGGTGATTCTCGCCGTGCTGCTCGCCCAGCACGCCCTGCAGGGGGACCGGTGGCGGATCAGTCTCCGCGTGCTGGGGGGGATGCTGGGCGAGTCGGCGGTGTACATCCTGCCGCTGATCGCGATGGGGCACATCACGGGGCGGTTGTGGACGCACCAGGCCGGCGGCGGCAGCCCGACGGCCGAGGCGGCGCGCCGCCTGTGCGTCGCGGTGGGCGCGGGCGTCTACGAGGAGTTCGTCTTCCGGCTCGTGCTGATCGGCCTGCTGCTGCTCGTGTTCGTGGACGTGTTCGAGCTGAAGCGCGACGCGGTGATCGTCGTGTCGGTCATCCTGGCGGCGCTGGCCTTCAGCGCGTATCACGTGCCGGTGTCGGCCTGGCGGGGCGAGGCGGCGGTGCCGTGGTACGACACGTTCTTCCGCGCGTTGGCGGGGGTGTACCTGGGGTTGGTGTACGTGCTGCGGGGGTACGGCATCGCGGCCGGGACGCACGCGATCTACAACATCTACGCCGTCACCTATCACATGTGATCGGCGTCAATCCCAGGCGAAGTCCTTGCCGGTCAGGCGGGTGTAGGCCTCGATGTATTTGCGGCGGGTCTTCTGGACGATCTCGGCCGGCAGGGGCGGCGCGGGCGGCGTGCGGTCGAACTTGATCTTGTCGAGGTAGTCTCGCAGGAACTGCTTGTCGAAGCTCGGCTGGGCCTTTCCGGGCTTGTACTGATCGGCCGGCCAGAAGCGCGAGGAATCCGGCGTCAGGGCCTCGTCGATGAGCATCAGCTTGCCGTCCTCGTCGCGCCCGAACTCGAACTTGGTGTCGGCGATGATGATGCCTCGCTCGGCGGCGTAGTCCCGTGCCTTGGCGTACAGTTCCAGCGACAGCCGGCGTAGCTCGGACATCGTCTCCTCGCCGACGAGCTCGCAGGCCCGTTCGAACGAGATGTTCTCGTCGTGGCCTTCCTCGGCCTTCGTCGCGGGCGTGAAGATCGGCTCGGGCAGCTTGCCCGCCCGCTTGAGCTTCTTGGGCAGCTCGATGCCGCAGACCGTGCCGCCTTCCTTGTACTCCCGCCAGCCGCTGCCGGCGAGGTAGCCCCGGACCACGCACTCGATGGGCACGACCTGCGCCTGACGGCACAGCATGAAGCGGCCCTCGAGTTCCTCGCTCTGGATCGACTGCGGCAGGTCCGACAGCTCCGCCGAGATGAAGTGGTTCGGCGTGACATTCCGCAGCTGGTCGAACCAGAACACGCTGATCTGCGTCAGGACGCGGCCTTTGTCGGGGATGCCGTTGGGCATCACGACGTCGTAGGCGCTGATGCGGTCGGTGGCGACCATGAGCAGGCGGTTCGGCATTTCGTACAGATCGCGGACCTTGCCCGAACGCTTCGGGTAGTTGCCCACGGACGTGGTCAGCAGGGCGGTGTTCTTCATGGCGCCTTTGTATAGCCGGGCGGCGGCCGCGTCAAGGCCGATGACACCTACCGAACCGCCAGGTAGCTGAGCACGAACGCGAACTGCGTCAAGAGGTTCGCCCCCAGAAGCGCCCTGCGGCTCAGCCCACCGGTGCGCCACGCCAGGAGCGGAACCGCCAGGACCCCCGACGTGGCGGATACGCCGATGATGACCAGTTCCCAGCCGCCCATGAAGTGGAAGTACAACGCGCTGAGCCCCGCCGGGAGGGCCATGCACAGCACCGCCGGCAGCGGACCGCAGCCGCGGGCGAAGCGTGTGATGTACGCGGGTGTCCGCTTCTTCGGGCGCACGAACTGCGTGCCGATCAGCATGGCCCAGCCGCCCCAGGACGGCATCAGCAGCAGCACCCGCGGGGCCTCCGCGGCCGGGCGAACCCACGACAGCGACGGCGGCAGGATGTTCTCGCTGTGGTAGAGGTTCGTGTGCAGCGCCAGAAGGCACAAGGCCAGCGCCGCGGCCAGTGCGGCCGAGGCGGCGGACCGGCCCGCCGGGTCCTCGCCCGCGAGGAGGTCCGCCACGGCCCCCGCCGCCCGCCGATACGGCCAGAGCAGCATGACGGCCAGCGTCACGGCCGCCGGCGCGAAGAGCGTCCCCGGTTCTCGCACGAGGGCCCACGCGCCTCCCCAAAGCGCGACCCACACGACGCCCCAGCCGAGCGACAGAGCCGTCAGACCCGCCCAGGCGTATCGAAACCGCCCCGGACGCTCCGCGGCCAGCCGTTCGTCCGTGCAGTTCAGCAGCATGTAGCTCGGCCGACGGGCCAGCCACCCGTGCAGCCGCCCGAGCGGACCGGCGGATCGTGTCGGATGCTCCATGGGCTCCCCTTACGCGGCCCCGGCGTTCCCGCGGGCTTCGGCCACGATGCGGACGTACTCGCCCGCGAGCCGCTCGATCTCGCCGAAGTCCCCGGAGTCCACGGCCGCCTTCGTCACGAGCGCGGAGCCGACCCCGAGCGTCACCGCGCCCGCCTCGATCCAGGCGGCGGCGGTATCCGGGTTCACGCCGCCGGTGGGCATGAGCTTCAGGTGCGGCATGGGCGCCAGCACGGCCTTGAAGTACTTGGGCCCGAACATCCCGGCGGGGAAGACCTTGACGATGTCGGCACCCGCCTGCGTGGCTGCGAGCATCTCGGTCGGCGTGAAGCAACCGGGCACCACTGGCGTGTCGGCGGCGTGGGCCGCCTCGATGACATCCGTCTTCGTGACGGGCGAGACGACGAAGCACGCCCCCGCATCGATCGCCCGGCGGGCCGTCTCGCCGTCGAGAACGCTGCCGACGCCGATCAGCGCCTGATCCTCGAACGAAGCGCGGCAGGCCGCGATCGCCTCCAGCGCGTTCGGGGCGGTCATCGTGATCTCGATGCAGTCGACGCCGCCGGCGAGAAGCGCGCCCGCCACGCCCGGCAGCCGCCGACCGTCGCCGGCGCGAACCACCGCGACGACGCCCCGCGCGCACAGCCGCTCCGCGCGTTCTCTGCGTCGCGACATTGGGCTCCCTTCGCTCACTCAGGCAACGTACCCGCACTCGCGGCCGGGGGCAAGGCGAGTCGGCGCGTTCAGTCCTCGCCTTCGAGAAAGGCGGCGGCCATGTTCGCGACCAACTCGTCCTCATCGCCGGCCAGGTAGGAAATCAGCGTCTGTGCCCCCGGCGCGCGGGACGCACCGACCAACTCGGCCATGCACATGCGCACGAGAGCCGAGTCGTCCGAGGCGGCCGGCGCGAGATGGCGGAGGATGCCCTCGTCGAGCGACACGCCGTGGAATGCCAGAACGGCTTGGGCTCGAACGGCGGGTGAGCGGTCCTTCATGACCTCCTCGAGCATGCGCAGCAGCACGGCCTTGTCGACAGCGGGGGCGAGTTCGGGGGGGCGTTTCACCCGGCCGACCTCGATACGGCGGGCCAGGTCGAGCAGGGCCGCCACCTGCCGCGCGGCGCGCATCCGCGCGGGCAGCTTGCCGCGCTGTGTGTCGTAGACGATCCAACCGAGCGCCTGCCGAGCAACGGTTCCGGGGTCGTCCCGCTTGTCCTCCGGCACGCGCGCCAGCACGGACGATTGGCGGAAGCCGACGGGCTCCACGACGATGCCGGGCACGCCCGAGCGCACCTCACCGTCCCGCACGCGCGGAGCGGGCAGCGCGGAGACGGTCAACCGCGCCTCCGCCAACGGGTTCTCCCGCAGCAATTCCCCGATCGGCCCGACGCTGACGCGGGTGACGGACCGGACCGACTCGTCCGGACCCAGTCGTCGTGGGGCGGGCCAGAGGACGTCCGGCGGGTCGGCGTACCGGAAAGTCGCCTCGCCGAGACGAACCTCCAGCGCCATCTGTGCAGGCAGCATCGCATCCGGGCCGAGCGTCACGGGAGCGTCGCCGGTGTTAGTCAGGACCGCCTCGATCTCCATCGGCTCGCAGGTCGACACGGACGGCGCCACGGGGCGTAGCGATACGGTCAGGAAGGCCTGCGGCTTGACCGCGACGGTCAGCCGCGTCCAGTCGAACCCCTCCAGCACGCCCGCGACGTCGTCGGCCTCGTGCATCGGGGGCACGTCCACGTCGTGCGTCTCGGCCAGGTCCCTCAGGCGCCGCCCGGCCCAGCCGGCGCGCGTCAGTGCCAAGCCCTCCCGCACGGTCTCGTGAGCCGCGTCCGCGTCGCCCGCGGCGAACTGATGCTCGGCCAGGAACGCGGCCGCAAAGGGGTCCTCGTCTGCCAGGGGGACGAGCCGCTTGACGCCTTCGTCGGTCTCGCCCACGGCGATCTCGGCGGCGCCCAGCAGCGTGGCGGGCCCGCCGATGATATCGCTGCCGCCGTGCTCGAACCGGCGCTCGAATGCCTTGCGAGCGTACGTCAGAGCCCGTTCCGGGCGCTCGTGCACCACAAGGAAGAACCAGGCGACTTCCATCGCGGCCGCCGGGTCGAACGCGCCGGCCGGCTCGAGGACCTCGTAGCGCGGGGCCAAGCGAGAGAGGACCTCCTCGGCCGCGCGAATCTCGCCCAGCCGGCGGTGGGCCTCGATCAACTGGAACTTGACGTAGGGCGATCGCGTGATCCGGTCGCCGGCTTCGCCGATGCGCTCCACGGCCCGCGCCGGCTCGCCCGCGTCCAGCAAGGCGTCGGCCAGGGCCTGGAGCACGTCGGCCCGCGGCTCGCCCTCGCGCAGCGAGACGGCCCAGGCGTGGCGATACAGTCGAACGGCCTCCTCGTGCAGACCCAGCGACTGCACCAGGTGGGCCAGGGCCATCGCACCGCCCGTGTTGGACGGCCGGCCTTCCAGCTTGGCCGTCATCACTCGCGTCCGCTGCGCGGCGGTGGGCGGATCCTCGCCGAGCTCCACCTGGAGCTGCGCGTCCAGTGCGTCGGTGTGGTGGGGGTCGAGCGCCAGGGCCGCGCCGGCCGCTTCCGCCGCCTCCGCCCACAGGCCCTGCCGGATGCGAATGCCGGCGATCTGGGCCCATGCCTCGGCCCGGAGGTGGTCGGCCGCATCCGCGTCCTCGGCCACCGAGCGCAGGAAGCCCAGCCGGTCCTCGGCGGTGTGCAGCTCGCTGCGCCGCGCGCGAAGCCAGTCCATGCCTGCGGCGTAGTCCAGGGGGTAATGTGCCAGCCAGACGGCCAGGGCCTCGGCGTACTTCTCGCCGTCGCCCTTGGTGAGGTACAGGCCGGTCAGGCCCCGCGCGACCTCGGGGTCGTCCGGCGCGAAGCGACGCGCCATCTCCAGGGCTGCCCGACGGCGCACGGCTCGCGCCGGGGCCTCCGGCGACAGGTGCAGATCCTGCGCGTGGCGGACCAGCATTTCGGCCGCCGCGGCCCCGGCCGGCGTCGCGCGTTCAGCGGGCGGCGCCGCACCGGCCGTCGAGGCCGCAAGCAGCGCGATCGCCCAGCATCTGCCGTCGATCATACGCGGCTCTCCTGACGACTATCGGCTTGGGATGGCGATCTGAACGGTCTGCTTCGTCTCGCCTCGCATCACCTCGGCGGGAACGTCCTCGCCGGGGCGGGCCAGCGCCGCATCCGCCGCACGCTCGAAGTCGGCGACGGACTTGGTCTCCACGCCGCCCAGCGACATGAGGATGTCGTTGCCGCGGATGCCGGCCTCCGCGGCCGGACCGCCGCGGGGAGCGGCGTAGACGATCAGGCCGGGAACGTCCGGCAGGGGGGTGCGGCTTGTGTACTTGTCCAGCCGGACGCTCTCTCGGGCGCCGAGACCCAGACCGACCTCGTAGTGACGGGCCGCCTCCCACGGTCGCTTGGGCACGGCCTGGGGCTTGACGGTGAACTCGCGGGTCTTATCGTCCCGCAGGACCGAGAGCGTGATCTCGCGGCCGGGCTTGGCCCCGGAGATCTCGCGGTCGAGGTAGGCGGCCGTGAGCGCGATCGTGCCCAGGTCGGGCAGTTCCTTGCCGTCCATGCCGATGACGATGTCGCCTTCTCGCAGCCCGGCGTCGTCGGCGGGCGTGTCCGGCACGATGCGTCCGAGCCGCACTGCGGGGCGGTCCAACTCCTTGATTCGGGCGATGTCCTCGCTGATCGGCTCGACGCGCAGCACGCCGATCCACGACCGCGTCCGCGGCGTGCGCGGATTGGCCAGGATCTCGGCGAACTCCTCGACCGGTACGAAGAAGGAGGTCTCCTGCCGGTCCGTGACGGTCACCGGCACCCGCCGGCCGGGGCCGATCTGGATGAAACGGTTGGCCATGGTGCGCTGCATGCCCACGAGGCCGATGCACTTGCCGTCGTCACGGAACACGGGAGAGCCCAGACGCGTGAGTTGCCCGCCCGTGACGTACACGAGGCGCGTCGGCACGCGGATCAGCGACGAGACGTGTGCCGCGCCGAAGTATCGTGCGTTGCCCGTGTTGCCCGGCATCAGGCCCGCCGCCGCCACGCCGCGACCGACGTACAGGTCGGACTTCTCCGCGAACTCGATCGGCTGCCAGCCCTCGGCGTCCTCGGCCTGCAGGAAGCTCATGCCGGTCAGCTCGTCCACCCACAGGAGTTTCGCCGCTGCGGGCTCGCCCGTGCCGCCGGGGGGAATCAGCTCGAAATCGCTCATCCGGTCCTCGGCCATCCGGCTGCCGATTTCCAACGAGATGAACAGCCCGTCCTCGTCGATGCAGACCGCCTGGCCCGCGAAGGTCCGCTCACCGCCCTCGCTCGCATAGGTGAACCGCACCACGGCCAGGGCGTTCCGCGTGCTTCTCGAGGCCGTGGTGAGCAGCTTCTCGATGTCCGCCGCGGAACCTATCGCGGCGGGAACCAACAGCGCCAGAATCAACAGTGTCTTGCGGATCATCTCCTGACCTTTCGTCTGACTCGTGCCTTACCCTGAGCGGATGAATCGGCGGCGCCCCGACCATTCGGGGCCGTCCGACCGGCGCGCTCGCAGGCGGCCGGTCCGGCCGACGCCGGCAGCTTGTGCAGCAGGACCATCAGGCCGAGGCCCGCGGCCACTAAGATCATCGACGTGTATTGGTTGTGCGTCAAGACCCCATGCGAGAGGTCGTGGGCGTTGGCCCGGACCATCTCCAGCAAGAACCGCGTGATCGGGTACAAAACCAGGAGCAGCGCGAACACCTGTCCCTCACGCGTTCGCAGGCGGCTGAACGCCATCAGCAGCCCGGCCAGCAGCAGCGCGTTGACGATCCCCAGCGGCTGAGCCGGCTTGACCGGCAGCGACCGCTGCGCCCCGGCCAGCGCCATCTCGCTCGCCTGAAGGTAGCGGTTGGCCCGCTCGGCCGCTTCGGGGGCCTCCAGCGGGCCGAACTTCCGCTCCAACCAGTTCCGACGCCACTGAAGGTAGCGCCAGGCGTGCTCAAACGTCAGCATGCCTGTGCGTTCGCCCGCCACGGCGACCGCCTCCGACCAGTGCTCGCTTCCTCGCAGCAGCCCGTCGCCGTCGGCAAGGCCGCGATCCCATTCGGCGTGCTCCAGCGTTCCGCCGGGGCCGGCCAGCCGGTCGAACATCTCGCGCACGGCGGGCTCGTCCGCTCGCATCGTCGCCAACTGGTCGCCGGACAGCGGTCCGTGCAACTCATCCGTGGACAGCAGCGGGAAGTACTCCATCTGCACGATCCTCGCGTCGCCGCCCTCCGCTGTTTCGGCCGCTTGGCGCGCGGCACGGGCGGACAGCCGCTCATCCTTCTCCTTCAGAGCCCAGTTGACCATTCTCGCATCCAGAGGCACGTGCTGCGGCGTCAGTTCATCGACGCGGAGCGCTTCGTCCGCGGCCGAGGCATTCGCGGCGTCCGACAGGTCGCCGAATCGCTTCTCCAGCCGGTTTCGCCGCCACTGGAGATATGCTTCCGCTTCGTCGAGGTTCAACGCCAGATCCGCGTCGGCGTCGAACTCGACCGCGACGGACCAGTGCTCGCTGCCCCGAAGGAAGCCCTCGCCGCTCTTACGGGCCTCGAGCCACTCGTGACGGGCGATGCGCTCGTCCGAACCGGCCGTGGCCGCGAACCGCCGGGCCCGTTCCTCCTTCGCGGCGAGCATTGTGTCGAGTTGGCCGGCCGGCAGCGGGCCGTGGCGGTCCCATACGGGGATCAGCAGCACCGGGCTGCCCGGCGCGGCCTTCTCCCGATGGAACGGGTTGACGAGCCGCTCGGACGGCCGCGTGTATAGCTGGTGGGCGTACACCGGCGAGGGTGCCTCCGCGCCCGCGGAGAAGGGGCTGTCCCGTCCGTCGAGCTTGATCATCGGCTTCGAATACAAGGGGAAGCGCATCGCCAGCGGCCAGTCCTCGCTGCACTGCTGGCCGTAGCAGCAGCCGTTGAGGGTGCATCCGGCGCGCCCGAAGGCCAGCCCGAGCATCAACGCGGGGGCGACGATGTCGAGATACCGGCGGATGGGCAACTGGCGGAACCGGAGGAAGGCCAGCACGGCCGCCATCGCCAGCACGACGCCTCCGTAGTAGATCAGCCCGCCGGAGGTGATGTTGAGCATCTTGCCCGGACCCGCGCCCGGGCCGGTGAAATCGCTCCAGTTCTCGATGATGTATGCGATGCGGGCGCCGAGCACGCCGAAGACCAGCGCGATCAGCCCGCAATGGGCCACGTTTTGCGGCGATTCGCCCGCACGCCGGGCCGCCCGCTGGGCCAGGTAGATCGCGCTGAGAAACCCGAACACCAGCATCAGCCCATAGCCGAAAACCCGCAGAGAAATGTCGAGCCCGAGGAACTCCAGGCGGCCGAAATCGATGATGATCTGCTGCATGCCTTCCCCGTGGCCCGCCTTACCGGACCTGGGTGACTCGATTGTTGGCGTCGACCAGCGCGACCTTCGGCTCGTGCGAGGCCGCCTCGTCCGGAGCGAGGTAGGCGAAGGCCATGATGATCACCTCATCGCCCACGTCGACCAGCCGGGCGGCCGCTCCGTTGATGCAGATCGTCCCGCTGCCCCGCTCGCTTTCGATGACGTACGTTTCGAAGCGGGCGCCGTCGGTCATATCCGCCACCAGCACGCACTCGCCCGGCAGCAGACCCGCGGCGTCCATCAGATCGCGGTCGATGCTAATGGAGCCGACGTAGTCGACCTTGGCTTCGGTGATGGTCGCGCGGTGGATTTTGGATTTCAGTATCTTGCAGAGCATTGGGTTCCAGTCCGGCCGGGGACGCGGGTCCGAGGATCCGAGGATCCGAGGATCCGAGGAAATCACAACTCCCGCGTGCCGTCCATTCTAAGACTTCTATACGTTCGGGTCCACGCGCAGGTTGTCGATGAGCCGCGCCCGACCGAAGCGCACGGCCAGCGCGATCAGAACCGGCCGGTCCGTCCGTTGCACGTCGTGGAGATCGTCCGGTTCGACGATTCGCACGTAGTCGATCTCGCCGTCGGGGGCTTCTTCGGCGAGTCGGGCTCGGACTGCCTGAATCACCTCCCCGGCCGGCGGCGCGGAAGCGAGGATTCGCCCCTCGGCCTCCCTCAGCGCCGCGTGCAGCGCGGGCGCCTGCCTTCGCTCGGCCGGGCTCAGGTATCGATTTCGGCTGGAGATCGCCAGCCCGTCCGGCTCGCGTACGGTGGGGCAGACGACGATGTCCACGGGGAAGTCCAGGTCGCCGGCCATCCGCCGCACGATCTGTGCCTGCTGCCAGTCCTTCGCACCAAAGTACGCGCGGTCCGGGCCTACGACATGCAGCAGCTTGCTGACTATCGTGCAGACGCCGTCGAAATGCCCGGGGCGGCTGGCCCCGCAGAGCGTCTCGCCGAGGCGATCCACGTGTACGGACGTCAGCGGGCCGTCGCCGTACATCTCCCGCGCGTCGGGCGCGAAGGCGAGGTCCGCGCCGCGCCGCTCACAGCCGGCGAGGTCGGCCTCCTCACTGCGCGGGTAGCTCTGATAGTCCTCGTCGGGGCCGAATTGCGTCGGATTGACGAAAATGCTGACCACGACGAAGCCGCTCTCCGCGCGGGCCCGGTCGATCAGCGAGAAGTGCCCCTCGTGCAGCGAGCCCATCGTCGGCACGAACCCGATGCTCGCCCCGGCCGTCCGCGCGTCGGCTATTGCTTGCCGGACCTCGGGCTTGGTTCTGACGGTCTTCATAACTGCTCCCTCACGCGCCCGGCCAAGGCGTCCATGGCCGGGGCGTCGCGGAAGTCCATCGCATCGGCGGACAGCCGGATGACGGCCGCCGTTTCGCTCGAGATGGCCTCGTACGCCCGCCGAAGCTCGGCCAGGAAGTCGGCGTTCATGGCCCCCTCGAACGCCCGCCCGCGTGAACCGATCCGCCGGAGCAGTTCGTCTTCGGCTGCGTCCACGTGGATGAGCAGGTCGGGCGGCTTGATGCGCGTCTCCAGCCGTCGGGCGACGCGGTCGTACAGGTTCCATTCGTCGCCGGCAAGCTGCCGCCGGGCGTAGACGCGATCGTGGCAGAAGCCGTAGTCGCTGATCCGCAGGCCCCGCTCCGGCCAGCTCGGCAGGGCGAGCTGCTTGACACGGGACATCAGGTAGTAGAGCTGCGCCGGCAGCCGGGCGGTCGGGTCGCCGAGGTAGGAGGCCGCGAGGAACGGGTTGCCCGCGTAGTCCTCGTAGATCACCTCGCCGTCGAGCCGCTCGGCCAGGGCTTCGGCCAGCGTCGTCTTGCCGGCCGCGGGCGGCCCGATGATGCTGATCAACTTCGCGCTCACGTCTCGTCCTTGAGTTCCGCCAGCAGGCGGGCAACGGTCTTGTCGAGCCGCGGGTGTCGGGCGCGGGGCGCGATCTGCGCCAGCGGACCGAGCACGAACCGCCGCTCGTGCATCCGCGGGTGGGGGATCGTCAGGTCGTCGGCTTCCATGGCCACTTCGTCGAACAGCAGGATGTCCAGGTCGCACGTTCGCGGACCCCAGCGGTCCTCGCGGGTCCGGTCGCGTCCGAGGTCCGTCTCGATCTCCTGGAGAGCCGCAAGGAGCTGGGCGGGCTCCAGTTCCGTTACCACCTGCGCCGCCGCGTTCAGGTAGGGCGGCTGGTCCGCCGGGCCGCCCACCGGCTCGGTCCGTACGAATTGCGACACGCGGCGGACCTCGGTGCGGTCCGTCTCGTCGATGCGCTTGACGGCGGCCAGCAGCGTCGCGGCGCTGTTGCCGACGTTGCTGCCGAGCGCGATGTAGGCGGTATGCGGGGGCATGGCTCTCCGGCCGAGCTCGCAGCCATTGTCGCCGCCGACGCGCCGATGGCAACACGGGCGCCGGCTTCCCCTGCCTCCCCGGCGGCTACTCGCCGGCGGGGGCGACCTCCAGCCGCTCGATGGGCACGCGGACGTACTTGCCGATAAGCGATTCGTCGTTGGTCCAGTTGGCGTCTTCCATCGTCAGAAGACCGAAGTCGATCCGCACCGGCATGATGTCCAGCACCCGCCCATAGCCCACGTAGGACCAGCCGCGGACGGACTCCAGGTTCTTGCGCCGGCTGGGGTTGCCGTTCACCGCATCCTCCCAGGAGAACCCTTCGGCCGCCATGTACACGAACTTGACGCCCTCCATGAGCCCCGGCGTCATCCCCCCGGCGGGCCCGGAGACGCCGTCGCAGACCTCGAGCAGATGCCCGTCGATCCACACCTCGGCGTGCCGGCCGAGGCCGTCGGTTTGTTCCAGGCGAACATCCATGCGACCGATTCCAGGTCGGAGTTCGGAGGTCGGAGAGCGGCCGGGGCTGCGGCGCGCTGGCGGATCCGACGATGCAAGCACGACGTCCGCACCGACCGCTTGGTCGCACTGCCCGCCATTCCGCCTGAAGGTCCGGCGGCTCTCCGAACTCCGACCTCCGATCCGCCGTCAAGCCATCGACGCGATCCGCTCCACGGCCTTGGACAGCACATCCTCCGGATAGGTCAGAGAGATACGGAAGTAGCCCTCGGCCGCCTCGCCGTAGCCCCGTCCGGGCGTGACCATCACGCCGGTCTTGTCCAGAAGCTCCGCGACGAACGCGCCGCTGTCGCCGTTGAAGCGCTCCGGTACGGGCACCCAAAGGTAGATCGTCGCCTCGGGCCGCTCGATCTGCCAGCCGGCGGCATTCAGCCCCTGCACGACGAGATCGCGCCGCGGCCGGTAGACCTCATTGACCTGCGGCAGCAGCGTGTCCGCCTGCTCCAGGGCCGTGGCGGCCGCGAACTGAATCGCCCGCAGCGCGCCGTTGTCCACGTTCTCCTTGACGGTGTTCAGCGCGCCCACGGCCGAGGGGTTGCCGGCGACGAAGCCGACCCGCCAGCCCGTCATGTTGAACGCCTTGGACAGCGAGAACAACTCGACGGCGACCTCCTCGGCCCCGTCCACCTGCAGGATGCTCGGCGCCTCGTAGCCGTCGTAGGTGTTCGTGATGTACGCCGCGTCATGCGCGATGAGGATGCCGTTCTGCCGCCCGAACTCGACGGCCCGCTCGAAGAAGTCCATCGTGGCGGTGGCGGTGGTCGGGTTGTTCGGGTAGTTCAGCCAGAGGATCTTGGCGTTTCGGCGGACCTCGTCGGGGATGGCGTCGAGGTCCACGAGGAAGTCATTCTCCGGCCGGAGGGGGGCGTAGTAGGTCGATCCGCCGGAGAACACGTGGCCGATATTGTAGGTCGGATAGCCCGGCTGTGGGGCGATGCCGACATCGCCGGGGCTCATCAGCCCGAGGCACATCTTGACGATGGCGTCCTTCGAGCCCATCGTAACGACCAGGCCGTCATCGGGGATCTCGACGCCGAAACGGCGGCGGTAGAACTCCCGCGCGGCCTCGGGCAGCTTGGCGACCGGCCGGTCGCAGCCGTAGCGGTGGCGGTCCGGGTCCGCCTCGTCCCCCGCGGCGCGGCGAAGCTCCTGCACCACCGGTTCGGGGGCGGGGCGGTCCGGGTCGCCGATGTCGACCCGGATGACCTCGATGCCCTTGTCGCGTGCGGCCGCCATCTTGCGGCGGAGGTCGGCGAAAAGGTAGGGGGGCAGCTTGTTGAGTCGGTCCGACTGGGGAAAGTCCATGGGTTTGCCTTTCGTCCGGGGTTCGCGAGCCGGGCATTGTAACAGCTTCGCCGCCGGTCGCAATGACGCGGCAGTCGCCCGCGGGCAGTGGAGGCGCCGCAACGTCGCGCAAAAGCCCTTGCATCGCCGGCGGCGAGCCGATAGAAGCCAACGATTCAGCCCCGGACGGAACGCAGCATGAAGTTCAACCTGGTCGACAGGATCGAGTGCATCGAGACGCAGGCGGATGAGCCGCGGCATCAGCGGATCGTCACGGTCAAGGCGCTTTCGCTGGCCGAGGAGTATCTCGCGGATCACTTCCCGGCCTTCCCGGTTCTGCCGGGCGTCCTGATGCTGGAGGCGATGGTGCAGTCGGCGGCGTGGCTGGTCCGCCTGGAGCAGGATTGGTCGCGCAGCGTGGTGGTGCTGGCCTCGGCGCGGAACGTCCGCTATGCCAGCTTCGTGCAGCCCGGGCAGGCGTTACGATGCGAGGTGACGACCAAGAGCATCGGCGACGAGGAATCGAAATTCCAGGCGGCGGCGTTCGTGGGCGAGACGCAGACGGTCTCGGCCCGGCTGACGCTGCGGAGCTTCAACGTGGCCGACCGCGACCCGGCCTTGGCCTCGTCCGACGCGGGCATCCTGGCGGAGGTCCGGGAGCGGTTCCGGTTGATCGGCGGTCCGGCGGCGGTGTCGGCCGCGGTGGCGGCGGGTGCCTGACTCGCCGTCCGTGCGGCGACCGTTGACGCGGCCGGGCGAACTTCCTATACATGCACATCGCCGTCGGCGTGGGCAAGCCCGCCGCGGCGGTGCTGACGGCAGTCAAGGACGCAGACAGGAGAATCGATCCGATGGCGATGAGCGAAGCTGAAGTCTTCGAGAAGGTGCAGGAAGTGTTGGTCGAGGCCCTGGGCGTGGATGAGGACGAAGTAACGGCCGAGGCCACGCTGACCGGCGACCTCGGGGCCGAGTCGATCGACTTCCTCGACATCGTCTTCCGCTTGGAGAAGGCCTTCGACATCAAGATCCCGCGGGGCGAGCTGTTTCCGGACAACATCCTGAACAATCCCGAGTTCGTCCAGGACGGCAAGCTCACGGACAAGGGGCTGTCGGAGCTGAAGCAGCGCATGCCCCACGCCGATTTCAGCGAGTTCGAGAAGGACCCGGACGTCAACAAGATGGCCGAGCTGTTCAAGGTCCAGACGATCGTGAACTACGTTCGCGGCAAGCTCGGCGACTGACCCGCCGGCGCCGTATGCCGGGACCCGCCCATGCGTTGGATCTGGATTGACCGTTTCGTTGCCTTCGAGCCGGGGAAACGCGCGGAGGCCGTCAAGAACGTCTCCCTGGCCGAGGAGCACGTGCACGACCACTGGTCCGCCTACCCGGTCCACCCGGCTTCCCTCATGATCGAGGGCATGGCCCAGACCGCGGGCATCCTCGTCGGGCAGGCCCGAAACTTCCAGGAGAAGGTCATCCTCGCCAAGATCTCCAAGGCGGAATTCTCGGACGTGGTTGTTCCGGGCGATCAGATCACCTTCCGGGCCGAGATCACCACGATCAGCGAGGACGCTGCCGCCACGTCCGGCACGGTGCTGCGCGAGGGCGAGCAGATCGGTCGGGTCGACCTGATGTTCTCGCACATCGACCGCAACCTCGGCGGCGTGCAGTTCCCCGAGGAGAACTTCGTGTTCACCGGCCAGTTCGAGCGGCTGGTCGCCCCGCTGCTGGGGGCCGACGATGCCTGAGCGGCGCTCGGTCATCACCGGCCTGGGTCTGGTGACGCCCGCGGGCATCGGCGTGGAGGACTTCGGCGCGGCGCTGATGGAAGGGCGCCCCGGGGTGCGCGAGATCTCGCTGTTCGACGCCTCGGGCTTTCCGTGCCGCATCGCCGGCGACTTGCCGGACTTCTCGGCTCGCAAGTACGTACCGAAGAGCTACCGCAAGTCCGTCAAGGTCATGGCGCGGGACATCGAAATCGCGGTGGCCGCGGCGGATCTGGCCTTCCGGGACGCCGGGCTGGCGACGCGCGGCGTGGAGGAAGGCGAGCCCGTCGAGTCCAAGCGCCTCGGCTGCAATATCGGGGCGGGGCTGATCTGCACGGACCTGGACGAGCTGGGCATGGCCGTGTCGCAGGCCGTGACGGATGGCCGGTTCGACCTGCGCGTGTGGGGCCAGCAAGGCATCGAGAACCTCACGCCGCTTTGGCTGCTGAAGTATCTGCCGAACATGCTGGCGTGCCACGTGACGATCATCCACGGCTGCGAGGGTCCGAGCAACAACATCACCTGCGGCTCGGTCTCGGCGCACCTGAGCGTGATGGAATCGGTCCGGTGGATCGAGCGGGACGAAGCGGACGCGGCGATCGCCGGCGGCGCCGAGAGCAAGCTCAACGCCATGGGGCTCCTGCGCCAGGGGCTGCTCGGGCGGCTGGTGACGGATGCGAACGACAGGCCGGGCGAGGCCTGCCGGCCGTTCGACGCCGGCGCGACCGGGACGGTCATCGGTGAGGGCGGCGGCTTGGTGATTCTCGAAGAGGCCGGTCGGGCGGCCGGACGCGGCGCGAGGGTGTACGCCGAGGTCGCCGGGGCGGGCGCGGCGTGCGACCCGGACGGGCTGCGGGTCACCGAGCCGAACGTCGGTTCGATGGATCTGGCGATCCGTGCCGCCATGGACGAGGCGGGCGTCGGGCCCGAGGATATCGACTGTATCGTGTGCCAGGGCAACGGCGTGCCGGCCGAGGACCGCCTCGAGGCGGAGGCGTGGCACGCGGCCCTGGGGGACGCGGCGGGTCGCATTCCCGCGTTCGCGGTGACCGGCTCGATCGGCTCTCTGTTCGCCGGGACGGGCGGGCCGGCTCTCGCGGCCGGCGCGTTGGCGATCCGGCACGGCGCGGTCCCGCCGACGGTAAATTGCACGAGCGCGGCGGAGGGGGTCGGGTTGAATCTGAGCGACCGCGCCCGGCCGGGAGAGATTCGCTGCGTGTTGACCGGCGCCTTCGCCCTGGGCGGGCAGAGCGGCGCCTGTGTTCTGAGGAAGGTCTGAGCCCGCGGACGGACAGGCAATGACACGACGTCGCGTAGTCATCACGGGCATGGGCACGGTGAATCCGCTGGCCCACGATGTGGAGAGCACCTGGGAGGCCATCAAGGCCGGCCGGAGCGGCATCGGTCCGATCGATCTGTTCGACGCGAGCACCTTCCCCTCGGCGTTCTGCGGGCAGGTGCGGGACTACGACTTCGCCGCGCAGGTGCCGAACGCCGCGCGGCACGAGCACGCGGGCCGGCACGGGCGGTTCGCCCTCGGCGCGGCCGTGCAGGCGTGGCGCCAGGCCGGGCTGGCCGGCCACGAGGCGCTCTCGCCGCAGCGGTTGGGCGTGTATCTCGGCAGCGGCGAGGGGCAACTCGACTTCGACAGCTTCACGTCGCTGCTGGTGGATGCCTGGACGGACCGGGGCGTGGACGTGCCGCGCTGGGCCGAGCTTGCGTTCGAGCGAATGGATATGTGGCGGGAGGTCGAGCAGGAGTCGAACATGGTCCTGGCCCATCTGGCGGCGGAGTTCGGCGCCCGCGGGCCGGCGTTCAACGTCCTGACGGCCTGTGCCGCCAGCACCCAGGCGATGGGCGAGGCGGCATGGCTGATCCGCCGCGGCGACTGCGACGCGGTCATCACCGGCGGGGCTCACAGCATGGTGCATCCGTACGGCAGCAGCGGCTTCATCCGTCTGACGGCGCTGTCCACGCGGAACGACGAGATGGAAACGGCCTCGCGCCCCTTTGACCTCACCCGCGACGGCTTCGTCCTCGGCGAGGGCGCGAGTATCCTCGTGTTCGAGGACTACGAGTTCGCCAAGGCCCGCGGCGCGAAGATCCTGGCGGAGGTGATCGGCTACGGGGGCAGCGCCGACGCCTTCCGCATCACCGACCAGGACCCGGAGGGCGACGGCGCCGCGACCGCCATGACGGCCGCCATGAAGGACGCCGGGCTTACCCCGGACGACATCGACTACATCTCCGCCCACGGCACGGCCACGCAGCAGAACGACGAGGTGGAGACCAAGGCGGTCAAGCGGGCCTTCGGCGAGGCGGCGTATCGGGTCCCGGTCTCGTCGGTCAAGAGCATGCTGGGCCACCTGATCGCCGCGGCGGGAGCGACCGAGTTGATCACGTGCGTGCTGGCGATCCGGGACGGCATCGTCCCCCCCACGATCAACTACCGAACGCCCGACCCGGCCTGCGACCTGGACTACGTGCCGAACGAGGCCCGCTCCGCCGAACTGGAGGTCGTAATGTCGAACAGTTTCGGCTTCGGCGGGCAGAACAACACGCTCATCATCCGCCGGCCTGCGTAACCGCTCGGTCAGGGACCGTCGTCCGCCTCGCCGGCCAGCCACTCCAGCAACTCGTCCGGCGTGGCGAACCCTTCCATACGGCGTTCTTCGCGACCGATCCGGAGCAGCAGCGTCGGCCAGGATTGGATCTCATGTGCCTTGGCCAGCTTGTGCGCGTCCTTTTTCGTCTCGGGCACGGCCACTCGGACGAGCCGAAGCTTCATCTCCTCCAGGCGCTTCCGAACCTCCGGGTGCGTGAACGTCGCGTACGCGAGCCGACGCGCGGCGCCGGTCGAGGGCTTCTGCGTGAACAGCGCGAGCATCGGCCGCCCCCGCACGGGCCGGGGCAGTTCCTCGCTGAGCAGTTCCCAGCCGGCGGCTTCCCAGTCCGGCTCGAGGAACTCATTGTGGAAACCGGTCTGCCCGATCGTCTTGTCCGATTTGCGGCAGACCTCCCCCCGCGGAGAAAGGACCGTCATCGTCGGCAGATGCTCGATACCGTAGGCCCGCGCCCGGTCGGAGTCCATCTGCGTCTCGACCAGCACTCGGATCATGCCGGCTTCGTCCATGGCCTGGCGGTTGAGCGGGCGGTTCAGCGCCGTGTCCCACTGTGTCCGCACCGGTGTGGAACTGGTCGTGTGCACGAAGTAGGCCACAACCGGCCGGTGCTCCGCCTCGGCCCGCCGGAGGGCGGCATCCAGGTCGCGTTCCCAGCCGGGGAAGTCCTTGCCCTTTCTCTGGATCATGTAGACAACCACCACCGCGATGAGGGCAATGCCGATGAAGATGTACGTCGCCTTCTTGGGCCTGTGTCCGCCGGGGCGCTCTTGGGCGGGATCGATGTCCGTCGGCCCGGGCGTGCCTTCCGGCTCCTCCAAAGGGCGCTGCTGAGATTCCTGTGCGGGCTCGGTCATGGCGTTTCCCGTTTCCTGCATGCGCTACGGCGATTCAACTTGCGGCGAGGGGCGGGATCCCGACGGCGCCGCCGGCGGCCCTCTCGTACATCCGTGCGGCCCGGAGAACGGTTTCTTCCCCGAGCGCCGGCCCGATGATCTGCATGCCGATCGGCAGACCGTCCTCGCTCCGCCCGGCCGGCACGGAGATGCCCGGCAGGCCGGCGAGGTTCAGCGAGTTCGTGTAGATATCCTGGAGGTACATGGCCATCGGGTCTTCGGTCTTCTCGCCCAGTCGGAAGGCCGCGGACGGCGTGGCCGGACACATCAGCACGTCGCACTGTTCGAACGCCTGCTCGAAGTCACGGGCGATCAGCCGCCGGACCTTCAGGGCCTTGTTGTAGTATGCGTCGTAGTAGCCGGCCGAGAGAGTGTACGAGCCGAGCATGACGCGCCGCTTGACCTCGTCCCCGAAGCCCTCGGCCCGAGTGCGCGAGTACAGCTCGACGATGTCGCAGCCCTTGGCGTCCGTCCGGTGACCATAGTGCGCGCCGTCGTAGCGGGCGAGGTTGCTCGAGGCCTCCGCCATGGCGACGATATAGTAACACGATACTGCATAAGAGCTTAGCGATCCGTCCTCGGCCACGTCGATCCGGCTGTGCGGCAGCGAGACCTCGACCAGCTTCGCTCCGGCGCTCTCGTAGGCCTCGGAGGCGGCCGTCATCGCGGCGGCGACTTCGCTCGACATCGCATCCGTGAACCATTCCCGCGGCATGCCGACGCGCAACCCCTCGATGGGCGCCTCGACGCTCGCGGCGTAATCGCCCGCCGGCTCCGAGACGGACGTCGAGTCCCGCGGATCGTGCCCCGCGATGACGCCGGTCAACAGGGCGGCGTCGGCCACGTCGCGTGTCAGCGGGCCGATCTGGTCCAAGCTCGAGCCGAAGGCCACGAGCCCGTAGCGGCTGACGCGCCCGTAGGTCGGCTTGAAGCCCACCACCCCGCAGAAGGCGGCCGGTTGGCGGATCGAGCCGCCCGTGTCGCTCCCGAGCGCCGCGAAGCACTGCCGGGCCGCCACCGCGGCGGCCGAGCCGCCCGACGAGCCGCCCGGAACCCGCTCCACGTCCCAGGGGTTCCGCGTCGGGCGGAACGCGCTGTGCTCGGTCGAGGAGCCCATGGCGAACTCGTCCATGTTGGTCTTGCCAAGCACGACCGCCCCGGCGCTATCGAGCTTCGCCACGGCCGTGGCGGTGTAGGGGGCCCGGTAGCTCTCCAGGATCCGCGATGCGCAGGTCGTCCGCCCATACGTCGTGCACATGTTGTCCTTGACCGCGACAGGCACGCCCGCCAGGGGGCCGGCATCTTCACCCCGCGCGATCGCGGCGTCGATCCGGCGGGCTCGCTCCGTCGCCCGCTCCGGGTAGACTTCGTTGAATGCGGCGAGGTGCGGCTCCGTGCGCTCGATCTGCTCGAGACAAGCCCGGGTCGCCTGCTCGGACGACACCTCACCGGCGGCGATGGCGTCGCGGAGCTGTACGGCCGTCATGTCGAGGATCGGGGCGGTCATCTGGCTTTCTTGGACTCTCCTGACGCGCCGGATTTGCCGGCATCGACCGACGCGTCGGCGCTGCTCTGTAGCGCGATGTAGAAGAAGTAGAGGAAATGGGTGTACCTGTACTGGCCCCGCTTGCCGGGGACGGGCTCCAGAACGCCCAGATCGCGCATGCGCTTGATGAAGTTATCGAAGTTGCGCGATTCCGGCTCCGGCAAAGTCTTCAGGACCTCGGCGCGCGAAATCGGCACTCCGAAGCCGATCGGCAAGGAGCCGATGTGCGCGAGAATGCGTTGGTATGCGTCACTGCGCAGTTCTTCGTAAAGGGGCCGCTGCAGGTACTTGCGGCCGACCGCTTCGGCCGCCGCAATCACCCCCGAGGTCACGTCGGCCTCGGTGATGTGCTCGTCCTGGTCTTCCCAGAAGACGGCGTCCCCGAGCTCGTGCCACATCACCGGATGTCCGCCGACGCTGGTAGACATCGCCTCCATGGTGCCTTCGCTCCAGGTGTGGTCCACGGAAGCGAAGGCCTTACGGAAGAACTCGGTCGCCTGACCGTGTGTCAGGAGGGGCAACTCGATGGGTTGGAAGATACGGTCGATGGACGGCTGCTGCGCTTTGAGGTCTTCCATTCGCTCCGGAACGCCGACCAGCACCAGCACGAGGGGCAATTCTCGCATCTTCCCAACGGCGATCTCATCCACGACGCTCTTGATGAAATGGGCGAATTGCGTGTCGTGGACGATCCCGTTGAGGTCGTCCGCCACAAGGAACAGCCCCTGCCTGCCGCCTTGCTTCGCCACCTCCACCAGCCGGTAAAGGTAGGGCACGAAGTCCTGGGCCAGCTCCTCGCGGGTGGTCTGGTCCTTCTTGAACTCGACGCCGATGCCGAACAGGTCCACACGCTCGACGTACTTCCCGAACAAGTCCTTGGCCTTGTCTATGAGTGTCTTGTCCGGCAACTGGCTGATCGCCGCTTGGTAGAGCCGTCGGCAGGCCTCGCCCACCGTCTTGGCGCCGCCCAAAGGGACCTGTGCGGACAGGAACTGCGCCTCCTTCTCCGCCACTCGGCAACCGAAACTCGCGAGCGAACTCTTACCGATCCCTCTCTCGCCGGTGATGAACAGGTATTGCGGGCTTCCCGCCTTCGCTTGGCGCGTGGCCCGCTCCAGCAGGCGGATCTGCTCCTCCCGCCCGACGAACGCCTCCGGCTCGACCGGCTTGCCGGGTGAGAATGGGCTCCTGTCCTTGGTCATTGGCTGTCTCCAATGACCTTGGGCACCTGGAACAGGTCGTCGTCGCGGGCCGGAGCGTTGGCCAGGGCCTTGTCGGGCGTCAGCGATTCGCCGGGCTCGTCGTCGGCCAGCACGTTCGTCAGCTCCACGGCGTGGGCCATCGGCTCGACGCCGTCCGTTTCCAGCTCCTGGAGCTTGTCGAAATGGCCCAGGATCGCCTCGAGCTGCCGCGTGAACGTGGCGACCTCGTCGTCACTCAGCGCGATGCGGCTGAGCTTGCCGATGTGCCGCACGAGTTGTTCGTCTATTTTCTGCGTCATGGGTTGGCCGTGGGTCGCGATGTGGCCCATCTTCCACGGCGCTCGGCGGCGAGTCAACTACGCGTGCCGCCTCTCGGCAGCCGCGGCCGCGAAGGCGCCCTCGGCGGCGCGAGCCGTGTCGGCTACGTCCTGCTCGGTATGCGCGGCGGAGACAAACATTGCCTCGAACCGGCTCGGGGCGAGGTACACGCCGGCGTCGAGCATGGCATGGAAGAACGCGCCGAAGGCCTCGGCGTCGCCGGCGGCGGCATCCTCGTAGCTCGCGACCGGCGGCGGTCGGAAGAAGACGCTCAGCATGCTGCCCACGCGCTGGAGGCAGACCTTGCCGGCCAGACCGGCCTTGCCCGCGGCCGCGGTGAGCCCCTGCTCGAGCTGGGCCGAGCGGGCCTCGAGCGCGCCGTAGAAGCCGTCCTCACGCAGCGCTTCGAGCGTCGCCAGCCCGGCCGCCATCGCCACCGGATTGCCCGACAGCGTGCCCGCCTGGTACACCGGCCCGGCCGGGGCGAGGTGGTCCATGATCGCCGCCGGCCCGCCGACCGCCCCGACGGGCAGCCCTCCGCCGATGATCTTGCCCAGCACGGTCAGGTCGGGACGGACGCCGTACAGCGCCTGCGCTCCGCCCAGCGCGACGCGGAAGCCGGTCATCACCTCGTCGAAGATCAGCAGGGCCCCGTGCTCGTCGCACAACTCCCGCAGGCCCGGCAGGTAGCCCGCCACAGGCGGCACGACGCCCATATTGCCCGCCACGGGCTCGACCAGCACGGCCGCCACCTTCCGCCCGTGCTCGGCCATCGCCGCCTTCACGGCCTGGAGGTCGTTGTAGGGCACGGGCAGTGTGTCGGCGACGGCTCCGGCGGGCACGCCGGGGCTGGACGGCGTGCCGAGCGTGGCCGCGCCGCTGCCCGCCGCCACGAGCAGGGCGTCCGCGTGACCGTGGTAACCGCCTTCGCACTTGATGAGCTTCCCGCGCCCGGTGGCCCCGCGCGCGAGCCGCACGGCCGTCATGGCCGCCTCCGTGCCGCTGGAGACGAAGCGGACTTTCTCGACGGAATCGACGGCCGCGGCGATGGACTCGGCCAGGCGCGTCTCGAGCTCGGTAGGGGCGCCGTAGGTCGTGCCGCGGCTGACGGCCTTCGTCACGGCCGCGACGATCTGCTCCGGGGCATGGCCGAGGATGGCGGGCCCGTAGCTGCCCACGTAGTCGATGTAGGTGTTGCCGTCGACGTCCGTGATGCGGCTGCCCTGAGCCCGGGCGATCGTCGGCGGCACGCCTCCGACCGCCTTGAAGGCCCGCACGGGCGAGTTGACGCCTCCCACCAGCACGGCGGTCGCGCGGGCGAAGGCGGCCTCGGACTTCTCGACACGTCGTGGCATGGGCGGTGGCGCTCCGGATCGGCCGCCGGGGTCTACGGTGTGTGCCGGGTCACGAGCTGCACCTGGGTTTCGTCCCAGGCCCGGCGGATCGACTCGGCGGTTTCCGCCGGGCCGACGCGCTCGCGCAGATCGCGGGCGGCCCCCGCGAGATCCCGGTACCAAGCGATAAGCTCCCGCACCTTCTCCGGGCGCGGCTCTGCGGCGACCAGCGGCTCGGGGTCGATGCGCCAGACACGAACGCGGGCCGTCTCGGCCGGTTGCGCCTCGGCGGGCTGTGTCTCTGCCGGCTGTGTCTCGTCCGTCTGTGTCTCGGTCGCCGGCCGTTCCGTAAACACGTGGATCAGAGGAAGTTTGAGATCGACGCCCTCGATGCTCGCCACGGCCTGGTTGCTCTGCTCCCCCTCGACGACCTTCACGTCCGCCAGCGACTCCGGGTCGGCCAGGCGGACCATGGCCGGGGCGTCCTCGGGCGTCATGCCTTGGCCGTACTGCTCGGCCATGGCCTGGTCCAGCTCGACGCGGGCGCGGGCGTAGTCGAACATCGCGCTGAGCACGGCCGTCTGGCCGGCGTCGGCCTCGAAGCAGGCCAGGAACGCTTCGCTGTCGCCTTCGGCCAGGGCGGTGTGCATCTTCTCCAGCGGGGCCTTCGCCTCGGGGACCTCCTTTTTGGCCTGTTCCTTCTCCTGGTTGTCGGTTTCCTCTTCGGTCGTCTCGCCGCCGCCACAGCCGGGCAGCAGCGCGCCGGCCAGCAGCAGGACAAGCGGTACGCGGGCGATTCCTCTCACGGGCGGTCCCTTTCCAGTGCTACCACGAGTACGATGCCCGAATTGTAAGCGAGACGCCGGGGATTACAAGCCGCCCGCCGACCGGAGGGGGCGCACAACAAGGCCCGGCCGTATGTGCGACCGGGCCTCG
>CAZHEH010000005.1:0-33729 GCA_964531695.1 uncultured Planctomycetaceae bacterium | reverse complement strand
AAGTTCCTGCTTGATCTTGTCGGCCGTGTACCCTTCCTTGCCGATGTTCGGCATTACTTCCTTAAAGGCCTTCGTCATTGCTTCCACCATGGCGATCGCCTCGTCCGCGTCCTTTTCGGAGGCATCGGCGGGGGTCATGGCCGTGTCCTCGGTTGCGATCTTCCACCCGCCATCGACCTTCACGAGCTTGAGCGGCTCCTTCTGGTCGGGGTGCGTCGCCTCGGCGGTGTCGCCGTCGACTTCGATCTCGACTTCGTCCAGCCAATCGTCTTCGAGCATGGCCTGGAACGAATCCTCGTCCTGGTCATCCTCTAACGCATCCTCGCCGTACTCCTCCTCCATCTTCTCGCTGAACTCCGTGCCAACGAAGACGAACTCGGCGGTGGCTCTCAAGACCTTCTCCTCGTCGCCATCGGCGTCGAAGCAGGCCATGAACTGGTCCGTGTCGCTGTTCTTGATGGCGGTCTGGAGGTTCTTCAGCGCCTGCTTCGGCTCCTTGGCCTTGGGCAACTCCTCGCCCGGGCCCGGCTCGTCGCCGCCGCACCCGGCCGTCAGTACGAGCCCCGACAATGCCAGCCAAACCAATCCGTGTTTCATCGTCATTCTCCTTGACATACTCGGCCGGGATGGGTCCGTGACCGCCACGGGCCTATTTCACAACGAGGTTGACGAGCCGCCCCGGCACGACAACCCGCTTGACGATTTCCTTGCCTTCCAGCGCCTCGGCGACCTTGGGGTCGGCCAGGGCCAACTCGATCACGGCGTCCTCGCCCGCATCGGCGGGGGCGCTGATGCGTCCGCGCACCTTTCCGTTGACCTGCACGGCCAGCTCGGCCGTCTCCTCGACGACCATCGACTCATCGTAGCCGGGCCAGGGCTCGCGGGCGAGCGACTCGCCGTGCCCCAGCCGTTCCCACAGCTCCTCGGCGATATGCGGCGCGAACGGCGCCAGCACCCGCACGAAGCGCCCGGCCTGGTCCTGCCCGATCCGCCCGGCCTTGTAGACGCCGTTTACGAACTCCATCATCGCGGCGATGGCGGTATTGAACTTCATCGCCTCGATGTCCTGACCGATCTTGCGGATCAGCTTGTGCAGCGCCCGCTCGACCTCTTCCGGGCCGTCGTCGGCGACCAGCGGGTCGTTGTCGTCGTCTCCGGCGACCATCCGCCAGACGCGGTGCAGGAAGCGATGGACGCCCGGAACGTCCTGCGTGTTCCACGGCTTGGACGCCTCCAGCGGACCCATGAACATCTCGTAGAGCCGGAAGGTGTCGGCGCCGTATTCCGCGATGACATCGTCCGGGTTCACG
The DNA here is from genome assembly GCA_964531695.1 of uncultured Planctomycetaceae bacterium. Lineage (GTDB taxonomy): Bacteria > Planctomycetota > Phycisphaerae > SM23-33 > SM23-33 > JAGXKT01. The sequence continues at coordinate 32,419 of CAZHEH010000005.1, read as the reverse complement.
ACATTCTTCAGCGATTTCGACATCTTCTCGACGGACTCGGCGAGTTTCTCGCCGGTCTGCCGGTGATGGGGGCCGTCGTCTCGCTGTTCCACGTCGTCATAGCCCACGTAGACGCCGCGGGCGTCCCGGTAGGCGAAGCTGCGGATCATGCCCTGGTTGAACAGTTTGCGGAACGGCTCCGGCGCCGAGACATGGCCGAGGTCGAACAGCACCTTGTGCCAGAAGCGGGCGTACAGCAAGTGCAGCACTGCGTGCTCGGCGCCGCCGACGTACAGGTCCACGCCGTCGTGCATCCAATACTGCTCGGCTCGCGGGTCGCAGAACTTCTCGTTGTTGCGGGTGTCGCAGAAGCGGAGGTAGTACCAGCAGCTTCCGGCCCATTGGGGCATCGTGTTCAGTTCGCGCTCGGCCGGGCCGCCGCAGGATGGACACTTGGTGTGGACCCACTCGGTCGCCTTGCCGAGAGGCGGGGCCGGCGGGGCGTCCGGGTTCTCGCTCGTGGTGGGGGAGAAGTCGTCCATCTCCGGCAGCGTCAGGGGCAGGTCGCGCTCGCCGAGCGGCACGGTGCCGCAACGCGAGCAGTGCACCAGCGGGAACGGCTCGCCCCAGTATCGCTGGCGGCTGAAGAGCCAGTCGCGCAGCTTGTAGTTGACCGCGCCGTGTCCGAGGCCGTTCTCCTCGAGCCATTGGGTGATGCGTCGCTTGAATTCGCCCGTGGGGAGTCCGTCGAAGTCTCCCGAGTTGACGGCCGTGCCTTCACCGGTGTAGCCGCGCCAGTCCTCGCCCTCGGGCGGCTCGACGACCTGCACGATCGGAAGGTCGAACTTCTGGGCGAACTCGAAGTCCCGGGTATCGTGGGCCGGCACGGCCATGATCGCGCCCGTTCCGTAGCCCATCATGACGTAATCTGCGATCCAGACGGGGATGCGTTCCTCGTTGACGGGGTTCACGGCGTAGGCGCCGGTGAACACGCCGGTCTTCTCCTTGGCCTCGGCGGTCCGCTCCAGCTCGGACTTGCCGGCGGCCTGTTCGACGTAGCTGCGCACCGCCCGCCGCTGGTCGTTCGTCGTGATCGCCTCGACGAGCGGATGCTCCGGGGCGAGGACCATATAAGTCGCGCCGAAGAGCGTGTCCGGGCGGGTCGTGTAGACCTCCAGCGATTCGTCATGCCCCTGCAGCGAGAAGTACACGTTGGCCCCCTCGCTGCGGCCGATCCAGTTCCGCTGCATGATCTTGATGGACTCGGGCCAGTCGACGCGGTCGAGGTCCTTCAGCAGCCGCTCGGCGTAGGCCGTGATGCGGAGCATCCACTGGCGGAGGTTCCGCCGGAAGACGGGGAAGTCGCCGCGCTCGGAGCGGCCCTCGTTGGTGACCTCCTCGTTGGCCAGGACGGTCCCGAGCTTCGGGCACCAGTTGACGGGGACCTCGGCCTGGTAGGCGAGGCGCTGGGAGTCGATGATCTCGCGCCGCTGCTCGGGCGGCAGTTCGGCGAAGTCGAGGCAGCCGACGGGCGGCCCGGTCAGGGCCTCCATGTCCCCGCCGGCCGGGGCGGGAACGAGCTCGCCGTCGGGGCTGACGAAAAGGCGCCCGTTGGTGAGATCGTCGACCAGTTCGCCGATCGGACGCGCCCGGTCGGCTTCCGGGTCGTACCAGGCGTTGTACATCTGGAGGAAGATCCATTGCGTCCATTTGAAGTACTCGGGATCGGTCGTCGCCACCCGCCGGGACCAGTCGTACGAGAAGCCGAACATCCTGATCTGCCGCTCGATGTTGGCGATGTTCTTCTCGGTGGTCTCTCGGGGGTGAACGCCGTGCTCGACGGCGTACTGCTCGGCCGGCAGGCCGAAGGCGTCGTAGCCCATCGGGTGCAGCACGTTGAGCCCGCGCATCCGCATGTACCGGGCGACGATGTCCGTGGCGGTGTAGCCCTCCGGATGCCCCACGTGGAGCCCCGCTCCGGACGGGTAAGGGAACATGTCCAGCACGTAGAACTTGCCGGCGTCGACGAAGCCGTCGTCGCCAGGGTTCGGCTGGACGAACGTACCGTTTTCCACCCAGTGTTGCTGCCACTTGCTCTCGATCGCCGCGAAGTCGTATCCGGCCATGTCACCGTTCCGTTTCGAGGGGCCTGCCGCTCGGTGCGCATGCGGCGCATGCGCGGGAATCCAAGGGTTCTACGGGCGGGGCAGAGGCAAGTCAAGCGGGGCGAGCCGCCGCGCTACTTCAACGCGTTCAGCATCTGGGCCTGGGCGATGGCGTAGTCCTCCCAGGCCGTGGTCAGGTCCGGCAGGAGGGGTTCGTCGCGGGGGATGTACATGGCCCGCTCGATTGCCTCCACGACGGTGCAGCCGTCCTTGATCTGGTCCAGGAAGCTTCGGAACTCGCGGCGCGTCATCCGGCCCCTCAGGAACTCCAGGAAGCTGAACGCCTCCGCGTAGAAGATCTCCTGGCGGCCCGCCAGGTCCTCGGCCGGGAGTACGAACAGGTCGGCCAACGCGATGCCGCGCTCGCCCGACAGGGCGGAGCCGGCCAGTAGGAGCCGGTCGTTGTCCGTGCCCCATTCGGCCAGCATGGCCACGCCCTCATTGACCACGAGCGGGCAGGGGGCGTCGCCGAAGAAGTCCTTCATCACCACGTGGCACAACTCGTGCGGCAGGACGCGGTCCAGCATGCGGGTCGAGAAGGAGCCGTCCGCCTCCAACTGCGTCAGGTCGATGCGCCACGTGACCACCCCGTCCTCGTGCGTGACGCTGAAGCTGCCGTCCGACCACTCCGGGGCCAGGGCCGGGGCGTTGGCCCGATAATCCGCCCGGTCCGACCAGACGTAGATGTCGACGCTGTGCGGGAAGACGCGTCCGTCGAGCAGCCCCTGACAGATCCGGCGAAGGGCACGCTCGGCCTCGCGGCCGAGCAACTGAGACAGCTTGTAGTTCCGGCTGCGGACGACGAAGTGGTCGGTCGACTCGACGTGCACCTCGTCATCGACGTCCGCGAGCTTCTCGAGCAGATCGTCGGAAAGCCGATCGCCGGGGGCGGTCTGTTTCGGCTTGCCCGGCACGGCGCGGCAGGCGGCGATCTGCTCGTTGGCGAATTCGCGAAGGGCTTCCGAGTCGCAGCCGGAGAGAAACTGCTGGTACGCCTCGATGGCCAGGGCGTCGTCCCCTCGGCGCTGACGGGCCGAGGCCACGACCAACCATGCGCGCGATTCGGGGAGGATCCCGTCTGTCGCCAGCGGCAGGGCCGCTGCCTCCGCGCCGTCGTAGTCGGCCTCGCGGAGCAGATCGAGTGCGTCGTGGAGAGTGGGAGGGGATGCGTCCTCTTCGAATGCAGACGCCGGGCGAGCCGTCGGCTCGTCCGTCACGCCCCAGCAGACACCGACGGTCGCCAGGACCAACGTCAGCAATGTGGAGTGCCTACCCTTGACCATGCAACTCTTCCGTCAGCAGGTCCTTGGCGGCCTGCATCTTCTTGAGGTCGGCCTCGGCCCACTGAATCTCGAGGAAAAGCTCGCGCGGATAGGGCTCGGCCAATGCGAGCACCTGTTTCAACGGCATGCATATCCTATCCACTCTTCGGATCATTGCCAGTAGTTTCTCTCGCCACTGGGCTGGTCTCATGTCCTCCCGGGCGAGGGTGCCGATCTGCGCGTCCAGCTTGGCCGCCTCAGCGTCCACCTCGTCCCGCACGAGCTTGATCCGTCGCCGGACCGCCTCGATCCGATGGCTGCGGGCCAGGCCCGGAATCAGCGCATTCGCCTGCGCGAACTCGCGCGACGCCTGCTGGTACTTCAGGTGCGCCGCCTCCGGCTGCTTGGCCTCCAGCTTGCGAGCCGCCGCCATCATCTCGCGGCCCCGCTCGATGATCTCTCGGGCTTCCGCGTGCAGCGCCGCGGCCAGCACCAGCGGGCGGCTCAGCGAGGCCGGCCCCGGCTCCAGCGAGGGCGCCTCCTCGCCCAGAAGACGAGCCCGCGGCGGGAACGGCTCGCGCACGACATACATGCCGTCGGGGCTGTCGGTGAGGATCGCCGCGATCGTCTCGTATCGGAAGGCCTCATCGCCCTCGGTCAGCTCCGCCAGGGCGGCGTACGACGAGGCCGCGTCCTCGTAACGACCGTGCCGCAGCTCCGCGCGGGCCCAGAGCGCCGCCACGGCGACCATGGCGTCCGGCTCGGTCGCGACCTCCGACATCGCCGGCAGGATATCCTCCAGCAGCGGCTCGCAGTCGCCGGCGTCCAGCTTGCTCCGGGCCAGCTCGATGGCCCGATCCAGCGGCTGCCAGGTCCCGTCGATCTGCACGTGACTCAGGGCCCGGTGCGCGCCTTCATGGTCCGGCTCCATCGCAACAACCTCGGCGAACAGGTCGCTCGCCTTGGATTGGAGCCCTTGCTCGCATGCCCATTCGGCGATCTCGTACAGCGCCTCCGGGTCGCCGATGGGGGCCTCGGCGAGCTTGGTGGCCAGCGCCTCGGCCGGCGTCTCGCCGTAGGCGATCTGCTCGATCTGATCGCGAGGGAAGGTGACTTGCCCATAATCGAGCGCGATGGTCACCGACTCCTCTTCTTCGGTGATGAGACCCTCGAATTCCCGCCCGTCCTTGAGAACGAGCGTATCCGCCAGAAGGGATGGCTGCACCAGCAGCAGGGCGGCTACCAAGCAGCATGTGAGGTCGCGTGCGGTCATGCGGTGCCTCGGGTGCGCCGGGGTGGCGCGGTGCGGCGGCGGTCGGCCTTTTAGGCAGGGTACCCAATTATACCAACAGTCGGCATATTGTCATAGGCCCGGTAAGGGTTTTTGCGCACGCTGCCGTGCCCGCCCGAGGCCGAACGGGCGCGATCGGGGCTGCCATTCCAGCAGACCGGGCACCGGGTGAGGTCCGTTCCGGCAGGAATCGCGGGGGGCTCTGGAAGCGGAGATTTAGGATAAAGCATTTCAAGAGCAATATTTGTGGCCGCTGGCATCGGCCTTGCTGTTCTTAGAGGCGGGCGGCCTGCGCCTGCAGAGCGGGCGGGCCGTCGGAGCGAATGGTTGCCGAACTGAACACACCCGGGAGGCCCTTCGGGCTGGTCGTGAGCGGCGAGGCCGAGACCTGGCTGCCGGCGGTCGAGCAGATCGTCGGCCCGGGCCGCCTGGTGCCGTACCGCGTTCGGACGGACGGTGAGCTGCTCAACGTGATCGAGACCGGGGCGGCCGACGCGGCGGTTCTGGACGACCGGGCGGAGTGGCAGCTCGACGTGCTGCAACTTCTGCGGATGATCCGCCGAATGAACGCGATCTTGCCGGTGGTGGTGATTACCGGCCCGCGGGACCGGCGGTGGATGGAATCGGCGCTGCGGCTGGCGGCGTTCAGCGTCGTCCGCCGCCCGCTGGAGCTGGAGCAGCTCCTGCGGCAGATCCATCGCATGATGGACCGCCTGGAGCGAGCGATGCGGGGAGAGGACGTGGAATAGCGCGGCGCCGCACGCGGCGCGGCGCAGGCCGGCCCCCGGCCGGAGATACCGTACGGACAGTCGGAATCCCTAGCGACGAAGGAGTCACAGGCATGGCCAAGAAGTCTGCCAAGAAGTCGACCAAAACGAAGAAGGCGTCGGCCCCGAAGGTCCGCCCGCTGGGCGACCGGGTGCTGGTGCAGCGCCTCGAGGCCGAGGAGAAGACCGCCGGCGGCATCGTGCTGCCCGACGCCGCCAAAGAAAAGCCCCAGCGCGGCACCGTGCTGGCGCTCGGCGACGGCAAGATGCTGGATGACGGCTCGCGGGCCGGGTTCCAGGTCGGCGTCGGCGATACCGTGCTGTTCACAAGCTATGCCGGCACGGACATCACGCTCGAAGGCGAGGACTACCTGCTGATGCGGGAGTCCGACATCGTGGCGATCATCGACTAGGCACCGCAGTGGGCCCGAGCGGCGCCGCGGCGAACTCGCCGGCGCCGACGGCCGCGGGACGGAACACAAGGGAGTAACGAAATGGCGAAAAAACGGATCACTTTTGACGTAGATGCGCGCGAATCGATCCGCCGCGGCGTGAACAAGCTCGCCAAGGCGGTGCGTTCGACGCTCGGCCCGACGGGGCGCGTCGTCGTGCTGGAGAAGTCCTTCGGCTCGCCCACGGTCACCAAGGACGGCGTGACCGTCGCCAAGGAGATCGAGCTGGAGGACGCCAACGAGAACATGGGCGCCCAGATGGTCAAGGAGGTCGCCTCGAAGACCTCGGACGTCGCCGGCGACGGCACGACCACGGCGACGATCTACGCCGAGGCAATCTTCGAGGAAGGCCTGCGGAACGTGACCGCCGGCGCCGACGCCATGGCGCTGAAGCGCGGCATCGACAAGGCCGTCGAGGCCGTCGTGGCCAAGCTCCGCGAGTTGTCGACCGACGTGAAGGGCTCCAAGGAGATCGCGCAGGTCGGCACCTGCTCGGCCAACCAGGACGCCGAGATCGGCAAGATGATCGCCGACGCGATGGACAAGGTCGGCAAGGACGGCGTCATCACGGTCGAGGAGGGCAAGGGCCTCGATACGTACGTGGACCTCGTCGAGGGCATGCAGTTCGACAAGGGCTACATCTCCCCGCACTTCATCAACAACACCGAGTCGATGGAGGTGGACCTGGAGAAGCCCTACGTCCTCGTGCACGAGAAGAAGATCTCGAGCATCAAGGACCTCGTCCCGACGCTCGAGAAGGTCGCCCAGTCCGGGCGCCCGCTGCTGGTGATCGCAGAGGACATCGAGGGCGAGGCCCTCGCGACGCTGGTGGTCAACAAGCTGCGCGGCACGCTTCAGGTCGCGGCCGTCAAGGCCCCCGGCTTCGGCGACCGGCGCAAGGAGATGCTCCGCGACATCGCCATCCTCACCGGCGCCACCGCCATCATGGAGGATATGGGCATTTCGCTGGAGAACATCGAGGTCAAGGACCTCGGCTCGGCCAAACGCGTCCGGATCGACAAGGACAACACGACGATCATCGAGGGCGCCGGCTCGACCGACGACATCAAGGGCCGCATCGGGCAGATCAAGGCCCAGATCGACGCCACCACGAGCGACTACGACCGCGAGAAGCTCGAGGAGCGGCTGGCCAAGCTCGCCGGCGGCGTGGCGCAGATCAACGTCGGCGCCGCGACCGAGGTCGAGATGAAGGAGAAGAAGGCCCGCGTCGAGGACGCCCTGCACGCCTGCCGGGCGGCCGTCGAGGAGGGCATCCTGCCCGGCGGCGGCGTGGCGGTGTTGCGTGCGATGGACGCCCTGGACAAGGTCAAGGCCACCGGCGACGAGAAAACGGGCGTGGATATCATCCGCCGGGCCCTGGTCGCGCCGATCAGGCAGATCGCCGAGAACTCCGGGCTCGAGGGCAGCATCGTGGCCGAGAAGGTCATGGGCAGCGACGAGCTGGGCTTCGGCTACAACGCGATGACGAGCAAGTACGGCGACCTGGTCGCCGCCGGCGTGATCGTGCCGACGAAGGTCGAGCGGTCCGCGTTGCAGAACGCGGCCAGCGTCGCGGGCCTGCTGTTGACGACCGAGGCCGTCGTCAGCGAGATCCCCGAGAAGAAGCAGGGCGCCGGCGCCGGCGCGGGCATGGACGACATGTACTAAGCCGAGAAGTCGGACGAGTCTTTGCAGGCGGCGGGTCCACAACGGGCCCGCCGCCTTCTTGTGACGGCAATTTCCACCACAGAGGCCACTCAGAAACGCGGAGCTTACTCCCTTGGGGCGGCGGAGGTCCGCGGCGTCGGCCGCTTCGCCCTCATCCAGGACCCGCAGCCCGCCGCACTGAGCGCGATTCAGCACGCCTGAGGCGGTGGGGCGGAGCCGTTGCGGTTGTCCTGAGGGATTTGCCGAAGGCCCCCGAAGAACGCATTGACACGCCCCGGCGGATTTGTATGATTAAGGGTCTGCCGTGGCGGGCCGATAGCCGTAGAGGGCTTCGGCGGCCTGTCGCGGCGGTGACATCTGGGGCCGTAGCTCAATTGGTTAGAGTACCGGACTGTCGATCCGGTGGTTGCGGGTTCGAATCCCGTCGGCCTCGTTCGCAACGACGGCCGGGCAGCGTGGCTGCTCGGTCGTTTTGCGTGTGACGCAACCGGCTCCGCACGCACGGCCGGTCCGGCCGGCGAGCGCCGGCAAGGAGCGCGATTTGGACCCTGTGGCCAGCGGCTTCCTCGAAGTCACTCCGCGTGATGTGCCCTGCGAGATCGTCGGCGACCTGACCGGCTTCCGCGACGACGCGGACGACGAGTTCCCCTTCGTGGACATCGTCACGCTTGCCGCGCATTCGCCGGATGCGCCGATGGTCTGGCCGGCCACTCGACGCGGGTGGTGACGCCGGCGACCTTGGCGGGAATCCTTTGGTTGGGCGCCGGTCCCTGCTAGCATTCCTATGGAGGCCCGGCCGCCGTCGGCCGTCGGCCTCCAATCGCCGCGACTCAATGGAAAGGCATGACATGGCCGCAGCCGAGCAGAACAACACCGTCAAGGTCCATTACACAGGCAAATTGTCGGACGGGACGGTATTTGACAGTTCCCGACAGCGCGAGCCGCTGGAGTTCCAAGTGGGGCAGGGGCAGGTGATACCCGGCTTCGAGCAGGCCGTGGTCGGCATGACGCCCGGCGAGACGAAGACCGCCACCGTCGCGCCCGAGCAGGGCTACGGCGATCGTCGGGACGATATGGTCGCTTCGGTGCCGAAGGACAACCTCCCCGATGACTTGGACCCGGAGGTCGGCCAGCAGCTCCAGGCGCGCGACTCCGAGGGCCAGACGATTCCCGTCCGCATCACGGAGGTCGGCGACGAGGCGGTGACGATCGACGCCAATCACCCGCTCGCAGGGCAGACGCTGACCTTCGACATCGAGCTGGTTGACGTGCAGCAGTAGCCGAGGCGGGAGCGTTGAGGACTGAGATCTGACCGGATGTCGTTGGACGTTCGCACGTTCGATCTCCAACCTTTGGTTGCTGCTTGAGGCGCCCGCGGGGCTCGTGGTAGAATCACGAATTGCCGTGCTAGGCGGGGCGCTAGCGGTGCCCTGATTGCCGCTTTGCGGCATGACCCGCAATCCGCTATAGCGGGGCTGATGCTCCGCCGAGGGCCGACCGTAGCGGGTCCCCTGGCCCGGGCGGTGGTGATGATGGTTGGGTCCTCTGCAACGCTGCGCCGTGAACCTGGTCAGGTCCGGAAGGAAGCAGCCATAAGCGAGTTTGCAGCGGGTGCCGGAGGGCTACCTGGCCGGAGCCGCCGTCCCGGACAAGCCCCGTGAGGGCAGTTCGACGCGGAGTGCACGGCTTTGTTTACCGATTCCGCGCTGAGGCGGCGTCGGGGCGAATGACGAGTGGCGAAGGTCGAATGACGAGCCCGTAACGAATCCCGACGGCCGAGGCCGGCAAGCGGCGTTCGGCATTCGGGTCGGTCTCGTCAGTCCGGTTTCTCCATTCGTCATGGCCCGAGTTCCGCCCGCCTCGCGTGCAGGGTCCGCCCGAGGCACCGGAGCCGCGCCGCCCGAATGGCTTATCTCGTCCTAGCTCGCAAGTACCGCAGCCGGACCTTCGAGGAGGTCATCGGCCAGGAGCATATTGCCCGGACGCTCGTCAACGCGATTGGCGCCGGGCGGGTGGCCCACGCGTACCTGTTCACCGGCACGCGCGGCGTGGGCAAGACGACCATGGCCCGCATCTTCGCCAAGGCGCTGAACTGCCTGTCCGTCGACGAGCCTACGACCGAGCCGTGCAACGAATGCGAGGCATGTGTCGCCATCGGGCGGGGCGACGATATCGACGTCGTCGAAATCGACGGAGCCAGCAACACCGGCGTCGAGGACGTCCGAAATTTGCGGGCCAACGTCATCTACCGCCCGTCCCGCAGCCGCTACAAGGTCTACTACATCGACGAAGTTCACATGCTCTCGACGGCCGCGTTCAACGCCCTGCTCAAGACGCTCGAGGAGCCGCCGGAGCACGTGAAGTTCATCTTCTCGACCACCGAGGTGCAGAAGATACCGGCCACCATACTGTCCCGCTGCCAGCGGTTCGACTTCCGGAACATTCCGACCCAGCGGATCGCGGACCATCTGCGGTGGCTCTGCGAGCAGGAGAACGTCGAGGCGGACGACGAGGCGGTGTTCCGCATCGCCCGTGCCGCGGCGGGGTCCATGCGGGACGGGCTGTCGCTGCTCGACCAGCTTCTCTCGACCGGCGACCGCGTGACGGATGAGCAGGTCGTGAACGTATTGGGCACGCCGCCGGATGAGCGCGTGCTGGCGATTGCTCTGGCCGTCGCCGACGGCGACGCCGCGGCCGCGCTTGCGGAGTTGTCCGCCGTGCTGGAAGGCGGCGTAACGCTCTCCAGCGCCGCGGCCGCGATGGGTAACGTCTTCCGCCACCTGATGCTGGCGGCCACGTGCGGGGCGGACAGCGAGTTGATCGAGCTGCCGGAAAGCCAGCGCGAGCAGGTGCGGGAGTTGGCGGGTCGGTTCTCGGTCCCGTCGCTCGTGCACGCGATGGGCATGCTCCAGGCGCTGTCGCGGAACGTGCGGACGTCGAGCATCGGCCGGGGCATGGTGGAGGCCGTGCTGGTGCGGCTGGCGGCGGCGGACAAGTTCGTCGACCCGGAATCGTTGATCGAGCGGCTGGAGGCGGCCCCGTCGGCACCCCCGGCCGGTCGAGTGCCGCCGCCGAGCCGGCGCGGGCCCGCCGCTCGCCCTTCGGGCGAAAAAAAAAAGCCCTCGCCGGTAGCCGCCGCGCCCGCGGGCGATGAGGGTCCGCGGGAGCCCAGCCCACGCGATTCGGGCGGTTCCGGCAACGGCGCCTACGAGACCGAAGCACAGGGCGAATCGCCGCCGGCGCCCGAGCCCGCGCCGCGACCGGCGTTGAGCACGGATGAGAGAAACGAGATCGCCCGCGACCCGGCCGTCCGCGAGGTGCTGGAGCTGTTCGGCGGGAGCGTGGTCGATTTCCGCCGGGAAACGCCGTCGGCGGAGGCGGACGAGGACGGCGGCGAGGGACCGGAAGCAAGCTAGCCGGGGGCGGCGGGGGAGAGCGACGAGGAAGCAATGTTCGGCAACATGGGCAAGATGATGAAGATCGCCGGCGAGATGAAGACCCGCTTGCCGGAGGTGCAGGAGCGGATCGGCAACAGCGAGTTCACGGCCGAGGCGGGCGGCGTGGTGACCGCCACCGTCAACGGACGGATGAAGCTCATCAGCGTGAAGATATCGCCCGAGGCGCTGGCGGACGAAGCCACGGACGCCGAGATGCTCGAGGACCTGATCGTCGCGGCGGTGTCGGGCGCGCAGGAGCAGGCGGCCGAGGCCATGCGAGAGGCGATGCGCGAGCTGACCGGCGGCATGGACATTCCCGGCCTGACGGATGCGCTGTAGCCGCCGGCGACGTGCGGACCTCGCAGGCGCCGGGTGGGCGAGACAGGCGGATCAGCCATGAAGACAGCGCTTCTGTGGTTCTCCGGAACCGGCAACTCGCTCCACGCGGCCAAGCGGCTGGCGGCAGGGCTCGAGGGCGACTGCGAGTTGGGCCCGCTGTCGCGCATCGCCGAGGAACCGCCGGTCGAGGCGGACCGCGTCGGGCTGGTCTTCCCCGTGTACGCTTGGGGCCCGCCCAACATCGTCCTGCGCCGCCTGCGGGCCGGGCTGCCGCTCGCGGGCGATCCGGAGGTGTTCGCGGTGGCCACCTGTGCCGGCTCGGCGGGAGGAACGCTGGTGGCCGTGCGGCGGCTGCTGAGCCGACATCAGCGTGAGCTGGTGGGCGGCTTCGTGGTGCGGATGCCCGAGAACTACCCCCCGATGGGCGGCCCGCCGGAAGCGCCGAAGCGGGAGTCCATCCTGCGTGCGGCGGATCGTCGCATCGACGTGATCGCCGCGGACGTCAACGCCGGCCGGTGGCGCGTGCATGAGTCCAACCTCTTCGCCCGCGGGCTGAGCCGCATGGTGAACCGGCTCGCGCGGAAGCACTGGCCCAATGCGGACAAGAACTTCTCCGTGGACGACACGTGCGTGAAGTGCGGGCGGTGCGCGGCGATCTGCCCGGTGGCGGACATCGAGCTCGTGGCCGGCCGGCCGACGTGGCTGGGCAAGTGCGAGCAGTGCTTCGCCTGCCTGCACTGGTGCCCGGTGTCGGCCATTCAATACGGAAAGAAGAGCCGCTCCCAGCCGCGGTACACCCACCCGGGCGTGGACGTCGACGAGATGCTGGCAGCCGGCGTGCCCGCCCCGGTCGGCCCGGAGCCGCCCGAAGAATGACCGAGTACACGGAGACCATCCAGCGGCTGATCGACGAGTTGGGCAAGCTGCCGGGCATCGGCGCGCGCACGGCCGAGCGGCTGGCCTTCCACCTGCTCAAGAGCGAGCGCGAGGAGGCGATGGAGCTGGCTCGCGCCATCCGGGACGTCAAGACGCGGATTCACCCGTGCTCGGTCTGCTACAACCTGGCCGAGGGCGAGAAGTGCAGCATCTGCGCCGACCCCCGGCGGGACGCGTCTACGATTTGCGTCGTAGAGCAGCCCAAGGATCTGCTCGCCATCGAGGCCACGGGCTCCTACAGCGGGCTGTACCACGTGCTGATGGGGCACATCGCGCCGCTGGAGGGCACGGAGCCGGAGGATCTCACCCTGGACGCCTTGGAGCGACGCGTTCGGGCCGACGACGTGAACGAGGTTATCCTCGCGACGAACCCCACGGTCGCGGGCGACGGCACGGCGCTGCACATTGTCTCGATCCTCCAGCCGCTGGGCGTCAAGATCACCCGCTTGGCCCGCGGGCTGCCCTCCGGCGGACAGATCGAGTACGCGAACCAGTCCATCCTTACCGACGCGATGACGGAACGTCGGGACATCTAGCCGCCGCCGTTGCCGAGCGGTGCCGGTCCGCCGGTGTCGCAGTACCACGGCAGGGCGTAGGCGTTGTCATCCAGCGTGATGCTCAGCGGCTCGACGTGCAGGTCGCGGTGCCGGCTCCATGGCTCCACCGTCAACTCGCGCACGCCCCCGACGCGGGCCTGCGCGGCGTCGGTGGGGGTGTTCCGCACCACGGCCCAGTGCATTACGACGATCTCGTCCGGGCCGAGGGACCCGTCGAGTACCTCCAGCACCTCGTACCGGCAGGCGAAGAGCGACCGGAAGTACGGGTCTTCCCCCCCGGCCGTGGGGACGTCGCTCCGCTCCAGCAGCCGGGCGCGGATGCGCGCCGCCGACCCCGGTTCCGCGCAGCCGGCCGCCAGCAGGCATGCGCATATCCCGACACCCACGGCCGAGCGCCAGGGCGTCACTTGATCCGCTCCATCGTCCGTGCGGCCTTCTCGGCCCGGCCGAGCTCCTTGTACAGGTTCGCCAGGCGGCGGGTGAGCTGGTCATGCACCGAGTACCGCGCGAAGGTCGTATTCCGCGGGCGCCGAACGCGCTTGAGCAACTGCTCGTACATTCCCACGGCCTGCTCCGAGCGATCGGTCTCCAGCAGGATCTTCTCGGCTTCGTTCGTTGCGGCCAGCACCACCCTCGACACCTTGATGCTCTTGACGGCCGCTTCGGAAAACGCCGCCAGGGCCTTCTCCGTTTTGCCTCCGTCCAGGTACAGGCCGCCGACGTCCAGGAGGATCTCACCGGCCAGGTCCGGCCGTCGGCCGAAGCATCGCATCGCCGCGCGGTAGAAGTCGATTCGCTCGTCCGCTTCCTCGATGGTCGGCGCCAGGCGCAGCACGATCCGGCAACTGTAATCGGGGAACGACTTGACCGTGTGCTTCACGAGCAGATCGAGAAATCGGTACAGGTCCTTGACCGGGATATGCCCGTCCTCGCGGAGGTCGATGACGAATTCCCACGCGAGTCCCAGGGCCAGGTTTCGCTCGATGGCGGCCGTGGCGAGATCCTGAGACAGTTGGTCCGGCGTGGCGTCCGCCCGCGCGATCCAGCCCGTCTTCACCGTTGCCTCGGGGCGGGCGTCCTGCCAGGCCGCCGCGGTCGTTCGCAGCAGCTCGACCGGGTCTTGCCGCGCGTCCGTTCGCGCCTCCTGCAGCAGGCGGCCCAGCGCGACGGCGGCGTCGGCCTCCTCTCGCCTCTCCAGCGGCAGCAGCGTCGCCATGCCCGCCAGCGCCAAGTCGGAATCGTAGATAACCTCGCCGCTCACGGGGTCGCGAATCTCGCCCGTGTAGTAAAGGTGGGCCTCGTAGCGGCCGGTCCGGCTGTCCCACGCCGCCGCCCGGCCTCGGCGGATGGGCTCCAGCACGGCCACCCAGGCGTGTCCAATGCCGCTGCGCCCTTGCCCGCGGACCTCGACCGCGGGGATGCCCAAAGACCGGCATACGTTCGCCGCGTAATAGGCCTGATCCACGCAGACGCCGCCGTACTCCTTGAGGTTGGTCAGCGTGTAATCGTGCTCGGAGATCCGCTTCGGGCGGCCCTCACGATAGTGGCCGTAGTCATAGTCGACATGGAAGTAGCACTTGGCGGGCTTGGAACTGCGGCCGTAGCGCTTGTAGGCCCACTCGCGCTCCTCGATGCTCAGCGGGGTGATCGTCAGGTATCGGGCCAGCTCGTAGGGCAGCGCAGACAGATCGTAGCGGAAGCGTTTTCCGGAGTCCGTGTAGTAGTCGAATGCGTCGGCCAGGGAGGCCGGCGGCGGCTCGTCGGTGCGCTGTTTCGCCGTGCGGCACGTGGCGAAGGCGACGGCCAGGTCCGGGTAGGCCAGCGTGCGTTCGCTGTCGTGCTCGCGCAGCTCGGCCAAGCGGTCGAGGGCCTCTCTTTGCCGTCCGCCGTCGGCCAACGAGCGCAGCAGACGGCGGAGCAGCTCCCGGTTGTCCCGAAGCCAGAGGGCGTAGTCGTTGCCGCCGACGCGGGCCGCGTCGGGCAGCAATGCGGCGGCCCGCCAGGCGTACACGAGATCCTTCACGGCCGAGAGGTCGCCGAAGTGCCCGCATGCCGCCCGTGCCAGCAGCAGTTGCTCCAGCTCGGCGTGCAGCGCCGGCATGTCGCCCGGCGGCGTCTCGGCGAGCTGCGCCATCGCGTATTCGCCCAGCCAGGCGTCGGGCGCCGCTCCCGACGCGCGGGCGGGCCCGGCCAGCGCGCAAGCGATCGCCAGCGAAGCCACCCATACCCGCGCGCTGCGGCGGAACATGCTATTCGTCCGGTCCATCGCTCACTCCCCTCAGTAACGGCACTGCATGATAGCACGCGGCCGCCCGGTTGCAGAAGGCGCGTTCGTCGCGCCGCCGGGGCCCTCTACCGGCCACCGCGACGTGTGCTATAATGCGCGCGGAAATGCGGCTCGACGTATCCCAACAACTTCGCATGGCGCAGCAGATGAAGCTGGCCCCGCGGATCATCCAGGCCATGGAGATCCTCCAGCTTCCGATGATGGCGCTTCAGGAGCGGATCGACGCCGAGATGGAGGCCAATCCGGTGCTCGAGCTGCGCGAGCCGGGCGACCCCGAGAAGCCGCTTGCCGAGACGGATTATCCCGATGACCGGGGAGAGCACGACCTCGTCGTCGACGACTCGAACGGCAATACCGAGGACTTCGAACGCCTCGCCGACTTTACCGACGAGTTCGGGCAGGATTTCATCGCCGGAACCGCTCCGTACACGCCGCCGAGCGACCCGGAGGCGGGCGACCGGAAGATCGAGGCGATGGCCAACACGGCCGCGCCGGGCGAGACGCTCAACGAACACCTCCGGACCCAATGGGCGTTCATCGAGGCGGACGGAGGCATCCTGGCGGCGGGGCGGGCGATCATCGACAACCTGGACGACGACGGCTATCTCCGCGTGCCCCTCGATGACTTGGTCGAGCGCGCCGATGAGCCGGTCGCCCCGGCCGATCTGGCGAAGGCCCTGCCGCTCGTGCAGGAACTGGAGCCGATCGGCGTGGCGGCCCGCGACCTGCGGGAGTGCCTGCTGATTCAGCTTCGGGCGGAGGAGGAGGCGGGGTCGGACGTGGAGCTGGAGGTCGAGTTGGTCTCGCGCTTCCTGCGGGACATCGAGATGAACCGCCTGCCGCATATTGCCAAGCGCCTCGGGCGCACGGTCGAGGAGATCAAGGCGGCGATCGAGAATATCTCGCACCTGAACCCCCGCCCCGGTCTGCTGGTCGGGCAGCGGGCCGTGCCGGTCATCCGGCCGGACATCATCGTCGACTACGACGACGGCGGCAACGTCGTCGTGACCATGGACGATGGCAACACGCCCCAGCTCCAGATCTCGCGGGCGTACCGAAAGCTCGCGAAGGATCGCAGCACCGTGCGCGACGCGCGGCAGTTCCTCCGCAAGAACCTCCGCTCGGCCCAGTGGCTGATTGGGGCGATTCAGCAGCGGCGGGACACGATCCGCCGCGTGGCCGAGGCCGTCTTCGACGTGCAGCGGGAGTTCCTGGAGCAAGGCCCCGAGGCGCTCCGCCCGTTGCCGATGGCGGAGGTCGCCAACCGCATCGGCGTGCACGTGGCGACGGTTAGCCGGGCCGTGGCCGGCAAATACGTGCAGACGCCGCGGGGCATCTTCCCGCTGCGGATGTTCTTCTCCGGCGGCACGACGACCGCGGAGGGCCAGGACGTGGCGTGGGACGCGGTCAAGGCCAAGCTGCAAGAGGTCGTCGACGCCGAGGACAAGTCCAAGCCGCTCAACGACGATCAACTCGCCGAGGCCCTCCAGCAGCGCGGCGTCAAGATCGCCCGACGCACCGTCGCCAAATACCGCAAGCTGCTCGACATCCCGCCGGCGAGACAGCGCAGGCAGTACTGATCCCGGTGCTTACTCCGCCAAGCTGTCCTGAATGCGCAGGTAGCTCTCGAAGCGGCGGTGCGGAATCTTGCCGCTCTCCACGGCCGCCTGGACGGCGCAGTCCGGTTCGTGGGTGTGCGTGCAGTCGCTGAAGCGGCATTGGGGGGCGAAGGGCTCGAACTCGGGGAAGAACCAGGGCAGCTCGGTCGCCTCCAGGTCCACGCCCAGCTCGCGGACGCCCGGCGTGTCCACCAGCAGCCCGCCGGCCGGCAGCTCGTACACCGCGGCCGAGGAGGTCGTGTGCCGCCCGCGCTGGTCCTTCTCGCGGATCTTGCCGGTTCGGGCCTGCACGTCCGGCAGGATGGCGTTGACCAGTGCGGTCTTGCCGACGCCCGATGCCCCGGCCATGACGTTCTTGCGACCCCCGAGGGCCTCGACCAGCTCGTGCACGCCCTCGCCGGTCGTCGCCGAGGTACAGTGGACCTCCACCTCCAGAGCGGCGAAGTCCTCGAGCAGCTCTTCCTTCGGGCGCTTCAGGTCGATCTTGTTCAGCACGAGCACGGGCGTGAGCCCGCCGCGCTCGGCCGTGATGAGGAACCGGTCCACCAGCGGTCGGCGGAAGCGAGGTCCCTTCGTCGCGGCGATGATCAGCAGAACGTCCATGTTCGCCGCGATGACCTTTGCGCCGGGCTCTTCCGCGTACTCGTCCCGCCGCTTGGCGGACCAGGGACGCGGGCGGGCCAGCGCGGTTGTGCGCTCCTCGCGGGCGAGGATCATGCCGTCGACGCGGTCCTTGTCGTCCTCGGCCGGGGCGGGGGCGCCCTCGAGCGGTAGCGCGACCGTCGCGTGGTCTCCCACGGCCAGGGGGGTGGCCTCGCTCGGCGCTCGGAAGGTCTTGGCGACGCCGCAGAGCAACTCCTCGCCGCCCTCGACGCGGACGACGGCCCCGCCGCGGTAGAGCCCGACGACCATGCCCGCGGCCTGGGGCAGATCGTCGAGGTTCTCGACGGAAGCGAAGCGCTCCTCGCGGAGCTTGACGGCGTGTTCGCTCATCCGCCGCCCACGCGAGGAAACCTCCTCCAGCTCCTGGCCGTGCTCCATGCGCCGGTGCCAGTCCTTGATGCGCCTCCGGGATTTTCCCTTGCGGTGGGCCACGGTTCTATTGTCTGTGCGCACGCGCGCGGGAGCAAGCGCGGCGGCGGGATCGGCGGGGCACGGGCATCCCGCCCGTGTGCCGGGACTTCTTCGGCAGCGTTCCAACTGTTGTCATTCGCGAGCCGTCGCGAGTCGTCGACGCGGTGGCGCGGGGGCGCGGGAGGCGTTGCGCTTGAATCGGCCGGCCCGGAGGGCGAGAATCGCACGGGTACCCAACGCGAAGGAGCGTCGAGCCATGGTAACCGCATTCATCCTGATCTCCGCCGAGCGCGAGCGGATCGCGGGCGCGGCCCAGGAGATCCTCGAGCTGGACGGCATCGCCGAAGTCTACAGCGTCGCCGGGCCGTATGACCTGGTCGCCGTGGCCCGCGTCCGCGAAAACGAGGGGCTGGCCAAGCTCGTCACCGAGCACCTCATCGGCGTGCAGGGCCTGATGGACACCCAGACGCTGATCGCCTTCCGCCAGTACTCCAAGCACGACCTGGAACGGCTCTTCTCCCTCGGCATGGATTAGCCGGAAGCCGCTGACCGCATGACGGACGGAACCATTCAAAACCGGCCGATCGGCGTGTTCGACTCGGGGCTCGGCGGGCTGACCGTCGTCCACGAGTTGACGCGCCTGCTGCCCGAGGAGGACATCGTCTACCTCGGCGACAGCGCCCGCGTGCCGTACGGCATCAAGTCACTCGAGACGGTTCGGCAGTTCGCGCGAGAGGACGCGGCTTTCCTGTTGGGCTTCGACCCCAAGCTGATCGTCGTCGCGTGCAACACCGCTTCCGCCGCGGCCGTGGAGATGTTGTCCGAGACGCTGCCGGTGGATGTTGTGGACGTGATACGCCCCGGCGCCGCGGCCGCACTGGCGGCGACGGATGGCCGGATCGGCGTGATCGGAACGGATGCGACCATCGCCTCCGGCGCGTATCAACGGGCGCTGGCGGCCGAGCCGGGGCGGGAGGTGCTGGCGGCGGCGTGCCCGTTGCTCGTGCCGATCGTGGAGGAAGGCCGGGCGCTGGACGACCCGATCATGCTGCACGTGCTGAGCGATTACTTGCGGGAGATGCAGCGATTCCGGCCGGGGGCGCTGGTGCTGGGCTGCACGCATTACCCGCTGCTGTCGGAGCCCATCGGCAAGCTGATGGGCCCGGACGTGAAGCTGGTCAGCTCGGCGGCGGCTGCCGCCGCCGAGGTGCGGCGGCGACTCGCCGCATCAGGCCCGGCCGGCGGCGGATCGGGGCTGCTGCGTTGCTTCACGACGGACAACCCGCAGCGCTTCGCCCGGCTGGGGGGGCGGTTCGGCGGACGGGCGATCAAGCACGTGGACTACGTCGGCACGGATGAGCTGGGCGCCCGCGCGGCGCCGGCCGGCAGCGGGGCGGAGGAACCGGCATGAACAGGACACGGACGGCGATGATGGCGGCACTGGCGGCGTTGGCGGCGCTCGGCGGGTGCCGAAAGGACGGTCGGATGTTCTGGGTCCGGCCGACGCCCGAGGAGAAGGTCGAGAAGCTCTACGCCGAAGGGCCCGCGGGCACGGTTCGCGAGGGCATCTGCCAAGTCTCGAGCGAGCCGTGGGGCTTGCAGGAGCCGCACCTGGCGCGCTACGCGGAGATCCTGGGCCAGAACCCCGAGCCGGCCTGCCGCAGCGCGGCCGCCCGTGCCCTCGGCCGCGCGGGCGACGCGAGCTACGTGCCCGTGCTGGCGCGGGCGCTGGAGGACCCCGACGCGTCGGTGCGGTGGGATGTCGCGGTGGCGCTGGGCGATGTGACCGGCCCGGAGGCGGTCGAGCCGCTGTGCACGCGAGCGGTGCGTGATTCGTCCCCGGACGTCCGCACGGCCTGCGCGAAGTCGCTGCGGCACTACGAGGGCGAGCCGGTTCGCCAGGCGCTGATCCGGTGCCTGCTGGACGAGGACTTCTCGGTTCGCTACCAGGCGCGGCAGTCGCTGGTCGCGCTGACCGGCGCGGACCGCGGCTACGACCCCGTGGCCTGGCGCGACCTGCCCGATGAACCGGCGGCAACGCGAGCGGAGGAGGACGAGCGCCCCTGGTGGGATTGGGCCGGCGTGACGGACGATGACGACGACACCGACGGCGAAGGCGGCGAGCCGTCGCCCTCGGCCGGAACGGACGCGCTCGAGCAGGAGCGGGAACGCGCCGGCGCCGATGAGCCCGAGCGGGAGTCCGGCGGCCGCCCGTGGTGGGACTGGTTCGGCGTCACGGAGGAAGAGGCCGAAGAGCCCCAACCCGCCGAGCCGACTGAGATGCCAAGACCGGAGCCCGTGCCCGAGGCGGTCGAGAGCCCGTGACCTCGGCCGTGCAGGGGGAGTTTCGCCTCGAAACGGTTACGAACGGTTGGACGGTCGGCCGCTTCCCTGCACTGGCGGCCCTCCCCGGTGTTTCGCACCTCGTCACCACGCGGGAAGCGCTCGATGCCCAGTGGGTTCGCCGGGAGCCGGGCCCCGCGGCGTACGCGGCCGCGGAGGCGGCGGGCCTGAACGGCGCCGCTTGGGTCGAGCAGGTCCACGGCACGGAGGTCGCGGCCGTCTCGGTTCCGGGCTTTGCCGGGCGAGCGGACGGACTCGTGACCGACACGCCCGCGCTGGCGCTGACAGTCCGCAGCGCGGATTGCCCGCTGATTCTCGCCGCGGCGCGAGACGGGCGGGCCGTCGGTGCCGTGCATGCTTCGTGGCGCGGCACGGCCGGGGGTGCGGCGGGTCGGCTGGTCGCGGCGATGGCTGAGCACTTGGGTGTCGAGCCGGGCGAGTTGGTCGCGGGCGTCTGCCCCTCGGCCGGACCGTGCTGCTACGAGGTGGGCCGGGAGGTGCTCGAGGCCGTCGTTGCCGGGCGCGGCGAGGCGGCGCGGCAGTGGTTCGTCGAGGGCCAAGGTCGGCTGCACTTCGACCTCTGGCGGGCGAATGTCGAACAGCTCGGGGCGGTCGGCGTGGCGGCGTCGGACATCCACGTGGCCGGTCTCTGCACGATCTGCGGCGACGTCCCGCTGCCGAGTCACCGCCGAGAGGGGCCGGACACTGGGCGCTTCCTGGCGGCGATCGGATTCGTCGCGGCGTGAAAATCCGGCCAAAAGCCCTTGCAGGATCGCCGGGAGCGCTTAGGATAGCGTGACTCCGGCACGGCCGGGGACGGTTTACGTCTATCGGTACGGACTTCAGGACCGCCAACCGAAAGGAACTGTGACAGCCGCATGATTAAGGTCAAGGCCAGAGGCAACGAGTCGATCCGGCAGATGCTGAAGCGCTTCAAGAAGATCTGCGAGAAAGAGGGCCTCACGCGCGATATCAAGCGCAACAGCTACTACGAGAAGCCCTCGGAGCGTCGCCGGCGGGAAATGCGCAAGAGCGCACGGCGTACGATGTCAAATCGCTGAGAGTTGCCGTTATGGGCCAACACATCCAAGTGTCGGCCGAGAGCAGGTGCCCGACCGGCACACACCGAAGCGACCCCGAGACAGGTCCGGTACGGAGGCCGGACCGAAGGACTTCCACCCAACCCCCGTTGTCGGCCCCGGCGGCCGCCCGTGTCGCCGGGACGAGCACAGGAGCCATAACGTGAAAGCCCCAAGTCTACTTCCACGGAGTCGTCGCAGCGCCCTGCCGGCGCTGCTGTGTATCGGCGTGCTGGTTCTGACCGTCGGCTCGATCCGGGCCGACGAACCGCCGGCCCCAGGCGAAGACGCGCCTCCCGCAACCCCCGCGGCGGACGCGACCGCGAGCGAGGAGACGGCCGCGCCGGCTCACCCGACCGTCACCGACGAGGTGGCGGCGATCCCGCCGATTTGGTGGGTCGCCCCGGGCGGGTCGCTGGCGGCGCTGCTGTTCGCCTTCATCTTCTTCCGGCAGGTGAAGCGGGCCAACCCGGGCGATGAGAAGATGCGGGAGATCGCCGGTCATGTGACCGAGGGCGCGCTGGCGTACCTGAAGCGGCAGTACAAAGTCGTGGCGATCTTCTTCGTGGTCGCGTGCGCGCTGCTGGCCTTCATGGCCTTCGGGCTGCACGTGCAGCACTGGCTCGTGCCGTTCGCGTTCCTGACGGGCGGGTTCTTCAGCGGTCTGTGCGGCTGGCTGGGCATGAAGACGGCCACGCTCGCCTCGAACCGTACCGCCCAGGGCGCGAAGGAGGGGCTGAACCGCGGCCTCACCGTGGCGTTCCGTGCCGGGGCGGTGATGGGCCTGGTCGTCGTGGGCTTCGGCCTGTTCGACATCAGCATGTGGTTCCTCGTGCTGTACAAGCTCTTCCCGGTAATCGGCCTGGAGGAAATGGGCCTGGTCGATATCACCGTCGTCATGCTGACCTTCGGCATGGGCGCCAGTGCGCAGGCGTTGTTTGCGCGTGTCGGCGGCGGCATTTACACCAAGGCCGCGGACGTCGGCGCGGACCTCGTCGGGAAGGTTGAGGCGGGCATCCCCGAGGACGACCCCCGCAATCCCGCGACCATCGCCGACAACGTCGGCGACAACGTCGGCGACGTGGCGGGCATGGGCGCCGACCTCTACGAGAGCTACTGCGGATCGATCCTCGCCACGGCCGCCCTGGGCGTGGCCGCGGCCATGGCCATGAAGGTCAGCGGGTACGCGATCAACATGCTCGCGGCCCCGATGGTGCTGGCCGGCGTCGGCATCCTGCTGAGCATCCTCGGCGTCTACCTTGTTCGCTGCAAGGAGGGGGCATCGATGAAGCAGCTCATGGGCGCGCTGAACCTGGGCGTGTTTGGGGCGAGCTTCCTGATTCTCGTGGCGGCACTGGGCGTGTGCTACATGCTGCTCGGCCCGGTTCCGGGCGTCAACTGGCTCGGAGTCTGGGGAGCGATCACGGTCGGGATGGTCGCCGGCATCATCATCGGCAAGGCAACTGAGTATTACACCAGTTACGACTTCGAGCCGACCAAGAGCGTCGCCCGCAGCGCCGAGACCGGCCCGGCGACGGTCATCATCGGCGGCATCGCCGAGGGCATGAAGAGCACGTGGACGGCGCTGCTGACCGTCATCGTGGCGATCGTGATGGCCTACCTGTTCGCCGGCGGCAGCACCGAGATGTTGCTTGGCCTGTACGGCGTGGGCATTGCCGCGGTCGGCATGCTCGCCACGCTGGGCATCACGTTGGCGACCGACGCGTACGGGCCCATTGCGGACAACGCCGGCGGCAACGCTGAGATGACCGGCCAGGACCCGCAGGTCCGCGAGCGGACCGACGCGCTGGACTCGCTCGGCAACACGACCGCGGCCGTCGGCAAGGGCTTCGCCATCGGCTCGGCCGCCTTGACCGCGCTGGCCCTGCTCGCCGCGTACGTCGAGGAGGTCCGCATCGGGCAGGTCCGCGAGGCGGAGGCGGCGATGGTCGCCCACGTGGGCGAGCAGCCGTCGGCCGGCCAGGCCCTGTACATCCGGGGCGGCAAGCTTGTCCGGGCGGAGCAGCATGGCGATGAGGTCGAAGCCATCGCCTACATGGTGCTGAACAAAGGTGCCGTGGCCGGGCTGGGCGACAACAGCCGCGTCGAGCTTCAGTCCTTGTCCGCCCCCGATCCGGAGGACCACGTGCGTCGCGGCACGCTGCTGTCCGACGGCAGGGCGGTGCCGGTCCAGATGGTTCGTGCGGAAGAGGCGACGTTGCCGCAGTACATGGGCTTCTTCCAGGTCACGTTGATGAACCCCAAGGTGCTGTGCGGCATCTTCTCCGGCGTGCTGCTGGTGTTCCTGTTCAGCTCGATGACGATGAAGGCGGTGGGGCGGGCCGCCCAGTCGATGATCGAGGAGGTACGCCGGCAGTTCAAGGAGAAGCCGGGCATCATGGAAGGCAAGGACAAGCCGGACTACGCCCGTTGCGTGGCGATTTCCACGAAGGGTGCCCAGAAGGAGATGGTCGTGCCGTCCCTGCTGGCGCTGATCGTGCCGATTCTGGTGGGCTTGCTGCTGGACGTGCCGGGCGTGCTGGGCCTGTTGGCCGGTGGCCTGACGTGCGGCTTCGCCATGGCGATCTTCATGGCCAACGCCGGCGGCGCGTGGGACAACGCCAAGAAGTATGTCGAGACCGGGGAGTTCGGCGGCAAGGGCAGCGAAAACCACAAGGCCACGGTCGTTGGCGACACGGTCGGCGACCCGTTCAAGGACACGTCGGGTCCGTCGCTGAACATCCTCATCAAGCTGATGAGCATGGTATCCGTCGTCTTCGCGGGCCTCATCGTGAAATACGGCCCCCAGATCAGCGCGGCCCTCGGAATGGACTAGCGGGAGAGCGGCTGTGGCCCCGGAAACCAACGGCTCGGACGCGGCACGGAAGCTGGCAATCGCCGCCGCTCGAACCGCACGGGACTACAACACCGAGGAGGTCCTCGTGCTGGATCTCCGCGAGCTGAGCCCGGTGACGGAGTACTTCGTCATCGGCACGGGGACTTCACGGCGGCAGCTTCGCGCCGTGGCGGACGAGATCGCCAAGACGGGCGAGCGGATCGGCCAGCCGGTTTGGCGCACGGCCGGGGTCGAGACGGGTAACTGGATCCTTCTGGATTTCGTGGACGTGGTGGTGCACCTGTTCGACGAGGCGCACCGGTCGTACTACGATCTGGAGCTGATCTGGGGCGAGGCGCCCCGGGTGGATTGGGTGGCGGACGACTCGAAGCCGGCGGAGCGGTGAGCCATGGACAAGGAGCAGGAACTCAAGCGAAGGTTCGTGGAAGCGATCCGCAACTCGCTCCCGGAGTGTCCGTTGATCGGGCCGAAGTGGTTCCGCTACGAGCCCGAGGCGCATCCGCCCGTGTTCCGATTCGTGGCCATGGCGAAGCTGGTCAAGGCCACGGGCATGCGGCGGGACAAGCTGGTGGATCGCCTGATGGAGAACCTGGACCTCCGGGGCGTGAAGGGCGAGGCCCACGTCAGCCGCAAGGGCGAGATCTACGTCTCGTTGGAGGAGGCAAGCGGCGCCGAGGCGAGCCGATGAACTTGCGTCGCGTTCTGGAGCTCCGCCTGAGCCGCGCCCTGGCCGAGGCGGGCGCGGACGGCCCGGCGCTGGTCGAGGTCGGCACGCGTCCGGAGTTCGGGGATTACCAGGCCAACGGCTGCATGGCCGCGGCCAAGCGACTCGGGGTCAAGCCGCGGGAACTGGCCGAGAAGGTGGTCGCCGCGGCCGAACTCGGCGATATCGCCGAGCCGCCCCAGGTTGCCGGGCCGGGGTTCATCAACGTCACGCTCCGTACGGAGTTCCTGCAGGACCACCTGGGCGAGGCCCTGGCGGATGAGCGGCTGGCCGTGGAGACGGCCCCCGAGCCGCGACAGGTCGTTGTGGACTACTCCGGCCCGAACCTCGCCAAGGAGATGCACGTCGGCCACCTCCGCAGCACGATCATCGGCGACGCGATCGTCCGCGTGCTGGAGTTCCTGGGCCACCGCGTCATCCGGCAGAACCACGTGGGCGACTGGGGCACGCAGTTCGGCATGCTCACCGCCTACATGGACGAGCTGGAGGGCGGCAGCGAGGCCGCGACCTACCGCATCACGGACATGGAGGCGTTCTACCGTGAGGCCAAGCGGCGCTTCGACGCGGATGCCGCCTTTGCGAACAAGGCCCGCGGCTACGTCGTCAAGCTGCAGGGCGGCGACCGGCACGTCAACGCCGTCTGGCGTGAGGTGGTGGATCAATCCCTCTCGCACGCCCAGGAGGTGTACGACCGGCTCGGCGTGACGCTCGAGCGGGAGCACGTCCGCGGCGAGAGCGCCTACAACGACGACCTGCCGCGGGTGATTGCCGACCTCGACGCGGCCGGGCTGCTCACCGAGTCCGAGGGCGCCCAGTGCGTCTTCCTGGATCAGTTCAAGGGCAAGGACGGCGAGCCGCTGCCGGTGATCGTCCGCAAGTCGGACGGCGGCTACCTGTACGCGACGACGGACTTGGCCGCCATCCG
This sequence comes from uncultured Planctomycetaceae bacterium, assembly GCA_964531695.1. GTDB lineage: Bacteria > Planctomycetota > Phycisphaerae > SM23-33 > SM23-33 > JAGXKT01. The sequence goes on along the minus strand of CAZHEH010000005.1, from coordinate 6,658 downwards.
GCACCGCGTGCGGCATCTTCGGGCGGACCGCGTGCTGTACGTGACCGACTCGCGGCAGGCCCTGCACTTTCAGCAGGTTTTCGCCGCGGCCCGGGCGGCGGGCTTCGTGCCCGAGGGCGTGTCGCTGGAGCACGTGCCGTTCGGCATGATGCTCGGCGAGGGCCGCCAGCCGTTCAAGACGCGCGAGGGCGGAACCGTCAAGCTGATGGACCTGCTCGACGAGGCCGTCCAGCGCGCCCGCGGGCTCGTGGACGACAAGAGCCCCGACCTGGAAGAATCCGTGCGGGGGGAGATCGCCGAGGCCGTGGGCATCGGCGGCGTGAAATACGCCGATCTCTCGCAGAACCGCACGAGCGACTACGTCTTCTCTTGGAACAAGATGCTCTCGCTGGACGGCAACACCGCGCCGTATCTGCAATACGCCCACACGCGCGTATGCAGCATCTTCCGCAAGGCGGCCGAGCGCGCCGTGGACGGCGAGCGCCGAGGGGCGGTCGTCCGGCTGGTCGAGCCGGCCGAGCGCCTCCTGGGCGTCAAGCTGCTCCAGCTCGCCGAGACGCTGGCCTCCGTCGCGCGGGAGGCGATGCCGAACCTGCTCTGTGCGTACCTGTACGACCTCGCGGGCGCGTTCATGGCCTTCTACGAGAGCTGCCCGGTGCTGAAGGCCGAGGACGAGGCGCGGGCGAGCCGCCTGGCGATGTGCGAGCTGACCGCCCGGACCATGCGGACCGGCCTGGAGCTGCTTGGCATCGCGGCGCCCGAACGGATGTGATCGCCGCGGAGGGAACCCCATGAAGACAGCCGCAGTCATCCCTGCCTTTCTGACGGTTCTTCTGACGGTCTCCGCCGCCCGGGGGCAATCCGCTTCGCGACCGGCGCCCGGCCCGGCCGGGCCGACACGCAATCAACGCGGCGAGGGGGGGCATGCCGACCCGGCCGCCGAGCATGAGACGAGAATCTCGGTGGGCCAGGCCGCGGTCCTGGGCGTGGTGGAGGGTCTCACGGAGTTCCTTCCCGTGTCTTCGACGGGGCACCTGATCCTGGCCAATCATCACATGGGCCTGACGGAGTTCTCCGGCGAGCGAGGACCGTTCGGGCCGACGCTGCACGAGAGCGAGGCGGTCGGGGCCTTTGACATCGTCATCCAGTTCGGGGCGATCCTGGCGGTGCTGGGCCTCTATCGGCGGCGCGTGGGGCAGATGGCCATGGGCGTGGTCGGGCGGAACCGCCAAGGCCTGCGGCTGTTCGGCCTTCTCGTGGTGGCGTTCCTGCCGGCGGCCGTGTTCGGCGTGCTGCTTCGTAAGCCGATCAAGGCACATCTGTTCAGTCCGATCCCGGTGGCCTGGGCCCTGGCGGTGGGGGGGGCGTTGATGATCGCGGCGGAGCTGTTCTGGAAGCGGCGCTGGTCCGGCCGCGAGCGCCTCCGCGACGTGTCTCGATTGCGATTCTGGCAGGCCCTGGTCATCGGCCTGGCGCAGTGCCTGGCGATGTGGCCGGGCACGTCCCGCAGCATGATTACCATCGTCGCGGCCGTCATGATCGGGATGGAGCTGGTGGCGGCGGCGGAGTTCAGCTTCCTGCTGGCCTTGCCGACGCTGGGCGGAGCCACGGTGTACGAGGCGGCGGCCTCCGGGCCGGAGTTGATCGAGGCGGCCGGGCCGCTCGGGCTCCTGGTGGGTCTGGCGGTGAGCTGCGTGGTGGCGGGGCTGGCGGTGAAGGCCCTCGTCGCATGGCTCACCCGCCACGGGATGTGGCCTTTCGGACTGTATCGAATCGGCCTTGCCACGGCCGTATGGCTCTATTTCCTCAATGTTTAGAGTTCGCTTGGGCTGTTGCCACAACGTCTAAACACAGAATTCACTTGACAATAAGGGCGTATGTGAATATTATACGAGCCACCGCTGCGCTTGCGGCGGGCCCTGCTTGGGGCTCGCGGTTTGCGTTGCGCTCTGGTCGCTACCATTCGAAAGAAGGATTGGGCCGATGACGAAGGATCGTAGGGCGCGCCGGCCGACCCAAGCGGAACTGGCGAACATGGTGGGCGTTTCGCAGGTCACCGTGCATCGCGCGTTGACGGGAAGCGGGCCGGTTAAGGAAGAGACCCGCAAGAAGGTGCTGAAGCTGGCGCGGGATCACGGCTATCGGCTCAACACGAGCGCCTCCGCGCTGCGCAAGGGGCGATTCGGCAATGTCGCGCTGCTTCAGAGCACCGAGCCCGGGCGCAGCACCTTCGACGGCCTCCGCGGGATCCAGGATGTGCTCGACTCGGAGAACATCCTCCTCACGGCCGCGCGGCTCCCGGATGACCAACTGACCCATGAGGGCTTCGTCCCGCGCATCCTGCGCGAGTGGTGCGCCGATGGGCTGCTGATCAACTATACCCATCATATCCCGGAGCGGATGGTTCAGCTCATCGCGGAGTACGAGGTGCCGTCGGTTTGGATCAACTCCAAGCTCCCGGCCGATTGCGTTCACTTCGACGACGAGCAGGGGGGGCGGTTGGCGACCGAGTCGCTCATCGAGGGCGGGCACCGGCACATCGCCTTCATCGACCTGTCCCATGCCGAGGACGAACTGGACGGAGCGCACTACAGCGCCCACGACCGCCGGGCCGGCTACGAGAAGGCGATGGGCGAGGCGGGGCTGACGGCCGATGTCGTTCGCGGGCATACCCGCGTCCCGGCCGCGTCCCGTGCGGCTTTCGCGCGGGAATGGCTGAGCCGCGACTCCCGGCCGACCGCCGTGCTGGCCTATAGCGACCGATCCGCACTGCCCGTGCTGCTCGCCGCCCGCGAGTTGGGCATCGCCGTGCCGGGCGAGCTGTCGATCATGGCCGTCTCGCACGAGCCCGTCGATCGGGCGGGCGTCCTGGTCAGCTCGGTACAGGCCGGCCACGGGCAGCTCGGCGCCGAGGCCGCGGAGATGCTGCTGACGAAGCTGGACTCGCCCCGCAGTGCGCTGTCGCCGACGCGGGTCCCGTTCTCGGCTTCCGAAGGGGATACCGTGGCCCCGCCCGCCAAGTGAAGCTCCATACTCCTCCCGCCCGCGTTGACCCGCCGGAAGCGCCCCCGCTACAATCCGCCGCGCGGATACCGCCGGGCGGGGCCGCCGGCCGCACCGATACGGGAGACACGGATGATTGACCAGACTATCGCGGGCGTGATCGACGAGTTGGAGCGCTTCCAGGAGGGCCGTGGCGATTCGTGGAACGTGCCGCGGGACGAGGGCATGATGCTGCACGTTCTGGCCCTCGCCTGTGGGGCGAGGCAGCTTGTGGAAGTGGGCACGAGCTACGGCTTCAGCGGTCTGTTCCTGGGGGCGGCCGCGGCGGAAAACGGCGGCATGCTCCATACCTTCGACAGGAACGAGGCCAAGCACGAGCACGCGCGCGCGATGTTCCGGCAGGCCGGCCTGGCCGACGCGATCAAGCTCTACACGGGCGATGCGCTGGAGCGGCTGGCGGAGCTGCCGTCGGGGCTGGACTTCCTCTTTCTGGATGCGACCAAGAGCGAAACGCATGCCTACTGGGACATCCTCGCGACCAAGCTGGCGCGCAGGTGCGTGGTGACCGTGGACAACACGTCCGACATGGCCGCGGAGATGAAGCGCTTCGTCGACTACCTCCACTCGCTCGACGAGTTCAGCGTTTGTCACATCCCGTGTTCGCACGGGCTGGAGGTGGCGGTGCGGACGTAGCGGCGGCCGGCTCAGGCGAGCTTGACGGCCACGCGCTGGGCTTCCTCGCGGACCTCCTTGATCTTGCGCCGGATCGGCAGGTTGTACGGGCATGCCTCCTCGCAGGCGCCGCACTCCATGCAGTTCGCCACGGCCTTGATCAGCCGCTCGGCCATCGGCTTGACCCGATCCTTCGGCAAACGCTGGACGAAGCTCTCGAAGATCATCGCCTCCATCACCGGCACGTCGTTCGGGCAGGGCATGCAGTAGCCGCACCGGCGGCAAAACTCGCTGCCCAACTCCGCGGCGATCCGCTCGGCCTCCGCCAACTCCTCGCCGGCCAGAATAGCGCCCGACTCGACCAGCGGTACGATCTCCTCGATTTCCTCCACCCGCTCGATGCCGGGGATCGCCACGAGGTCCGGGTAGCCGTTGAGGAACTTGAACGCCAGGTTCGCGTTACCGTACTGGCCGCCGCAGAGCGGTTTCATCACGATGAATCCCAGGCCGCGTTCGCGCGCCGCGGGGATCAGCTCCTCCGCCGGCTCCGCGGTGACGAGGTTGAACGGGAACTGGATCGTCTCGAAGACCTCCACATCCAGCAGGATCTTGGCCATGTCCGCACTGTGGGAGGTGAAGCCGATGTGCTTCACGCGGCCGTCGTCCCGGGCCTCGATAAGGCCCTCGAGGGCGCCGCCCGGGGCCTTGATCCGCTCCCATTTGTTGAGGGAGTTCACGCCGTGGAGCTGATACAGGTCAATGGACTCGACGCCGAGCTGCTCGCGGGATTCGTCCACGGCCGCGAGCATCTCATCGCGCGAGGCCGGCCCGGCCTTGCTCGCCAACACGAGCCCGTCCCGCCGACCGGCGATGGCCTTGCCGATCTTCGCCTGGCTGTCCGAGTAGCCCTGGGCGGTGTCGATGAACGTCACGCCCAGGTCCAGGGCTCGCTGCACGACCTGCACCGCCCCGGCCTCGCCCAGCCGCTGAATCGGAATGCCGCCGAAGCCGACGGCCGAGACTCTCAGGCCCGTCTTGCCGAGTGTGACTGCTCGCATCCTGTCGGTTCCTCAAGTGCGTGTGGGGACTACGGCCATTGTGGGCGAAAGCGCTCGGAATCCCAAGCGCACAGCCATTCCGCGGCCGGGCGGCTACTCGACGGTCTGGACGGTCAACTCCGGCGTAACCCACAACCCGAAGACCTCCGCCGTGGGGACGGCCTCGCGGAGGAAAGCCACGGCCGCGGCGAGCTGGCCGAGCTGCTGCTCACGCGGCAGGGGGTTGCCCGTGCAGTCGTGGTGCGCCACGACCGCCACATGGCGCGAGCCGTGCCTCTCGACGGAGACCCGCACCCGCGCGAGGATCGATGCGACGAGCGCCGGCTCGTCCCGCTCGGCCAAGATGCGCACCGGCCCGGGCTCGGTCACGCTGTCGACGTGCCGCACTCCCACCCGGTCCATAAGGTATTGTATAACAGGCAATTGCACCCGCCCGTCCATGCAGTTGATCGCCGTGCAGAATTCCATGGTCTTTTCGTGGGTCCGTCGGCTCGTGGATTCCTTGACTCGGACATGCGCGTATGCGCCCGCGGATGCGGCAATGGGTCCACGGGTCAACGAGTCAACGGATTGCGGCCGTCACATCCGGCTCTCCCGCTGCTTGAGGAACTCGACCAACGCCTTGTCGAAGCTCATGTCGTTGGTGACGGTCACGAAGTCCGCCCGGACCTTTCGTGCCTCGTCCCGGTAGCCCTCGATGAATTTGCGGATCTCCTCCAGATAGCCCGCGCGGACGGCCGAGGCGTCCGCGTCGATGTGGTCGCGGCTTTCCGGGTCCTCGAACCGCATCTGTCCGTCGAAGTCGAAGGTTGCCTCGGCGTGGTCCAGCACCTGGAAGATCACCAGGTCGTGGCCGCCGAATTTCAGGTGATGCAGCGCCTCGATGACCGCGTCCTGGTTCGCCAGCAGGTCCGACAACAGGATCATCAGCCCCCGCTTGCGAACGCGGTTGGCGACCTCGTGCAGGGCCTGGGCGAGGTACGTCCGACCTTGCGGGGCGGTCCGGGCGAGCGTAGCGAGCATGTTCGTCAGGTGCGACCGCTTCGATTTCGGCGGCAGGAAGCTCGTGAGGCGCTCGTCGAACGTGACGAGCCCGACGGCGTCCTGCTGGTTGACCATCATGTAGCCCATGGCGGCCGCGAGGCAGATGGCGTAGTCCATCTTCGTCATGCGGTCGCCCGTGGCGTAGTCCATCGAGCCGGAGCAGTCGACCAGCAGGTACGCCTCGAGGTTCGTCTCGGCGCGGAACTTCTTGATGTAGTAGCGGTCGGTTTTGGCGTAGACGTTCCAGTCGATCTGTCGTATGTCGTCTCCGGGTACGTACTTACGGTGTTCAGCGAACTCGACGGAGAAGCCGTGAAAGGGCGAGCTGTGCAGCCCGGCGATGAAGCCCTCGACGATGAAGCGCGCCTTGAGGTCGAGCCGCTGCACTTGCTGGATGACGTCCGGCCGGAGGTATTCTTCCGCGGTGAGGGGCATGGTTGGATTGTCGCCCGGCGGGGCCGGGGAGTCAACGCCGGGCGGCGCGCGCACGACAAGGGCCCCATCAGGGATGGGGCCCTTGTGTATCGTGAACCAGTGATGTCGTCTTGTCCGAGCGTCGCCGCACGGCTGCCCGCGAATGCGGACGAGGTTGTGCTGACCTTATCCCGTCGAGATCTCTCTCGTCGGGTTCTAGATATATCCTCTAGAAAGGAGGTGATCCAGCCGCAGGTTCCCCTACGGCTACCTTGTTACGACTTAGTCCCAGTCACCGAGCTTACCTTCGGCAGCCCTAAAGGACCGACTTCGGGTACTCCCGGCTTCCATGACTTGACGGGCGGTGTGTACAAGGCTCAGGAACACATTCACCGCGTCGTTGCTGATACGCGATTACTAGCGATTCCAACTTCATGCAGTCGAGTTGCAGACTGCAATCCGAACTG
>CAZHEH010000004.1:136313-141609 GCA_964531695.1 uncultured Planctomycetaceae bacterium | reverse complement strand
GGTTTGGCACCTCGATGTCGGCTCATCACATCCTGGGGCTGAAGGCGGTCCCAAGGGTTCGGCTGTTCGCCGATTAAAGTGGTACGCGAGCTGGGTTCAGACCGGCGTGAGCCAGGTCGGTCCCTATCTGCCGTGGGCGCAGGAATCTTGAGGGGATTCTTCTTCAGTACGAGAGGACCTCGAAGGACGAACCTCTGGTGAACCAGTTGTCCCGCTAGGGGCACCGCTGGGTAGCTATGTTCGGAAAGGATAACCGCTGAAGGCATCTAAGCGGGAAGCCCACCCCAAGATCAGGATTCCACTCCCTCTGGGAGAGAGCCCCCATCCAGACTAGGTGGTTGATAGGCCGGAGGTGTAAGGCCAGAGATGGTCTGAGCTGACCGGTACTAACGGGCGAGCGCTTGATCGCATTTGTCATCGGCCCCCGGGCCGTGACCATGCCGCACGCGGCGCGGCTCGGTGAGCCCGCAGCCGCTGCTCCTATGACTTCATACCCGGCGCCTCCGGGTGAGAACCCGAGGGCGCCCGTGGCGGTGTCCATACGTTCCAGGCCACACCTGTTCCCATTCCGAACACAGAAGTTAAGCTGGAACGGCCGATGGTACTGCGTTCGCGGGAGAGTAGGTGAACGCCGCCTTGTACGAAGGGCCCTCAGTCTGCGATTGGGGGCTCTTCTCTTATGCGCAAGGATCCTCGGGAACTCGACTCGGGGATCGGCGTCGAACCGAGTGTCGGGTTCGGGCTGCGCGCCCGTCCCGCCGGGAGATGCCACGATGCCTCAGCGAGTGATCAACGCTTGGATGCTTCTTGTCGGGGTCGGGGGCGTATTGGCGATCGGGCTGCTGCTGGTCTTTCGGCTGGACGTGCGTCGGGCGGCTCAGCGCGGCCCGCGTTGGCGGCGTCGGCTGATCGCCGGGGGTCTTGCGATGCTCGCGGCGCTGGGGACGGTGCCGCGGCACGGGGCGGTCGCCGAGGAGCCGGCGGCGGAAGCCGAGAGCGGGGAGGACGCCACGGAAGCCGTACTGGCGATCGTTCGCCTGGAGCGTGCGCTGGCTGGGCTGGATGAACTGCTGACGGCCAAGGACGTGGAGCGCGACGCGCTGGAAGCGGCGATGGAGGAGGTGCGGGGGCATCTGCCGGTCCTGACGGACCCGGAGCGTACGGCCGGGCTCAACGAGAAGGGCCGGGCCCGGGCCGAGGAGTTGGCCGAGGCGGCGGAGAGGAAGCTCGCCACGGCCGAGGCGCTGCTGCCGATCGGCACGAACGACCTGCTCAAGGCGCCGCAGTGGGCGACGATCACGGCCGCGTGGGAGTACTGCCAGCCGCTGGCCGACAGCGGCGAAAGCACGAGCGCCGAACGTGAGAAGGTCAACGAGCACATCGCCGCGGCAAGGAAGGCGGGGGAGGCACTGGCCGCGGCCGGTCTTCTGACGGGCGCCGAGGCCGGGCTGCTGTCGGCCGAGCTGGACCGGATCAAGGCGTCTATCTACCGGAATCCGCCGACGGACACGCCGGTCATGTGCTATGACCCGGCGTATCTGCCGCCCGCCCATCAGAGCACGCAGCGTCTGGCGAAGCGTCTGCCGCTGTTGAAGGCGGTGGCCGAGGCCGAGCGGGTCAGCCCCGAGGCGCTGGCGAAGGTCCTGGCTACGGTCGAGAAGGACTTGGCAACGCTGGGCGACGAGGAGCAAGTCAAGGCACTCGGCGAGGACAAGGCCAGGGCCGCGGAGCTGCGCGAGGCCGTCGCGCCGTTGCTGGATAAGATTAGGGCGAAGGTGGCCCGTACACGGCTGGAGCGGACGGAGGCGTGGGGCCGGGTCGAGGCGTTCCGCGAGGCCTGCAAGGCGCACGAGGCCGGCGAGGCCGAGCCCGATCTGGCACGGCGGTTCGCCGAGGCCAACAAGGCCGTGGACGAACTGCTCGAGGCGGGATTGATCGACGAGACCAAGCACAAGGAACTGAAGGCCGAGATACTGAAAGCCGTGAGGCCGCTGATCGAACGGGACCGGCCTCCGATGTGCTACAAGCCCATGCCTTTGCGCGGCGACTCGCGCATCACGCCGGAGCAGCGGCGGGAGATCCTTGACCGGCTCGAGCGGGACGGGCGCGTCGAGCCCGCGCTGGCGCGGCGCATCGCCGCCGACCTTGATGGCGGCGCGGAGCGTGCCTCGTGAGTTCGCCCGCCCGTCGCCAGGACAGTTTCGTCTTCGAGGTTACGCAGCGCTGCAACCACGACTGCCCGCACTGCTACAACGCGTGGAAGAACCCGGTGGGCTATCCGCGCGGCGAGCTCCCCACGGCCGAGACGCTCGCCATGCTGGACAAGCTGCTCGACGAGACGGGGGCTACGCTCGTGACCCTTTCCGGCGGCGAGCCGCTGCTGCGGGAGGACATCCACGAGATCGTCGACCACCTCAACGCCCGCGGCGTGACGGTGAACCTCATCACGAACGGATCGCTGCTCGACGAGGCCGCGGTCGCGCGGCTCACGCCGGGGAAGGTCAGCGTCTTCGAGCTGCCGCTGCTGTCGGTCGATCGGGCGATTCACGACGAAATGAGCGGCTCTCCCGGCGCGTTCGAGCGCGTCACGATGGCGGTGGCGGACCTCAAGCTCGCCGGCCAGAGGGTCGTCTGCGTGTTCGTCGCGACCCAGCTCAACCTGGCGACGTGGCGCGACACGGCCGAGCTGGCGATCGCCCTCGGCGCCGACGGCATCATGCTCAATCGCTTCAACCCCGGCGGCACCGGCCGGGAGAACGTCGCGCGGCTCCAGCCGACGCCGGAGGCGCTTCGCGGCATGCTCGACGAGGCGGAGGAGCTCTCCGAGCGATACGAGTTCCCGATCAGTTGCTCGATCGCGATGCCGCCGTGCCTGTTCGACCACTCGCGGTGGGACCGGCTGGGCTTCGGCTTCTGTGCGGCCGGGACGGAGCGGGCGTACTACACGCTGGACCCGCTGGGCAACGTCCGCCCGTGCAACCACTCGACGCTGATCCTCGGGAACATCCGGGAGCGGAGCTTTGCCGAGATGGCCGAGTCGGCCGCGATGCGGGATTTCATGGCGGCCCGCCCGGAGTTCTGCCGCGGCTGCGCGTTGGAGGACACGTGCCTCGGCGGCTGCAAGGCGGCGGCCGAGGTCTGCTGCGGCTCGCCCTGGGAGGCGGACCCGTTCCTCGAGGCGTTCGGGCGCGAGGCCGTCCGGCCGACGTGCGGGACGTGAACGTACTGCCGCCGCGTTACGGCGGCAGGCCGCTCTCGGGCTACTCCTTCGTCTCGTCTTCGGCGGGCTCGACGCTCGTGTCGATGACCATCTCGGTGCCGTAGACCAGCTCGGCGCCCTCGCCCATCTCGGCGTGCCTCTCGCCGGTCAGCTCGATGTGATGCCGGACGAGTTCGTTCGTGTCGATGTTGTACTCGACCCGGCCGATCTTCTTGAGCGTCTCGGGGTCCGTCTCGGCGGCCCCGGAGACGAACTCGCTGGTGCCGGTGACGTCGATGCACGCCACGCGCCCGTCGTCAGTGTCGCGAAGCTCGGCCAGCGTGCAGGTCGTTTCCTCGCGGGAGACCTTGCGGGCGCCCATCACGGGCAGTCCGTATACGTCGGCCGTGTAGGTCCACGTGTCGCCGACGGCCACGGGCTTTTCCGGCAGGTAGGCCAGCGGCTCGGCGAGTAGCTGCCGCATGCCCGCGCCGATGGCCTTCTCGTGCTCCTTCCGCTCGGCCTCGTCGTCCGGGGCCATCTCGGCCTTGCGGACGAACTCCTCGGCGCCGGTGAACTCGGTCACGTCGCCGGCGGGGTCGATCTTCGCCTCGAAGTCCACCTCCTTGAGCAGGTGCATCGGCATGTCGGGCAGGAGCGTGTCGGGCCTGTCGCTGTCGACTTCCTTCTCCATCTCCCCGGCCGTGAGGACGGCCACGATCCGCTGGACGGTCATCGTCACGTCGCGCGCGTCCTCGGGTTCGGCCGCTCGTACCGCCAGGGGGATGGTGATGTCGGTGTCGATGGTCATCTCGGCCGAGGTCGCGCCGCTGACGGTGTTGCGCTGCTCGATGTGGTATCGCAGCACGTGCGCGCCGGTCGGGTAGGCGTAGTCGATCTCGACGGCGTCGCCGTCCTCGGCGGCGGCTGTGGCGGCGGGAAGCAGGCAGGCAAGAAGCAGCGCGGGGGGCACACGGCGGATGCATCCAAGCATTGCGGGCTCCTAGGGTAGGGGGTTCACACGGACGCCGGCCGCCCATTCCTTTGGGCTCCGGCCGTGCGGAGGGCCACTATGGATTATCGGAAACGCCGCCTCGGCGAGTCAAGCCGACCCGACGCGTCTACGTGGCCTCGACGATCCGGCGGAAGGACTCGGCGTTCCGCGCGGCCTGCCCCCCGTGGCAGTTGTTGAAGAACGCGTAGACGCGATCGACCTCGCCGTCGAGCGCCGTCCAGGCGTCGGCCACGTCTTGCAGTTCGGCGTCGGAGTAGTCGTAGTCGTAGCGGTCCTTGTCGTCGGCGTACCAGTAGTCGGCGTTGCGCGAGTGCAGCCGGAGGTAGCCGGTTCGCGTGGTCGCCCGTGGCCGGGAGCGGTAGAGCGATCGAATGTCGGGCACGTCCGGTACGGCCAGCGTCACGCCGCGCTCGGCCAGGCCGGCATAGGTCGCCTCGCGGTCCCACGAGGCGTGGCGGAACTCGACCGCCAGCGGCACGGAGCCGAGGTCTTGGATGGTCGCGGCCAGATACCGCCGCGTCTCGACCGTGCGATGGAACGACTGCGGGAACTGGAGCAGCACGCCGGCGAGCTTGCCGGACTCGGTCAGCGGCGCGAGCCCGTCGAGGTACTGGGCCGCGACGGCGCGGTTCCGCTTGTGGGTGGTCTCCTGATTGGCCTTGACCCAGAAGGTGAACCCGTCCGGGGCCTTGTCGTTGATGGCGGCCAGCGTGCGCGGCACGGGCATGCGGTAGTAGGTGAAGTTCAGCTCGACGGTGCCGAACGCCCGCACATAACGCGCGAACATGTCGCCCTTCTGGGTACCGGGCGGGTACCACGTGCCGACCCAGTCGTCGAAGGAGTACCCGCTGGTTCCGATGATGTAGTTCAGGGATGTTGGCATGGGCTTCGTCTCGCTGTGCCGAATACCTGGAGCTTGAAGGGGCACGGCTGGCTTGTCCAGCCGTGTTTACGAATCACAGATCATGTTCGTGGCGGCATCGACTCCACGTCCATCCGCAGGGGCGCCGAGTCAAGACCGGCGTAGAATCCGGCGCTGCCGTATTGCCGATTCTCCGGGCCTTGGCACCGCCCGCGCCGTA
>CAZHEH010000004.1:0-136213 GCA_964531695.1 uncultured Planctomycetaceae bacterium | reverse complement strand
AATCCGGCGCTGCCGTATTGCCGATTCTCCGGGCCTTGGCACCGCCCGCGCCGTAGCGGGTTGGCGTGGATGTAGTCCATTTCCTTATAGACGGTCCGTTCCGTGTGAGGTTGCGGTCGTAGCCGCCTCCCGGCTGCCAGGAACGCGTTCCGGGGGCGAGCCCCCGCTGTTTGGCTCTGCGTGCGGTGGGGCGCTTGATGGCGAAGAGGATTCGCGAGATGTCATATTCCTCCGTGCGCGGCCACCGGAGCACGTGCGCGTGGTTCGGCATGATGACATACGCCCACAGATCGAACTCTGGCCGCTTGCGTGCGGCGGCGAGAGCGGCCACCAACAACTCGCAGGCATCCGCCGACTCGAGTAGGTGGCGTCCCGGGTAGCAGGAGAAGGTCAAGGCGTGAGCTTCCCACGGTGTGTTGTAGCGCTTGCAGGTCCTGCATCTGCGAGTTGGCATCGTGCTCACGGCTCCACGTCGGAAGCAGCACGGCTGGACAAGCCAGCCGTGCCACCCCGCGTTGCCTCATGGCTGGGCATGCCGGCCGTGCCACCCAGCGTCACGCTCTCGGCCGTGACGGTTACCGTTCCGTACTGCTCCTGCACCTGCCCGATCATCCGATGCGGGCCGTAGTGTCTCAGCGGCACGGTCCTTCCGCCCGGCTTCGGTGGGAAGACCGTCGCCTCGAACAGGCCGTGCTCGTCGTCGAAGGTGAGGAAGAGCATGTCGCCGCCGCCGGCCGTGCCCGTGGTGCGCTGGGCCTCAAGCACGCCGGCGATCCGCACGCGCTTGCCGACGTGGTCGGCGAGTGTGCGGCTGTCGACCTCCGGCAGGTCCTCGCCGGCGGGCGGGCATGCCGCGCGTCCGGCATGCCGACGCCACATGGCCATGATGTGCTCGCCGACGGAGACGCCGAGGACGCGCCGTTCCTCCATGTACTTCCGCAGCGGCGGGTAGTCGCCCGGCGGCGCCGGACAGGTCGGCGACGGCCGGAACAGCGCCGCCTGCCCGGACGGCACGTGCGGGCGCGTCGCCAGCAGCAGGTTCAGCTCCATCATGGCCGCGGGTCGGGTCTTGCCGAGGTTGTCGAAGGCGCCGCAGCGGATCATTGCCCGCGTCGGCTCGCCGCCCACCGGCGTGCGGGCGACGAAGTCCGCGAGCGACTCGAAGGGCCCGTCCCGCCGGGCGTCGAGGATGGCGTCGATGCCGGCCGGGCCGAGACCGGCGACGCAGCCGAGACCGAGCCGGACGGCCGGGCCGGGTCCCTCCGGCGGAAGGTCGTCGATGGTGAACGACTCGCCTGATCGGTTCACGTCCGGCCGGCAGAAGCGGATTCCCTGCCGCTTGGCCTGCTCGACGTACACGCGGGGGTGGTACATGCTCTGGTTGTTGTTCAGGGCGCCGGTCCAGAACTCGAGCGGCCGGTGCGTCTTGAGCCACGCGACGCCCCAGGCGAGGATCGCGTAGCTCCCCGCGTGCGCCCGGCAGAAGGAGTAGGCGTTGAACTTCGCCATCTGGTGCCAGATGTCCCTGGCGACGTCCAAGTCGAAGCCGGCCGTGCGGCAGAGCCCGAGGAACTCGCCGGTCAGTGCCTCGCGATCGGCGTCCGTGCGGCACTTCTGCACCTGCTTGCGGAAGCGGTCGGCATCCGCACGCGACCGGCCGGTCATTCCCTCGGCGGCGAGCATCACGTCGTCCTCGTAGCAGAGGATTCCGTAGCTTTCCGCGAGAATCGCGTCGAGCGGCGGCGGCAGCGACGGCGTCGGTTCGAGCCCGCGGTGTCGGCGGATGAAGGTGTCCTTCATGCCGACCCCGGCCGCACCGGGGCGGATCAGCGCCAGGGCCCGCATCACGTCGCGGGCGTCGGCGGGGCGGTAGGCCCGCAGGAGGTATCGCATTGCGGGCGATTCGAGCTGATTGCAGCCGATGGTATGCCCCGAGCGGAGCGTGGCCAGCGTATCGGGGTCGTCCGGGGCCAGCCGCTCGACGTCGATCGCCCGGCCGGTGCGTTGGCGAATAAGGTCCGTCGCGGCGCGGAGGGTGGACAAGCTGCGGTTGCCGAGCAGGTCGAGCTTGATGAGCCCGGCGTCCTCGCAGGCGTCCTTGTCGTATTGGGTGATCGGCACGCCCTTGGCCGCCTGCTGGACGGGCGCGTAGCGGTCGATCGGCTCCCGCCCGAGGACGATGCCGCCGGGATGCACCGACAGCAGCCGGGGCAGGCCGACCAGCGGCCTGCTCCGCCGCGAGACGCGTCGCCAGGCGGGGTCGGCCGCGTCGGACTCATCCAGCCGGGAAACCTGCTCGTCCGAGAAGCCGCAGACCTTGGCCGTCTCTCGGAAGGCCGACCGCGGCTGGAAGGCGTTGTGGGTGCAGACCATCGCGGCGTGGTCCCGCCCCCAGCGGTCGAAGGCGTAGTCGATCACGTCGTCGCGAATCCGCCAGCAGAAGTCGATGTCGAGGTCGGGGAAGTCCTCTCGCTTCTCGTTGAGGAACCGCTCGAAGGGGATGTCATAGGCCAGCGGGCAGACGTTCGTAATGCCCAGCAGGTACGCGACCAAGCTGCTCGCGCCGCTGCCGCGCCCCGCGACGGGCACTCCGCGCCCGCGGGCGTAGCGGACGATGTCCCACACGACCAGGAAATAGCCCGACAGGCGACGGGACTCGATGAGCTTGAGTTCTCGCTCCAGCCGGGCGTCGGCGTCCGGCGGCGCCCGGCCGTCGTAGCGCCAGTGGAGCCCTTCGTCGCAGAGCCGGCGCAGTTCCGTCTCGGGCGTGGAGCCGTGGCAGGGGAACTCCGGGAAGATCGGCCCGCGCGGCAGCAGCGCGAAGCCCTCGCACCGCTCGACAAGCCGGTCGTTGTTGCGGATTGCCTCGGGCCAGTCAGCCAGCTCTCGGGCGAGTTGTGTCGGGCCGCGCAGCATCGCCCTGGGGTGCGGCAGGTCGGCCGGCTCGACCTGCTCCAGCACCTTGCCGGTGCGGATGGCCGCCAGCATGCGGGCCGTTTGGCGGTCGGCCTCGTCCCGTTGCATCGCCGGGGCCGTGGCCACGAGCGGCAGGCCGTGATCTTGCGAGAGATGTGCGAGGCGCCGCAGCTCGGGGTACGTCTGCGTGGCCGGGTCGACCCCGAGCCAGAGCCCTGACGGGCAAAGGTCGCAGGCGAGCAGCCGCCGGGCGGTCGCCGCGTCCGGTGCGATCAGGTGCAGGCCACGCGAGAGCTCGCCCAGCGTGCATTCCGGCGTAAACGTGCCGGCGTGGACGCGCGTCAGCAGGCGGCAGAGGTTCGCGTAGCCGGTTTCCGTCTCGATCAGCGCGACGGCGCGGAATTCCCCGTCGCGGATCTCCGCACCGACCAGCGGGCGGAGGCCGGCGTCCGTCGCGTGCCGCCAGAAGAACGTCGCCCCGTAGAGCCCGTTGACGTCGGTCAGGGCGATTGCCCGGTGTCCGAGTTCCGCCGCGCCGGCCGCGAGCCGTTCGACGTGCACCGGCCCGCGGGCCAGCGAGTGCCCGCTCCAGCAGTGCAGCGGGTTGATTGTCGGGGCGTGTGCATCCATGTCGGCTCCGGCGGGGACGGCTTCGCGGCTATTTCGTCAGCGAGGGCGTCCGCAGGATGAAGCCGTAGTCCGTCTGCTCCAGGCCGGTCTCGGGGTCGAGCAACTCGGCCGACTCCCCCGCGACCACGGCCGCGTGCCCGTAGCGCGAGCGGATCGCGTCCAAGCTCCGCTGGAGGTTGCGGCGGGCGTCCCGCTCGCGCGGCTCGAAGAGCTTCCGCTGTCCGCTGTCGACGACAAAGCCGGACAGGACAATGCCGATGTGCCGCAACGCCACCCGCCGCCGGTAGAGCGACTCCAGCAGCTCGCCCGCCAGCTCGTATGCCTGCTCGTCATCGGTTGTCGGCTCGGGGAGCGAGCGCCGCGCGGCCGTGTACTTCCAGTCGTCGTAGCGGAAGGACAGTTCGAGCGTCCGTGCCGCCAGCCCGGCGCGGCGCACGGCCCGCATACCGCGCTCGGTGAGGTAGAACAGCATGCCGCGAATCCACTTGCGGTCGCAGGTGGGCTCGTGGAAGGTCGTTTCGCGGGAGATGGTCCGCGGGCGGCGGGGTCCGGTTTGAGCGCTTGTGGCGCCTTCCGGATCGCGACCGCGGCAGCGCTCGTGGAGTACCTCGCCCCGCCGGCCGAACAGGGCCCGCAGCATTTCCCGCGGCAGGGCGCGGAGGTCGCCGGCGGTGTGGATGTTCATCTCGTCCATGCGCGCGGCCGTCTTCGAGCCCACGCCGGGCAGATCGCGGATGGGCAGGTCGGCCACGGCATCGGCGGCCTGCTCGGGTGCGATCCACGCCACGCCGCCGGGCTTGGCGGACTTCGAGGCGATCTTGGCGATCATGCGGTTCGGGCCGAGTCCGACCGAGACGGGCAGGCCGACCTCCTCGCGGACGTCGCGCTGAAGCTTCCGGCCGAGTTCGAGCGGGGCGCCGTAGATTCGCTCCATGCCGGTCGCGTCGCCGTAGGCCTCGTCGAGGTACGTCTCCAGCCCGCAGATGTAGCGGCGGCAGATTCGCCACGTGTGCTCGGCGAAGCAGCGGTAGATCTGGTAATCCCCGGCGAGGATGACCGCCTCGGGGCAGAGCCGCTTGGCCTCCCGTAGCGACATGCCGGCGCGGAGGCCGAATTCCCGCGCCCCGTAGGAGCACGAGGCGATACAGCCGCTGCCGACGATGACCGGCCGGCCACGGAGTGCGGGGATGAGCAACTGCTCCACGGAGGCGAAGAACGCATCCACGTCCGCGTGAAGCACGAGTTTGTCCCGTTCCACGTTCATAGCCCGGCTCTACTGGGTAATGACCTGTTCCAGCCACCACTGCACGTCGTGCGTGTCGAAGTGGAGGTAGTACGTCTCGTCGCCGGACTGGACGCTGTAGCACAGGCGGGGGGCTACCCCGGCCGAGTCGCCCTCTCCCCGGTCCGTCCATCTCCCGTTGATCTCCTGTATGGGATAGGTCCGCCGCCCCCAGCGGAACCGCACCGGCCGGGCCTGCCCGTTCGAGAAGGTCGCCAGCACGCGAATGGGCTCGTCGATCCGTTCGATGTTCATCATGTAGCGCCCGAGGCCGTCCCGCCCCCCGAAGACGGTGCGACCCTCGAAAAGTCCCACGAAGCGGCCCGATCTCCGGCAAACCGGGCATGCGAACACACACCTAACATATTCTACCGGGCACTGCAAGGGCCGGCCGGAGAATTCTTGTCGGCCGAGGGCGGAAAATCCGAAGCCCGAATGACGAACCCGGCCCAAGACCCGAAGCCCGAAGATCGCGGCCCGCGTCGCGAAGCGGGCTGGCAAAACGTGTATGCCGTTCCCGGCTTTGGGCTTGATTTGTCATTCGGACTTCTGCAATTCGGGTTCTCCGACCGATCTTGCCTTGGCGGCCGAGCGGCCTATGATAGATGCCGTCAAGAGTGATTCGATGAGGCGATTACGAGTCTGTCATCTTGTGACCGATCTCGCCCCGGGCGGGGCGGAGCGGAGTATGTACGAGCTGGCCCGGCGGCTGGACCGGGACCGGTTCGATGTCCGCGTGGCGGCGCTGGCCGGGGGCGAGGTGGCGGACTGGCTGCGGGAGGCGGACATCCCGGTGACCGTCCTCAGTGGCGGACGGGCGCCATGGGCGCTGAAGCTGCCGGCGCTGGCGGCGCTGTTCCGCCGACCGAGGGTGGACCTGCTGCACACGCATGGCTTGGCCGCAGACATAGCCGGGCGGCTGGCGGCGAGCTTCGCGGCCGTGCCGCACGTGGTGCACACGGCCCAGGCGGGGGGCGGGCGGCTTGCCCCCTGGCAGTTCGGCTTCGCGCGGGTGATGGGCGTGCGTTGCGACCGGCTGATCTGTCCGTCTCGGCGCGTACGGGACGAGCACAGCCGGCACAGCGGCCTGCCCGCGTGGCGCTACGCGTCCGTGTCGCCGGGGCTCGCGCCGAGCGCTTTCGAGCCCGACATGTCGCAGCGCGATCGGTTGCGGGCCGAGTGGGGGGTGCCGGACGACACGCCGCTGTCGATCTACGTCGGGCGGTTGCATAAGCGCAAGGGCATCGATATTCTGCTGGCGGCGATGTCGCACCTGGCGGCGCGGGGCAACCCGCACGCGCTGGTGATCGCGGGCGACGGACCCGAGCGGCCGATGGTCGAGACGTTCATCGACCATGGGGAGGGTGGCCGGCACTGCCGGTGGGTCGGCTTTCAGCGCGACCTGCGCGGCGTGTTGGCCGCGGCCGACATGGCGATCGTGCCGAGTCGTTGGGAGAGTTGGCCGCTGGAGCTGGCCGAGGCGATGGCGGCGGGTCTGCCGGTGATCGCCACGCGGGTCGCCGGCGCGATGGAGCTGGTTCGCGACGATGAGACGGGCGGTTTGGTCGAGCCGCGGGATGTGGTGGGCCTCGCCGAGGCCGTGGAGGCACTGGGGGCGGACGAAGCCCGGCGGCGCCGTCTGGGGCAGGCCGGGCGCGAGCGGGTCCGTGCCCGCCCGTCGCTGGCGGACGGCGTCGCGGCGCACGAATCGCTGTACCTGGAGGTTGCCGGCGAGGTGCTGCGCGTGCGGCTGGATCGTGCGGCCCGGCGTCGACGTCGCCGCCGGCGTCGCGTGGCGTTCCGCTTCTCGCCCCGGAGGCCGAGCTTGTCAATGGAGCGCATCGAATGAGGATTTTGCTGCTGGACCTGGATACGCTCCGTGCGGACCATCTGGGCTGCTACGGATATCACCGCAACACCTCGCCGAACATCGACCGCATCGCTTCCGAGGGCGTTCGGTTCAATCAGTACTACTGCTCGGACGCCCCGTGCCTGCCTTCGCGCACGGCCCTGATGAGCGGGCGGTTCGGCATCCATACGGGCGTGATCGGCCACGGCGGCACGGCCGCGGACATGCGGATCGAGGGTCCGGACCGCAGCTTCCACGACCGCTTGACCACGGAGGGACTGTGGGGCGTGATGAAGTGGGAGCGCGGGCTCCATACGTGTTCCATCAGCCCTTTTGCCGAGCGGCACGGCGCTTGGACCTTCAACGCCGGATTCTGCGAGGTCCACAACACGGGCAAGTGTGGCGGGGAGTCGGCCGAGGAGGTCACGCCGGTCGCGCTGGACTGGATCGAGCGGAACGCCGCCAAGGACGACTGGTTCCTCCACGTGAACTACTGGGATCCCCACACACCGTACCGGGCGCCGGAAGAGTTTGGCAATCCGTTCGCGGATGAGCCGCTGCCGGAATGGCTTAGCGAGGAAGTGCTCGAGAGCCACCAGAAGCTCGTGGGCCCGCACTGTGCCCGCGAAGTCAGCATGTACGACAACCGGACCAGCCCGGAACATCCCCGTCAGCCCGGCGAAGTGCCCGACATGAACGCGCTGCGGAAGCTCATCGACGGGTATGACTGCGGCATCGCGTACATGGACCAGCACATCGGGCGGCTGCTGGCGGCCTTGGAGAAGCAAGGGGTGATGGACGATCTGGCCGTCATCGTCACGGCCGACCACGGCGAGAACCACGGCGAGCTTGGCATCTACGCCGAGCACGCGACGGCCGACTACGTCACGTGCCGCATTCCGATGATCGTACGCTGGCCCGGCGGCATGGCCGGGCACGTCGACAACGGCCTGCACTACAACCTGGACCTCGGCCCGACGCTGTGCGACCTGTGGGGGATCGCCCCGGCCCCGAGCTGGGACGGGCAGAGTTACGCTTCCGCTGTCCTTCGCGGCGAGGACTGCGGGCGCGACTACCTCGTCGTGGGACAGGGCTGCCATGTGTGCCAGCGCGGCGTGCGCTTCGGCCCGTGGATGTACATCCGCACGTACCACGACGGGTTCCACCTGTGGCCCCGCGAGATGCTCTTCAATGTGGAGCAGGACCCGCACGAGCAGCACGACTTGGCGGCCGAGCGGCCGGAGGTGTGCCACGAGGCGGCCCACAAGCTGACGGAATGGCACGACCACATGATGGCTACGCAGCTCGATGGTTATGCGACCGATCCGATTTGGACGGTACTCTCCGAGGGCGGGCCGTTCCATGCCCGCGGGCAGTTGGCGAGCTACTGCGAGTACCTCAAGAGAACCGGCCGGGAGTACGCCATCCGCGACCTCAAGCGGCGCCATCCGAGGGAATTCCAGTAGGCGTCGGCGCCTTCTGCCGCGGTTTCTCTTATCAGCAGCCGTTCGTTTGGCCGAAGGTAGGAAAACGGCGCGATGTCGATGGATCGCGCCATCGCGGCCGGTCCGCCGGCCGCAGCCCGGACGGGCGGCCGGAAGAAAATCTCGACCCGCCGCCAAGGCCAGATATCGGGGCCCGCTCGGCCTCGCGGCCCACATGCTGGGCAGTTTGCTGTCTGTAAGGTCAGCTCCCATCTGAAGAAAAGTGTCGAAGTTCCAGTTTTTTTCTTGCGGCTGTCCCTGATAGTGGACTAGATTCCCTGCCAATCCCATGTGGTGGCGGGCGAGACCAACTGATGGCGTTCTTTGTCGGAGAATTCGAGCAGACGATCGACAGCAAGCGGCGGCTTGCGATCAGCTCGATGCTTCGCGAGTCCATCGCCCCGTCGGAGGACGGCGAGAGCTTCATCCTGATCCTGGGCCCGGATCGTCACTTGTGGCTGTATCCGGACGCGTACTACCGCCGGCTGGTGGCTTCGATGCGTCGCTCGCCCTTGCCGAGCCGCGAGCAGCGGAAGATCGATCTGCTGTTCGCGATGGCCCGGCTGGTGAAGCCGGACTCGCAGGGGCGGATCGTGCTTCCGGAGCGGTCGGTGAGCCGGGCGTCGTTGTCGGATCGGGTCATGCTGGTCGGCATGAACGACCACATCGAGATCTGGCCGGCGGATCAGTGGGACAAGCGGCTCGACGAGGAGCTGCCGACATACGGCGAGATGCTCTACGACGCGGCGGAGCGGCTCGCCTCACAAGACAACTCGGCATAGTACCGTCGGCGGTAGACCGGCCGACCGGCGGAACGAACGATACCCCGGTGCGAAAGGATTCGACCATGCCTGCCTCCCAGTCGCCCAAGGCCGGGACGCGACCGCGGCACGGAAGCCAAAGCGCGTCTCTTGCGGAACTGCGGCGCCGGCTCGGCACGCCTGAGAACTTGGAAAACAGGCACCGGCAGCGCCTGCGAGAACTGGCGACGAGACTGGCCCGCGTTCAGGCGCTGGGAGGCGGGTACACCGGGCTTGACCTTTCGGACTACGCGAAGGCGGCGATGGATCGCCAGCCCGCCCTCGTGTAGTGCTGGCCAGCGCGGCGATGGACCGCTTCGCTGGCCATACCCCTGTGCTGCGGGACGAAGTGGCGGAGTTGCTCTCGCCTGCGGCCGGGGAGCGGATCGTCGACTGCACGGTCGGCCTCGGCGGGCACGCCGCGGACCTTCTGTCGCGCGGCGGACCCGACCTTCGGCTGATCGGCATCGACCGGGACGAGGCGAACCTCGCCCGAGCCAAGCAACGGTTGGCGCCCTTCGCCCCACGCGTCCGCCTGTTCCATGCCGACTTTGCCGATGTCGCCCAGGTGCTGGAACAGGCGGAGGCGAACGCGGCCGACGTTCTGCTGGCGGACCTGGGTGTGGCCAGCACGCAGCTCGATGACCCGGGGCGCGGCTTCAGCTTCGCCGCCGACGGCCCGCTGGATATGCGGATGGACACGGGCCGGGGCCGGACTGCCGCCGACCTCGTCAACGAGCTCCGCGAGACGGACCTGGCCGATCTGATCTACCGTTACGGCCAAGAGCGGTACAGCCGGCGGATCGCACGGGCGATCGTTCACGCCCGCCGCGGCCGGCGGGTCGAGCGGACCGGCATGCTCGCGGAGATCGTGGTCGGGGCGTTGCCGGCGCCCGTGCGACGGCGTCGCAGGGGCGTGCATCCGGCGACCCGGACGTTCCAGGCGCTGCGGATCGCCGTGAATGACGAGCTGGGCTCGCTGGAACGGCTGCTGGCGGCCCTGCCGGACGTGCTGGCGACGGGCGCACGGGCGGCGGTCATCGGCTTCCACTCGCTCGAGGATCGGCCGGTCAAGCGGGCCTTCCGGGCTTGGGCGGCCGAACAGCGTGCGGAAGTGCTGACCCGAAAGCCGATAACGGCCAGTGAGGCGGAATCGCGGCGGAACCCGCGGAGCCGCTCGGCCAAGCTTCGCGGAATCCGATGGATCGGATGACTGACAGCGTCCTGCCGGCCACGGGGGGGCCGGCGGGACCGAAGACACGGACGGAGAACGGCCATGACGAGGCAAGCGCGGATCGGACTGCTGGTAGGACTGGCGTTCATCATCATGTTTGGGCTGGTGCTGACGGAGTTGATGCGTTCCGGCGGCCCGCCTCAGGCGAGCCAGGCGTCCGATCCGCAGGCCCAAGCGGACAAGCCCGCGGATAACGGCGGAGGGCCGGAATCCCTCGCCCGCCGGGCACACCGGGAGGAGCCGAGGCCTCTGGCGGCGACGCGCCGGGAGCGTGAAACGCGGCCGGCCGCGACCGAGCGGCCGAGCCGAGAACGGGCAACGCCGGCGCGAGCACGGCCGGAGCGCTCGCGGCCGGTCGCACACACGCGGCGCGCCCGAATTCGGGAGCGGCAAACCTACACCGTCGGTCCGGGCGATACGCTCACGAGCATTGCCCGCACCAAGATGGGCGACGACAGCAGGGCCGCGGTACGCCGGCTGCATGAGGCGAACGCGGACGTCGTGCCGGACCCGAACGTCCTGCGCGTGGGCCAGGTGTTGGTGATCCCCGGCGGCGAGCCGGCCCCTCGACCGGCAACCCGCGCCACCGGCACCGCACCGCGGCGCGACTCGCCGGGTGGCAGCACGATGGACCTGTCGGGCCGCTCCCGTCCGCAGCCGCGGACGTACACCGTCCGGTCGGGCGATACGCTGACCCGGATCGCACGGGAGCAGATGAACGACGGCAGCCGCTCGGCCGTGCGACGGCTCTACGAGGCCAATCAGGATGTGATCTCCGACCCGGACGTCGTATCGCCGGGCATGAAGCTGCGAATTCCTGACGGACGGATTCGTCACTGAGGACGCAACAACCACAGAGGAGCAGGACAGGGCGGCGGGCAGCCCCTACTGCCTGAAGTCCGAAGAGCCCGAACCGCTTGGAGCCGTCTCCAGGCGTCCATTCGGGCGGGTCTCCGGCAACGGGCCGGGCGAAGTGGGCGTCCTTGCCGGTGAAAGGGAATCGGCCGAAGTGTAGCCAATCATGCGAATCGCCGTTGTCATCCTGGCGTTGACGGGCATCGCGGTGGCCCTCGTGGGCCTGCGGCGGCAGGAGCTGCGCTATCGGCAGGAGTTCCAACGGCTGGAAATGCGCCGCCGGGCGATCCGCCCGGAAATCTGGCGGTACGAGGCGCGGATTCGGCGTCAGGTCGCCGTCGAGGAGGTGCGCCGCCGGGCCTGGGCGATGGGCGTCGAATGGGTGCCGCGGGGCGACGCTCAGTATCAGGTCGTCTGCCGGCCGGAGGAGGGAGGCGCGAGGGCACGATGAGCAAGAGGCCGCCGGGCACCTGGCGATACAATCTGGTCTTCGGGCTATTGCTCGTCGCGCTGGGGCTGATGGTGGCCCGACTGAGCTTGCTGATGCGGGATGAGCGACCGCGAGCCGCGGAGTTGGCGCGCCGCCAGCAGCGGCGAGTCTTCCACATGCCGGCGCGGCCGGGGCACATTTTCGCTCGCACCCGCGGCTCGTACGTCGTGATGGCCGGCAGCGAGCGAGTGCCGAGCTGTTTCGCCGATCCCGCCATCATCCCCGACGGGGAACTGCCCGCCGCGGCGCTGGGCGTGGCCCGCGCGCTGGGTCGGGCGCCGCGAGAGGTGATGGACGACCTGCTCGCACGGCGGGACAAGCGTTTCGTGTGGCTGAAGCGCGAAATCGGCGAGCCCGAGCGGGAGGCCGTCGAGGGGCTCGACCTGCGGGCCGTGGGCATCACCGAGGAGTGGCGTCGCTACTACCCCAACGGCCCGCTGGCCGCGACTGTACTGGGCTTCCGTCGGCGCGACGGAAGGGGCGGCGGCGGGCTGGAGCTGGCCATGGAGCCCTACCTGCGGCACGAGGACGGGCGCCGGGTCGTGCTGGCCGATTCACGCCGAAGGCCGGTGTACCCGCTCGGGGACCAATGCACCCTGCCGCGCGACGGCAGCAGCGTGTATCTGTGCCTGGACACGGAGATCCAGCGGTATCTGGAGGAGGCGGTGCATGAGAGCGTCGCCACCTACGGCCTGCCGGGTAAGACCTGGGCGGCCGGCGTCGTCGTCGATCCGTCGACCGGCAAGATCCTGGCGATGTGCTCGGCGCCAAGCTTCGATCCGGGCCGTTTCCGCGCCGAGGACCTGCCGCGGGCGGTGAACCGGGCGATCAGCATGCCGTTCGAGCCGGGCAGCGTGATGAAGCCGGTATTCGCCGCCGCCGCGGTGCAGGCCGGGCTTGTCCGCTACGGCAGCGAGATCTACTGCGAACAGGGCGTCTTCCGGGTGCCCCGCGGCGGGACGATCCGGGACCACGGCAAGCGGTACGACCACCTGAGCGTGGAGGACATCGTCGTCTACTCCAGCAACATCGGCATGGCCAAGATCGGCCTGCTGTTGGGAAACTCGCGGCTGTACGCGGTGGCGTCGCGCTTCGGGCTCGGGCGGCAGACCGGCATCGAGCTGCCGGGCGAGGACGCGGGCATCCTCCGCGACCTGGAGAAGTGGAACGGCTACAGCACGCCGCGCATCCCGTTCGGCCAGGAGATGTCCGTCACGTCGCTTCAGCTCGCGATGGCGTACGCGGCGCTCATCAACGGCGGCGAGCTGCTCCGCCCGCGCCTCGTGGACCACATCCGCGGTCCGGACGGCGAGATCGTCCGTGCCGGGCAACGCGAGGTCGTCGCGCGAGTCCTCAGCGAGCGGACCTCGGCCCAGACCCGCCGCGTGCTGGGCCAGGTCGTCGAGCGCGGTACCGGCAAAAGCTGCCGCATGTCGCGGTGGACCAGCATGGGCAAGACCGGCACGGCCCAGATTCCGGGCCCCGGCGGATACGTGGATGGGGCCTACACCGCCAGCTTCGTCGGGGCGGCGCCGGTCGACCGGCCGCGACTGCTGTGCGTCATCAGCGTTTACTGGCCCGATCCGGACAAGGGCTACTACGGATCGAAGGTGGCGGCGCCGTACGTTCGTGACGTGCTGGAACGGTCGCTGACCTACCTGGAGGTGCCCGGCGACCGGACGCTCTGCCCGCGTCCGTCCCGGCGGGGCCCGAGCGCCGTGGCCCATCGCTAGCGTGGCGGCCGGATTGCGGTGACTGCATCCCGGCGCGTGCGATACGCTATACTGCGCCTGCGGGCGGGCGCCGACATGGACGATGAGGTTCTCCGAACTGCTGACAGAAGCGGGCGTCGCATGCCGCCGCCGTGGGCATGACGCCGACGTGACCGACGTGCACACCGACTCGCGCCGTTGCGCGCCGGGCACGTGCTTCGTGGCCGTGCGCGGTCCGGTGCGGGACGGCCATGCCTTCATCCCCCAAGCCGTGGAGGCCGGTGTTGCTTGTATCGTGTGCGAGGACGCGGCGGGCGTTCCCGAGGGCGTGCCGTTCGCGAGCGTGGCCGACACCCGGCAGGCGGCCGGGCCGCTGGCCCAGGCCGTCCGCGGCTGGCCGGCGCGCAAGCTGACCTGCGTCGCGGTGACCGGCACGAACGGCAAGACGACCGTCGCCCATCTGATTCGGGCTGTGCTCGCCCACGCGGGGCACCTGCCGGGGCTGCTGGGCACCATCGCGTACGAGACGGGCGGACAGGCCGCCCCCGCGACCAATACCACACCGGGCCCCGTTGAGCTCGCGGAGCTGACGGCGGAGATGGTCGAAGCGGGGCGGACGCACCTCGTGATGGAAACGTCCTCGCACGCGCTCGACCAGCGCCGCACGGCCGGGGTGGCCTTTGCCGCGGGCGTGTTCACCAACCTCTCGGGCGATCACCTGGACTACCACGGCACGATGGACGCCTACGCGGCCGCCAAGCGGCGGCTGTTCGAGGACCTGCCGGCGAGCGCCGTGGCCGTGATCAATCGGGACGACCCCGCCGGCGAGACGATGGCGGCAGCGACGAGCGCTCGGGTGTGCTGGTTCGGGCTGAGTTCGGCGGCCGACGTGTGGGCCCGAATCGACGAGATCGATGCCACCGGCTCGCGACTCCTGCTGCGGGACGGGGAATCCGAGGTCGGCGTGGCGACGCCCCTGATCGGCCGGCACAACGTGCTGAACTGCCTGGCCGCGGCGGCCGCATGCCGCGGGCTCGGCGTGGGGTTGCCGGAGATCGCCGAGGCGCTGTCCGGCGTGGCGGCCGTGCCGGGCCGGCTGGCCCGGGTGGCGGCGGAGGCGCCGTTCCAGGTGTTCGTCGACTACGCCCACACGGATGACGCCCTGCAAAACGTTCTAGCCGCCTTGCAGCCCATCGAGCATCGCCGGCTGATCCTCGTGTTCGGGTGCGGGGGCGACCGCGACCGCGCCAAGCGGCCGCGCATGGCCCGCATCGCCCAAGACATGGCCGACCGACTGTGGATCACCTCGGACAACCCCCGCAGCGAAGATCCACAGGCGATCATCGAGGAAATCGTGGCCGGGCTGACCGAATCCGGCCGGTCTCGCGCCACCGTCGAGCCGGACCGTCGCACGGCCATCGGGCGTGCCGTTGCGGAGGCGGAAGCCGGCGACGTCATCCTCATCGCCGGCAAGGGCCACGAGACGTACCAGCAGATCGGCTCTCGGCGCGTACATTTCGACGACATGGAAGTCGCCGCCGCGGCGCTGCGCAGCGCGGGGGTGCTTCCGTGAAGCCGCTTACGGCCGAGGAAATCCGCGAGGCGCTCCGGGGTCGGTGGCTGCGCCCGCCGAGCGAGGGCTCCGTTCGCGACGTGAGCACGGACACGCGCACCGCGACTGGGGGCGAGGTGTACTTCGCGCTGCGCGGCGAGCGTTTCGACGGGCACGACTACCTCGCCCGAGCGGAGGAGGCGGGCTGCGTCGCGGCCGTCGTGGCTCGGGACGCGGACCAACTCGCTTCACTGCCCGAAGAGGGCCCGATGGGGCTGCTGGTTGTGCCGGACACCCGCCGGGCGCTGGGGGAACTGGCCTCGTACTACCGGGAGATGACGTCGGCCACGGTGGTGGCGGTGACCGGCTCAAACGGCAAGACGACCGTCAAGCGGATGATCGACCACGTCTTGGGCAAGCATCTCGCCGGCCGCTGCTCGCCGAAGAGCTTCAACAACGACATCGGCGTGCCGATGACGCTGCTGAGCGTCGAGCCGGGCGACGACTATGTGATCTGCGAGGTCGGCACGAGCGCCCCGGGGGAAATCGCGGCGCTGGGCTCGCTCATCCGTCCGCACGTGGCGGTGGTCACCTCCGTCGCGGCCGCACACACGGAGAAGCTGGGCAACGTAGACCGCGTCGCCGTCGAGAAGGCATCGCTGCTGAGCTGCCTGGTGCCCGGCGGCATGGGTATCCTGCTGGGCGACGCCGAGCCGTTGCGCCGGGCCGCGGGGCTGGCGCTGGATCCGGCGACGAACGGAACGGGGCGGCGGCTGGTCCGGTTCGGCCGCTCCGAGCACGTGGACCTCCGCCTGACGGGCCGCGAGCCCAGCCCGAACGGGCAGCGGATCCAGATCAACGACCGCCTGTGGGCCGACCTGCCGGTTCCCGGCGAGCACAACGCCCTGAACGCGCTGGCGGCGATCGCCGCCGTGCAGCGATTCGGGCTCACCCAGGATGCGGCGGCCGCGGCGCTGGCGGACTTCCCGGGCGTGCCGATGCGGCTTCAGAGCATGTCCCATGAGGGCGTTGCGATCATCAACGACGCGTACAACGCCAACCCGGCCAGCGTAGCGGCGGCGCTTGAGGTCTTGGCCGAGACGCCCGCGTCGCGCCGGATCGCCGTGCTGGGCGACATGCTGGAGCTGGGCGACCGCGCCAAGGAACTGCACCGCCAGGCGGGTCGCGAGGCGGCCGGCCGGGGCGTCGATTTGCTCATCGGCGTCGGCGCGCTGGGTCGATATATCGCGGAGGGGGCGAAGGATGCCGGCGCGGCCGCCGAATGCATCGACGAGGTGACGGCGCTGGCGCGCGAACTGCCCGCGCGCCTGCGGCAGGGGGACGCGGTGTTGGTCAAGGGCTCGCGCGGCATGGCGATGGAGCGCGTGGTGCAGGCCGTCTGCGACGCGCGGGCGAAGGATGAGAAGCCGGCCGGACCGGATCCGGCCAAGGACGGGACGCGGTGATTCACAGCTTGCTGGGCGGAGAGAGTCTACTTCTGCGGGCCTCCGGCTCGGCGGTGGCGAGTTTCCTGATCGTGCTGATCCTCGGCCCGCGGATGATCCGCTTCTTGGTCAAGCGCAAGCTGGGCGACCGCCCGGAGTTCGATCACGCGGACCTCAACCGGCTCAGCCGCTACAAGTCCAACACGCCGACGATGGGCGGCATCCTGATCGTCATCGCGATCTTCGCCGCGACGCTGATCTTCGGCGACCTCGGCAACGGCTACATTCGCATGAGCATGGTCGCG
Source organism: uncultured Planctomycetaceae bacterium (assembly GCA_964531695.1). Taxonomy (GTDB): domain Bacteria; phylum Planctomycetota; class Phycisphaerae; order SM23-33; family SM23-33; genus JAGXKT01. The sequence goes on along the minus strand of CAZHEH010000004.1, from coordinate 119,659 downwards.
CTGATCTGGCTTGGCGGCCTCGGGGCGGTGGACGACTGGCTCAAGCTCCGGTACTCCGCCGGCACGGGTTCGCGCGACGGGCTGAAGATGTGGGAGAAGCTGGTCTTCCAGATCGGACTGGCCGTATTGCTGGCCGTGTTCACCCGCTCGTACGGACAGTACCTCGAGCCGGCCAAGCAGCTCTACTTCCCGTTCTGGCGGGGTCACATCTACCTGCCGATGTTCGCCTACGTCATCATCATGGTGTTGACGCTGGTCGGCTCGACCAACGCGGTGAACCTGACCGACGGCATGGACGGGCTGGCCTCCGGCTGCGTGGCCATCGTCGCGGGCGTGCTGATGATGCTGACCTGGACGGTCGGCACGGCCGACTGGGCCGCGGCGACGCACATGCCGCTGGTCGGGCCCGAGGCCCGCGAGATGGCCGTCATCTGCGCCGCGCTGCTCGGCTCGTCGCTGGGCTTCCTGTGGTACAACGCCCCGCCCGCGCACGTGTTCATGGGCGACACGGGCTCGCTGCCACTGGGGGGCATCGTCGCCTACATCGCGCTGGTGACGCGCCAGGAACTGCTGCTGCTGATCGCCGGCGGCGTGTTCGTGATGGAGGCGGTGAGCGTGCTGCTGCAGATCGGCTACTTCAAGCTGACCAAGGGGCCCGGCGGCATGGAGGGCAAGCGGCTGTTCCGCTGCGCGCCGGTGCACCATCATTTCCACCTCGGCGGATGGGCGGAGACGAAGGTCGTCGTCCGCTTCTGGCTGCTGGGGATGATCTGCGCGGCGCTGGCGCTGGCGACGCTGAAGCTGAGGTGACGAAGACACATACGTGGCCGCACGGTCAAAGTGGATCGCGAGGCAAGGATGCCCGAACCCGAACGCACGCTGCCGCTCCGACACAACGGAACCGGTCAGGCGCTGATGCTGGCGACACTGGCTCTGCTGGCCCTCGGCGTCGTGTTGGTCCACAGCGCCGTCGTGTCGACTGACGACCTGCCCCCGTGGTATGCCCGCAGGGAGATTCGCCACACGCTCTTCGCCGGGCTGGCGCTGCTGGTGATGCTCGTCGCCTGGCGGCTGGATTACCGCAAGCTGCTCTGGGGGCAGCGCACGCCGATAGCCGCGCTTGCGCTGCTGGCCGCGGCCGTCGCGTGCGGATTCCTCGTGTTCACGCCGCTCGGTAAGGCCGTCGGCGGCTACCGGCGATGGGTGCAGGTCGGCCCGGAGCAGTACGCCATCGGCTTCCAGCCGTCCGAGGTCATCAAACTGGCGCTGATCGTGTTCCTGGCGGCATGGTTCGGCCGACCGGGCGCGGACCCGAAGTCGCCCAAGACGTTCTTCGTGGGTCTGCTGGCCATTGGAGCCGCGTTGACGCCGATCGTGACGGAGGATTTCGGCACGGCCGCCGTGATCGTCGCGGCCGCGGGCGTGACGATGCTGCTGGCAGGCGTCCCGCTGTATTACCTCTTTGCCCTGGCCGGTGCGGGCGCGGTCGGCTTCTACGCGCTGGTGGTGCGGGTGCCGTACCGCTGGAACCGCATCGCCGCGATGTTCGATCCGTGGTCGACCGCCAACGCCACGTCGTACCAGCCGCGGCAGTCGCTGACGGGCATTCTCGAAGGCGGCTGGACCGGCAAGGGACTCGGCGAGGGCATGCAGAAGTTCTTCCTGCCCGAACGGTCGACGGACTTCATCTTCTCGGTCTTTTGCGAGGAATGGGGCTTCCTGGGGGCCATGCTGCTGTTCGGCGTGGTGGGGCTGTGGATCATCTCCGCCCGCCGGGCGGCCGTGCGGTCGCAGGATCCGATGGGCCGAATCCTAGCGGGGGCGCTGGGGTTCGTCATTGCGTCCCAGGCGCTTCTGCACATCGCAGTGGGCCTGGTCATCCTGCCGCCGACGGGCATGAGCTTCCCGTTCATCTCGGCCGGAGGCACGGCCCTGGTCATCATGGCGGCGGCGGTCGGGCTGATGGTCTCGGTGACGGCTCACGGCCCGCACGAGGCGCCCGACCCGGCCAAGCAGCGCTCGCCGGCGCGCGCCGACGATTCGCCGGAGGAACTGGCGTGCCCGACGACCTGAGCGGTCGCGGTTCGGTGCCACGAGCGGTAAGCTTCAAGCGATGACGGGCAAGCTCTACATCCTCGCCGGCGGTGGCACGGGCGGGCACCTGTACCCCGGCCTGGCCGTGGCCGAGGAGCTGCGCCGGCGGGAGCCACAGGCCAAGATCGTCTTCGCCTGCTCGGATCGCCCCCTCGACCGGCGGATTCTCGGGCCGATCCCGGACGTGGCGACTGTCGAGCAGCCGGTGCGGCCGCTGCCGCGCCGCCCCGGCGACGTACCCGCTTTCTTGCGGGCGTGGAGCGCATCGCGGCGGCTGGCCCGCCAGATGCTCGGCGACCTCAAGCCGTCGGCCGTGCTGGGGCTCGGCGGCTTCGCGGCCGGGCCGGTCGTGCGCGAGGCCGCCCGGCGGGGCATCCGCCGCGGGTTGCTCAACCCGGACGCCGTCCCCGGCAAGGCGAACCGCTATCTCGCTCGGCACGCGCAAGTGCTCTTCGCCCAATTCGAGTCAGTGGCGGAGTACCTGCCCGGACCGGTTCGGCAACGGGTGCAAGTGGTGGGCTGCCCGGTGCGTCGCGAGATCGCAACGGGTACCCGCGACGAGGCGATGCACCACTTCGGGCTGGATGCCGGGCGGCGGACGCTGGTGGTGTTCGGAGGCAGCAGCGGGGCGGCGACGGTCAACGCGGCCGTGGCAGCGCTGGGCGACGAGTTGGCCCGGCGGTCGGATCGCTGGCAGGTGCTGCATGTGGCCGGTCCGGAGCGTGCCGGGCTGCCGGGCGGCTATCCCGGCTCCGCGGTCCGGCTGATAGACTATTGCCGGCGGATGGACCTTGGCTACGCGGCGGCCGACCTGGTGCTCTGCCGCGGCGGGGCGGTGACCGTGGCGGAGCTGTCGGCGAACGGCACGCCGGCCGTCATCATGCCATATCCGTACCATCGAGATCAGCAGCAGCGCCACAATGCGGCCGAGCTCGTGGCGGCCGGGGCGGCCGTTCTGTGCGAGGACGCCATTGACGCACGCGTAAACGCCGAGCGACTCCGAAAGGTCGTCCTCCCGCTGCTGGATGACGACGCCGCGGTCAGCCGTATGCGAGAGGCGGCGGGCGGCGCGGGGCCGGCCGAGGCCGCGGCGGACGTGGCGGGCTGGCTTGCCGGTTCTAAAGGAATCGCCTGAGGCAGGGCGATAGAAGGAAGGGCAAGGAGGCCGGAGGGTCTCACTGCGCCCGCTTTGACTCCGCACCCCAGGAGCAGTACGATGCCCCGAGAGATGGCGCCCCGCGAAGACACCTCCGCCCGGCTCGCAAGCGAAGAAACCTTCTCAGGGCGACGGATTCACATGATCGGCATCGGCGGCTCGGGCATGCGCGCCCTGGCGCAGATGCTGCTGGAGCGTGGCGCGGTCGTTTCCGGGTCGGACCGTGCGGATAGCGCGGCGCTGGGGCGGCTCGCCGAGCGCGGCGCGGCCGTCGCCGTGGGGCAGCGGGGCGAGAACATCCCCGAGGACTGCGAGATCGTTGTCCACTCGGCCGCCATCCACGAGCAGAATCCGGAACGAGTCGCCGCCCGGCAGCGCGGGCTGGAGCTGGTGAAGTACAGCGAGATGCTCGGGCGGCTGATGGACCATCACGTGGGCATCGCCGTTGCCGGCACGCACGGCAAGAGCACCACGGCGGCGATGGTCGCCCACTCGCTGCACGCGGCCGGGGCGGAGCCCAGCTACATCATCGGCGCGACGGTCGAGCAGCTCGGCGGCCCGAGCGGCGTGGGCGGCGGGCGTCACTTCGTGGCCGAGGCGTGCGAGTTCGACCGCAGCTTCCTGAACCTGCGCCCGCACCTTGCGACTATCCTGAACCTCGAAGAGGACCACCTGGACTGCTACGCGGACCTCGACGCGATCGTGGAGGCCTTCCACGCGTTTGCGGCGCAGGTGGCCCCCGAGGGCGTTCTGGTGGTCAACGGGGAGTCCCGCGAGGCGCGGCGGGCGGCCGAGGCGGCCCGCTGCACGGTCGAGACCTTCGGCCTGGCGGATGACTGCCACTGGCAGGCGGCTGAGCTTCGGCCGCGGCAGGGCCGCTACGGCTTTGAGGTCCGCTTCGGCGGGCGGCGCTTCGGGCGAGTCACGCCGTCGTTGCCCGGCCGCCACAATGTGTACAACTGCTTGTCGGCAGCCGCTTTGCTGCATCACGCCGGGCTAACGCCGGAGGACATCTGCCGCCACCTGGGCGGCTTCCGCGGCGCGCATCGGCGGATGACGCTCAAGGGCCGGGGCCGGGGCGTGACGGTCGTGGACGACTACGCCCACCATCCGACCGAGATCGAGGTGACCTTGCGGGCCCTGCGGGAACGCTACGAGCCGAGGCGGCTGCTGTGCGTCTTCCAGCCGCACCAGCACAGTCGCACACGGTTCTTGCTGAAGGATTTCGCCCGCAGCTTCACGGCCGCGGACGCGGTGTTCGTGCCGGACATCTACTTCGTCCGGGACAGCGCGCGGGAGAAGGAGTATATTTCCTCGCAGGACCTGGTCGCGCAGATCCGCCTCCACGGCGGAGAGGCCGAGTACGCCGGGACTTTCCGGCAGATTCTTGAGCGGCTGCGCGGTCAACTGGGCGAGGGTGATCTGGTGGTGACGATGGGGGCGGGCAACGTTTGGGAAATCGCAGATGAGCTTGTTCGCGGGCTTGGAAGAGATCGTCAGGCAGGATGAGTCGATCGGGCCGTACACGTGGCTCGGCATCGGCGGACCGGCCAAGTACTTCGTCACTCCCCGGAGCGTCGAGGAATTGAGCGAGGTCGTCCGTCGGTGCAACGAGAACGAGATTCCGACGCGCGTCCTCGGCGCCGGGGCGAACCTGCTGGTCGACGACGCCGGCTTCAGCGGCGCGGTGGTGCACCTGCGGCAGGGACACTTCACGGAGTACCGCCGTACGGAGAGCGGCCTGCATGCCGCCGCCGGCGCGGACATGGGCAAGCTCGTGCTGCACTGCGTGCGGGAAGGACTCGGCGGGCTGGAGTGCCTCACGGGCATTCCGGGCACGGTCGGCGGCTGCGTCCGGATGAACGCGGGCGGCTCGTTCGGCGACATCGGCAACGTCGTCGAGTCGGTCGAGGTCATGACCGCCGGCGGCGAGCTGTTCACGCGGCACCGCCCGGAGTTGGCCTTCGCGTACCGATCGACGAACATCACCGCCCGGTATATCCTGGGTGTGGACTTCCGGCTGACGGAGGACGATCCGCACCGAATCCTCCGGCAGGTCAAGCAGATATGGATCTATAAGAAGAACACCCAGCCGCTGGGCAGCCGCAACGCCGGGTGTGTTTTCAAGAACCCGCGCGGCATCTCGGCCGGTGCGCTGATCGACCGAGCCGGGCTCAAGGGCCGGCGCGTCGGCGGCGCCCACGTGTCCGACAAGCACGCCAACTTCATACTCGCCGACGCCGGCACGAAGGCCTCCGACGTTCTCAAGCTCATCAACACGATCCGCGAGGAGGTCTACAAGACGGCCGAGGTCTACTTGGAGCTGGAAATCGAGGTCTGGTGACATGAGCAAGCCCTCCGCCGCCATGGAAGGCGACGCCGCGGCTCCCTTCGGCGCGCCCCTTGATATCACCGTCCTGATGGGCGGACCCTCTACCGAGCGAGAGGTCTCGCTGATGAGCGGCACGGCCATCGCCGAGGCGCTGGAGCGCTGCGGTCACAAGGTGCAGCGCGCTGACATCTCGCCGCGGGACACGTCCGCGCTGGATCGCGCGGGGCTCGACGTGGCTTTCATCGCCCTCCACGGAAGCTTCGGCGAATCGGGCGACGTGCAGCAGCTCTGTGAAGCGCGCGGCTTGGCCTACACGGGCTCCGGGCCGGAGGCCAGCCGGCTCGCCCTGGACAAGGCCGCCGCCAAGCAGCGGTTCCGCCGGGCGGGCCTGACCACGCCGGATTGGATCATCGTGGAGCAATATCACGCACCGGCGCAGGTTCGCGGGTGGCTGGCCGAGTTGCCGCTGCCGGTCGTCTGCAAGCCGGTTGACGGCGGCTCCAGCGTGGACATCACCATCGCCCGGAGCGAGTCCGAACGCGACACGGCCTTGGACCTGCTGCTCGACGGGTACGGCCGGGCCATGATTGAGCGGTACGCAGCCGGTCGGGAACTGACCGTGGGCATCCTCGGCGAGGAGCCGCTGCCGGTGCTGGAGGTTGTTCCGGCCGGGGACTTCTATGACTACCGCGCGAAGTACGCCGACGATGCGGGCACCCGGTACGAGTTCGACCACGGGCTCGATGAGCCGATCTGCGAGCGGCTCCGCGAGGCCGCAATGGCGGCGCACCATGCCCTCGGTTGCCGGGACATGTCGCGGGTCGACTTTATCCTGGATGAGGCGGGCGAGGCGCAGGTGCTGGAGGTCAACACGATCCCGGGCTTCACCAGCCACTCGCTGCTACCGATGGCGGCCGGGCGGGTCGGCATCAGCTTCGAATCGCTGGCCGGGCGGCTTGTGACACTGGCGCATTCGCGGGCGTCGAGCCGATAAGGGATATTGGGAAGCACGGAGGCGCCCAGATGGCCCGCGCGCAGCAGACAGATTCCGCCGGCGACGGCTCCGGCCCCGTCGCATGGTTGCACAAGGCCGGAGAGGCCGTCGCGGAGCGGCGCGCTCTGATCGGCGGCATCGCCTTGCGCATTCTCGCGACGATGGCGCCGCTGGCCGGGCTCGTCGCGGGGCTGTGGGCCGCGCACGGCTACGTCCAGCACCATCCCGGCCGGGGGCACGTGTCCGTATCGGCGCGGCTGTGCGACACGCCGGGCTGGATGCCCGCCTCGCTGGCACGCGACATCCGCTCGGACGTTCTGCCGCACGAAGGCGATCTTCGCGACCCCGAGCTGACGCGCCAGATCCACCGCCGCGCAAACGCGAATCCATGGGTCCGTGAGGTGCGGGGCATCCGCAAGCTTCGCACGGATGATCCGGCGCGGGGCGTGGCGGAGATCGACGCAATCTACCGCTCCCCGGCCGCAAGGGTGCTGACCCCGGACGGCCGATCCTGGCAGTATGTCTCGCACGACGCCCACCGCCTGCCGGACGATGTGCCGCGGTGGCGGGCCTCGGTGCCGCGGTCCGGCGGCGGCACTCGGGAGGCGTATTTCATGGATCGCGCGGAGCTGCCCGCCGGCGCTCGGGTGGTGCGGGTTCACTACGTTTTCATCCGCGGCGTGGAGGCCGAGTCGCCCGCGCCGGGCGAGCCCTGGCCCGGAGACGACGTCGAGGCGGGGCTGCGGCTCGTGAAGCTCCTGTGGAAGCGGCCGTACGCCGCGCAGATCGTGGAAGTCGACGTCCGGAACATCGGCTGGCGGGCGACCCGAGCGGCGCCGCAGATTCGCATGGTGGCGGTGGACGACTGGGGCCGACGGACGGAGATCGTCTTCGGACGCTTCCCGCACCCGGACGGGGATTGGGTCGTGCCGACCGAGTGCAAGCTGGCCAAATTGGACGCGTATGCCGCCCGCCACGGGGGACGGCTCGCCGGGTTTCACGCGCAGGTGGACCTGACGCGGCACGACCAGACGGTGGTGAAGCGCTACGGGCCGGATGACCGGCGGCGCCATGCCGCGTTGCGTGCCCGGATGCGCCGCGATGACCGGCTGTCTCGCTCGCACGGCTCGCGACCTCGCTGAGCGACATGATCCAGTACTCGACAAGGCGGACGGTGCTGTCTGCCCTGTGGCAGCCGCTCGGGTTGCTCTATCTGGCGGCGTGCCTGCTGGCATTCATGGCCGGTCTGTACCCTCGCTGGTTCTACGTGCCGATCACCGGCCGAATCGAGCCGGTCCTGCCGGCCTTGTCGATCCTCGCGGCCGCGCAGGTGCTTTTCGGGCTGTTGGCTTGGCCCGTGGCGGCGCTGCAACGGGCTGCACGCGGGCGAGCGGAGCACTACTGGCGTCGCTCGGGCGTGGAGATGCTCGGTCTGCTGCTGGTGACGCTTCCGCTGTACGTTCCGGCCGCCCACGTCTCGAACGCCACCGCGCCGGACGTGCTGCGAGTTGTCGTCTACGTGCTGTGTGTGTGGACCGTCCCGCTGGCCGTTGGCGGGCTGCTGGCCGAGTTGCGGGAGTGGCGGTGGCTTCTCCTGCTGCTGCCCGTGGCCGCCGGGCTGGCCCTGCCCGCGGTTCACTACATCGCGCTGGAGTTCGCGACTCCCACGGCCGGGCGGGCGATCGGCCGGCTCGCGCCGGCGACGTTCGCGTGGCAGGTGGCCCGGCAGTCCGGCGGCGTCTTCCCCCGTCCGGCCTGGGCGGCGCTGGTCTGGCCCGGCCTGGCGGCGGCGCTGGCTCTCGGGCGGATTGTGCTCACGGGGCGCTACAGCCAGCGCTTGCGGCGGAACCACGCCAGCATGACCAGCCCGACGCAGAGCATGACCAGCAGCACGGCCGGGTAAGCCCAAGACCGGTGCAGCTCCGGCATGTGCTGGAAGTTCATGCCGTAGATGCCCGCAATGAAGGTCAGCGGGATGAAGATCGTGGCGATGATCGTCAGGACCTTCATCACCTCGTTCATCCGGTTCGACTGGCTGGACAGGTACGTATCGAGCATCCCGGAGAGCATCTCGCGGAAAGTCTCGGCCGTGTCGATCACCTGCACCGTGTGGTCGTACAGGTCGCGCAGGTACGGCTGGACCTCGGTGGAGATCAGTGGCGATTCGCTCCGCTCCAGCACGCTGACCAGTTCTCGCGCCGGCCAAACGGCCCGGCGCACCATCAGCCCCTCGCGGCGCAACCGGTGTATCCGCCCCAGCAGGGCCGGGTCGACGCGGCCGACGAGATCGTCCTCGATCTGCTCGATGCTCTCGGCACGCCGCTCCAGGGCGACGAAGTAGCCGTCGGCGATGGCGTCGAGCAGCGAGTAGGCCAGGTACCCGGCCCCCATCCGCCGGATGCGGCCCTTGTTCTCTCGGATCCGGTCCCGCACCGTCTCGAAGACGTCGCCCGCCCGCTCCTGGAAGGAGATCACGAACCGAGGCCCCAGCACCAAGCTCACGCTCTCGGGCTCGATTTCGTCGGCGCCCTCGTTCCACTGGAGCATCTTGACGAACACGCAGAGGCGGTCGCCGAAGTCCTCGGCCTTGGGGCGCTGCTCCGTGTTGAGGATGTCCTCCTGCACGAGGGGGTGGAGGCCGAAGTGCTCCCCCAGCGCCTGCACCAGCGCGGCGTCGTGGACGCCGTCGACGTTGATCCAAGTGACGGTCTCGGTGTCCCGGTAGCCGAAGCACTCGGTCGGCTCGCCGATCTCTCGCTGTTCGCAACGATCCGGGCCGTAGTCGATCACGGTGACGCGAACGGGGCCGACCTTCGGCGCGCCGACGTAGACCGGCGTCCCGGGCGGCTGCCCGCGCTTGACGTACGGAAGCTTGAGCCAGCGGGTCATGCCTTGCTCCTATGTCTCGGGGCCGTCATTGGCGATCACGTCCGCCAAGCTCAACTCGTCCATGGCCGCGGCCGTTCGCGCCCGCGCGGCGTCCACCAGGCGGGCCGTCCTGCCCGGCCAGCGGGATGCGCCCGGCTCAACGGCGGGGCCGGCGGCGCCGAACAAATCGGCCAGCTTGATGCGGCTTGGGGGGCGTGCCGGTACGAAGCCGGCCTCGGTGTTGCGCACGGCCGGACAGATGACCCCCAGACGCTCCAGCGTTCGTATCAGCGGCGAGACGCCGTGCTCGGGCAGACCCAGGGCGACCGCCAGCCGCTGCTTGGAAACGGGGCCGGAGCCGGATTCGTATGCGCATCCAATCACCGCCGCGGCCGCCACGAGGTCCCACGCCTCGGCGCCGGGCTCGTCCTTCCGCCCATGGAGGGCGAAGGTCCGTGCGCTGCCGGCGGCGTAGGTCAGCACTGCTCCGAACAGGAAGATCATCCAGAGCAGATAGAGCCAGATCAGGAACAGCGGCAACAGCGCCACCGCTCCGTAGATGCTTCGCGTGCCGGCATGCACCACGAACAGCCCGAACGCCCACTGGCCAATGACCCAGCACGCCACCGCTACCAGCGCGCCGCCGGCGGCGTTGCGGAAGCCCACCCGGGCATTGGGAAGGGCGGTGTACACCCCGGCGAGCAGCAGCACGCCGAGGGCCCACTGCGGCACCCGCGCCAGACCGCCCAGCAGCCAGCCGAAGTGGGGCGCCTGGGAGACGAAGTCCACGGCCAGGCCGGTGGCATACCGGGCGGAGAGAAACACCACCGGCACGAGTGTCACGGCGGACCAGTAGAGCAGCGCGCGGTGGAGGAAGGGGCGCGTCCTGGGAGCGTCGAAGACGCGGTTCAGCGACCGTTCCACGGCCGTCAGCAGCGCCACGGCCGAGTAGATCAGCACCAGGCCGCCGATGGGCCCGATGGCGCCGAGCGTCAGCTTCCTCTCGACCCCCGCCACGAGCCGCCCGAGGCCCTCGGCCAGGTCCCGGGGGCGTCTTCGGCGCTCGGCGCGTTGGGTGTCCTTTCCATCCGGGCGCGTGTCGGGTGGCGGTTGTTGGTCGGGCCCGTCGGCCGCCCGGCGGACACGCAACTCCCCGAGCCCTGCCTGGTTCAGCAGGGAACGAATCTGCTGCTCGGTGTCGGCCCCGCTCAACGGGCTCAGCACCACGTACGCCAGCACGAGCGTCGGCACGAGGGCGAAGATCGTTCGGAAGGCCAACGCCGAGGCCATCGTCATCGCGTTCATCTCGCGAAGACGCCGAACGGAGAGGATGTACACGCGGAGCTGGCCGCGCAGCAGACGCATGCAGCGGCTCAACTCATCCGCCGGGGCCGTCAGGAACCGCTGCACGCGGGTCGCCAGTCGTTCGAGCATCGCGCGGACGGATCAGGTCGCTTTCCGCGGCGGCGTCCGGGAACGCTGCGCCGCGCCCGGGGCGACCTACTCCTTCTTCTTGTATGTGGATTGCACGACTTCCTTGGCCCCCTGCACGGACGAGGAGAGCGCGTCGGCGACCTCCTCGGCCGTCTTCTCGCTGATCTCGCCGGCGGCGTCAAGGGCGCCCGTCACGGCGTTTTGCAGGGCCTTGGTCGTATCGCCTCCGACTTCCTGCACGGCCTCGATACTGCCGCGCACCGCGGCCACGGCCGCCTTGCCGACGTCCGCGCCGGTCTCGTGCGCGCCCTTTACGGCGCCGCGCACGGCCTTTTGCGTCGTCTTGCCGATGTCGGAACCCACATCCGCCGCCGCGTGGACGGCGCCCTTGACGATCTCGGCGACGCTCTTGAACGCGGCCGTCGTCACGTCGGTCACGCCATCCAGCGCGGTGCAGACCACGTCGCGGGTGGACTCGACCACGGCCTCGCCGACATCCCCGGCCGTTCGGATTGCGCCCACCGTGGCCATCTTGGCCGCTCGACCGATACGGGACAGAACCGAATCACTCATGGCATTCTCCTCTTATCTTACCGCTCCGGACGGCGCAGCGTTCTCGGGCCGAAGCGGCCCTGGTTTCTGCGAACGTGTACCCGATCCCGCCGATGGAGCGCCCGATACGCCTCAATCGGCGGGTCACGGAAGTATAGTCGCCGCGAGCGCCGGTCACAACTTCGGTCGCGGGCCTGACCTATGCGATCTTGTCCAGGTCGATCCCGAGCACGGACCGCGCGATGGTCTCCAGCCCGTCTTGGTCGCCGGCGAAATGGAAGGTCCGGTGTTCGTGTGAAAGGGTCTCTCCCGGGTCCAGCTCGGCCGCGGGGCTGGAGGTCTCGATCTCGTAGAAGGGCCCCAGGGGGGTCGCGCCGGGCGACGGCGGGCCGTCGTTGTAGCTGTTGACCGCATCCCCGGCGAACGGCTCTTCCTGCCGCTCCCACAAGCTGTTGACGTACGGCATGTTGCCCGAGTCGACCGGCAGGTTGAACTGCACGATTGTCAGGACCTCGGCGTCGGGGTCGTAGCTGCCGATTACGTCCTTGGCCCGCATCGGCGAGACGCCGATCTTGCTGCGGTATTGCCCGTCGCAGGAGAACAGGACGTACCACTCACCGACACGGCAGCGTTCGGGCGGGATTTCGCCGAAGTAATTGGTGGTGACCTTCGGCCCGAGCGTTGCGGCGTCGCCCACGACGAATGGGGCGATCACCTGTCCGTGCGGCAGCGGCTTGAACTGTCCGAGGATCCACACGCTCAACAGGCCGCCGTCACGTGTCCAGGGCTCGTCTCCCGCGTTGCCGAGCTGATTCTCGGACTCGAAGCCGACCATCCGGACGCCCTTCGGCATGTCGATGCCAAGAAGCCCGGCCGCGTCGCTCGGGCCGATGAGGTTGATCGTCCGCCACACGGAGCAAGCGAACTCCGTTCCGCTGGCGTTGGTGACGCGGAACCGGCGGCTCATCGCGACCGAGCCGGCACTGAGCGTGTCCACCTCGAACGCGCCCTCGTTGAAGCCGGGCGGGGTCTTCCAGTGGTCCAGGTTGAACGGCTCGCCCGGCTCGAACCACAGGCCGAACTGGCCCGCCTCGGGCCCGAGCCAGAAGCGGTCCTCGCCGCCGTAGTTGTCGAAGGCCGTGCCCGTCTCGCCGCCCTCGATGAACTCGCGGTTCAGCCAGCCGAAACTCGCCCCGTCTTCACCGGCCAAGGACGAGGTCATCACGCGCCCCTGATAGCCCGGAGCCACGGCCACGCGGGCGTCGCCCTGCGTCAGCTCGGCGACCTGGGTGTGCTGCTGGAGGAATGCGGCGTCCTGTGCGTATGTGCTCTCGGCCATGGGTAGAGGATCCTTTCGGCTCGCGCCCGGCCGCGGCCGAGCGGCCCGGCATTGTAGAGGCGGACCGGACCGCTGTCCACCGAGTGCAATTGGTGAAGCGCCGCCGTACCGGCCTTGGCGCCGCAAGACGCCAAGCCCAGGGCGCCGCGAAAGCCGTTGACGCCAAGCCGCGGGGGCGGCTAGAATCTTGCTCTTTGCCTGAGCACAGGAGACACCACCGTGTACGCAGTGATCGAAGATAGTGGCCAGCAGTTCCGCGTGGCCGAGGGCGATGTGCTGAACGTGGATTTGCGCGACTTGGACGAGGGGCAGACCGAGCTGCGGTTCGAGCGCGTGCTGCTGATCAGCCCGGGCACGCCGGAGCGAGACGGCGATGAGGGCGACAAGAGCGCCGTCAAGGTCGGGACCCCGCTGGTGGAGGGCGCGAGCGTGACGGCACAGATCGTCGACGCCGAGCACAAGGGCCCGAAGGTTCACAGCCACAAGTGGCGCCGCCGTAAGTCCTCACGGACGAAGACGGGGCATCGTCAGAAGTACGTCCAGGTCCGCGTGACGAAGATCGAGGGGTAGCCCGCCTGAGGCAATCGGCCACGTCCGCCGGTGCCGCGGGCGCGTCGCATCGCTCCCAGGCGGAGAGGTCACCAGGCCGGTTCGCCGCAGCCGTCGGGGCAGACGCTGAGCACGTCGTCCGCCGGCCAGGCGTCGCGCGGCCGGCCGTTGCGAGTGTGGCGGAACTTCACCATGGCCTCAACGGGGCTGTTGGCCTCCACGACCGTCTCATCCTCCGCCTGACCCGCGCCGTGCCGGTATCGTATTCGGTAGGTGTGTGGCATCGCTTCCTCCGCGCCGGAAGGTACGATACGGATATCGGAGGGGCAAAGCCGGGCCTTGAACAGGCGGCGAGGGAAAGTCGCGGAAAGCATGGACTTGCGGCCGTTCAGCGGGAGGAGAGGAAATCCTCCGCCGCGGCGGCGACGGCGTCCGCCAGGCGATCCTGGTAGGCGGCGTCGGCCAGTTTGCGGGCCTCGACGTGGTTGGACATGAAGCCCAGCTCGATGAGGGCGGCCGGGCAGCTCGTGCGGACCAACACACGGAAATCGGCCCGTCTCGTGCCCCGGCTGTGGGAGCAGACCCCGCCGAGACGGGACTCGCACGCGGCCGCGAGTGAAAGCGAGTCGCCCGTGGCGGCGCGGGCGACATAGAGGGTGGACCCGCGTGCGCCGGCGTTCTCGGCCCAATCGGCGTGGATGCTGAGGAACAGGTCGGCCCCGTTGCGGTTGGCGATCGCCGCCCGCTCATTCAGTTCGATGAACGTATCGTCGCTCCGGGTCAAGATGACCTTGTAGCCGCGGTCGCGGAGCAGCTTGGACACTCGGAGCGAGACGGGCAGGTTCACCGCCTTCTCGGGCAACCCGTAGACGCTCGTGCAGCCGGGGTCCTTCCCGCCGTGGCCGGGGTCGATCACGATGCAGCCCTTGGCGGCGGGCCGACGCCGGGGCTCGGGCCGCTCGGGCTGAGGTCGGGGCCGCGCCGCCGCGCGGGCAAGCCGCACCGCCCGGAGCAGCGGCGCCGCGTGGGCGTCGGACACGAACAGCATGCCGCGGACCTCGGCAATTCCGCCGTCCGGCCCGATGGCCCGCCCGTCCAGGTGGACCTGACCGTTCGGGTCGGCAAACACGACCACCGTGTGCTCGCCGTCGCTCAGCGTGCCCGAGCAGTGCGACGCGCGGATGACCTTCATGGCCAGCCGCCCGGCGAGTTGGTAGATGCTGATGCTGTCGGCCGGCGCCTGGATGACCTCGCCGCCGCCTTCGGCGAGCGAGTCGTCCGCGGGCTGACAACCGGCTGCCCCGAGCACGGCGCATACGAGCAGGCCAGTCAACAGAGCAGCTCGGCGTGAGGTGAACGGTATCATGCCGTGTTCCTTGTCGTCTCCTCCCTGGGGGCGCGACAGCGCTCAGACGTTCGCGGCCAGCCCACAGTACAGGAGGAACCCTGCCCAGACCAGGAAGATCCCGGCCACGATCGCGTATTTCCACCATGGGCGGCGCGCGGAGACGTCCGGCACCCCGTCGATGCGGTTGATCGGCGGCTCCGGCGTCTCGGGGGCCGGCTTCCCGTCTGAGCGGGAGGCCGGGCTCTTGCTGTCGCGGGGCTTGCGGCTCATTCGCGTAGGTCGAAGTCCTCCCCCAACTCGAACGCGTCGGCGAAGTCGTACACGTCCCGGAAGTCCTCGATGCTGTCCTCGTTCGTCTTCCGCATGAACCCGTTGTCGACGAGCAGGTAGACCATCTGTCCGAAGTCGATGGTTCTGCGGATATTCCAACGCGCGAGCACCGCCCGAGCCAGCATGCCCCACTTGTCGATCGCAAGTCGCCGCAGCGACTCGCAAAGCTGGCTGCCGCTCACGTGGTGCTGGCCCGGCGGGGGGGACTCGCCGTAGACCTCGCCCACCGCGCGGCTCAGCCCCTCGTGGAGGAACCCGAACGCCTCGGGCGGATAGCGGCCGTCCTCGCGGATGACCTGCTCCATTGACTTCTCGGGCTCGTCCACCATCACTGCTTCCGTGGGAAGAGGCCTTCGCCCTTGTTGACGGTCGTTCCGGGTGACAGTGCGCCCCAAGCGGCGGCCTCGGCCAGCGGAGCGTCCGGCACTTGAAGCCCGAGCTGCGCCAGGCCGCGACCGGCCGTGGCGGGCATGAACGGGCGAAGGTGCAACAGGGCGATCCGCACGGCCTCGGCGCACGTGTAGAGGATCGTCGCCAGCCGCTCCCGCTGAGTTTCGTCCTTGGCGAGTTGGAAGGGCTTGGTCACGTCGATGAAGCGGTTGGTGGCCGCCACTAGGCCTTGCATTTTCTCAAGATACAGATGGAACTGGCATGCGGCCATGGCCTCGGGGCCGCCGGAGGTCAACGCCTCGGCCGCCTGGCGGACCTCCTGCGCCTCGGCGACGTCCGCCTCGGGCGCGGGCACGGACGCCTCGCAGTAGCGCGAGATCATGTTGACCGTTCGGCTGAGCAGGTTGCCGAGCCCGTTGGCTAGCTCGCCGTTGTACCGCTCCCGCAGGTCGTCGTGCGAGAAGTCTCCGTCGAGGCCGAACGTCACGGCCCGCAGCAGGTAATAGCGGAACACGTCGACGCTGTACTCCTCGCACAGCTCGGCGATGACCTGGCGCGAGATGAAGTTGCCCAAGCTCTTGGACATCTTGCGGCCCTCGCTGGTCCACCAGCCGTGGGCGAAGATGCACCGGGGCAGGGGGATGTCCAGGGCCATCAGCATGCAGGGCCAGTAGACGGCATGGAACCACAGGATGTCCTTGCCGATCAGATGCACGTCGGCGGGCCAGTAGCGGGCGGCGCCGCCGTCGTGCTCGTCGCCGATCTCCGGCAGGCCGCAGCCGGTGTAGTAGTTGCTCAATGCGTCGATCCAGACGTAGACGGAGTGCGTCTCGTCGTTGGGCATCAGCACGCCCCAGTTGCCCAGCTTGGCCCGCTCGCGGGAGATGCTCAGGTCCTCGATGCCCATGCGGAGCTTGCTGACCACCTCGTTTCGGCGGGCGACCGGCTGGATGAAGCCGGGGCTCTGCTCGATGTACGCGATGAGCGGCTCGACCCACTTCGTCAGTCGGAAGAAGTAGCTCGGCTCGGAGTACCGGGTGAGCGGCTTGCCGCTGATCGGGCTCTTGTAGTCGTTGTCTCGGGCGGTGGACTCGGTGACGAATTCCTCCTGCCCCTCGTCGTACCAGCCCTCGTACTCGCCGAGGTAGATCTCGTCCGCCTCGAGCAGCCGCCGCACGAGGGATTGCACGCGCTGCTCGTGGCGCGGCTCCGAGGTGCGGATGAACGTGTCGTGGCTGATCTCCAGGTCGTCCCAAAGCTGCTGGAAATGGACGACCACGTCGTCGGCCAGTTCCTGTGGCGTCACGCCCTTTTCGCCCGCGGCCTTGACGATCTTGATGCCGTGCTCGTCCGTGCCGGTCTGGAACCGCACGTCTCGCCCGGCCGCGCGCCAGTAGCGGGCCAGCACGTCGGCCGCGATCGTCGTGTAGGCGTGGCCGATGTGCGGGGAGTCGTTGACGTAGTAGATCGGCGTCGTGACGTAGTAGGTTTCGGGCATGCATGTAGAGAATGGCGATATGGCGAGCAAAATCAAGCCCGGTCACGCCGAACGCCGGCCGCGTCGGGGCCGCGATGAGCGCATAGTCAAGCCGCTCCCGGCCGGTGCGTCCTGTCGGGAGCGGCCTTGCCGCGGGGACCGCAGGCCCCTCAGGCCACCCAGTCCAGCCCGATGCCCTCCTGCTTGGCCTGTTCGTACCTCTCGGCCAGTGCGGTGATCAGGCGGCTGAGTTCGTCGGCCGAACGGCGGACATCGGCGGCGCTGTCCGCCTCGGCGTCGGAGGAGTGGGCGCTCGGGCGGCCCTGGGCGCGACTCGCCTCCACAACGGAGGCCAGCAAGGAGTCGATTGTGCTACCGACCGACTCGGCCTGCTGCGCCGCGGACGTCACCGGACCCGCGTGCGGATCCTGCTCCCGGGACGCCGACGGATCCGCGGCCGCCCGTTGGGGCAGGCGGGCGGCGATCCCGCAGTCGCTGGTGACGCAAACGGAGCGCACGTCCAAGCACGTTCCTCCTCCCGCGCGGTCCCGCGCGGTGACTCTACACTGAATCTAGTATTCACCTTGCGCGGGGGCGCGTCCGGGGGGCGGAATCCGTCCGGAAATCAGCCGGTGCGAGCGCCGGAGCCCGGAGCGCCCTGGGCGGCGTAGCTGCGGAGGAGGTCCAGCTTCTCGCGAACCTCCTGGGCCATGCGGGAATTGGGGAACTCCCGGATGATCTGCTCGCCCGTGGTCAGCGCGTCCGACCAGCGATGATCCGACACCAGGATCGAGAACTGCACGCCCAGCGTGTGGAGCTTCTCCTTGAACACGCCGCGGGCGGATTCCTCCAGCGCGGCCGCCTCCTGGGGCGTCAAGTAGGCGTCGAGCCGATGGAGCAGTTCGATGCCGCGGTCAACGTCATTGCGGCGCACGGCCTCGGCGTAGTCGGTGAGCAGTCCTCGCTTGTACTCGTTGCGGGCCGTGGTGATGCGTTCGGGCAGGCCTTGGACCTTCTCGTCGTCCGGGAACAGCCCCATCAGCCGTTGGGCCTGCCGGTAGGCGGCGGGCCAATCCTGGCCGGCCACCAGGTCGTCGATGCGTGCCACGGCCGCGTCGATTCTCTCCCCGAGCGAACGCTGCTGGGACTGGGTCAACTCCCCGCGGAGCTTCTCGGCCTCGGGGCCGTAGCCAAGCTGCCGCTCGGCGGCGTCGATGATCTTGGCGGCTCCATCGTAGTTCTGCTGCATCACCTCGTGGTGGATCGCTTCGCGCAGCGCCTGTGTCTCCGCCTCGCGGAAGACCAAGCTCTTGGCCCGGTCGGACAAGCTTTCCAACTCGACCAGCTTTCGGAGCGAGCCGATCTGGCTCTCCAGAAGAGATTCCACGCGGCTGAGCCGCTGGGCCGTGGCCTGCACGCCTTCCTCGTTGCGGACGATCACGCCCAGCACCCGGTGCAGGACCACGCACCATAGTCCCGCGGCCACCAAGGCCGCGAGGAGCACGACGTACGCGGCCATCGTGCTCCAGACGCCGTTGACGCCGGCTATGACGGCCAAGAGCACGCATGCCAAGATCGCCAATCCCGCGACGACGAGGGACGCGATGAGCGCGGCCCCCCCCCATCCGCCGATCCACTGCGAGGTCTTCGCGTCATTCGCCATAGAGATGCTCCTTCCGTGGACGTGGCGCCATACGATCCGGGCGGCACGAGTCCGGTCAGGCCATACACCTAAGTCTAGATCAGGACGGGCCCAAAGTCAACGGGCGGAAACGGCGTGGGAGCCGGGTGGGGCTTGTAGGCGGGGCGGGGCCGGCGTAGCATATCCGCCGCCACGGGAGCCCACGATGCCCTACGAGCAGTTGAGCGATCAGCAGGTGGCGGCCTACCTCCACCTCGACTTGCGCGAGGTGCAGAAGCTGGCGTCGCGCGACCGGCTGCCCTGCCGCAAGGTCGGTGGGCGATTCCTGTTCACCAAGGCCGAAATCGACCGCTGGGTCGAGGAGCAAATCCACGAGCTGGACGCGGACCGCCTGGAGCGGATCGAGCGGGGCGTTCGGGCCCATCACGGCATGGACGCGGAGGGCCTGGTTGTCTTGCCGCTGATTCCCGAGGGTGGCCTGGCGGCGCCGCTCGACGCCCGCACGCGAGATGCGGCTTTGCGGCGGCTGGTGGACTTGGCGGTCGAGTGCGAGCGCGTGTACGCCCCGGAGGACGTTCTGGAGGACGTCCGCGGGCGGGAGGACCTCTGCTCGACGGCCGTGGCGCCGGGCGTCGCGCTGCCCCATCCGCCCGGACCGCTTCCGTACGACGTGGCCGAGAGCTTCGTCGTCGCCGGGCTGACCGGAGCGGGCATCCCGTTCGGGGCGCCGGACGGCTCCCTGACGCGGCTGTTCTTCCTCGTCTGCTGCAAGGAGGAACGGACCCAGCTTCACGTCCTGGCCCGCCTGGCCCGCATGGTAGACAGCGCCGACGCCCGAGCCGCCGTCATGAACGCGGCGGGCCCCGCCGAACTGCGCGCCGCCCTGCTGTCGCGCGAGCGCCGGCTCGTCGGCGGGGGTTGAGCGGGCTTGCGTCAACGCCACTGGCCGTGGACCATGAAGTGCCGATGAGCGCACGCCGCTACGACTTCGTCGATGAGGGCTTCCTGGCCCGCTTGGAGCGGCTGCACCTGCTGGCCAAGCGGCTGGCCGCGCAGGGGGCGGCCGGCGTGCGTCGCTCGCGCGGGCTCGGCGACGGGCTGGAGTTCGCCGACCATCGGGACTACGCCCCGGGCGACGACATCCGCTTCATCGACTGGTCCTACTTCGCGCGCATGGAAAAGCTCCTGCTGCGGATGTTCCATGAGCATCGCGAGCGCGACGTGGTGATCCTGCTCGACGCATCGGGATCGATGGCTCCGGCTCTGCCCGGTGCGGCGGCGCGATCCGCCAAGTTCGACTACGCGCGGCAAGTGACGGCCGCGCTGGCGTACGTGGCGATGGGGGCGCTGGAGCGCGTCGTCGTGCAGCCCTTTGCCGACCGGCTGGGCGGGTCGCTGCGATCCGGTCGCAACCGGTTGCAGGTTCTGGAGATACTGGAGTTCCTGGCGGCGCTGCGGCCGGCCGGGCGCACGAAGCTGTTGTCGGCGGCCACGCGTCTGGCTCGCGCGGGTACCCCTCGAATGCGACGGGGCGGCATGCTTCTGCTTGTCAGCGACCTGCTGGACGCGGCCGAGGAGCTGCCCGAGGCGCTGTCCTGCCTGCGGGCGGGCGGCTTCGAGGTGACGGTCATCCACGTGCATGCCCCGGAGGACGTTGAGCCGCTGACCTCCGGGCCGGTGTCCGTGCGCGACGCCGAGACCGGGCGCCGGCTGGAGCTGGACGTGAACGACGCACTCCGGGCCGCGCTGCAGGAACGCTTCGCGACGTTCGTGTCGGGCTGCGAGCAGGCCTGCAAGACACGCGGGGCGACGTACGTCTCGGCGCCCACGGACCTGCCGTTCGACCGTTTCGTACTGCAAACACTGCGCCGCGCGGGCGTCGTGGCCGGATAGGCCCGGCGGGAACCGTGCCGGGGGCCCGTGCGTACACACAAGGAGAGAGTAGGGGAATCGGATATAATTCGCGCGCCGGTCGATGGAGCGGATCAACGCTCGCAACGGAACGGAAGGCCGGCGAGAGCATGCACAGAGGAAAGGGTCCAAGAGATGCATGACAGGATTTCGAGATGGAAACCGTTGTTGCTCATTGCAGCGATCATCATGGGCGCGGCGGCGTCCGCCCCGTGGCTCGTGGGAAGCATGCAGGTGGCCCGGGCGGACGACGAGGAGACCGCGGCGGCCGTCAAGGAAGCGGAGGAAGCCCGCGCGCAGCTCGAGGAGATGCCGCGGCACGATGAGCTTTCGAAGCTCTTCCGCACGGTGGCCAAGGCGGTCAAGCCGGCGGTCGTGGAGGTTCGTGTGACCAAGAAGGTCCGCGTGGGTCCGCCCACCCAGCTTCCCGGCCGCGGCGGCGACATGGACGAGTTCTACCGGCGGTTCTTCGAGGACCTGCCGCCGGAGATGCGGCGCCGATTCGAGGAGCGCCGGCGCAGCCCGTTCTTCGAGCAGCACGGGCTGGGCAGCGGGGTCATCGTGGACGCCGAGAACGGTTATGTCATCACGAACGACCACGTCGTGCGGGATGCCAGCGAGGTCGAGATCGTCCTGGCCGACAAGCGCACGTTCGAGGCGGAGTGGGTCCGCCGCGACCCGCTGACCGACGTTGCGATCGTGAAGATCGATCCGGACCGGCTCGTCGCCGCGCCGCTGGGCGACAGCGACGCCACGGAGGTCGGCGACTGGGTCATCGCCATCGGCGCCCCACGCGGCTTCCCGCAGACGGTCACCGCGGGCATCATCTCCGCCAAGGGCCGGCGCACGAGCAACACGGAAATGTACCAGAACTACCTTCAGACGGACGCGTCGATCAACCGCGGCAACTCCGGCGGCCCGCTGGTGAACATGCACGGCGAGGTCATCGGCATCAACAACTCGATCGTCACGGCCAGCGGCGGCTTCGAGGGCATCGGCTTCGCGATTCCGTCGAACATGACGCGGGACATCATGGTCCAGCTCGTCGAGGAGGGCGAGGTCACCCGCGGCTATCTCGGCGTGCGGATCCAGAACGTGGATGAGAAGCTGGCCGAGAGTTTCGACCTGCCCGGCACGAGCGGGGCGCTGGTCGCCCAAGTTGCCGAGGACAGCCCTGCCGAGCGGGCGGGAATCAAGGTCGGAGACTTCATCGTTCGCATCGGCGAGGAGGATGTCGCCAACGTGAACGAGCTGCGCAACGCGGTGGCCCGAATCCGCCCCGGCGAGAAGACGGACTTCATTCTGTACCGCGAAGGGCGCAAGCGGACCGTCGGGGTCGCCGTCGGGAAGCAGCCGGAGGACATGGCGGCCGCGTTCGGAGAGCCGGGGACACCCTCCACCGCGTCGGCCGAGGAATACGGGTTGCGGGTCGCGTCGCTGTCGGAGGAGATGGCCGAGCGGTACGGCTACGATGAGCCGATCGACGGCGTGGTGATCACGGAAGTCGAGGAGGGCTCGGATGCCGCCGATCAGGGCCTGGTGCCCGGCATGGTCATCACGGACGTGGACGGCAAGGACGTCGGCTCGCCGGCCGAATTTCGCCGCATCACGGCTGAGGCGAAGGGCGGCATACGGCTCCGCGTCCGGGACGCCACGGGGGCTACTCGATTCGTGTTCATCACGCCCGTCGAGGAGTGACGAGGGGACCGGGCTAGCCCCCGAGCGGCGGCGCGGCGCGAAAGGGCGCTGTGCCGCCGCTTATGATCTCGACCCCGGCGCGCTATAATAGGCGGGTGGAGTGCGTGAGTTCACCTGTGGGAAAGGACGTTCGCATGGCACATGTTACCCGGCTCGCGGCACGCAGAGATCCGATGCGCTCCGGCGCTCGCTTCGGGCCTCGGGCCGAAAGGTCCGTTTCGCACGGCTACCAGGAGTATCGGCCGGCGCGTGGCTGGAACCCGCCCGCGAACTTCTGCGAGTACGAGGACCATTACTGCCTGATCCTCGAACTGGCGGGCATGTCGGCCGAGGAGATCGATCTGCGGATCGAGCCCGCCCGAAGCCATCGACGCGGGCGCACGGCCGGCACGCTCATCGTCGGCGGCGAGCGCCGCGCTCCGCAGTCGGCGTCTTCCTCCGATATCACCTGCCTGCACCTGATGGAAATCGACCACGGGCCCTTCATGCGGGCCCTCGAACTGCCGCCCGATGTGGACATTGACGGGGTCGAAGCGACCTATCGCGGCGGCTACCTCTGCATCCGCATCCCCCGGAGGCAGCGTTAGCAACCCCTGAAGGGGGGCATTGCACGCGATGGCGAAGAAGAAAGGCCCGGCCAAACCGAAGATCGTCAGCGAGGACGAGCCCGGAGCGCCCGTCGGCTCGGCCGGACTGCGCGCCGGGCACCACCCCGCGGAAGGACGGGAAGTGACGCTGCCCGACGAAGCCGCCGTACTGCCGGTGCGCGACACCGTCCTGTTCCCCGGCGCAGTCGTGCCGCTGTCGATCGAGCGGGAGCGCTCCCGGCGGCTCATGAGCGACGAACTGCCGCGCCAGAAGATCATCGCCGCCGTCTGCCAGAGGGACGCCGAGGTGGAGGAGCCGGCGGGCGAGGACTGCTACGACGTCGGCACGGCCGTGATGGTCCTGAAGCTCCTGCGGATGGAGGACGGGCGGCAGACCGCCATCGTGCACGGCGTGTCGCGCGTTCGCGTTCGAGAATGGCGGCAGGAGGAGCCGTATCTGCGCGGTCGGATCGAGGCGATGGAGTCCGAGACGCCGGACGACACGGAGACCGAGGCGCTGGTTCGCACGGCGCGGCAACTGGCTGAGCGCGTACTGGACTTGCTGCCGAACGTGCCCGAGGAGGCGTCCGTCGTATTGGGCAACATCGACGAGCCGTCGGCCTTGGCGGACTTCCTGGCCGCGAATCTCCAGCTCGACACGGCCGGAAAGCAGGAGCTGCTCGAGACGCTCAACGTCAACGACCGCCTGCGGCGCATCACCGAGGAACTCCAACAGCAGATCGAGGTCCTCGAGCTTTCGGACAAGATCCAGAGCCAGGTCAAGCAGAAGATCGACAAATCCCAGCGCGAGTACTTCCTCCAGGAGCAGCTCAAGGCGATCCGCGAGGAACTGGGCCAGAGCGATGAGCGAGACTCGGCCATCGAGGATTTGCGGGCGAAGATCGCTCAGAGCCACATGCCGGAAGAGCCGCGCGAGGCGGCCGAGCGCGAGCTCAAGCGTCTGGGCGACATCCCCACGGCCTCGCCCGAGCACAACATGATCCGCACCTATCTGGAGTGGATGGCCGAATTGCCCTGGGCCAAGGCCACCGAAGACCGGCTCGATATCGCGCGCGCACGCGAGGTGCTCGACGAGGACCACCACGACCTCGACAAGGTCAAGCGGCGAATCCTGGAGTACCTTTCCGTTCGCAAGCTCGCCCCGGAATCGCGCGGGCCGATCCTGTGCTTCGTCGGTCCGCCGGGCGTTGGCAAGACCTCGCTGGGCCAGTCCATCGCCCGCTCGCTGGGGCGCGAGTTCATCCGCATGAGTTTGGGCGGTCTGCGGGACGAGGCCGAGCTTCGCGGGCACCGCCGCACCTACATCGGCGCCATGCCCGGCCGGATCGTGCAGGAGATCCACCGCGCCGGAAGCAACAACCCCGTCTTCATGCTCGACGAACTGGACAAGGTCGGTCAGGACTTCCGCGGCGACCCGGCCTCGGCGCTGCTGGAAGTTCTCGACCCGGCCCAGAACAGCACGTTCCGCGACAACTACCTCAACGTGCCGTTTGACCTGTCGAACGTGCTGTTCATCGGCACGGCCAACGTCATGTCGCCCGTGCCGCCGGCGCTGCGGGACCGCATGGAGGTCATCGAACTGCCCGGCTATACGGAGAGCGACAAGCTGCGCATCGCCGCGCAGTACCTCGTGCCCCGGCAGCTACGTCAAAATGGGCTCAACGCCTCCCAGGCCAAGTGGAAGGACGAGGCGGTCCGGCAGATCATCTCCCGCTACACGCGAGAGGCCGGCGTCCGCGAGCTGGAGCGCCAGATCGGCACCGTATGTCGGGGTGTGGCCGCGCTCATCGCCGAGGGCAAGGCCCGCAGCCGGACGGTCAATCGCAAGCTCGTCCGCGAGCTGCTCGGCCCGCCCAAGTACGAGTCCGAGGTTGCCCAACGCACCGCCACCCCGGGCGTGGCGACCGGGCTGGCGTACACGCCGGCGGGCGGCGAGATCATCTTCATCGAGGCCGCGGCCTACCCCGGCAAGGGACACTTGACCTTGACCGGCCAGATCGGCGACGTCATGCGGGAGTCCGTCCAGGCCGCGTTCAGCTTGGTTCGCAGTCGGGCCGGCGGCCTGGGAATCGACGCCGAGCAATTGGGCAAGCGCGATGTGCACGTGCACGTCCCGGCCGGGGCCGTGCCCAAGGACGGCCCGTCGGCGGGCGTGGCCATCGCCACGGCCCTGGTGAGCTTGCTGACGGAACGACCCGTTCGCCACGACCTGGGCATGACGGGCGAGATTACCCTGCGCGGGCTTGTATTGCCCATCGGCGGCGTGAAGGAGAAGGTGCTGGCCGCCCGGCGGGCGGGGCTCAAGACGGTCCTGCTGCCCGAGCGGAATCGCAAGGATATGGACGACGTCCCGGCCGAGGCCAGGGAGGAATTGGAGATCGCCTTCGCGCGGGACCTCGATGGCGTGCTGGAACGGGCATTCAACTCCCGTCCTGTGCGATCCGGCTCTCGGAAGAAGCGTTCCCCCTGACCCATGGGAGGATCGCGTCTGGAGTTTCCCATTGCCCCCCACGGGGGCATTGCGGTACGATCATGTCTGTACGATGGGCGGTTGTGTCGGCCTCGGATTGAGCCGTGCAGGATCGCCCCCGGCCAAATCGACATCCAGATGCTGTAGGAGCTTAGGCATGTCAAAGCCATGGTATCGTCGCGGTGCCTGCCCTCTGAACCTAGGGTTGAGCGGCAGTACGGGCGACCGCAAGATGGAATTCCTCATGATCGGTGTGCTCGGCCTCATCATTGTCGCCGCCCTCGTCATCACCGCCGTCAGCGTGTTTGGCGGAGACGGAGCGAAAACGGGCAGTGAGGGCCTGAGAAGGTATCACTGTGACGCGTGTGGGCATGAATGGGAGTTGTCGCCGAAAGAGGTCGCCGCGGAGGTGGAGGGCATGGAAGCCCTGGAGTGCCCGAATTGCGGCGAGAAGGCGGGCTGGGCTATGACCCAGTGCCCGAAGTGCAAGCACTGGTATGTGTCGGAGCAGACCAAGCTACACAGGCGGCACAGAAGGTATGAGGCACCGTCGCCGGAGGAGGAGCAATATCGCGAAGTCTGCCCGAAATGCGGCACGGACCGTAATGAGTACTTCCATCAACAACGGAGGGGTGACTAGAGAGACCGTTGTCCCCGCAGCGGGAGACTGCTGCAAACAACCGACGACACGACCGGCCTGACCCGGATACGCGGTATTACATGGGCGGCCCGCGACGACTGTGGTGCGTCCCCCCCCGCGCGCCGCGGCACGTGGGCCGCCCACTTCTATTCAGGGGCACGTTGTCTCTTACGCCAACGGCTGCTACGCTGAAGGCGGGAACTTTCAGCGCCTGATGGCGTCCAACTCCCCGTACGAGATCGGGTCGGCACATGCCCCGGCCCGAGGAAAGGAACGCCGATGTCCCGCACCCACTCGACCCACGGACGGCCGGGCTACGGCTTGGCCCTGTGCCTGCTCGCCGCGTTCATCCTGGTGGGCGTCGCCGTCGCCGACGGTACGCTAAGCGAAGCCGAGAAGGCCTACGAGCGGCACAACTACCGGGACGCCATGAAGCTGGCCGAAGAGGTCATCGCCTCCGACCCGGACGAGGACACGCTCTTCGCCGCCAAGCGGCTCAAGGCGATGAGCACGTGCCGCCTGCCGGACAAGGACGGGCGCGAGTTCGCCGCCACCCTGATGGAAGACCACCCGGAGTTGGCCGAGGACGCCGAGTTCCTGCTGGCGCTGGCCTGGTGCCAGGAACGCCGCGGCCCCCGGGACAAGGCCTTCGAGCACTACAAGGCGGCGGGGGAAGTCCTGGAGAAGGCGGATTCCGACCAAGAGGCGGCCCAGGCGTACCTGAAGGCGGCCGAGATGCTGCTCCACAGCTACTGGCTGCCCCAGCCCGCCCAGCAGAAGGAAGCCGGCGAGCCGTGGCACTGGCAGCAGCGCAGGCGGCATCACGTGCTCAAGGCCGCGGAGATCTACGAGCATGTTGCCGAGCTGGACGGCGCCAAGGACCTCACGCGGGCGCAAGCGCTTTACACGGCCGGGCAGCGAGTGAGCGAGCTGGGCGACTGGGAGGCGGCCTCGAAGGGCATCGAGCTGTTCCGCCGCTGCGCCGAGGATTTCCCCAAGCTCGAGCAGGCGGCCGCCTCGCAGTTCGCCGTCGGGCATGTTTGCCGCAACTTCGGACGGTACACGGAGGCGATCGCCGCCTTCGAGAAGGTCCGCGAGAGCTTCCCCAAGGCGAAGGAATGGATCGGGCGCGCGAAGGATGAGATCGAGGCCATCAAGCGCCCCCAGGTTACCTTGGCGGTCAAGGGCGCCTTCCTGCCGGACGACGAGCTCGCCGTCCGCTGGCAGGTGCGGAACATCGATCGGCTCCGCCTGACGGCCCGACCGATCGATTTGCCCGAGGCGCTGAAGCGCGTCAAGGACCCGCACAGGGCCGTGCGGGAGATGACACCGGCGGCGGGCGAGCCGGAGCATACGTGGACCTTCGATACCCCCGATGAGGGCAAGCACCAGTGGCATCAGAACGCGCCCGACCGCGAGAAGCAGACAACGGTTCCCATCCGCCCGCCGGTTGAAGGGCCCGGTGCCTGGCTCATCACGGCCGAGGGCGCCAACCCTGACGGCAAGAGCGAGAAGGCGACGTGCCTCGTCGTCGTGTCCAAGCTCGCGGCCGTGGCCAAGATGGACGCGGATCAGGCGCTGCTGTTCGTCGCCGACGCCGACACGGGCGAGCCGGCCGGCGCCGCGGCCGTGACCGTCGTGCGCGACCGCGGCGATAAGGGCCGCCTCGCCTCGGGGAAGACGAACGACGCCGGACTGGCCGAGCTCGAGCTGCCCCGTGTGCCGTCGTGCAACTGGATCGCGGCCGTCCGCGACGGCAAGCACCAGGCGATCACTGGCCACGGGGGCTACCACTGGCACTGGTGGGGCTGGCGCGAGCCGTACAAAGTCTACGGCTTCACGGCACGGCCGGTGTACCGACCGGGCCAGACGGTGCACTTCAAGCAGGTCATCCGTCACATGCAGGACGGCGTGTACCACAACGTCGCCGGCAAAAAGGTACGGGTCAAGGTCATCAACCCGAAGGGCGAGACAATCTACTCCAAGGAGCACGTCACGGACGAGTACGGTGCCCTGACCGGCTCGCTTGCCATCGGCGAGCAGCCGCCGCTGGGCGTGTACCGCATCCAGCTCAACGTCCAGGGGCACGACGTTCACCACTGGTACATGCCGGGCAACCGCTTCCGCGTCGAGGAGTACAAGAAGCCGGAGTTCAAGGTGTCCGTCGAGCCCGACCGGCCGGACTACCGCGTGGGCGACGAGGTCCGCATCAAGATCTCGGCCGACTACTACTACGGACAGCCGGTCTCCGGCGGCGAGGTCAGCTTCACCGTCCGCAAGCAGAGCTATAACCACAACTACTACTGGCCCCGCCCGTGGCATTGGTACTGGGCTGAACTCAGCGGCAGCCGGTACCGCCACCACGGGTGGGGTCCGCGCTTCGACGAGCTGGTCGCCCGCGGCACGGCCCAGATGAACGATGAGGGCGAGGCGTTCGTGACGGTCGAGGCCGAGCCGATCGAGGGCCACGAGAAGCTGGATCTCCAGTTCGCCGTGCAGGCCGAGGTGACCGACGCGTCCCGCCGCGTGATCCGCTCGACGGGCTCGGTGAAGGTGACGCACGCACCGTTCTTCGTCTACTGCGAGCCGGCGCGGCATGTGTATGGGCCGGGCGACAGCGTCGAGGTCAAGGTCCGCGCAGAGAACCCCTCCGGCCAGCCGGTGATGGCGGGCTTCCGGGCCGAGGTCCGCCGGATCGAGCGGATTCGGCAGGTGGAAGAAGACGAGGCCGGGAACCAGAAGGTCATCTGGGAGGAGCGGCTGGCGGAGAAGGTCCACGAGGGCGACGTCCAGGTCGACGAGAACGGGCGGGCGCGGTTCCGCTTCACCCCGGACATGACCGGTCGCTTCCGTGTGACGCTCCGGGAGATTCGGCCCGAGGGCGAACTGGGCGCGGATCCCAAGCCGGTCGAGGGCACGTGCGAACTGTGGGTCGCCAGCAAGACCGGCGCCGAGGCGAACTACGCCTACAACCTGCTCCGGATCGTTCCTGCGTCCGACCAGTACGAGATCGGCGAGACGATGCGGGTCCTCGTCAACACCAGCCGGGAGAACAGCCGCGTATTGCTGACCGGCGAGGCGGACGACCTGCTGTTCCATCGCGTCGTGCACGTGGAGAAGAACTCCAAGCTCGTCGAGATCGACGTGGACAAGTCGCTGTGCCCGAACTTCACGCTGACCGCGACGATGCTGCGCGACGAGAAGGTCTACCGGGACGCCAAGCAGATCGTCGTGCCGCCGACGCACCGGTTCCTGGACGTGGAGGTCCAGGTCGGCAAGGGCTCCAAGGGCGGAGGCGAGGATGCGAAGTACCAGCCGCGGGAGGAGGCCCCCGTTCAGGTCAAGCTGACCGACCGCCGCACGGGTAAGCCCGTCGTCGGGCAGGTCGCCCTGATGATGGTCGACTCGAGCGTCTACTACATCCAGCCGGAGTTCCGCGAGCAGATCGAGAAGTCGTTCTACGGCTTCGTGCGGCACACGCGTGTCTCCACGATGGACAGCTACTACGGTCCGGCACGCCTGGCGGGCTGGCCGGGGGGGCGGGGGACCGGCTTTCGCGGTCCGGTCCCCCGCCTTGTTGATGGGGTCGCGATGCGCCAGATGCGCGAGGCGATAAAGGAGGCCGACGCGGCAGCGCCAGCCCCGGCTGGCCGCCCCATGGCCAAGGGTAGAAGTATGGATGACGAGGGCAGCGGGCTTGTCGAGCCCATGGTCCGCAAGGAGTTCCGGGACACGGTCCTGTGGGCCGGCGCGGTAGAGACGGACGCCGACGGCATGGCCGAGGTTCCCGTCACCATGCCCGACCAGCTCACGACGTTCGCCTTGCACGCCATTGCGGTGGACAAGGACACCCGCGTCGGACAGACGCGGACGGACGTGATCACCACCAAGCGGGTTATCGTCCGGCTGGAGAGCGGACGGTTCTTCACCGAGGGCGACCACAGCTACGTCACGCTCATCGCCCACAACTACTACGACGAGCCCCAGCAGCTCCGCCTGGACCTCAAGAGCGAGGGACTGGGCGGCGAGCTGACGCTGCGGCAGGCGAAGGTCGAGGGCGAGTGGCGGGACTACGACTCCGGCCAGCCCCTCGACGTGACGGTCGCGGCCGGTGGGGAGGTTCGCGTGGACTTCAAGACTACCGCGGCCCGGCCGGGCGACGTTAAGCTCACGGCCCGCGCGCTGGGCGCCCGCGAGAGCGACGCGTACGAGCGGACCAAGCCCATCGTCCCCTGGGGCGCATCCAAGCTCATCGGCCGGAGCGGCGCGATGACCGGCGCCGGCGACGACAACGTCCGCTTCAACATCACCGTGCCGGAGGCGATCGGCGAGGGCTCGCAGTCGCTGACCGTTACGCTGAAGCCGTCCCTGGCGGCCGTGGCGATGGACGCGCTGCCGTACCTCGCCCGCTACCCGTACGGGTGCACGGAGCAGACGATGAGCCGCTTCCTCCCGACCGTCGTCGTTCGGCAGACGCTGGACGCCGCGGGCGTGGACCTGGACGACATCCGCGAGATGGTCGAGGACCGCAGCGCGGCCGACCCCAAGCTCAAGGCCCGCTACGCCTTCATCCGCAAGCGGATGGGCCGCAACCCGGTCTACTCCGAGCGCGAGGTCGAGAAGATGATCGCCGACGGGCTGAACCGGCTGAAGGGCTTCCAGCACGGCGACGGCGGCTGGGGCTGGTGGCGGCACGGCTCGAGCGACCCGTACATGACGGCCTACGTCACGTTCGGACTGGTCGAGGCCCAGCAAGTGGATGTCCACGTGGCGGATGGCATGATCAACCGGGCCGCCGACTGGCTCGTCGAGCGGGCCGCACGGCCGCCGCTGGAGGCGGGCGAGCGGCCCAACTGGTGGTGGCGGCACACCTACAACGACAACACGCGGGCATTCATGCACTACGTGATCGGGCGGGCCCGTGGCAATGCCTGGGCGAAGAACGAGAAGCTCACGGCCGAGTTGGACCGGCTGTTCAAGGCGCGTGACCGCATGACCGACTACGGCCGGGCGTACTTGGCCCTGGCCCTGCACTCGGCCGAGCGCAATGGCGAGGCCCGGACGATCGTCGAGAACTTCCAGAACACCGTGACGGTCGACGAGGCCCAGGGCGTCGCCCATTGGGGCGACACCGGCGGCTGGTGGTACTGGTACCAGGGCGCGACGGAGACGACCGCCTGGGTGCTCCAGGCGATGCTGACGGTGGACCCCGACCACGAGCACGTGCCGATGGCGGCCAACTGGCTCGTGCAGAACCGCCGCGGCGTGTACTGGCACAACACGAAGGGCACGGCCATGGCGGTCTACGCCCTGGCCCGCTACGCCCGCAAGGCAGGCGAGCTGGACTGCGACCAGACGTACACCGTGCTCGTCGACGGGCGCAAGGTGCACGAGGTTCGCGTCCGAAAGGACAACCTGTTCACCTTCCCGAGCCGCGCGGTCATCCCGGCCGGGGCCTTGCCGCCCGGAGAGCACACCGTCGAGATCCGCCGTTCCGGCAAGGGCAACCTGTACTGGGGCGGGCACCTGCGGTACTTCGACAAGGCGGAGGTCATCGAGCCGGCCGGGCACCGGATCGCCGTCACGCGCGAGTACTTCCGCCTCGTGCCCGAGGAGTTCGAGAACACGCGGCAGGTGTGGAAGAACGGCAAGGTCGTGACCGAGAAGTTCCCGGATCTGCGCTACAACCGGGAGCCGCTGGAGTTCGGCGCGGAAATCACGACGGGCCAGCGGGTGGAGGTCAAGCTGACCATCGAGGCGGACGAGAACCTGGAATACGTCGTGTTCGAGGATCCCAAGCCCTCCGGCTGCGAGCCGTTCCGGTTGGTCAGCGGCTCGGCGTACGGCGACGGCATGTACGCCAACATGGAGCTGCGGGACACGAAGGTGGCGTTCTTCGCGAGCTGGGTGCCCAAGGGCGAGCGAGAGCTGACCTACACGCTCGTGTGCGAGCAGCCCGGCACGTTCCGCGTGCTGCCCAGCTCGGCCGAGGCGATGTACACGCCTTTCATCGAGGCGATCTCGGGCAGCGGCCTGATGACGATCACGCCCAAGCCGGATGCGGTGGCCGGCCGGTAGGGGACATCGGCGCGGGCACGCGGTGACCTGCGGGGGGGCACGGGCGGCTTGAACGCCCTTGCGTCCTCCGCGCGCCCAAGCACGTCCCCGGCCCGTCGCGACGCTGCCCGAAAGGTCGGTCAGTCCGGCAGTTGCTCGCGGATGGCACGGGCGGCGGCCTTCGGGTCCTCCGCCTTACAGATGGCCGAGGACACCGCCACGGACGAGCAGCCGGCCTCGACGAGCCGGCCGACATTGTCGGCGTTGATTCCCCCGATGGCCACAAGCGGAACGTCCTGGATCGCCTCGGCGACCTGCCGGAACAGCTCGGGGCCTTGGGGCGCGCCGGCGTCTTTCGTCTCCGTGGCGAACATGGGCCCGACGCCGAGGTAGTCCGCGCCTTCGGTGACGGCGGCCTTGGCCTCGGCCAGGGAGTGCGTGCTTCGACCGACGATCGCGCCCGGGCGCAGCAGCCGCCGCGCCTCGGCGATGGGCAGGTCGTGCTGGCCGAGGTGCACGCCGTCGGCGTTGACGATGGCCGCGATGTCGGCGCGGTCGTTGATGATCAGAAGCCGGCCCATCTCGTCCGTCAGCTCGCGCAACTCGGCCGCGATGGCCAGCATCATGCCGTCCGGCAGGTCCTTCTCGCGGAGTTGGAGGGCGTTGGCCCCGCCGGTGATCGCGCCGCGGGCGAACTCCCGCACGCTGCCGTGGCAGCCGGTTTCCGTGACGAGCACATAGAGCCGCACGTCGCGGAAGCGGTTCGCCACCAGCAGCCGGGAGGTCAACCGTTGCTCCAGCGTGTACGCCTCGTAGCGCATTCGCTCGATGACCAGGACCTTGTCCGGAGCCACGAACTTTCCGTACTCCTCGATCGTCCGCAGCGACTCGCTCAGCCGCTTGCAGGCCGCCCGCACGACGTCAGCAAGGTCGGTCCGCGTCGGCTCCGTGGGGCTCGTGATCTCCGTGCCGATGTCCCCCGGCGTGTCCCGGCAGGTGATCATCTCATCCTGCGGCATCTGCGAGAGGACTTCCTTGAGGTCGCTCCGCATGTGCTTGGCCATCGCAGTGACGGCCGGGTCGTTCATCGCGAAGCGCCCGCAGTCCTCCGCGACCCGCAGCGCCTCGCGGGCCCGGTTGAAGTTCGCGTCCAGGATTCGATAGACCTCGCGCATCGGTCGCTCCGTGGACTCAGGCCATGTCGCCGTCGGCCGGCAGGGGGAAGCGCTCGCAGAGCTGCCGGACCTCGCCGCGGACCTTCTCGATCGTCGTGGCGTCGCCTTCCGACTTGAGCACCTGGTCGATGAGCCCGGCCACCACCTTCATCTCCGTCATGGCCAGCCCGCGCGACGTCAGCGCGGGGGTGCCCAGGCGGATGCCCGAGGTCTTCATCGGCGGGCGGGGATCGAACGGGATCATGTTCTTGTTGGCGATGATGCCGGCGCGGGCCAGCCACTCGGCCGCGTCGTGGCCGGTCGTTTCGGGCAGGCGGCTCCGCAGGTCGATCAGCAGCAGGTGGTTGTCCGTGCCGCCGGAGACGAGCCGCCAGCCGCGGTCTTGCAGTTCGCGGGCCACGGTCTTGGCGTTGTCGACGACCGCCTGCGCGTACTCCTTGAACTCCGGACGCATCGCCTCCTGGAAGGCGACGGCCTTGGCCGCGATCACGTGCTCCAGCGGGCCGCCCTGGAGGCCCGGGAACACGGCCGTGTCGATCTTCTTGGCCCACTCCTGCTTGCACAGCACGATGCCGCCGCGCGGGCCGCGGAGCGTCTTGTGGTTCGTCGTCGTTACGAAGTCGGCGTGCGGCAGGGGCGAGGGATGTACGCCCGCGGCCACGAGCCCGGCGATGTGGGCAATGTCCGCCAGCAGCAACGCCCCCGCCTCGTGTGCGATCTCGGCGAAGGCCCGGAAGTCGATCACGCGGGGATACGCCGACGCCCCGCAGATCAGCAGGTCGGGCTTGACCTCGGCGACACGCTTGCGGACGGCGTCCATGTCGATCGTCTCGTCGTCCTCTCGGACTCCGTAGCTGGAGCAGTCGTAGTTCCGCCCGGAGGCGTTGAGACGCATGCCGTGCGACAGGTGTCCGCCGTGGGCGAGATCCATGCCCATGATCTTCCCGCCCGGCTCCAGCGCGGCGAGATACACGGCGAGGTTCGCCGTCGTGCCGGAATGCGGCTGGACGTTGGCGTGCTCCGCCCCGAAGAGCTGCTTGGCCCGCTCGATGCAGATCGTCTCGCTGCGGTCCACGTTCTCGTTGCCGCAGTAGTACCGCTTGCCGGGGTAGCCCTCGGCGTACTTGTCGGTGAGGATCGAGCCCATGGCCTCGAGCACCGCTCGGGACACATGGTTTTCCGAGGCGATCATCTCGAGCGTGGTCGACTGCCGTTCGATCTCGCCCTGGACGCACTGTGCGATCTCGGGGTCGACGGCCTGAAGGCGCGTGATCGTCATGGACATCGTCTCCTGTCGTCTGCCGGCCGGGTGCGCATAGCCGCCTCCCCGGCGTAAAGGCGAGCCGGTACTCTACCGGCCCGCGCCGCGGGACGCAAGCCCGGCCCGGCGCGGCTCAGCCGTCCTGCAGAACCTTGCGGTTCAGCCCCGCCACGATGGCCCGCACGGCCGCCTGGTCGATGTTCGTGTCCATGCCGACGCCGAAGAGCGTCTCGCCCGAGTCGAATCGAAGCGGCACGTAGGCGACCGCCCGAGCGTCGGCGCCGCGGCCGATCGCCTGCTCATGGTAGTCGTCGATGCTGAACGGTTCCGCGCCCAGCTCGTGCATCGCTTGCACGAAGGCCGAGATCGGGCCGTTCCCGTCGCCGCTCAGCCGCTTCTCCTCGCCGTTGAGGCGGATGCGGACCTCGCCATGGATGTGCGTCGGGTCCACGTAATCCGGGCGGGGCCAGTAGCCCAGCAGCTTGATCGGCCCGGCCGGCGTCACGAACTCCTCCTCGAACACCTTGTAGACCTCGGTGCTGGTGATCTCGCGGCCGACCTCGTCGGAGTACCTCTGCACGGCGCGGCCGATCTCCGGCTGCATGGCGCGGGGTGGTTCGAGGTTGAAGTCGCGCTCCAGCACCCACGAGGCCCCGCCCTTGCCGGACTGCGAGTTGATGCGGATCAACCCCTCGTACTTCCGTCCGAGGTCGGTCGGGTCCACGTGCAGGTACGGCACCTTCCAACGCATGCCGAACTTGCCGGGGGCCTCGCCCAAGCGGTTCATTCCCTTGCGGATGGCGTCCTGGTGCGAGCCGGAGAACGCGCAGAAGACGTACTCGCCGGCGTACGGCTGCCTCGGCGCGACGGGCATGCCGGTCAGCCGCTCGATCTCCGCGGCGATCGCCGGCAGGTTCGAGAAGTCCAGCCCCGTCTCGATGCCGCGGGCGTACAGGTTGTTCGCGAGCGTGACGAGGTCCACGTTGCCCGTCCGCTCCCCGTGGCCGAACAGGGCGCCCTCGACGCGGTCCGCCCCGGCCAGCAGGGTCAGCTCCGTGGCGGCCACGGCCATGCCCTGGTCGTTGTGCGCGTGGACGGAGATCGTCACGCAGTCTCGCCGGCTGAAACGACGGCAGAACCACTCGATCATGTCCGCGTACTGATTCGGTGGGCGGCGCTCGACTGTGGCCGGCAGGTTCAGGATCATCGGTCGCTCGGGCGTGGCCTTGCCCCACGCGGCGAAGGCCGTCTCGCACAGCTCGAGCGAGAACTCGGGGTCCGTGTCGGTGAACTCCTCCGGCGAGAATTCCACACGGACGTCGGCGGGGGCCATGGCGTCGGCTCCCGCGCGAATCTGCCGGAAGCTGCGATCGACCATCGCCAGGAGTTCCTCGCGCGAGGTGTCGAAGACCTGCCGGCGGTGCAGCTCGGAGGCGGCGCAGTAGGCGTGGATGATCGCCCGAGGCGCGCCCGCGACCGACTCGAGCGTCCGCTCGATGAGCTGCTCGCGGCATTGGGTCAGGACCATCAGGAACACGTCTTCGCCCACCCGGTCCTCGTCAACCAGGCGGCGGGTGAAGGCGAAGTCGTCCCGGCTGGCCGAGGGGAACGACACCTCGATGTGCCGGAAGCCGATCCGTTGCAGGAGATCGAAGTACGCGAGCTTGTCGTCCGGCCCGAGCGGGTTCGGCAGCGCCTGGTTGCCGTCGCGCAGGTCGACGGAGCACCACTGCGGGCTGCGCGTGAGCGTGCGGGACGGCCATCGGCGGTCCGGCAGCTCGATCGCGCCGGGCATGGCGTACTTCGGAGCGTCTGTCGTTTGCGGTGTCATGGCTTCGACTCCCGGTGTTGCGGGCGTGGGCCTTCGCCTCAGGCCCCATCAAAAAGAGCCCCGCGACCTGTTTGGATCGCGGGGCCCGGTGCTGTCCGGTCTGGGTCCGCGATCCGTCAGCGCAGCAGAAGACCGAGCAGAAGAGCCAGGCCCAAGCTGTCGCGACGGATCTTCATAGTGATCTCACCTGTCATCTATATCGGCAGGCGGCGGATATGTCCAGTAAATCTTCTCGGCGGATTGCGTCCCCCGGCCCGCGACGGGGCCGCTTGCGGTGCACGCGGGGGCGGAACGGCTCAGGAGCCGTCCGAATCGCCGTCGCCCGGTTCGGGTGCCTCGACGTCCATGGCCTCGACCTCGGCGGCTTCCTCGGTCACGTCCTCGGCCGGGGGTTCCGGCCCTTCCGCGTCGGTCGGCTCGGCGTCGGCCGGGCGCGTGGTGGGGGCGTCCTCAGCGGCCGGCCGTGTCGATGGCTTCGCCGGCAGCGTGATCTTGCCCTCTTTCGCGAGTCGGTCCCGCAGCGAGATGAACTCCCGCGCCCGGTCGGCCGGCGCCATCTCCTTCAGCGCCTTGACGCGGTCCGGGTCGTTGTCCTCGAGCCAGTCCACGACGGCCTTCAGCCACGCGGCCCGATAGCGGTACTTCGACCGCTGGCGGGGCGTCATGGCGATGAGCTTGTCGTAGTGGTCCAGCAGTTCGGCCTGGCGCTCGGGGTTCTCTCGCAGGAAGGCCATGGCCTGGTCGCGATAGCGCTCCCGCTGATCGGGCGTGAGGCCCTCCCAGCTCTCGCGGGCGTGCGAGAGAGAAACCATTACCCGCTCGCTGCCGATCGTGCGCAGCAGCTTGAGCTTCAGCCGGAGCTGGCTGGCCACGTCGCCGGGGTGCCCGCGCCTTCGGGCGTGAAAGTCGGCTTCGCCGTCGGCGGCCGCCACGCCGGCCAGGACGCACACGGCCAGGATGATCACAGTCCAACGCTTCATCGTTCCATCATTCACATTCCGCCGCCGTCATGCTCCAACTGCTCGATGGCGGCGAGGGTGTCGTAGTTCTTAACGATATCGTAGTCCCGGAACATGTCCAGGCGTTCCATCGCGACGATCTCGGCCAGTTGCTCGGCCTCCGCCTCCGTGGCGGAGTCCAGGACCTCCGCGGTCGTCTCGACCTTGGCCGCGTCGGCCCGGCCGCCGTTGCCCGCATCCCGCCCGCCGGATGACGACAGGGCGGGGCGAGGGTCCTTGCCGCCGTCGGGCGACAGAATCGCCACGGCCGCGATGAGGACGGCCGCCGCTGCCGCCGCGGGGGCCAGCCACCGGACGAGCCGCAGCACCGGAGCCGGACGCTTCGCCCGCGTCTCATTGCGGGCCGCGGCCCGGATGCGAGCCGGCAGGTCCGCCGCCGGTTCCGGCGCCGCGTGCGCGACCAGCAGGGAGTCCAAGGCCCGCAACTCGTCCGCGGCGGTGGACCACGCGGGGTCCGCCGCCACAGCGCGGGCGACCCGCGCCGCCTGCTCGGGCGGCAACTCGCCGTCGAGCCAAGCGGACAGGTCGTCCCAATCATGCTGGCTAAGTGCAGATTTCATAAGTGGTTTCGTATGCGCTTTCCCTCGGCAGTCGCGCTGTGTCCGGTCGGGCAGAGCCGATCCCGGCGTAGGAGCCCTCGGCCTCTCCCGCAAGACATGGCTTGTCGAGAGAACGTGATCTATGCGCTTCCATCCCTGTAACCCCGGCGCCCGTGGGGGTGTCGCGCCATTTGACGTTTTTTCGGCCGCTCGCCCTCATGGCTTCATGTATCGGTCGAGCGATTCCCGCAGCCCCTGCCGAGCCCGGCTCAGCAAGCTCTTGACGGCCATGAGCGAGCAGTCAAGGACTTCGGCGATCTCGTCATAACTCTTGTGCTCATATTGATGCAACACCAGAGCGACCCGTTGGTTCTCGGGCAGTTTGGCCACGGCCGTGGCGACGTGCTGCCGCAGCTCCTCGCCGTCGATCGTATCGTAGGGGTTCTCCGCTCGCTCATCGGGCAAGCTGCGGGCGGGCCCGTCGTCGTCCTCGTCGCCGATCTGCCCGAACTGCCACATCTGCCGCCGCTTGCGCGAGCGCATCACATTGAACACAAGGTTGGCCACGATGCGATACAGCCAGGTGCTGAACTTGGCGGCCGGCACATATCGCTCGGCCGTGCGGTAGATCCGCAGGAACACCTCCTGGCACAGGTCGTCCGCCAAGTCCGAATTCCCCAGGAAGTGGTAGATCAGGGCGTGGACCTTCCGGGTGTTGCGCTCGACCA
Organism: uncultured Planctomycetaceae bacterium; assembly: GCA_964531695.1. Classification (GTDB taxonomy): domain Bacteria; phylum Planctomycetota; class Phycisphaerae; order SM23-33; family SM23-33; genus JAGXKT01. The sequence continues at coordinate 81,217 of CAZHEH010000004.1, read as the reverse complement.
GCTCGTCGAACGCGTCGTCGTCGCCCTCGCGGACGCGGAGCATGAGCCGCACGTCGTAGTCGCGCTGGGCCCATTCCTCCGGCGACCGCTTCGTTCGCTTGCCCCGCTTGGATTGGCTGGTGGTCCTGGCGATGGCTGGTCTCGTGGCTACGGCGTGCGGGATGCGCGCTGCCGGAGCTGTCCGCAGGCGGCCTCGGCGTCCCGGCCCCGGCTGCGGCGCAGGTGAGCGTTCACGCCGCCCCGGCGCAGCCGCCGGACGAAGGCGCGGGCCGCGTTCCCGTCGGGGCGGGCGTACGGCAGCCCGGCGACGGGATTGTACCGGATGACGTTGACGTTGCAACGCAGCCGGTGGGCCAACCGGGCAAGCGAATCCGCGCAAACCGCTGAGTCGTTTACGCCGGCCAGCAGCAGATACTCCAGCGTGACCTCGCGCTTCCGGCTGGCGTAGAAGTCCCGCGCTGCGGATACGATCTCGGCCAGGGGCTCCTCCGCCGCGTGGGGCATCAGCTTTCGCCGCAGTGCGTCGTTCGGCGCATGGAGTGACAGCGCCAGCGTCACGGGAACGTCCTCGGTCGCCAAGCGGCGAATCCCGTCCGGCAGCCCGACCGTGGAAACGGTGACGGACCGCGCGGAGATGCCGAATCGCTCCGGGTCGACGATCGCCCGCAGGGCCCGCACCGTCGCGTCGTAGTTGGCCAGCGGCTCCCCCATGCCCATGAACACGACGTTCGTGATCTGCCGGCCGGCCGCCTGGCGGAGGTGCAGGAGCTGCTCGAGGATTTCGCCGCCGGTCAGGTCGCGCAGGAATCCACCTTGGCCCGTGGCGCAGAAGGTGCAGCGGAAGGCGCAGCCGACCTGAGTCGAGATGCATGCGGTCGCACGGTCCCGCGTGGGGATCAGCACGCACTCGATCCGCTCGCCGTCGTGCAGCTCCAGCAATAACTTGACCGTGCCGTCGCGGGAATCGGCGCGAGCCGCGATGCGGGAGGTCAGTACCCGCGCCTCATGGGCCAGCGCTGCCGGCACGTTGCTCATCGCCGACGGGTCCGTCACGGCCTTGTCATAGACCCAGTCGGCAAGTTGCTTGGCGCGGTAGCCGGGCTGCCCGGCGGCTTCGACGGCCGAGCGCAGCTCCTCCGGCGTGTGTTCCAGGACGCGGATGCTCACGGGAACGAGCATACCCAGCGCGGGCGGGCGGTATCAACTTCGCCTCTTGGTCCGGGAGTTCGCCGCGGATGGGGCGGTCCGGACGGACCGCTCGACCTGCGCGCGGTCCGGGGCGTCCGAGAGCAGCCGGGCCGCGAGGTCGGGGGGCGTTACGGGGCCGGGCGAGAGCTTGGCCATCAGGCCCAGGTAGCCGGCTGCGTCGCCGGTCATCTCGACGGCCCGCCGGTGGGCCTGCCGCTCCTGGGCGCGGCGATGCGCCTTCTCGGCGGTCGTCCCTGCTGCTCGAAGCAGGTACCACGCCAGGGCGGCGGTCGGCAGAAGCGCGGCCGTGGCCGCGGCGCGGCCCGGAGGGCGCGTGAGCCACAGCAGCCCGCACAGCGCCGCCACGGACACCAGACGCGAGCCGGCCGTTGCCAGCAGACGCCGCCGCGGGTGCCCGCCCTCCAAGTGGGCCAGTTCATGTGCGGCGGCGGCACGAAGCTCGTCCGGCGACAGATCGTCGACGGCGGCCGCGCTCAGCCAGATCCGCGGCGGCCCGCCGCCGGGTAGAATCACGGCAGGGGTGCCCGGCATGGGCTCGTCGTGCAGCATGAGTTCCACGTCTTCGCGGCCCTGTTCGCGGGCGAGCCGCGCCACCGCGGCAAGCTTGGGATCGGTGGCGAGTTCCTCCTCCGCGACGGGCCGGGCGGGCAGTTCGCGGCCGTCTCGGTCTACGCTGTACTCCAGCGCGGTCAGCACGCCGACGAGCATCACGGCGGTTGCCATCCATGCGGGCCCGGAGAAGAAGGCGTGGCACAGCAGCACGGCCGCGAGGATCATGGCGGCGCGGGTCACCCGGCGGTCGTCGAAGTCATCCATCAGGTCGCCAGCGCGGGGCAGTTTGGCCCGTTCGGCCGTCGGCAGGCGCATCGCGGACCGCCGGTAGAACGCGGACATCGTGATGCGTGCCGCCAGGTACCCGCCGGCCAGAACGGCGGCCGACAGCGCGGCGTACTGCAGAGGCCCGCCGGAAGGGCTCGTGACCCGCCGCAGGAGGAGCATTTCGACGGCCGCGGCCGCAACGAGCCAGAGGACCTCACCGGCGGCCAGGATGAGCCGCCATTCGGCCTGGAATCGGGCGGCGAGTCGGGCGAGATTCTCGCGGGACGACATGGCGGGATTATACCGCCTGCTTCGCCTTCCGCTCGCGCCGGCCCTCGAGGTAGAAGTGGATCAGCAGCAGCCCCAGGCCGATTACCAGCAGGGCGTCGGCGATGTTGTACACCCACGGCCAGCCGAGGGCGTCGCAGTTGATGAAGTCACGCACCTGGCGTCGGATGGTCCCGCCGCCGGCGGGCAGATCAACCGTCGCGATCAGGCGATCGTAGAGGTTGCCCAGCGCCCCGGCCAGCACGCAGCCCAGCGCGGCGTGCAGAACCCGCGCCGTCGCGGACGAGCAGACGAAGAACCATCCGACCAGAAGGATGGCCGCGCCCGTCGCCACGCCGACCAGCCAGCGGGGCAGCCGCAGGCCGAACACCACGCCAGGATTCGTCTGGAGCGTCCACTCGACCCCGGCGCCGACGGGCTCCCGTATGCCGGCGTGCCGCAGGACCTGGGCGGCGGAGGCGTCCGGCCCGAGTGAGGATCGCGCGAAGCGGATTCGCCGAACCGATTCCGGGCGGCCGAGGAGCGAGGAGAAGGCGGCATGCTTGGTCCACAGGTCGGCGGACGTGCCGACTACGGTGAGGAACAGGAAGACGAGCCACGGTACCAGCCGTCTCCAGGCCGGAGCGTCGGCGTGCCGCGCGGCGCATGTGCCGTCTTCGGGTGACTGCGGTTCTGAGCCCACCAGTGGGCGCGCCTCCGTGCTTAGCCGGCTTCCGGCCCGGGCTCGCCGGGGCGAACCAGCCCTTTCTCGATCTTCCGGGCGTAGTCGATGCAGTACTTCGCCCAAGGACGGGCGCGAAGGCGAGGGTAGCCGATCGGCTGGCCGGTGCCCTGGCAGACGCCGTAGGTGCCGTTTTCCATGCGCTCCAGGGCCTCGTCGATCTCCGCAAGCAAGGCCCGCTCGCTTTCGAGCAGTCCGAGCGTGAACTCGTGCTCGTAGTTGTCCGTGCCGATGTCGGCCGGGTGCGTCGGCATGCTGCCCGCGTTGCCGTCCTGCCAGCCGCCGTTCGAGTCTTGGATTCCCGTCATGTCGCCGACCAGCGAACGCCGCTTCCCCAGCAGCAGGTCGCGAAGCTCCCGGAGTTGCGTCTTGGTCAGCGGTGAGGCCTCGGCGGCCCGGGGCTTGGTGACGCGCTTCTTCGTGGATTTTGCCTTGCTGGATCCGGCCTTATTGGACTTTTTACCGGTCGTTTTGGCCTTTGAGCTCTTCTGAACGGTGGTCTTCTTCGCGGCGGAGCTCTTACGGGTGGACTTCTTCGCGGTGGACTTCTTCGCAGTGGACTTCTTCGCGGCCTTTTTGGCCGAGGAGGCCTTCTTGGGGGCGGAGCGGCCGGACTTGCCGGAGCTCCCTGAGGTTGACTTCGCCTTCGCCACGTCTTGTCCCTTTGTTTTCTATTGACTTAAGCCGCTCGGGGACGCGTCTTGCCTCCGCGGACCCGCGACGGGTGCGAAACAGTGAAATATAGGTTTCAGAAGGGGCCTTGTCAATCGAACGGCTGCTTGCGACCCGGCCCGTGACGTACGGTACGGCCGTGCGGCTCAACGGTTCGGTGTTTCCGGCGTGTCTCTATCGTCAAGCCGCCCTCCCGGCTTCCAGTGTTTCCGAATCCGTTGTGAGCCGGGCGGTGGCCGTCGTGTCCGGCCGTCCTGGGAAACGGCATGCCGGGCGGACGGTAAGAGCGCCGTTCCTCGCCCCGAGCCGCTCGCGCTTCGCGGTTCGCCCCGGTCGAGTCAAGGCCGCCTCACACGAAGGCGGGATAAGGCCGAGACGGTGAATATGACGGGGTACAGCCGCTCGGCGTACCACAACTCGGCGAAGTAGAGCCCGATTGGTGCGGCCGGGAAGCTTCGCCCGGCGTCCGTCCGCTCGATGAGCCAGGCGGCGCCGCGCTGGGCGGCCCGGCGGTGCGCGCCGTCTTCGGCGTCGGCCCGAGCCGTTCGTGTCATCGCGTCGACGGCCAGGGCCGTCTCCTCGACGCTCGGCGGACAGTCGGCGTCCCCGCCCCAGCCGCCGTCCGGGCCTTGGGTGGAGCAGAGCCAGGCGGCGCCGCCGGCGACCATCTCGGGGACGCCGGGGGCGTTGCCATACTCGGCCAAGGCGGCCAGCACGCGGGCCGTGCCGTAGGTGGGGTTTGCTTGATCGAGTGAGGCCTCGTTGCCGAACCACAATGGCAGCCACGCGCCGTCGGCCCGCTGGGCGCCTTGCAGGTACGCCAGCGCCCGCCGGGATGCATGTTCGATCCGGCCGTGCAGCTCCGGCAACTCGGCTCGCCAGGCCCGCCAGGCGCGGAGGGCGTGGGCCGTGAGGTCCGCACAGCTCCGGTCGAACGGCAGGCGGCCCCAGCCGCGGCAGAAGGTTGGGATCCCGCCGTCGCGGTTCTGCAGGTCCATCAGCCACCGGATGCCGTGTGACGCGGCCTCTCGCGGCCGGTCGCCGGGCAGCGCACGCAGCGCGACCAGCGCACCGGCCGTGTCGTCGGCATCCGGCACGCCGCCGGCTCGGTCCGTCCAAGCCCAGCCGCCGGGCGCCGCGCCGGTGTAGACGTGCGGCCGCCGGTGCTGTTGGGCGAGCAGCCAGGCGCGGACTCGCACCGCGTCCGTGTCGGCAAGGGCGGGCCCGACGCCGGCGAGCGCCTCGATGGCCTGCGTCGTCAGCCATGTGGCCAGGTCCGTGTCGATCGGCAGGGAGCCGTCGTCGCGCTGGAGCGCGTCGAGGAAGGCCAACCCCCGCCGCACGGCCGGGTGGTCCGTGCGTCCGGTGGAGGCCAGTGCCATCGCCACGAATGCCGTCAGCGGCGGGGCCTCGAGGTAGCCGCCGCTTTCCGGCTGGATCGCCGTCAGGCGCTGGAGCGTCGCCCGGCGCGCCATCCGCGCGCTGAGCCGCCGCAACGGGTTGGCCGACGGGCGATGGTGTTGCCGCGCGAGGCCGATGGCGATCATCGCCGGCAGGGCGTAGCTCACCACCGGCAGCCGCAGCCACCGCAGAGCGCGGTGCGGCAGGGCTCCCAACTCGAAGGGCAACGGCGCGACGGTATGCCAGGCGTCGCGCCCGCCGCCGAGCCGCCCGGCCAGCGCGCCCATCGTAAGGATCGGAGCGGAGAAGGTGCGGTCGTTGCCGTAGCGTTCGTGTACGGCGGCCACGAGCCGGTCCGGCTCCAGCGAGCCCGCCTGCCGGGCCAGCCAGCTCCGGGCGGCTGCCAGCGTCGGTTCCCAGTCGCCGCCATCCTGCCCGGCCAGCGCATGGGCGGACCAGGCCAGCAACGTGGTAGCGATGTTGCTGCCGCTGTCGGGCGTGTCGCCCCAGCCGCCGTCGGCGTTCTGGTCGGCTGCCAGCCAGTCGAGGGCGCGGGCGATGCGGTCCTGCCGTTCGGATCGATCCGCGAGGGCCCAGGCCCCCACGGCCGTGGCTGTGGCCAGGGCGCTGCTGCTCAGCCGTCCGCGCCAATGGCCGTCCGCGTTGCGGGCGGCCAACAGGTGCGCGCGGGCGCGGTCGAGCGTTTCGTCGAGTCCGGCCGGGGCGGCGCTCATCCGTCCCCCTCCGCGGCGACGTGTCCCATCGCCATCAGCCCGTAGAACGTGTACTCGACGTCCGGCTCGGTGTCGGCGGCCGACGCGCAGAAGCCGCCGGCTGGGGTGCGACGGGCCATTACGAACTCGCGTACCTCGCCCGCGATGTCGCCGAGGGGAAAGCCGCAGGTGGCCAGGGCGTGCACGGTCACCGCTGTGGAGAGCAGGTCCGGCACGGGCAGTGCGGGCACGACCGTGAAGCCGCCGCCGCGGTAGCACGCCTCGCGCAGCCACCTCAGGGCCGCGTCATCCGTCGGCCGGCCGAGCTGGTGCAGGACGGCCACGGCCGCGGCGGTCGCCGGCGCGGACGGCGCGGGGACCGCCGTCTCGTTGCAGTAGCCGCCGGTGGACGGGCGAAGCGCGGCCAGAGCCCCGGCCGTGGCGTCGGGGTCGTCCGCTGCAGCGCCCAGGTCCTGGAGCGCCCCGAGCGCCAGGAACGCGCCGTATGCGCTGCCGGATCGTCCGGCCGGAACGAGCGCGTAGCCGCCGTCGGCGCTGCGAAACGCCCCGAGTCGCGCCAGTGCGGCCGTGCGGAAGGTCTCGTCCAGTTGCTCCGGGCAGGCCGTCGCCCGGCAGCGGATCAGCGAACTCAGGTGGACCAGGTCCAGGGCGTCGGGCTCCGGCGCGGCCGCCAGCCATGCGCGCAGCTCGGGGTCGCACGCGTCTTGCCCCAGCGCGGCCAGCGCGGCCGTGGCGAAGACGCCGTAGTACAGGTCGTCCTCCCCGGAGCGGCCGGTCCAGCCGCCGTTCGGGCCGCGTCGCGAGGCGACGAACGCGGCGGCGTCGGCCGCCGCCGGGCCGAGGGCGGCAGCCCCGCGGCGGGCCGTGACAGTCATCTCTTCGCGGAGGGTCATCGCGGCTCGAACGCGCCGGGGTCGTCCGGGGGCGCGTCGTTGCAGCAGGGCATGATCTCGACATCGCAGAAGATCTTGCCGAGGATGCGGCGCAGCAGGCACTTGAGCGCAACGCTGTCGATCTCCGCCAGCGAGTGGACCGCTCGGTCCTTGTGGCTCTCCAGCAGCGCCCACGCCTCGTCCACCGCGCCGCAGCGCTTCGCCGCGTCGGGCGTCACGGGTCCGCGGAGCTTGGCCCGCGCCAGTGCCCGCACGACCGAAGGCCGGCCGGCCGCCAGGTCGCCGTCGTGCCCGTCGAAGTCCCGCAGGTCGTCGCGAATCTGGTAGGCGATGCCGAGCGCCTCGCAGTATCGCGAAATCGGTCGGTCCAGCTCGGCCGGGGCTCCGGCACACGCCGCCCCGACGCGTAGAGCGACCTCGAAGGCCGGCGCCGTCTTTCGGCGGAAGATGTCCAGCACCTCCTCCAGCGACAGCTCACGGCTCTCGCCGCGCCAGGTCAGCTCCGCGCCCTGTCCGAGCGAAAGTTCGCGGTGGCCTTGGGCGGCCGCCCGGAGCATCGCGGGGGCCGGCCCGTCGCACTCGGCCAGCAGGCGGTAGCCCTCACCGAGTAGGAAGTCCCCGACATTCAGGGCCACGGGCACGCCGCGGGCGACGTGCATCGTCGGCGCTCCGTAGCGTTCGCGCTCGTCGTCCTCGATGTCGTCGTGGATCAAGCTCGCCTTGTGGAAGCACTCGACCGCCACGGCCGCCCGACGAACGTCAGCCGGCAGGGGGGCGTCCGGCTCGTCGCAGAGGGCCTGGTAGGCCGTGGCCGCCAGGAACGGGCGCCAGCGCTTGCCCGCCAGCGCCAGCCAGTCCCGGCCGAGCCGCTCGGCCTCGCCGGCGGGCCGACCCAGCAGGTCGTACAGGTCTTCTTGGGCGAACCAGCCGTCGACGCGCTCCCGCAGGTCGTCGAGGGCCAGTCGGGTGAACGGGTGCTCGCTGGACCGGTGAATCTCCTCGAGCAGCCAGTCCACGTCCACGGCCGTGTCGCGGCAGCCGTCCTGCAGCAGAGGAATCGCCAGCCCCGGCACCGCACCCGCCTCCATGTACGGGTAGACCTGCTCCAGAACGCTCAGGCAGCTTACGCCGACGACCGCCTGAATCCGGCCGGACTCAACCAGCGACATGACCACGGCTGAGCCCTCGGCGACCATCACCGCGTATCCGAGCGCCTCGGCCTCCTCGTGCAACTCGTCCAGCACGCACCGCCCGCAGCGCCGGCACAGCAGGCCGTACTCGTCGATCTCGCCCGGGCAGCGCTCGGCGTCCCGGAGGCATTGCGGCACCAGCAACAGCCGGCGGTCGTAGGGGATGCCCGCGACGGTCTCGCGCCACGCTGCGTTGTGGATGAGGATTGCAGCGAAGTCGCGGTAGGCGGCGTCCGTGCCGAGCGCGTCCACGGCGCGAGCGGCGAGGGCCTGGAGTTCGGGCACGCTCAACGGCGGGGAGACCCTTTCGCGCTCCACGAACGCGCGGATGTCCCTCCGCAGCCGGTCCCGCTCGGCCTTCGCGGCCGGTATGCCCGGCTGGACGGGGCGGTTCACCCGCCGCCGGACGGTCGCCTTGTCGGCACGTTCGCTTGAGTTCATTCGGCTATGCTCCTTCGACCTGTCCGGCCGCGGAGTCCAACACGGCCGCGCCGGCGCCCGAGCCGGGGCGGATGCGCCGCCGCATCCGACGGAAGCGCCGCCTCCACAGCCGCACCTCGCCGCGCCCGAGTAGCTGCAACAGGGCGCGGCGCGTCCACCGAACGCCGGCCGCACGCTGATTATCCCAATACAGCCGGGGCACCCAGCGGAAGTTCGCCTCGTAGCAGGCGGTGAACAGCTCGAGCTGGTCCGGGCGCAGGTTGGCGGGCGTAAGCGCATCTCCGGCATCGGGTTGCACCGGTTGATGGAACACCGGGAACACGGCCGCGGGGCGGCGTTTCAGCTCCTCGACGAGCCGGCGGGTCCGGGCGACGTCGTCCGGGGCCTCTCCGGGAAGGCCCAGCACGATGCTGAAGACCGGGAAGAAGCCGGCCTCGTGCAGCCGGGCCGCCACGTCCCGGACGAGACCTTCCCAGGCGTCCGGGCGGAAGGGGGCGACTTTGCCCGGCCCATTCGCGGCCACGAGAGCTCCGTTCGCGCTCTCGACACCGATGTTGACCCACGGATACTCCGACGCGCCTCCTCGGGCCAGCAGGCGGCGGAGTTCGCGGAGCTGCGGCACGTCGAGCTGGGCGATCGAGGATACATTGCCGTGGTCGATCTGCAGCAGCCGCAGCCCTTCGATCTCGCCCAGACGGACGAGAAGGCCATGCAGGGCATCGTAGTCCACGTGCGGCCCCCGGCCGCCGTAGCGGAAGAAGTCCTCGCTGCTGCTGACGGCGCACGAGAGCCCGGCCGCGACGTTTCGTTCCACGTCGGCCAGGATCGTGTCGATCGGAACGTGCTCCATGGCGGTCCGCCCGGCGATGCAGAAGCGGCATCCCTTGCCGCAGCCGCGGGACAGCTCGACCATGCCCATCGTGCTCGGCCCGCGGATCGGCTCGACCGGCAGGGCGGCGCCGTCCTCGCGCACGTGCGGCGGGGCGGGCCCGCCGGCCCCCAGACGTTGGAACAGGTCCGGGCCTTGCCGCTCGAAGTAGCCCTCGAATACCGTGTCGACCCCGTGCCGCTCGGTCGCCTCGGCGTCCTGGGCGTACTGCCACGCGCCGCCCCCGCCCGCGACCACGCGGAAGCCGTGCTCGTCCTTGGACCGTCGAATTCGCCGCATGAGCCGGTCGGTCCAGAGCTGCGTGTACAGCTCGCCGCGGCAGAAGTGAACGGTCGTCGAGTTGCTCATGCCCCGCCCGAGCGGATCGCTGCTCGAGACCGCGACAAGGCGGGTCCACGGGCCGAGCAGTGAGTCGACCCATTGGGGCGTGGCGACGGCGATGTCCTCGGGCCGGAGGCCCGTCCGGGCGAGCAGACACGCTTCCATCCGCCGCAGGCCCAGTGGGGCGACCCGCGCCCGCCCGCGCGCGTCACGGGCTGCCGGGCGACACATCAAACGCCGCATCAGCCAGGAGGGCACCTCGGAAGTCTGCATTGTGGCGAATATGCCCTCGAACAGCACACTGTAATCCGCGCTGAGGGTCGGGTCGGCCACGAGCACCACGGCCGGGCGAAGTGGGGCGGCGGGACCGATCAAGTGCCGCCCCCGTCGGCGCGGGGAGGCGAGCCGCCCTTCGACTCGCGCTCGATCCGCCGGATCACGTCGTCCGGGATGCCGAGCTGTTCTTGCAGCTCCCGCAAGCGCGAGCAGGCGCAGGGCTCGTCCGCTTGCTGCGGCTCCTGCCCGTTTCGGACGGCCCGGCTGCGTCGCCGGAGGGTATCGTGCAGGTTCCCCCCGGCAAGCTTCGACAGATCGACCTGCACGGGTTCGCCGGCGTCGCCGTTCTCGCCGCCGTTGATGGCCTCGGATTCATGCTTCGGGAACAGGATGGCCCCATTCGGGCACACGCGCGCGCAGGCGGGGCAGTAGGTCTTACATTTGTCCGGATGGGCAACGACGACGCGGCCGTCCTCGACTGCGTATACGCCAAAAAGGCAGAAGCCCAGGCACTGCCGGCATCCGGTGCAGCGGTCGTAGTCGATGACGGGGAACCAGGGCATCCACCCGTCCGAATCCGAATCGGGCTCGGGCCTGGGCGACGGCCGCGCCGCACGCCGGCTTGCGGGGGTGCCGCCAGGGACGAGTTGCTTCACGATCTCCGCCGCGCCGGCCTGCCGCATGTTGAGAACGTGCGGGCCGCCGTTGAGCCCGTCGGCCTCGGCCGCGTGAAAGAGCCAACGTACGGCCCGTGGTTGGCACGCGACGACCGTGAGGTCCGTCTCGGCGGCCAAGCCGGCCAGCATCGGGTCCTTCCGGGCGGCCAGGCGGCACAGGTCATCCACGGCGTAGCAGGCGATGCCCGCGTGCCATAGGTCTTCCAGGACTTGCGCGGGAACCTCATCGGGCACGTGGGCGCATTGCGTGCAACGACAGACGAGAACGGCAGGTGGGGCGGCCGACATCTGGATTCCTCTCGAATACTCAGTTCGGACCTACGTGCAACACACCTACCGAACTTCGGTCTTGGGGTCAATTCGCTGGGTATAACGCATTGTAGGCCATCGGACGGCGGTTCCGGCCGGCGTTCCCCGCGTAACGGAGAATTCGAGTTTTCTGCCCCAGGGGGATTGACGCATTGGCGATGGTTTACTAGAATGACTGTGAAAGATGTAACAGTGTTACGCAATGAACGGACAGTAAGGCAAGCCGACAGAAGCATGGTATCTCCCCGCACAATCCAGCGTCTGAGCGTGTACGGCCGCGTGCTTCGCGAATTGGCTCGCGACGGCGTCGAGGCCGTGTTCTCGCACGAGCTGGCCCGGCGGAGCGGTGCCACGGCCGCGCAGGTCCGCCGGGATCTGATGGTGATCGGATACAGCGGCAGCCCGCAGCATGGCTATGTGGTGGTGGAGCTTCTGGAGAGCGTCGAGCGATTCCTGGACCCGAGCGGCGGGCAGACGGTGGCTTTGGTGGGCGTCGGCAACCTCGGCACGGCCTTGCTGGCGTATTTCCGGGGGCGGCGGCCGAAGCTGAGGATTGCCGCGGCGTTCGACCGCGACCCGCGCCTGACCGGCCGGGTGCTTCAGGGCTGCCGTGTGTACGGGATGGACGAGCTGAGCAAGGTGGCGCTTGCCGAGGGCATCGACGTGGGCATCGTGGCGGTGCCCGCCGATCAGGCCCAGGAAGTGGCCGATGCGCTGGTGCGGGCGGGTGTACGCGGCCTGCTGAACTTCGCGCCGGTCTCGTTGCGGGTGGCGGACGGCGTACACGTGGAAGACATCGACATGGCCACGGCCCTTGAAAAGGCGGCGTACTTCGCCCGGCAGGGCGAGATCAACGAGGACGCAGTAACGTGACCGCACAGACCAAGAGCATTCTGGACAAGTACCCCAACGCCGGGCGGGATGCGCTGATTCCCATCCTCCAGGAGATTCAGCAGGCGGACGGTTACCTCTCGAAGGAGGTCGTGCAGGAGGTGGGTCAGCGGCTTCGCCTGCCGGCGAGCAAGATCTACGGCGTGGCGACCTTCTACAACCAGTTCCGGTTCGACGCGCCGGGACGTTTCACGATCCAGGTCTGCCGCGGCACGGCCTGCCACGTGAAGGGCTCGGCGAAGGTGCTGGACGTGCTCCAGGAGGAGCTTGGAGTCGAGCCGGGGCAGACGACCCGTGACGGCGTGTTCACGCTGGAGGTCGTCGCGTGCATCGGGGCGTGCGGCCTGGCGCCGGTCGTCGCGATCGACGGCGAGTTCCACGCCAAGGTCACGCCCGACGGGCTCAAGGCCATCCTCGACAGCTACCGGCGACGCGCCGATGCGGGAGAGACCAAGACCCATGACAACGCTGACTGACACACAAACCGCGCTCGCCCCGCCCCCCCAAGAGCTTGTGGCGTACCTCCGCGACGGCGCGACCCCGACGAATCGCCCGGAGGAAACGCTGGCCGACTGGCGGCGCGAGCGGCTTACGCGCCCGGCCGTGTTCGTCGGAACGGGTACTTGCGGCCTAGGCGCCGGCGCCGGCAAGACGCTCGAGGCGCTCCAGGCCTACCTGGAATCGGCCCAGGTGGACGCCGAGGTCGTCGAGGTCGGCTGTGTCGGCCTCTGTGCGGCCGAGCCGATCGTGGATGTCCAACTGCCTGACCGGCCGCGCATCTCGTTCCGCGAGGTAACGGCGGGCGAGGTCGCCGAACTCATGGACGCCGTCCTGGCGGGACAGGCCCCGGCGGACAAGGCCCTCGGCCAGTACCGCGGCGCGGAAGGCCGACGGCCGTGGGACGGCGTGCCGTGGCTGGACGAGCACGCGTTCTTCGCGCGGCAGACGCGGTGGGTGCTGTCCAACTGCGGTCGGATAGACCCGGCCCGCATCGAGGAGTACGTCGCCTCGGACGGCTACGGCGCGCTGGCCCACGCCCTGCGCGAGATGACACCCGAGGAGGTGCGGGCGGCCGTGACGGAAAGCGGCCTGCGCGGGCGGGGCGGCGGCGGTTTCCCGACCGGTAGGAAATGGCAGTTCGCCGCGGACGCCCCGAGCGACCGCAAGTACTTGATCTGCAACGCCGACGAGGGCGACCCCGGCGCGTTCATGGACCGGGCCGTGATCGAGGGCGACCCGCACCGGCTGCTCGAGGGCATGGCCCTGGCGGCGTACGCCATCGGTGCGACGAGGTCGTACATCTACATCCGGGCGGAGTACCCGCTGGCGATCGCGCGCCTTCAGGCGGCCATCGCCCAAGCACACGAATGGCGGCTCCTGGGGCGGGACATTCTCGGCAGCGGCTTCGAGTTGGAGATCGTCATCAAGCAGGGCGCCGGCGCGTTCGTCTGCGGCGAGGAGACGGCGCTGATCCACAGTATCGAGGGCAAGCGGGGCATGCCGCGCCCGCGGCCGCCGTATCCGGCCGTGCAGGGCGTGTTCGGCAAGCCGACGATTATCAACAACGTCGAGACGCTCAGCAACGTGCCGGGCATCGTCGCGCCGGGCGGTGCGGAGCGATTCGCCGCGATGGGCACCGAGGGCTCGAAGGGGACCAAGGTCTTCGCGATTTCCGGCAAGGTCAAGCGGACCGGGCTGGTCGAGGTCGAGATGGGCACGCCGCTACGGACGCTGATCTTCGACATCGGCGGCGGCATCGAGAACGACCGCGAGTTCAAGGCGGTGCAGATCGGCGGGCCTTCCGGCGGCTGCATCCCCGCCCAACATCTTGACGTGGAGATCGACTACGAGTCGCTCAAGGCGGTCGGGGCGATGATGGGCTCGGGGGGGCTGGTCGTCATGGACGAGGGGACGTGCATGGTCGACGTGGCGAAGTTCTTCATGGACTTCATCCAGCGCGAGAGCTGCGGCAAGTGCATCCCGTGCCGGGAGGGTACTCGGCGCATGCTGGAAATCCTCCAGGCCATCAGCCGCAGCCACGGTTCCGAGCAGGGCGAGCAGGCGCTGGAGCGGTTCAAGGGCGTGATGTACCTGCGGCGGCTGGCCGAGGTCATCCGCGACACGAGCTTGTGCGGGTTGGGGCAGACGGCCCCGAACCCGGTGCTGAGCACGCTGCGATGGTTCCAGGACGAGTACGAGGCGCACATCTACGAGCGCCGCTGCCCGTCCGGCGTGTGCCGGGAGCTGCTGACGTACCGCATCGACGCCGACGCCTGCACGGGCTGCACGCTGTGTGCCCGGCAGTGCCCCTCGGGCGCGATCCTGGGCGCGCCGAGAAGCCCGCACTACATCGTGCCGGACAAGTGCGTCGCCTGCGGGGCGTGCGTGGAAGTGTGCAAGTTCGGCGCGGTGATCGTCGAGTGAGCCCGCCCGGATGCGAGGCATCGAACGGGACGAAAACGCGGCGGCCGGGGCCGGAAGGCGTCCGGGCCGCTGAAAGGAAGGAAACGAAGAGTGGTATCGCTGAAGGTCAACCATCGCGAGATTCAGGCCCGCAAGGGCGAGATGCTGCTGACGGCGCTGCGGCGCGCGGGCATCGACATCCCGACGCTGTGCCACATCGACGGCCTGTTCCCCAGCGGGGCGTGCCGCATGTGCGTCGTCGAGGTCGAAGGCGCGAAGGGCCTCGTGCCGAGCTGCGCCATGCCCGTGGCCGACGGGATGGACGTCAAGACGCACTCGCCCCGGGTGATGGTCGCCCGCAAGACGATCATCGAGCTGTTGCTGGCCGATCACCCGGACGACTGCCTGTACTGCCCGCGCAACGGCAAGTGCGAGCTGCAGGACCTGGCCGAGAACCTCGGCGTCCGGCAGCGCCGCTACACGGGCGAGAAGAACACGCACTACATCGACACGTCGAGCCCGTCGATCGTGCGCGACCCGTCGAAGTGCATCCTGTGCGGCCGTTGCGTGCGCGTCTGCGAGGAGGTCCAGGGCGTCGGCGCGATCGACTTCATCCATCGCGGCAGCAAGGCGATCGTCGGAACGGCCTTCGACCAGGGGCTGAATGTATCGAGCTGCATCAACTGCGGGCAGTGCGTCATGGTCTGCCCGACGGGTGCGCTGCGCGAGCAGAGCCACGCCAAGAACGTCTTGGCCGCGTTGAACGACCCGGATATGTACGTCGTCGCCCAGCACGCCCCGGCCGTGTCCGTCTCGCTCGCCGAGGAGTTCGGCCTCAAGCCGGGTGCCGACATCAACGGCGTGATGACTACCGCCCTGCGCGCGATGGGCTTCCGCCGCGTGTTCGAGACGAGCTTCTCGGCGGACCTGACCATCATGGAGGAGGCGTCGGAGTTGGTGAAGCGGATCGGCGAGGGCGGCCCGCTGCCGATGATGACGAGCTGCTCGCCCGGCTGGATCAAGTACGTCGAGCAGTTCTACCCGGAATTCCTGCCGAACCTCTCGACCTGCAAGAGCCCGCAGCAGATGCTCGGCGCGATCGTCAAGAGCATGTTCGCCGAGCGCGAGGGCGTCGAGCCGCGGAACATCTACTCCGTGGCGCTGATGCCGTGCACGGCGAAGAAGTTTGAGGCCGAGCGCCCCGAGATGGGCCGCAACGGAATCCCGGACGTCGACGCCGTGCTGACGACGCGGGAGCTGGCCGAGCTGCTGCGGCTGTTCGGGTTGGACATCAGCAAGATGGACCCGACGCCGGGCGACACGCCCTTCGGCGAGCGCAGCAGTGCGGGCAAGATCTTCGGCGCCACCGGCGGCGTGATGGAGGCGGCCATCCGCACCGCCCACTACCTGATCACCGGCGAGGAGCTGGCCGATCTGGAGGTGACGGCCGTGCGCGGCATGGATGACATCAAGGAAGCCAAGGTGCAGGTCGGCGATCTGACCGTCGGGGTGGCGGTGGCCAGCGGGCTCGGACCGGCCGGGCGGCTGCTGGAGCAGGTCCGCGCCGGGCGTGACGATCTGCACTTCATCGAGGTGATGACGTGCCCGGGCGGGTGCATCGCCGGCGGCGGGCAGCCGCTCGGGGCCGTGGCCGAGTCGGTCAAGGCCCGCATGAAGTCCCTCTACCGGATCGACAAGAGCGAGGCCGTGCGGACCTCGCACGCGAACCAGGCCGTGCGGCGCCTGTACGATGAGTACCTCGGCGAGCCGCTCGGCCACAAGAGCCACGAGCTGCTCCACACGAACTACGCTCGCCGCGAGGTGGTGAAATAGCCGGGAGTGTGGCGGAAGGCGGCCGGGCGGGCCCGCCGGCTTGCGATCCGCGACCTCCCGTTTGAACGAATGCGTCATTCCGAAGACATCCCGCTGGTGACGACCATCGGCGAGCACTGCCGCATCTGCTACACGTGCGTGCGGGAGTGTCCGGCCAAGGCCATCCGCATCGCGGAGGGTCAGGCGGAGGTCCTGGCCGAGCGCTGCATCGGCTGCGGCAACTGCGTCCGCGTGTGCAGCCAGAACGCCAAGCGCGTGCAGGACGGCGTCGAGCGGACGCGGGAATTGCTGGCGTCGGATGTGCCGACGGCCGCGATCGTCGCGCCGAGCTTCCCCGCGGAGTTCACGGACGTGCATTGGATGAACTTCGTCGGCATGATGCGGGCGCTCGGGTTCGACTACGTCAACGAGGTCGCCTTCGGGGCGGACCTCGTGGCCGACCGCTATCGCAAGCTGCTGGCGAAGAACGAGAACCGCCGCTACATCGCCACGAGCTGCCCGGCCATCGTCGCCTACGTCGAGCGGTACCACCCGGACCTGGTCGAGTTTCTCGCGCCGATCTGCTCGCCGATGGTCGCCTCGGCCCGCGCCCTGCGCCGGATGCACAGCGGCGAGCTGAACGTGGTGTTCATCGGCCCGTGCGTGGCCAAGAAGGGCGAGGCGACCAGCGAGAACCTCGACGCCGAGGTGGACGTGTCGCTAAGCTTCGTCGAGTTGCGGCGGATGCTCGAAGAGGCGAACATCCGGCCCGACGCGGTCCATCGGACGGACTTCGACCCGCCGCACGCCGCGACGGGCGCGCTGTTCCCGATCGCGCGCGGGTTGTTCCAGGCGGCCGGGCTGAAGGAAGACCTGGCCAGCGGGGAGATCGTCGCCGCGGACGGGCGCAGCAGCTTCGTCGAGGCGATCAAGGAGTTCGGCGCCGGGCACCTGAACGCCCGGCTTCTGGAAGTGCTCGCCTGCAAGGGCTGCATCATGGGCCCGGGCGTTTCGACCGACACCCCGATGTTCAGCCGACGGGCGGCCGTGGGCCGGTTCGTGCAGGAGCGCATGGCCTGGTTCGATCAAGACCTGTGGCAAGCCGAAATGGACCGGTTGGCGGACCTGGACCTCTCGCGGCACTACACCGCCTGCGACCAGCGGATTCTCGTGCCGGAGGACGAGGAGGAGGTCCGAAAGATCCTGGCTCGCATGGGCAAGGAGACCCCCGCGGACGAGCTGAACTGCGGCGCCTGCGGGTACGACACCTGCCGCGAGCACGCCATCGCGATCATGAAGGGACTGGCCGAGTCCGAAATGTGCCTGCCGCGCACGATCGAGCAGCTCCATACGACCGTGCAGGATCTGGCCGAGTCCAACGAGCAGCTCGCCAGCACGCAGGAGGCGCTGATGCAGTCGGAGAAGCTCGCCAGCATGGGCCAACTGGCAGCCGGCATCGCGCATGAGGTGAACAACCCGCTCGGCGTGGTCCTGATGTACGCCCACCTGCTGATGGAAGAGCACGGCCGGGATCCGAAGGTGGGCCAGGACCTGTCGATGATTGCCGAGCAGGCCGACCGCTGCAAGAAGATCGTCGGCGGGCTGCTCAACTTCGCGCGCCAGCGCAAGGTACTCCGCCAGCCGACCGAGATACCCACGCTGGTCGACCGGACGCTCCAGGCGCTGCAGGCCCCCGACGGGGTGATGGTCCGGACGCGACATGAGATGACGGATCCCACGGCCGAGATCGACGCGGACCAGATCGCCCAGGTGCTCACCAACCTCGTGAGCAACGCCTACGCCGCGATGTCCGACGGCGGCACGCTGACGGTGACCACGACCGACACGGAGGACGAGGTCCGCATCGCCGTGGTCGACACCGGCACGGGCATCCCGGACGACATCCGGGGCAAGATCTTCGAGCCGTTCTACACGACCAAGCAGATCGGCAGTGGTACCGGCCTGGGGCTGGCGGTAACTTACGGAATCGTCAAGATGCACAGCGGGCAGATCGACTTGGAAACGAACGCGGACCCCGCGGCCGGACCGACGGGGACGACCTTCACGGTCTCGCTGCCGCGACACGCTCCGGAGGAATACGCCGCGCCCGCGGTGGGCGAGACGGCCCAGGGCGGCGCGACCTAGGAAACCCCATGGCGGACGACAAGCGGACCATTCTGGTAGTGGACGACGACGAGGACTTCCTGACGCAGCAGGAACTGCTGCTCAGCAGGGCCGGCTACGAGGTGGTGATCGCCCACGGGCAGGCCGAGGCCGAGGAGCTTCTTCAGGAGCGTCGCCCCGACCTGGCGATCGTCGACCTGATGATGGAGCACATGGATGGCGGCTTTGCCCTGTGCTACCACATCAAGAAGACGGATTCGTCGATCCCCGTAATCCTGGTGACCGGCGTGACCCGCGAGACGGGCATCGAGTTCGACGCCGCCACGGACGAGGAGCGGGCGTGGATTCGCGCCGACGCTATGCTGACCAAGCCCATCCGTTTCGAGCAACTCCAGCGGGAGATTCGCCGCCTGACCGAGACGAACTGATGGCCGAGACCTTCCACGTTCTGGTGATCGACGACGAGCCCGGCATGCAGGCCGGCGCGATGCGGACGCTGCGCGACCATACGGTCGAGGTGCCGGACGTGAACGGCAAGGTGACGTTCACCGTCGACGCGGCCGGCACGGGCGAGGACGGACTGGCCAAGATCGACGCCCACGTGCCCGAGATCCTGCTGCTGGACTACAAGCTGCCGGGCATGAGCGGGCTCGACCTGCTCGACCGGCTCCGCGAGCGGGAGCTCGAGACGCTGACGATCATGATCACGGCCTACGCCTCGCTGGAGACGGCCGTGACGGCCACCAAGCGGGGGGCGTACGACTTCCTCGCCAAGCCGTTCACCCCGGCGGAGCTGAAGGACGTGGTCCGCAAGGCCGCCGGACGCATCCTGCTGACGCGGCAGGCCCGCCGGCTGGCCGAGGAGAAGCGACAGGTCCGATTCGAGTTCATCTCCGTGCTGGCCCACGAGCTGAAGGCGCCGCTGTCGGCGGTGGAGGGCTATTTGCGGATCATCCAGGATCGCTCGGCGGGCGACGATCCGGCCGCCTACGATCAGATGGTGGGGCGCTCGCTCGTGCGCGTCGAGGGCATGCGGAAGATGATCCTCGACCTGCTCGACCTGACGCGGATCGAGTCCGGGCGGAAGAAGCGGGATCTGACCGACGTGGACGTGCGTGAGGTCGCTGAAGGGGCGATCGAGACGGCGTCGGTCGAGGCGGAGAAGCGCGACATCGACATCGAGCTGCACGCCGGCGGCCGGCTGGACTTGCGGGCCGACCGAGGCGAGGTCGAGATCATCCTGAACAACCTGATCTCGAACGCCGTGAAGTACAATCGCGACGGCGGGCGTGTGGACGTGAAGCTCGCCGGCGACGAGGAGGGCGTGACCATAGCGGTATCCGACACGGGCATCGGCATCGCACCGGAGGACGCCGCGACGCTCTTCGACGATTTCACCCGCGTGAAGAACGAGAAGACGCGGAAGATCCTCGGCAGCGGCCTGGGCCTGTCGATCGTCAAGAAGCTCGCCGGGCTGTACGGCGGCGACGCGGCGGTGGAATCCGAGCCGGACGTCGGCTCGACGTTCACCGTAACGCTAGGGCGAGCCGCTGCCGAATCGGAAAACGAGTCAACGAGTCAGCGCATCAACGAGTCAGCAAACCCGTGACCCACGACGAGATTACAAGCCGGCTACGTGAGACCGACCCCGAGCGGCTGGAGCGGCTCTGGGCGGAGGCGGACGCCGTACGGCGTGAAAACGTTGGCGACGCGGTCCACCTGCGCGGGCTGATCGAGATCTCCAACTGCTGCGCGCGGACTTGCCTGTACTGCGGCCTGCGGGGGCCCAACGCCAAGCTGGAGCGCTACCGCATGTCCGACGAGGAGATCGTCGCCGCCGCGCGGCAGGCCGAGGCGCTCGGCTACGGCACCGTGGTGATTCAGTCCGGCGAGGACGACGCCTTCATCGGCGAGCGGGTGGCCGGGTTCGTGCGGCGCATCAAGGCCGAGACGCCCTTGGCAGTGACGCTGTCGCTCGGCGAGCGGAAGCCCGAGGAACTTGAGTTGTGGCGCGAGGCCGGGGCGGATCGATACCTGCTGCGTTTCGAGACGTCGGACCGGAAGCTGTACAACCGCATCCATCCGCCCCGCGAGGGCCGCCCGAGCAATCGCTTCGCGCTGCTGCGGCGGCTCGGCGAGTTGGGCTACGAGGTCGGCAGCGGCGTCATGGTGGGCATCCCCGGGCAGACGTACGACCTGCTCGCGCGGGACATCGAGTGGTTCGCCGACCTGGACCTGGACATGGTCGGCGTCGGGCCGTTCATCGCCCACCCCGGCACGCCGCTGGGCGCCGGCCCGGCGGCCGTCGCCTCGGCCCCGCCGGGCGAGCAGGTTCCGGCTACCGAGGAGATGACCTACAAGGTCGTCGCCCTGACGCGCCTGGCCTGCCCGCGGACGAACATCCCCAGCACGTCGGCGCTGGCGACGGTCAACCTCGCCCACGGCCGGGAGTTCGGCCTGTGCCGAGGCGCGAACGTCGTCATGCCGAACGTGACGCCCGCGCGCTACCGTGCCATGTACGAGATCTACCCCGGCAAGGCGTGCATCAACGAGTCGGCCGGGGATTGCGCCCGCTGTATCCGGGCGCGCATCGAGTCGCTCGGCCGGACAATCGGAACCGGACGCGGTGATTCGCCGAACCTCCGGCGTAAGCTGGAGGGGGCGGCGACCCTGCGCGAGCGATAACGCTTGAGCGACCTGCCCCGCGACAAGAAGCGGAGGTGATGTCCGAATGTGTGCGTTGGCTTCCATTCAGATGAGCGAGAACGCGGTCGACTTCATCGACGATGCGCATCTCCAGGCGCTGGTCGACAAGGCCCCGGAGGACGCGTCGCGCGTCCGGGACGTGATCGCCAAGAGCATGTCCAAGGAGCCGCTGACTCTCGACGAGACGGCCGCGCTTCTGGCGGCCGAAAGCCCGGATCTGATCGAGGAGATCTTCGACGCGGCCCGCGAGCTGAAGCGCAACGTCTACGGCAACCGCGTCGTGCTTTTCGCGCCGCTTTACATCGGCAACGACTGCGTGAACGACTGCCTGTATTGCGCGTTCCGCCGCTCGAACCGGGACAGCGTGCGGCGGACCCTGACGGACGAAGAGCTGCGGCAGCAGGTCGAGGCGCTGGAGAACGTCGGGCATAAGCGGCTGATTCTCGTCTATGGCGAGCACCCGCGGTACGACGCGGACTTCATCGCCGACACGGTCCGGCAGGTCTACGCCGTCAAGGCGGGCCACGGAGAGATTCGCCGCGTCAACATCAACGCCGCGCCGCTCGACGCCGACGGCTACAAGAAGGTCAAGGACGCCGGGATCGGCACGTACCAGATCTTCCAGGAGACATACCACCACGGCACGTACGCGAAGATGCATCCCGCCGGGACGCGGAAGGGCGACTACCTCTGGCGGCTGGACGGGCTGAGCCGGGCCTTCGAGGTCGGGTGCGACGACATGGGCATCGGCGCGTTGTTCGGCCTGTACGACTGGCGGTTCGAGGTGCTCGGGCTCGTGTCGCACTCGCGGTTCCTGCAGCAGCGCTACGGCGTCGGGCCGCACACGATCAGCTTCCCGCGGCTGCGGCCGGCGTCGGGCGTAACGTTCGACGAGCGGTACTTCGTCAGCGACCGGGACTTCAAGCGGCTCGTGGCGATTCTCCGGCTGGCCGTGCCGTATACGGGCATGATTCTCACGGCCCGCGAGCCGGCCGAGCTGCGGCGCGAGTGCATGCGCTTCGGCGTCTCGCAGATCGACGCGGGCAGCCGCATCGAGATCGGCGGCTACACCGAGGTCAGCGACACGCAGGTAATGGAGCGCGAGCAGTTCTCGCTGGGCGACATCCGCTCGCTCGACGCCGTTGTCCGCGAACTGCTCGAGGACGGTTACATCCCGAGCTGGTGCACGGCCTGCTATCGGCTGGGCCGGACGGGCGAGCACTTCATGGAGTTCGCGATTCCCGGGTTCATCCAGCAGTTCTGCACGCCGAACGCGCTGTCGACGCTGGAGGAGTACCTTACGGACTACGCTTCGCCCGAAACGCGGGCCGTCGGAGAGAAGGCCGTCGCCCGCGAGTTGGCCGACCTGCCGGACGATGACCGCAAGCGAAAGCTCGTCGAGCGGATCAACCGGATCAAGTCGTCCGATGACCGCGATCTGTACTTCTAGGTTCCGGGTGGCAGCCACAGAGGCAGCAGAGGCGGCAGAGGAAGCCCCGGTCAAACGGTCGAGTTGTTGTGGATACCATGCCCGGCTTGCCGGGGCATGTGGCCAAGACCGGGTGGCATGCCTGTTGGTCCAGGCATGTGTGCAGGGCGGGCGCGCCGAATGGGCACATTGACCCGTTGTGTTTCTCTGCGTTCTCGGCGCTCTCCGAGCTGAATCCCTTTATGACCGTTCACCGAAACGAACATGACCTGCTGGGTGAGTTGCCCGTTCCCGCGAACGCGCTGCACGGCGTCTACACGGAGCGGGCCATCGCGAACTTCCCGCTGGCGGGGCGGCCGGTCCGGCCGGAGTTGATCCGCGCCTACGGCGCCGTCAAGCTCGCCTGCGCGCGGGCGAACCACGAACTGGGCGTGTGGGACGATCGCCCGGGGACGTTCGAGGCGCTCTGTCAGGCGTGCGAGGAGATGATCGAGGGCAAACTCGACGCCCATATCCGCGTCGATGCGCTCCAGGGCGGGGCCGGCACGTCGCTCAACATGAATGTAAACGAGGTGCTGGCCAACCGGGCGCTGCAGATCATGGGCCGCCCGCTCGGCGACTACGAGAGCATCTCGCCCGCCGACGATGTCAACCGCCACCAGTCCACGAACGACACCTTCCCGACGACGCTCAAGGTGGCCGCAATTCAGCAGCTCCGCGAGCTGGAGCGCGAGGTCGTCGGGCTGCTCGAGGCGTTCCAGCGCAAGGAGAAGGAATTCTCCAGCGTAGTCAAGCTTGCCCGCACGCAGATGCAGGACGCCGTGCTGACCACGCTCGGGCGGACGATGTCCGCCTTCGCCGAACCTTTCGGGCGGGATCGGTGGCGGATCTACAAGTGCGAGGAGCGGCTGCGGGTCGTCAACCTCGGCGGCACGGCCGTGGGGACTGGGCTCGGAGCGCCGCGGCGGTTCATCTTCCGCGCGACGGAGCACCTGCGGGAGATCACCGGGCTGGGCCTGGCCCGCGGGGAGAACCTCGTCGACGTGACGCAAAACGCGGACGTGTTCGTCGAGGTCAGCGGCATCCTCAAAGCCCTCGCGGCGACTCTGCTGAAGGTCGCCAGCGATCTCCGGCTGCTGTCCTCCGGTCCGCACGGCGGGCTGGGAGAGATCCGCCTGCCCGCGCGGCAGGCCGGGTCCTCGATCATGCCCGGAAAGGTCAACCCGGTCATCCCCGAGGCGGTCAGTCAGGCCGCCCTCCGCGTGATGGGCACGGACGCGACGCTGACGGCCGCCTGTGGGCTCGGGAACCTGGAGCTCAACGCCTTCATGCCGCTCATCGCCGAGTGCCTGCTGGAGGAACTGCACCTTCTGCGGCGGGCATGCGACACCTTCCGGCGGCTGTGCGTCGAGGGCATCGAGGCGGACGAGCAGCGTTGCCGGCGGAACATGGAGACCTCCACGGCCGTGGTGACGGCACTGGTCGAGCGGATCGGGTATGATGCCGCGACGGAGCTGGCCGTCGAGCACGGCCGGACCGGGCGGTCCATCCGCGAGTTGGCGATCGAGCGGGGGCTGCTGACCGGTGAGGAATTCGACGCGGCCGTGACGGCCGAGCGCGTGCTGCAACTCGGCTCGAACCCGTCGCGTCCCGAGTAGATATGCAGAAGACCCCCAAGGGATTCCGGCTTCACATCGGGCTGTTCGGGCGGCGAAACGTCGGAAAGTCCTCCGTGCTCAACGCGATGACGCGCCAGGCCGTGTCCATCGTCTCGGACGTGGCCGGCACGACGACCGACCCGGTCGAGAAGCCGATGGAGCTGCTTCCGGTGGGGCCCGTGCTGTTCATCGACACGGCCGGCATCGACGACGTCGGCGACCTCGGCGACATGCGCGTGGCGAGCACTCGGCGGATTTTCGACCGGACCGACGTAGGCGTGATCGTCGTGGCGGCGGGCGAGTGGGGCGAGTTCGAGGACGCGATTCTCGCCGAGCTTCAGACGCGCGAGATCCCCGCCATCGTCGTGTTCAACAAGGCGGACCTGGCCGAGCCGGACGGGGCGCTGCTGCATCGGCTGGACGAGGCGAAGGTGCGGCACCTGGCGGCCGTGGCGACGGAGGGCAAGGGCATCCTCGACCTCCGCGAGGCGTTGATCAAGGCGGCGCCCGAGGAACTGATCAACGCCCCGACGATCCTGGCCGACTTGGTACCGGCCGGGGAGTTGGCGGTGCTCGTCGTGCCGATCGACCTGGAGGCGCCGAAGGGGCGGCTCATTCTGCCGCAGGTGCAGTCGATCCGCGACGTGCTGGACGGGGACGCCTACTGCATGGTCGTCAAGGAACGCGAGCTGCGGGACGCGCTGGACCGGCTGAAGCGTCCGCCCGCGCTGGTCGTGACGGACTCCCAGGCGTTCCTGAAGGTGGACGCCGACACGCCGCGCGAGATCCCGATGACGAGCTTCTCGGTGCTGTTCGCGCGGTTCAAGGGCGATCTGTGCGAGTTCGTCCGCGGCGCGGCCGCGATCGATGACCTGGCCGACGGCGACCGCGTGCTCGTGGCCGAGGCGTGCTCGCATCACCCGATCGGCGAGGACATCGGGCGCGTGAAGATCCCCCGCTGGCTTCGGCAGTATACGGGCCGGCGGCTGGAGTTCGACACGGTGCAGGGGCATGACTTCCCCGAGAACCTCTCGGCGTATCGGCTGATCGTCCACTGCGGGGCGTGCATGTGGAACCGCCGGGAGATGCTCAGCCGGATGATCCGCTGCCGCCGCGCGGGCGTGTCCATCGCCAACTACGGGCTGACCATCGCCTACACGCTCGGCATCTTCGAGCGGGCCCTCCAGCCCTTCCCGGCCGCGCTGGAGACGTACCGCCAACTGCGACGGACGTAATCGCACCGCGGAGAGCAGGAGCCCACCGAGCCGCAAGCCAGTCCGGCCGGGCGAGGCGGGGCGGTGCTTCCGGGAATCTCTCCCAGGCCGCCTACAGCCGGCCGCACGTCCAGAGGATGCCCCGCTTGAGCGTCTCGCGGAAGCTCGGCTCGGCCCACGCCTCGTTGTCGTGCCCGCAGACATAGCAGAACACGCGCCGGCCGGGCGGCTCGCGGGTCCAGGCCAGGGCTCGCATGCTCCGGGGATGATCCGTGGTGATGAGCACGCGGCTGTTGTCGCCGGGGTCGGCGGCGACGTAGGTCTCGTCGGTCATTTCCCAGTCGCTTAGCCCGGCCGTGACGGGGTGCTCGGGGTCGGCGACCTCGCAACGGATCGTTTCGTCGTGGTGATAGCCGACGAACTGCGGATCGGGAACGCCGACCCAGCCCCGCCACAGCGGCCAGTTCACGTGGCCGAGGATTGCGTGATGCAGCAGCACAAGGCCCTGGGACGTCTCGGCCAGGCGCTCGATGGCGGCGCGATGGTCGCCCTGCCACCACTCACTGTTCTCGCGCGTGTGCGGCTCGCCCTTGAACA
The DNA here is from genome assembly GCA_964531695.1 of uncultured Planctomycetaceae bacterium. Classification (GTDB taxonomy): domain Bacteria; phylum Planctomycetota; class Phycisphaerae; order SM23-33; family SM23-33; genus JAGXKT01. The sequence continues at coordinate 55,543 of CAZHEH010000004.1, read as the reverse complement.
TCGTGTAGAAGACCACGGCGTTGTAGGCGTCGCGCGTCGGCCGCGGGGAGGCCGCAAAGTCGTCCATCGACTGAATGTACGCATCGATGCCTTCGAGGCCGCGGAAGAGCCGATGGAAGTTCGGCACGTCGTAGCCGTGGCCGCCGGTGAGCACGGCCGCCGTGATGTCGCTCTTTTCGTGAGTCATCGCTCTTCGCCGTCCGGTCTGTTGGTCTGCGGGTCCACGAGTCGATTGAGGGCGGCCTGCCCGGCTGACTTGGGCATGTGTGCGGGAATACTGCGGGGCACGCTCCCGGCGCGCCGGGGTGTCGCCCAACCGCACGCCCCAGCTTCTCTCCGCGTTCTCCGCGCTGAGTGCCTGCGGCCTACTGCTTCCAGGGCGGCACGTCGGGCAGGTGGGCCATGAAGTCGTCGATGAGCTTCTGCTCGTAGTCGCCGGCGTAGTCGCCGCTGAAGAACCGCTCGGCCGCCTCGTCGTGGAACCGCCGCCAGCTCTCGACCTCGCCGCCGGGGTTGATCGGGTAGAACAGGAAGCCGTTCGTCCTGGCCGCCTTCATGTCGCCCGGGGCGTCGCCGATCATCAGCACCTTGTCCGGGTCGTACTTGCCCTCGCCGGCGCCGTAGCCGAGGTGCTCGGACTTCTTGCCCTGCTCCTGCCCGCAGATCATCGACGTATACCGGGCGATGTCGTGCTCGGACCACTCCCGGGCCAGCGCCTCGTACGGCGTCGAGGAGACAACCATGATGTCCGCCCGCGGAGTCACCAACCGGAGCGACTCGGGGACGTTGGGGTAGGGCGGTACGCCGTGGACGGTCCGGGCGACCTGGTCGTTGATGGCGTGACTCCAGCGCAGCGCCTGCGCGAGGAACTCGTCATTCGTGGCCGCGACCTTCGCCTCCAGCGCGGGGTTGCCCAGCTTGGTTTCCTCTTCGGTCCACTGCTTGAGGGACGACGCATCCGGGCGCGCGTACCCGGCCGCGACGGCCTCGGGCCAGTCCGCCAGCAGGTCGAACGTGCTCAGCAGCGCCAGGAAGCGGTTGCAGCCGCGGCTCTGACTGTACAGGTTCACGAAGTCCCACACGTCGCGGACGTACTTGGCCGCACACGCGAGGTTCCAGTGCTCCACGGTCATCGGGTAGAAGCACGCCTTGTGCTTCGGCTCCATCGTGTCGAACGCGCAGCCGTCCGAGTCGATGCCGATGAAGAAGTCCTTGGTCTTGGGAAAGGCCTTAAGCCGGGCCATATGGTCGGGCATTCGCCTGGTTCTCCTGTTCAGCAGGGATTAACACGGTTGAGCGCAGATACTACCCGTTTCGGCGGCCGCGTTCATCACCGTCCATCCCGGCTTCGTCCATGCAATACGGGCCGACCGCCCGTTGAAGTCGCTGTTCCTGCCGCGATCGGCCGAACCCATTGTTCAACGGACTGCTACACGCCGGAGTACGCGGAGAATCCGCCGTCAACGGGCACGACGATGCCCGTGACGAACTTTCCGGCGTCGGAGATCAGCCACACGAGCGTGCCGAGCAGCTCTTCCGGCCGGCCGTAGCGGCCCATCGGCGTGTGGTCGATGATCTGCTGCCCGCGGGGGGTGGGCGAGCCGTCCTCATTCGTCAGCAGGAAGCGGTTCTGGTCGGTCAGGAAGAAGCCCGGGGCGATGGCGTTGACGCGGATGTCCGTCGAGTGGTTCTGGCACATGTAGGTGCTGAGCCATTGCGTGAAGTTGCTCACCGCCGCCTTGGCCGCGGAATACGCGGCGATCCGCGTCAGCGGGCGGAAGGCGTTCATCGAGCTGACGTTGATGATGCAGCCCGTTCCGCGCTCGGCCAGGTGCCGGCCGAAGACCTGGCTCGGCAGGATGGTGCCCAGGCAGTTCAGCTCGAAGACCCAGCGCGTCGCCTCGGCCGGGAGGTCGAAGAACAGCGACTCCGGCGGCACGCAGGTGGCGTCCTTCTTGTTCCCCCCCGCGCCGTTGACCAGCACGTCGATCGCGCCGAGCTTGTCGACCGCTTCGGAGAAGGCCTGCTCGACGGATTCCTTCTGGAGCACGTTGCAGTGGACCGGGTGGGCCTCGCCGCCGGCGGCGTTGATCTCGGCGGTGAGTTGCCCGGCCGCTTCGTCGCCGATATCGAGAACCGCGACTCGCGCGCCGCGCTCGGCCAGGCCGCGGGCCAACGCGCCGCACAGCACGCCCGCGCCGCCCGTGATGGCGACGGTCTTGCCTGTTACGTCGAAGAGCTTGTCAGCCATGGGTATCGCCTTTGTCGGTTTCCGGGGTAGCCGCGGAGGTAGCGGAGGAAGCAGAGGATACCGAGAGTGGTGCCGCGAAGCACGCCGAAGTGCAGCTCAATCCAGGCCGAGGCGCTTGCGGATATGCCTTGCCGGCACGTCGTTGATTTCCGTATGCCGAGCCGCGGGTTGGCGGCGGCCGGTCTGGGGATTGGTGTAGATGTCGTGCCGCCGCGCCGCTCCGGAAGAGAAGGCCGCCCTTCTTCGCCCAGCGCTGGACGAATTGCTTCCGCTTCATAGCGCGATGGCCTTCGTCCGGTGGTCCTCCGGGACATCACCCATCGCCGTTATCCGGCAGGCGTCCTTGCCAGCGGCGCGACGTGCCGGCCGAGGTGGCGGGCCAGGGCGGCGTAGTGCTGCTCTTCCTGCTGCTCCAGGGCTTCGTAGATCCGCGGACGGAAGCGTTGGCCGCCGTCGGCGGTCAGCACCGAGCCGAAGGTCACGTGCAGGGCCTGGCGGGTGTCGAAATCGTCCAGCCGGTCCGCCAGCTCATCGTCCGACAACTCCGCCGCGGGCGGGACCCTCGCCATGTCGGCCGAGACGTGGTACGTCTTACGATCCGCGTCGTAGTTCTCGCGAGCGAAGTCGTGGATCTCCCGGAACAGCGGCGGGTCGATGCCGGCGATGGCTCGGATGGCCTCCAGATAGCTCGTCCCGGCCGTCTTGAGGTGCACGAGCCCGCCGGCCAGCTCCGCGACCACGGGGTAGATGCTGAACTTGTCGCTGCCGGAGTGGATCGAGATCTTGTACGGGCCGAGCGTACGCATCACCGCCACGTGCCGGGCGAAGCTCTCCCGGAAGGCGTCCAGGTCGCCGATGTAGTCCACGCCCTTCTCGAAACGCCCGACGAAGCGCGGGGCCATCGAGACCCACGCCACGCCCAGCCGCTTCAGTTCCGCCGCGAAGAAGTAGTGCTCCGCCGGAGTCGTCGGGCTCTCCGTCTCGTCGACGGACACCTCCAGCTCGAACGGCCGTTCGCCCATGCGGCCGGCCAGGTGGCGGTGCATCCTCGCGACATGCGCCACGGCCGTGCCGTACTTGACGGCCGCTCGCAGGAAGCCCGTCGCGTCCAGCTCGACCGAGTCGCCCCCGGCCAGCTCGAAGGTCTTGCCCGCGTAGCAGTTCCGCAGGTCGTCGGACGTCGTCTCGAGCGCCGCGAAGTCGAGCCGTTCGTACCGGTCGGCCAGCGCGGCGGCGCCCAACCCGTCCGCCGCATCGACGACGTGTGCGCCGGGGTCCACGGTGAAGAAGGTGAAGCCCGCTTCGACCGTTCGGTCGATATCCTCGGGCTGCTGGAGGTGGTCGGCGTCGGCGCCGTAGCCGTTCCGCCAGCCCTCCTGGAGGACGCCCCAGGTCGCCGCGTCCATGACATCCCGCGGCTGCCGTCCGGTGCGGGCCAGCTCGCGGATGGACTGCTGGGCGTAGATGGGCGAGAGCCCCGCGCCGGTCTCTCGCACCGCCCGGATGTGCCCGGGGGTGGCAAGCCCGAGCCGGTCGCCGAGCCCGACCGAGGTCGTCAGTCCGAGCGGGCGGGGGGCCGTCCAGGGCAAAGCCGCCCGGATGCGCTCGGCGTTGGCGGCGTCGCGGGGTGCCAGGCACACCGGCCGACCGTCGATCTCGCCGACCTGCTCGATGTCGCTCCGGCCGCAGGTGCCGTCGCACCGCCCGTCCGCGGGGGCGACGTGCCCGAGGAGCTTGTCCGGTCCGCGGCGGGCGAAGAAGTACGTCACGCCGCCCGATTCGCAGACACTGCGTTCGTAGACATGTAGTCCGTCAAGTCGGGTGAGCCGCTCGAGCATGGTCGATCCTCGGCTTTGTGGGCGGGCGGCTGGCGATCAGGCGTTGTAGCTGCTGGCCGTGGTCTCGCCGCCTTCGCCGGTCCAGTTGGTATGGAAGAACTCGCCGCGCGGCTTGTCGACCCGCTCGTAGGTGTGAGCGCCGAAATAGTCCCGCTGGGCCTGGAGCAGGTTGGCCGGGAGCCGCTCGCTACGATAGCCGTCGTAGTACGCCAGGGCCGAGCTGAAGGCCGGCACCGGAACCCCGAGTTTGACCGCCTTGATGAGCGTCCGCCGCCAGGCCGTCTGTGCCTTGCGGATCGCCGAGCGAAAGTACGGCTCGAAGAGCAAGCTCTGGAGGTCCTTGTTCTTGTCATAGGCCTCCTTGATCCGCCCGAGGAACTGGCTGCGGATGATGCAGCCGCCGCGCCACATCAGGGCGATGCCGCCGTAGTTCAGGTCCCAGCCGTACTCCGCGGCCGCGGCACGCAGGAGCTGGAAGCCCTGCGTGTACGACATGATCTTGCTGGCGAACAGCGCCTTGCGGAGGTCCTCCAGGAAGGACTCGCGGTCGATGCGGAAGCTCGGCGAGGGACCGCGGAGGGACTTGGACGCCTCCACGCGCTCGTCCTTCAGCGCGGACAGGAACCGGGCGTAGACCGCCTCGCCGATGAGCGTCAGCGGGATGCCCTGCTCCAGCGAGGTGATGGCCGTCCACTTGCCCGTGCCCTTCTGCCCGGCCGTGTCGAGAATCAAATCCACCGTCGGCCGGCCCGTCTCCTCGTCGACGTGGCCGAGGATGTCGGCCGTGATGTCGATGAGGTAGCTATTGAGCTCGCTGCGCTTCCACGTCTCGAATACCTCGTGCATCTCGGGCGGGGTCATGCCGATGGCCTGCATCAGGGCGTAGGCCTCGCAGATGAGCTGCATATCGCCGTACTCGATGCCGTTGTGGACCATTTTGACGAAGTGGCCCGCGCCGTCCTGCCCGACCCAGTCGCAGCAGGGGGAGCCGTCCTCGACCTTGGCGGCGACGGCCTGGAAGATGTCCTGCACGTGCTCCCACGCCGGCGGGGAGCCGCCGGGCATGATGCTCGGTCCGTGGCGAGCGCCCTCCTCGCCGCCCGAGACGCCCGTGCCGATGTACAGCAGACCCTTGTCCTCCACGTGCTTCGTGCGGCGGATCGTGTCGTGGAAGTTGCTGTTCCCGCCGTCGATGACGATGTCACCGGGCTCCAGCAGCGGCAGGACCTTCTCGATGAAGGCGTCGACGGGCGGGCCGGCCTTGACCAGGATCATCACACGCCGCGGCCTCTTGAGCTTGCCGACGAACTCCTCCAGGGAATGGGCCCCGAGGATCGTCTCCCGTCCGGCCGCCGGGCCCTCGACGAAGTCGTCCACCTTCGAGACCGTCCGATTGTAGACGGCCACGGTGAAGCCCTTGTCGTTCATATTCAGGACCAGGTTCTGGCCCATCACGGCCAGCCCGATCAACCCGATGTCCGCCTGCGCCGACGTTTCCGGCATGATCTGCTCCTTAGGCAGGGCGGCGACAGGTATACGCACCCCCGGCCGCCGGCCATCGCTGGAACGCTGCATCCTACGCGCCGAAACCCCGATTGCAAGCTCGACCCGCGCAAAAGGAAGGCGCCCCGAGCGAGGGCGCCTTGGGGGGGCGGCCCCGGCCGAGTGGGGCCGCCCCAGCGTTCCTTGGGCAGAAGGAAGGTCTCGCGTGAATCTCAGCGACGGCGACGCCGGCGGGCGAGGGCGAACAGGCCGCCGAGGCCCATGATGCTGGCGGCCGCGGGCTCCGGCACCGGCGGGTTGTCGTAGCCGAGCATGTCCTGCTTGCACTCGCTGACGAGCACAAAGGTGCCCGTGGGGTCGTAGTCGGTCGGGGCGGCGGCGAGCAGCGCTTTGGCGTCGGCGGCGGCGTTGGCGTTCTCGCTGACGTAGAAGCTGCCGCTGCTCAGGTCGAACGGGTTTCCGTCGGTCTCGTAGAGCGCTTCCCAGATGGCGACCTGGATGGAGCAGGCCTCCAGGCCGGTCGTCACGTCCGGTGAGTGGACCTCATAGAGCCAGGCGACGATGTCGCCGTTGTGCAGCGACAGGACGGACGCCTCGGTGACCTCGCTGTCGCCGGCGGTGGCGTCGATATCGACGCAGTACGAGAGCTGATCCGTGCCGTCGTAGTTGATCCGCATTTGGCCGGCGGGAACCTTGACGCTCTTACCGGGGGCGTGAAAGCGGACCTGCTGGTTCAAGCCCACGCCCTGGAAGTCCATGGAGTCGGCGGATGCGGGGGCGGCGGCGAGCAGAAATGCGGCAAGAATTGCAACGGCGGTGATACGAGCATGAATGCGGTTCATCGTTCGGCTCCTTGACCAAACTCCCTCGATTGTCGCGGATCGGCGTCCCTCCAGGGGTGCTGCGGCCCGCCACGAGGCGGAGCGCTTTGCCGATCACTTGGAAGGTAGGATTCACTCGCGAGCGCGGCAAAAGAAGGCATCGGAAATGCGGTTTCCGGGCACGGCCGGGGGAGGCCCCGCCCCGGAGCGCCCGTCAGCGCGAGGCGAAGCGGCGGCGGAGCTGCCCGACCGCCAGCGGCAGCAGCGCGAGGGCGGCGACGACCAGCCAGTCCCGCGCCCCGAGCGGGCGGGTCTTGAGCACCTTCTGGAGGAACGGCGCGTAGACCGCCAGCAGTTGCAGGCCGATCACCAGCACCAGGGCGCCGAGGACGTAGCGGTTGCCGAACCACTCGCGGGCGCCGAGGGCCTTTCGCTCCTTCCGCGAGTTGAAGACGTGCACGAGTTGGGCCATCGCGATGGTCATGAAGCACATGGTGCCGGCGTAGCTGGCCTCGCCGCCATGGGCGCTCAGGGCGGCCCCGCTCGAGGCGGCGTTGTGGGCGTCGGCCGGGTGAAGCGCGGCGCCGACCGCGTAGGCGGCGAGGGTCGAGACGGTGATGAGGGCCGCGAAGCCGAAGATCGACACGATCAGCGGCCGGTCGAGGATGTCGGCCTTGGGGTCGCGCGGCGGGCGACGCATGATGTCGCTCTCGCCGGGCTCCATCGCCAGGGCCAGGGCGGGGAATACGTCGGTGACGATATTGAGCCACAGGATCTGCAGGGGCAGCAGCGGCAGCGGGGAGACGTAGCCGCCCGCGAAGACCGCCAGCAGCGAAGCCAGCAACATCGTCATGATCTCAGAGAGGTTACAACTGAACAGGTAATGCACGAACTTGCGGATGTTGGCGAAGACGATCCGCCCCTGGTGCAGCGCCGCGGCGACCGTCGCGAATCGGTCGTCTAGCAGGACCATCTCGGCCGTCTCCTTGGCTACGTCCGTGCCCTTGATGCCCATGGCCACGCCGATCTCCGCCTGCTTGAGGGCGATGGCGTCGTTCACGCCGTCGCCGAGCATGGCCACGATGTTCCCCCGCCCCTGGAGCGCCTTGCAGATGTCGACCTTCTGCTCGGGGCTGACCCGCGCGAAGACCTCGACGTTCTCCAAGTGCTCGGCGAGCCGCTCCGGCGTGGTCTCCGCCAGGTCGCGCCCGGTGAGCACGGGGCCGTTCTTCGGTGCGATGTGCAGCTCGGCGGCGATGCGCCCGGCCGTGGCGGGCTGATCGCCGGTGATCATCACCGTCTCGATGCCCGCGGCCGTCAGGACGTCCACCTTGTCGCGGACCTCGTCGCGCGGCGGGTCGAGGATGCCGAACAGCCCCACCCACGTCAGTTCTCTGTAGGCCGCCTCGGCGTCGCGCGGCGGTTCCTTGACGGGCCGATACGCCACGGCCAGCACGCGGAGCCCCTCGCCGGCGAGCGTCTCGTTCTGATCGGCAAGCGCCGCGCGAGCGTCGTCGTCCAGCTCGGCCGGGCCGCTCGACCCGAGCACCCGGGTACACCGCTCCAGTATTTTGTCAGGTGCGCCCTTGACGCAGAGCATCAGCCCGTCGCCGGGCTCGAAGGCCTCGCTGAGTCGCTCGTTGACCGTGCCCATCATCATCGCGTCCGATGTGAAGGCGAACTCGTGCCGCTCGGGATGGCGCCGGCGCGTCTCATCGGCGTCGAGACCGGCCTTGGCGGCCGCGACGGCCAGTGCGCCCTCCGTCGTGTCGCCGCTGATTCGCCAGGCGTCTGCGGACCGCTCGATGGTGGCATTGTTGCAGAGCACGCCGGCGAGCAGTATCGCGCGGAGGCCGAGGTCATCCATGGGCTCGACGGCCGCGTCGTCCTCACGGAACTCTCCCTCGGGTTCGTAGCCGCCGCCGGAGACGTCGACGGTCCGGTCCGGAAGCACCAGGCGGGTGGCGGTCATCTCGCCGCGGGTCAGCGTGCCGGTTTTGTCGGTGCAGACGCACGTGGCCGAACCGAGCGTCTCGACGGCCGGCAGGCGACGGATCAACGCGTTGCGGTCCGCCATGCGCTTCATGCCGACGGCCAGCGTAATGGTCGCCACGGCGGGCAGGCCCTCGGGCACGGCCGCGACGGCCAGGGCGATGGCCGCGCGGAGCATGACGCCCCAGTCCATGCCCTGGAGGAACCCGGCGGCGAACACGACGGCCGCCACGAGGATGCACACCACGATGAGCCGCCGGCCCATGCGGTCGAGTTTGCGCTGGAGCGGGGTCTGGCCCTTCTCGACGCCGGCGACCAGCTCCGAGACACGGCCGATTTCAGTGTCCATGCCCGTGGCGACGACGACGGCCCGCCCGTTGCCGCTCGTGACGTGGGTGGTTTTGTAGACCATGTTGACGCGGTCGGCCAGCGGCAGCCCCGCGTCGTCCAGGGCGTCCTCGGCCTTGCCGACCGCCGCCGGCTCGCCGGTCAGCGACGCCTCCTCGACGCGCAGCTCGGCCGACTCGATCACCCGCGCGTCGGCGGGGACGGTCTGCCCCTCCTGCAGGACGACCACGTCGCCCGGAACGAGGTCGGCCGCGGGGAGCGTCTTACGCTTGCCGCCGCGGAACGCCGTCGCCTCGGGCGTGCCGAGCTTCCGTAGCGCCTCCATGGCACGGCTGGCGCGGTACTCGGTGAGGAAGCCGATTCCCGCGTTCAGCGCGATGACGACCATCACGCCGACGCCCTCGAGCACCTCGCCGAGTGCAAACGACACGGCCGCGGCCGCCACAAGCAGCAGGACCACGACGCTGCGGAACTGGAGCCCCAGCAGGACGTACCACCGGACACCCTCGGCGGCCTGGAGCTCGTTCGGGCCGTACCGACGCAGCCGCTTCGCGGCCTCGCGCGGCGCCAGGCCCGCGTCGAGGTCGGCGCCGAGCCGCCGGGCGACATCCGCGGCCGGCAGGGCGTGCCAATGCACGTCGGGCCGGTCGGGCGACTGCCCGGAGTCGGCGGCTCGATTCTCCGCTTGTGACACCTGAAGACCTCCGCTCTCGCGCTAATGCCGTCGCGGCCGCATCCGCGCCCGAGGGTACCGGGCCCGCCGCCGGGATGCCAGATACTCGCCCGCGCGGACGCTGCCGTGGCCCGCGTGCAGGTCGGCGCGAACGGCTGCGGGCGCGCCGCTCGGACACGGCCGCAACGGCCGGCGCAAAGGCAAGGCCCGGTGGGGGAGCCGGGCCTTGGGGGGTCGGGGAGGGGCGACGATTTCGGTCATGTCGGACCTCCCGAACCCCCGTCCTGTCCGGTTCAGCAGGTGGCTGCCCACGATTAGGAACCTTAGCAGCACGTTAAGAAATGGGTCGCGGCGCGAGATCGAGCGGACCGGCCGAGCACCCAGGAGCGGGAACGCAGATTCCGCCGGGAGCGAGTTCCCGCGACGCAGGCGCACAGGCGGTTCGGGCGATCGCAGCAGGAACGGCTTCTTCAACGGCCTGTTAGAGCCGCATCCTGGCATCGTCCGCTTCGGGCCCTCGGCGAGTCCCCACGTCACATCGCCTATCGGCTCCAGTAGTAGTACTTGAACCCCCAGCCGCCCTGCCAACTGCACAGCGAGTAGTTGCTTCCGTCAAGCGGATCTTCGTAATACCCGTCGGGACGTTGACTCACGTGCCCGTCTCCCCAGACCAGATTCTGCGGCCCCGGTTGATCCGACGAGATACTCGACTCGTGGTTATAGCGAAGCCCGCCGTTCACCTGCCGCACGAGGTCCATACCCAACACGCTTCCGGAGGGCTTGCCTTCCGACATCTTGTAGGTAGCCGGCGGTACGTTGGGGTACTGGTTCCAGGCATAGTAGTCCCACGCGTATTCCACGTACCCAGGCATGTCGGCATGGCGGTTCCTCGTCTTCGACTTGCAGCCGCCGACGTAGAAGTAGTCGGTCCACAGCCATACGTGGGATCCCCATTCATAGACCGTCAACTCTTCGTTCTGGCTGGGGCAACTGAGCATCCCGGGCACGACGCCGTACTTCTTGTACGTGTCCAGACTCGTTCCGAACGCGCGCCACGCCTCGTGAGGTCCATAGTCGGTTTCGTTCCGGATGTCGAACTCGCCGTACCCGCGCTCGGTGGGATAGGAGGCCGGGTAATTGACCGTCTGTCCGTCCGCGTTCTCCCAGAGCAACCCGTCCTCGCCGGTCCGCACGCCGGCGAACAACGTTCCCCACTGCACGGTCCAGTGCAGGGCGCCGGGGGCGTAGCCGTCGCGTTCCGAGGAGAACACGGCCGCGGCGGAACCGTAGCTCTTGAGGTTCGCTTGACACACCGCCAGCCGCGTGAGCTCCTTCGCCCGGTCCAGCATGGGCAGCAGTATGCTGATCAGCAACGAAATGATCGCCATCACGACCAGCAACTCGATGAGCGTGAAGGCGCCGCTTCTGCCTGCGTGAGGCCCGTCTGGCGAGAAACACCTGCTGCGGATTCTCATTCACCTGCTCCTTGCCTATTGGCCCCTCAGGCGACTTCGGGGCACTCGCTCGGACTGAATTCACCTACGGTTTATCCCATGATCCTCGGCTTGACTGGAGCTTGATCAACGTAAACCCTTGTTCGTGTGTCTGCGAATGGTCGCACTTGCGCTCTCCCGGGCGCGGATTCGCAACGGAAATGCTTGGCGAGGATTTTAACGCGAGGGCGCAGGTCCGGTTGGTTGAGTTTCTTCCCGGCCCCCGAGTACCTGAGCGCCTCGTCGGCGATCAGACCGGCGGCGAAGGCCGCACAAACGACGGCAAGAACCGTCAGCGTCGTCATAGTTGTATCCCTTTCCGGCCAAGGCGGCTCATATGCTTCGAACACCGATGCTAGCACAGCGTGAGAGCGGTCGTCAAGTGGGGCAGTCACCTGAGTTGTCGGGCGGTTTGCCGGGGGTCGCCCTTCGGCTCGTCTTGTCGGGGCGGGCCGGCCGACGTATCCTGAGAGCGCGGCACGGCCCGGTGGCGGAACCGGCATACGCTGGGGACTTAAAATCCCTTGCCCTTCGGGGCATGAGGGTTCGACTCCCTCCCGGGCCAGTCATGGACGCTCCAAGGGACTCAACGGATCGACCGCCCGCGGAGGCGCCTGCGCCCGACGCCGCGGCCGGGCCGCCGGCCGGGGGGTATGTCTCCGTCTCGGGCGGTCGGTCGGGCGCGCCGCGTGCGCGTCGCACGGCTGGGCTGAGAGTGAGCGATCTCTGGACGCCGGATCAGCCGTTGCCCGACGGCCCGGTGCTGGAGGCGATCGCGAATCGGCTCGCGGCCATCTGGGAGTCGCCCGAGCTGCCGCGGCGGTGTCGCATCGGCTACAACCCGCGGCTGCGGACCACGGCCGGGCGCGCGGCGTGCGAGGAAGCCGGCCGGGGGCCAGGGAGTCGGCAGGGCGCCTACCGCGTCGAGCTGAACCCGCACCTGCTTCGCGAGCATCCCGAGCAACTCGTGCCGACGCTCGCCCATGAACTGGCGCATGTGGCGGTCTGGCTCCGCTACGGCCGGCGGACGGCCCCGCACGGGCGGGAGTTCCGCACGCTGATGCGGGCGGCGAACCTGTCGGACGCCCGCTGCCACGACCTGCCGGCCGCCAGGCAGCTTCGCCGCCGCCGCTACCTGTACCTCCACCGGTGCAGCGATTGCGGGCAGACGTTCATCGCACGGCGCCCTCGCCGCAACGTGTACTGCCGCAGGTGCGGGCCGGAGATGACGTGGGACATCTTCCGCGCGCCGGCCAGCGCGGCCGGGCAGGAGGCGCTGGAGCGGCTCAAGCGCGGCGGCTGACCGCGGCTTCCTGCCACGCATGCAGCGCGGCCGAACGCCGGCCGTCAAAATGGCACCCGGATCGGTCCGCCTTACAAAGCTTAACTAATTGCAAGTCAGACTCTTGCGCCACTGGCATTGCCCTTGCATATCCTTCTTGTGGACGCCGCGGCACATGGGTCGCGGCCGAGAGAGGCAAGGCACCGGCGGCATGGGGCCGTCGGTCCGAGGAAACACGGAAAGGGGTGTGAACATGGCGCTGTTCAGATGGCCGAGTGCGTTCGATCCGTTCGCTTCCCTGCGGTACATGGAGCGGGAGATGGACCGGCTGCTCGGGCGTGGCGGTTTCGGCCGCGACGTGTTCGCCGGCGGCTATCCGCCCGTGAACGTGTTCACGGGGCCGGATGACATCGTGGTCCAGGCGGAGCTGGCCGGCGTGAGTCGGGACGACCTGGACATCTCGATCACCGGCGACACGCTCGAGATCAAGGGCAAGAAGGAGTCGGGCGCGGACGAGGACAAGGTGACCTACCGGATGCGCGAGCGCGGCAGCGGGCAGTTCTCCCGCACCATCGTGCTGCCGGAAACGGTGGACGCGGACCGGATCGAGGCCCGGCTGGAGGCGGGCGTGCTGACGATCCGCCTGCCCAAGGCCGAGGCCGCCAAGCCGAAGCAGATCACCGTGGGCTGAACGCGAAGGTGAGAGGAGCGCGAACCATGGCAGACAAAGACGACAAGGCAATGCAGGTCAGTGCGACGCCGGCGCGGCAGCCGGCGGAGACGGAGCGGACCTTCACGCCGCTCGTGGACGCCTACGAGCATGGCGACACGGTCGTGCTCGAGGCCGAACTGCCCGGAGCGGTCGAGAAGGACGTGGACATCACCGTGGAGAAGGGCGTGCTGACGATCTCGGCGCCGGCCCAGGTGGACGAGCCCGGCGAGGCCTACGCGGAGACCTTCCGCGGCTTCGCGGGCGGGCGGTACTACCGGCGATTCGCCCTGAGCGACGAGATCGACCGCGAGAACATCTCCGCCTCCATGGACAGCGGCGTCCTGACGCTCAAGCTGCCCAAGGCGGCACAGGCGCGGACCCGCAAAATCGAAGTCAAGAGCTGACGAATCGTACCGAAGCGCGCAGAAGGCGGCGGGGCCACGGCTCCGCCGCTGGCGCGCGCGGGGTGCGCTGTGGAGACGGGACGCCCCGGGATACACAGGGGTGGGAGGCCCATTCCACGAGACGTGGAAGGGGCGGGACGCCGAGACGGCGCGCCGGCCGCGTTGACATGCGACCGGCCCGCGCCTAGGATTCATCGCGTCCTGTCCCTACCCCAGCCGACAAGGAACCATCCATGAGCGAAAACGTCATCGAGGTCACCGACGAGAATTTCGAGCAGGAAGTCGCCAACGCGGACGTGCCCGTCCTCGTGGACTTCTGGGCCGAGTGGTGCATGCCGTGCAAGATGGTCGCCCCGACCATCGAGGAGTTGGCCGACGACTACGCCGGCAAGCTCAAGGTCGCCAAGGCCGACACGGACGTATGCCGCAACACGGCCGTGAAGTTCGGAATCCGGGCGATCCCGACGGTGATCCTGTTCAACGACGGCGAGATCGCCAAGAAGTTCGTCGGCGTCCAACCCAAGGCGGAGTTCAAGTCCGCCATCGACGAAGTCGTCGGCTGAGCGGCACTCCCGTGCGCTCCCTGACCCGCGACGAGATGCGGCGCGTAGACCGCTACGCGATCGACACGCTCGGCATCCCCGGCCTGGCGCTGATGGAGAACGCCGGCCGGCGCTGCGCTGACGTCATCCAGGGGCTGCTCGCCCGGCGGGGCTGGCGGTCCGTGGCGGTCGTCGCCGGCGGCGGCAACAACGGCGGAGACGGCTTCGTGCTCGCCCGGCACCTGTCGCTGCGGGGGTTCAACGTGGCCACGTTTCTGATCGCCCCTCCGGACAAGGTCTCCGGCGACGCGGCCGTGAACCTCGCCGCGCTCCGTATGCTGGAGCAGGACCTGCGCGAGGCGGACGACGCGGCGATGGCGGGCCTGGCCGATGAGTTGGCCGGCTTCGACGTGGTGGTGGACGCCATCGGCGGCACGGGCATCGCCGGCGCGCTGCGGGGCACGCTGGCGTCGGCGGCCGAGGCGGTCAACGCCGCCGGGCGGCCCGTCGTGTCCGTGGACATCCCCACGGGGCTGGACTGCGACACCGGCGAGGTCGACGGCCCGGCCGTGCGGGCGGTGCAGACCGTCACCATGCTCGCCAGAAAGCGGGGCTTCGACGCCGATGGGGCCGACGCCTACACGGGGCAGGTCGCCGTCGTCGACATCGGCATCCCGTCCGAGTGGGTGGCCCGCCGGGCCGGCGTGTCGGCGGACTGACCGGCCCCGACCGCGTCTAGAAATGGCTTCGCGCCGCCCGGACGCATGCCTATAATTTGCGGCCCAGCCGGCGCGGGCCGGCGCCCCAGCGATACCCCCCAAGAGGAAAGAGACCGAACCATGCCAATGATCCCGATGCGAGTTCTCCTCGACCATGCGGCCGAGAACGACTACGGCGTGGCCGCGCTGAACGTCAACAACATGGAGCAGATTCAAGCGATCATGGCGGCCGCCCAGGAGACGGACTCGCCCGTGATCATCCAGGCCAGCCGCGGTGCCCGCAAGTACAGCAACGACGCGTACCTGCGCCACCTGATGCTGGCGGCGGCGGAGCTGAACCCGAAGATTCCGATCGTGATGCACCAGGACCACGGCGACACCCCGGCCACCTGCCGCAGCGCGATGGAACAGGGCTTCACGTCCGTGATGATGGACGGCTCGCTCCGGGAAGATGGCAAGACGCCGAGCGACTACGACTACAACGTCAAGGTGACGAAGGAGGTCTGCGACTTCGCCCACGCCGCGGGCGTGAGCGTCGAGGGCGAGATCGGCGCCCTGGGCGGCATCGAGGACGGCCACGGGGCCGGGCTCAGCGAGGAAGAGGCCCAGGAGCACCTGACCGACCCCGACCAGGCCGAGCAGTTCGCCGCCGACACGGGCGTGGACGCGCTGGCCGTGGCCATCGGCACGAGCCACGGGGCATACAAGTTCTCGAAGAAGCCCACCGGCGACGTGCTCAAGATGGACCTGATCGAGGAGATCCACCGCCGCCTGCCGAACGCGCACCTCGTGATGCACGGCAGTTCGTCCCTGCCGCAGGAGCTGCGGGACATCATCAACGAGTTCGGCGGCAACCTGAAGCAGGCCTACGGCGTGCCGATCGAGGAGATCCAGCGCGGCATCAAGCACGGCGTGCGGAAGGTCAACGTCGACACCGACAACCGCCTGGCGATGACCGGCGCGATCCGGCGCGTCTTCAGCGAGAAGCCCGAGCAGTTCGACCCGCGGAAGTACCTCGGCCCGGCCCGCGAGGCCATGCAGGAAGAGTGCAAGAAGCGGATGGTCGCCTTCGGCCAGGCCGGCTGGGCCGGCAAGGTCCGCGTCAAGACCTGCAAGGAGTTCGTGGACTTCTATAAGGGCTAGGGCTGAGGGAACGTCGGACGCCGAACGTCGAACCCCGAACGTCGAATGCCACTGCGCCGCCGGGGGTCAACTCCTGGCGATGCGTCCGAAGCGTCGCTTGCCGACGCGGAGGACGGCGCCGGCGGGCGGGTCGAGGTGGCCCCGACACACGAGGAAGCTCTGCGCACGGTGCTGCGGAGCGTACGCTGAGTTCTGCTCCTTCGAGAAGGCCTCCGGCCTTTGCCTCGGGCGGCTCGGACCGTAGCAGCATGGCGTCCCGTTACAGCATGGCCACGGAGGTGACGCCCGTGGCCGTCACGACCTTGTTGGCGTTGTCCGGGTCGGCGATCCACTCGCCGTTGACCAGGAATCGGTATTCGTGGCTGCCGAGTGTGGCCGGTACGGTCACGCTGTAGGCGTCGCCGCGTTTGCGCATCGAGACCGGATGCCAACGCGTGAAGTCCCCGGCCAGCCGGACCGGGCCCCGTCGCCCGTCGGCCGAGAGCATGAAGCGAATCGTTCCCCGTCGTTGTCCGGGCATATACATAGCGCGCTCCTTTAGCGATTCCGCCCATCCGTGGGCCCCGCGAGGTGACTCCCTTCGGCATCGGAGTTTATACAGCAAGGCGGCGGGGATTGCCAGCTTCGCGTGATTGGTCGGCTATGCCTCGCGGCCGGGGGCATCCGCCTGGGTCTCTGGCACTGCAGCGCAGACATGCCCGGCGGAGTGTCTGTCCTCAGCGTTGGTGTGCGCGGCAGTCGCCCGATGGGCTCTGCCCGCGCCCGGATCTACTGCGGATTCCGCACCGGCGGGGGCGACGGCAGCTCGCCGGCCGGTTTACCCCCGGCCGCCTCCAGCGCCCTGCGCACCGGCATGTCGCCGGCGACGTCCACGGGCGTTTCGCCGCCGTCGGTGAACGCGTTCACGTCTGCCCCGGCCTCGAGAAGGAGCGTGATCAGCTCAGGATCGTCTGCCTCGGCGGCTTCGTGCAGAGGCGTGGCGCCCCAGCGTGACCGCGCGTTGACGTTCGCCCCGGCCTCCAGCAGCACTGCAGCCGTCTCACGGTTGCCAAAGCTCGCGGACTTATGGAGCGGCGTCTTGGCGACGCGATCGCGAGCGTTTGGATCGGCGCCTGCATCGAGCAAGATACGGCATACCTCCGCTGCGGGCCCACTGGAGCCCCAGGTCACCTCGTGGAGGGCCGTCTCCCCAAAGTCGCTACCCCGGTCCACCTTGGCGCCAGCGTCGATGAGCATCTTCACACGCTCCGGGCACTTCGCACGGGCCGCCTCGTGTAACGGTGTACATCCCGATCTGTCTGCCGCATTTGGGTCAACACCCAGTTCCAGCAGCAGTCGGCAGGTCTCCGTGGCCTCCTCGCAGGAGCGGGACGCCGCTGCCCGCAGCAGCTCGCCGAGGTCGTGCGTCTCGCTCGGTTTGAGACCGGCTCTCAGCAGCACGTTGGCCGTGCGGATGCCGTGGGACTCGTCGAACGGCTGCACGAAGCAGATCGGCGTCCTTCCGTCCAGATCCTGCGCGTTCAGCTCCGCGCCACTGTCAAGCAGCAGACGCGCCATTGCGGCTTGACCGTTCAGGGCCGCCCAGTGCAGCGGCGTTTGCCCGCGAGCATCCGTGGCGTTCACATCGGCCCCGGCCTTCAGCAGCGCAGCGAGTATCGACTCGTCTCCGGCGGAAGCCGCCAAGTGCAATGGTGATATGCGCTTGGCCGCGCGTGTATCTACAGCCGCGCCTTCGTCGATGAGCTTGGCCACCGCGTCGGCATCGCCGCCGATGACAGCCAGATGAAGCGGGGTCAGCTTCACCGCCTCGGTGTCCGCTCCATGGTCGATCAACAGCGCGGCCGTGCCCAGGCGGTAGGACTGGATCGCATCCAGCAGCAGCGGCTCGCCGTCGGGCCCTTTGGCGTTCACATCGGCGCCGCGGGCGATAAGAATGCGCGCCACGTGGCGGTCTTCCGGGCTGTTGGCCAAGTGCAGCGGCCTTTTGCCGTCTTCTGACGTCAGCAGTCGGTTCTCGATTTGGTGGTTGGGGCTGACGCCTGCCGCGAGCAATCGATGCAATAGGGGGCTCTCGGCGCAGGCGTTGATCCAAGCATCCGATCTGGGTTGCGCCTTGGCCGCCAAGAGCAGCCGCAAGGACTGATCCCTTCCCGAGAACAGGGCCATGCTGAGTGGCGACAAGCGCTCCGGCTCAAAGCGTCGATCAAAGTCGCTGAGTGGCCCATCCACGTCCGCGCCCGCGTCGATCAGCACTTGGGCGATGTCGAGGCGGCCGCTGGCGCTAGCGAAGTGCAGCGGCGCGAAAACGCGGAGCTTCGTGTTGGGGTCCGCTCCCCGTGTCAGAAGCAGCTTGACGATATCCCTCCGACATTCGCGCGTCGCGTCGCACAGCGGCGTCGGGCCTACCCAGTAGCGCTCCGCGTTCACATCGGCGCCGTGCGCCAGCAGAAGCTTGGCTACCGGCAGACTTCCCCCGCCCGCAGCCCAGTGTAATGGCGTGGTGCGTTCGCTGTCTGCGGCCCGCACGCTGGCTCCGGCCCGCACGCTGGCTCCGGCTTCCATCAGGGCCTGAGCCACTTTGACGTCCTTGTTCGCCCCCGTGAGGTGCAGCGGTGTGACCAGATTCTGGGCCGGGATGTCGACGCTCTTGCCGGCCTTCCTGCATTTCCGGATTTCCCGCTGCACGGCCGGGAGGTCCTCGTTCAGCGCCGCAAGGTGCAGCGAAGTCAGGCCGACTTTCTCCGGATCGGCGCCGGCATCGAGCAGCAGCTTGAGGACTTCCGGTCGTCCGGCGCGGATCGCCCACACCGTTGGCGGGCGTTCGCCGAGGTCCACACGCGCTCCGTGTGCGAGCAACAGTCTCACCTTCCCCGCCGTTCCGTCGGCAGCGGCCGCGCGGAGCGCGGCGCCATCGTCGGCGTCTGGGTCGGCGCCCGCTTCCAGCAGAAGCTCGACCATGTCGCCGTCGCAGGCCGGCCACACCGCGAAGCGAAGCGGCTTCCTGGAGCGTCGTTCCGTAGTAGCGTCCGGCTCGGCCCCTCGCTCGAGCAGCAAGCGCGCCACGTGGATCGAGCCGTATCGCGCGGCGGACTGAAGCGGCGTGGGGGCCTCGCTGTCGGCCGGGGGGTTCACGGTCGCGCCATGCTCGATCAGCAGTTCCGCCACGGCGCGGTAGTCCAGTGCGGCCGCCTCGTTCAGACGCGTCCGACCGCTGTCGTCAATGGGTGCGTCCACGTCCCCGCCGCCGTCGAGGTACTCTTGCGTCCACTCCAGCAACCACGCCTCGTACTCGCCGACGTGGTACTCGGCCGGCTTTGCCGCCTCGGCGGGCCGCGACGCGGCCGCGGGCTTGTCCGCCGCGGCCGTCGCAGCGCACGCCAAGGCGACCCCGGCCAGGGTAGCGATGGCCCGCAGGTGCGACCGCGTTTCCCGAACTGCGTTCCCCATGTCTCTGAATATACGGCCGTGCGGCTCAGATGGCTACCGCCTTCATGGCCGGGCCGCAGCAGCCGAAGCAAGGGCGGGACGCCTTTGTTACGGGGCCGCTGGATGCCCGCCACGCTGAACGCCGAACGTCGAACCCCGAACGTCGAACGCCGTTACGCCGCCGGGGGTCAACTCCTGGCGATGCGTCCGAAGCGTCGCTTGCCGACGCGGAGGACGGCGCCGGCGCGCGGGTCCAGCTCGGCGTGAGGGTCGGTGACCTTGTCGCCGTCGATGCTGACGGCGTTCTGTGTCACGAGTCGGCGGGCCTCGCCCTTGCTCTTGGCGAATCCGGCCGAGACGACCAGTTCGACAATGCCCACGGGCCCGGCGGGGACGGCGACCTCCGGCATGTCGCTGGGGACGTCTTTCTGCGCGAAGACGCGGTCGAAC
The DNA here is from genome assembly GCA_964531695.1 of uncultured Planctomycetaceae bacterium. Classification (GTDB taxonomy): domain Bacteria; phylum Planctomycetota; class Phycisphaerae; order SM23-33; family SM23-33; genus JAGXKT01. The sequence continues at coordinate 35,946 of CAZHEH010000004.1, read as the reverse complement.
TCCTGCCGGGCGGCGTCGGCCTGCCCGCGGCCGTGGTAGATCGCGACGATCTCGCGCGCGAGCGCCGCCTTCGCCTCGCGCGGATGGGTTCGCTCGGGGTCGGTCAGCTCGGCGATCCGCTCGTGCGGCGTCTCAGTCGCCAGCAGGAAGTAGTTCTCCATGAGCGAGTCGGGGATGGACATGACCTTGCCGAACATGTCGGCCGGCTCATCGGTGATGCCGATGTAGTTGTTCTTGGACTTGCTCATCTTCTGCGTGCCGTCGAGCCCGACGAGCAGGGGGAAGACCATGACGACCTGCGGCGGCTTGCCCGCGCTGGCCATGAGCTGCCGGCCGACGAGGTTGTTGAAGGTCTGGTCGGTGCCGCCGAGCTCGACGTCGGCGTCGATGCAGACGCTGTCGTAGCCCTGCACGAAGGGGTAGAGGAACTCGTGCACGCCGATGGGGACGTTCTCCCGGTAGCGGATCTCGAACGTGTCGCGCTCCATCATGCGGGCGACGGTCATCTGCGAGGTCAGTCGGATCACGTCAGCGAAGCTCAGCTCGGCGAGCCACTCGCTGTTGTGGCGGACCTCCAGCTTGTTCTCGGACGTATCGAGCACCTTGCCGGCTTGCTCGACGTACGTGGCGGCGTTGGCCTCGATGTCGGCCGGCGTGAGCATGGGGCGGGTCTTGTTCGTGCCGCTCGGGTCGCCGATGCGGGCGGTGTAGTCGCCGATGATGAGCACGGCCCGGTGGCCGAGGTCCTGGAACTTGCGGACCTGGCGAAGCTGCACGACGTGGCCGATGTGGATGTCCGGAGAGGTCGGGTCGAGCCCGAGCTTAATGCGAAGCTGCCGGCCGGACCGGGCCGCCTCCGCAAGGCGGGCGCGAAGGTCGTCCTCCGTATACAGGGCCTCGCAGCCGCGTGTGAGCCGCTCGACCTGTGCGTCCAGTTCCTTGTCGGTGATCTCGGCCATGGAGCGGGGAGCATAGCGAAGGCGGGGCCAAATGCCAAATGCTCAATGCCGGGCGTGGGACGCTTAAGCCGTCTTGTCCGTCGCCCCATGCGTTGGTAGGATACTGCCATGACCGTAATCGAACGGGAAAACCTGCCCGATACCGTCGAGTCCCTCCGCTCCCGGATCATCCAAATCCGGGACTCTCTTTGACGTCCCCGGCCACCGCGCGAAGATGGAGGCCCTCGAGGCCGAGATGGCCCGCCCGGACTTCTGGAACGACCAGGAGGCGGCCCAGAAGACCGTCGCCAAGCTGAAGCGCCACAAGGCGATCGTCACGCCGGTGGAGGAGCTGGCCGAGCGAATCGACGATCTGGTGACGCTGCACGAGCTGGCGGTGGAGGAGGACAGCTCGGACGCCCTGGACGAGGCGGCCGGCGAGGCGGGGAAGCTCCAGTCGGCGCTGGACCGGCTGGAGCTCAAGACGCTGCTGTCCGGCCGGCACGACGCGGGCGGCTGCTACTTCGCCATCCACGCCGGCGCGGGAGGCACGGAAAGCTGCGACTGGGCCGAGATGCTCCTGCGGATGTATCTCCGCTACTTCGAGCAGAACGACTACGCCGTGGAGGAGTTGGATCGGCTGGAGGGCGAAGAGGCGGGCATCCGGAGCATCTCGCTTCGCGTGACCGGCGCGTACGCCTACGGGCACCTCTCCTGCGAGCGGGGCGTGCACCGGCTGGTGCGGATCAGCCCCTACGACGCCCAGAACCGGCGGCACACGAGCTTCGCGTCGGTCGACGTGCTGCCCGAGCTGGACGAGGTGGCCGTCGACATCGACTGGGACAAGGATGTCCGCGAGGACACCTATCGCGCCAGCGGCGCCGGCGGCCAGCACGTCAACAAGACCTCCAGCGCCGTGCGGCTGACGCACACGGCCACGGGCATCGTCGTGCAGTGCCAGAACGAGCGCTCCCAGCACAAGAACCGGGCCGAGGCCCGCAAGATGCTCGCCGCGAAGCTCTACCAGCACGAGCAGGCCAAGCGGGACGCCGAGCTGGCCAAGCTCTACGGAGACAAGGGCGAAATCGCCTTCGGCAGCCAGATCCGCTCTTACGTGCTCTATCCGTACCAGCTCGTGCGGGACGAGCGAACCGAGCTGAAGGTCGGCAACGCCGACAAGGTCCTCGACGGGGACATCCAGGAGTTCATCGACGCTTTCCTGCAACATCGGGCCGCGAACCGGCCGCGGGGCGGATGACCCCGGCCGGGAGGGGTATTTGCTATGGCGGGGATCCCGGTGCGATGGTAAGATAGGGACAGCGGTGGGGAACCGGCCTCATAGCATTCATTCCTTCGGCCGGCGTTCGCCGCCGTACACGCCAGAGACCTTACAAGGCACACGCGGAACCGGAGCGCGGAAATGCCTCATCGTCAGCCAGCGGCTTGGGGCGACGGGCCGATGACGGCTCGCCTTGCACCTTCGGCTTCCGGTGTGTACCCCCGAGAGCCACAGGAGTCCTTGGCCGATCGCGCGCTGCCGGGCGGCTCGGCCCGGCGATGGCACGGCCGGCGAGGACATCCGCGGCGGAGTACATAGACTGCGGCCTGGAAGGCCGCGTGAGGAGTGTGGGGCATGCGTAAGACAGGCATTCTGATAGCGGTGGCATTTCTGGCGGCGGTGGCCGTGCAGCCCTTCGCGGCCGCGGGCGCCGAGCCCGATTTCACGATCGACGAGATCAACGAGGCCATCAAGCGCGGCATCGAGAGCTTGCTGGAGAACCAGAACGATGACGGCACGTGGGACGAGTGCCCTCAGGGCTACGGCCAGCCGAACGGCCCCACGGGCCTGGCGACATATGCCCTGCTGCACGCGGGCGTATCGCCCCGCCACCCGCAGGTGATCAAGGCCTTCAAGGCGATGAACGCGAGCCCGGCCGAGAAGACCTACGGCGTGTCCTGCTACATCAGCGCGTACGCCGAGGCCGTCCGGAAGGGGGCGGATGAGTACCGCGGCCCGCTGCGTGTCATGCTTCGCAAGATGGTCGAGGGGATGATGCGGGATGGCGGCTACAACTACAATCTGGACGGTTCGGGTCGCTGGGACCACTCCAACACGAACTACGGCCACTTCGCGATCTGGGAGGGCCAGCGGGTCTTCGGCGAGGTCCCGCAGCGGTATTTCATCCGCATGGCCCGCCATTGGATGGACTCGCAGCTCGCCGACGGCAGTTGGGCCTACGGGCCGGGCGACAAGAAGACGCGCATCGCCATGACGGTCGCGGGCACGGCCTCGTTGTTCGTTTGCTTCGACAACCTGCGGGGCGACGCCTTCGAGCGCTGCGGCGTGGATCGCTCGACGGATGAGCTGCACCAGTCGATCGAGCGATCTCTGGACTGGCTCGGCGACCATTTCGACGTGCCGATCCCCGGGGCATACAAGGCGTACAGCGACGACTACTACTACCTCTACAACGTCGAGCGCGTGGGCCTGGCCGCCGGGTACAAGTACTTCGGCACCAAGGACTGGTTCAAGGAGGGGACCAAGCTCCTACTGGATCGGCAGCAGGGGGACGGCGGCTGGCGCGGCGGGTACTCCCCGAATGACATCGCGACGGCCTTCGCCCTGCTGTTCCTGGCCAAGGGCCGCGAGCCGGTCATGTTCAACAAGCTCGAGTTCAACGGCGACTGGAACAACCGCCCGCGCGACTGCGCCTATCTCACACGATGGGCGTCGCAGGACTCCGAGCACAACTTCGGCTGGCAGGTCATCAACCTGGAGGTCTCGCCCACTGAGTGGCACGACGCCCCGATCGTCTACATCTCCGGCTCGCGCGAGCCAACCTTCTCAGAGGAGGAGCTCGACAAGCTTCGGACCTACGTCCATCAGGGCGGCACGATCTTCTCCGTCGTCGAGTGCGGCGGGCGGGCCTTCGACACGGCCATGAAGAAGTACTACGAACAGCTCTTCCCCAACTACGAGCTGGTCGACTGCGAGCACGATCACCCGCTCTACACGGCGCGTTACAAGCTCCGGGGCGCTCCGCGGTTCTCGATCATCTCCAACGGCGTGCGCCCGCTGGTCGTGCACACCACCGTGGACCTCGCCCGCGACTGGCAGCTCCAACGCCACAAGACCGGCGCCCGTGCCTTTGAAGCGGCCGTCAACGTCTACTCCTACGTCACCGACAAGCACTACCGGCTCCGCAGCGAGAAGTTCTGGCCCGAGGAGGCCTCCGCCCGAAAGGGCGAGGTCACCGTCGCCCGGCTCAGCCACGACGGCAACCCGGACCCGGAGCCGCTGGCCTGGGAGCGGTTCCGCCGCCTGATGGCCCGGAGAGAGGGCTGGAAGGTCAACGTCCTCGGGCCCTTGGAAATCACGGAGTTGATGGACGCCGGCGCCCACTTGGCCGTGATGACCGGCACCGAAGCATTCACCTTGAGTGAAGAGCAGAAGGGCGTGCTGCGGCAGTACGTGATGGCCGGCGGCACGCTGGTGATCGACGCGGCCGGGGGCTCGGAGGCCTTCCGCAATGCCGCTCAGCAGCTTCTGGGCGACATCTACGGGGCCGGCTCGCTCCGCCGCCTGCCCGCGAGTTCGCAGTTCTACACGCTCGACGGCCATGCCATCGAGTCCGTCAGCTACCGTCGCAGGACCACCGCACGCGGCGCGCTGACCGGGCCGAACCTGCGCGCGGTACTTGTGATGGGCCGCCCGGCCGTCATCTACAGCCCCGAGGACCTGACGACCGGGCTGCTCGGCGCGAGGGCCTTCCGCTGCGACGGCTACAAGCCCGAGTCGGCCTACGAGATCATGCGAAACATCGTGCTGATCGCCGGCGAGCGGTAGAGATCCCTCCGGAATCCCGCGGTGGCTCCTATGTATCGCGGCGGATGCGGCGGAGGATTCGGCGTGTGGACGGGCTCGCACCCGCCAGCCATGCCAGCGCCGCCAGCGACGACGCCGAGCCGCTGAGGTACAGCAGCTTGACCCAGCCGATCGGCAGTGGCGCGCCCGAGGCGCCTGTCACCAGCACGCCCGCGCCCGCCAGCACGGCCGGAAGCAGGGGGAGGCGCCTTTTCCATCCTGTCACCGTTTCGTCGATCGGTCGGCCGTGGGCACGGCCGCCGGACCCATTCCTCTCCGGTAGCATGCCGCTTGGGGAAGCATGTTCCCGTTCGTCGGCCGGGCACGTTTCCGCGGGCGGAGCCGCGGCCGCACGCCCCCGCAGGGCGTATCGAACCGCCGCGTGGGCGATGCCGACCATGGCCGTGAGCTGGAGCCCCTGCAGCGCGTAGCCGGCGAAGGTCATGTCCCAGTACCAGGCGTGCTGACGCCACGTCGTCGCCACGAGCATGGCCACCGGCGCGCATAGCGCGATCAGCACCGAGCGGTTGCGCGCCGAGAACAGGCACGCCCCGGTCAGCACCGCGGCCGCGGGAATCCGAAGGTCCCCCACGGGCGACGCGAGCACCGGCGTGCTGCCATACTCGACCAGCCACGCCACGCCGCCGAGTGACGCCAGGAGCCCCGAGGCACACAGCGAGGCGAACAGCGACCCTCTCGGGGGCAGCCGCAGGCCGAGCCGGGCGGAGCCGCCCGCCGCGATCAGACCCATCACCGCGGCCGCGTAGACGCCCAAGACGAACAGCATCCGCGAGATCGCCAGCGGCAGCCACTCCCGTTCGACGACCGGCCGGCCGCCGTCCTCGGCCTGGTACCGCACGAGCTTGGTCAGGTGCCAGTCGTACGTCGCATCCTCCGGCACTTCGAGCGAACGTCCGTCGACAACGGCCTGCATGACGACCACGGCCGCCACGGCGACCACGAGCGTCACGACGGGGCTGGGCACGCGGAGGAAGGTGACTACGGCCGCGTTGGCCGCTCCCAGCGACAGGCCGCACGCCCCGCCGGCCAGAGCCGCCACGGCGAGCCCCGTGCCGCCTCGGATGCACGCCGCCGCCACGAGCCCGCCGACCGCGGCCGACGCCCACACGCTCAGGTCGATCGCGCCTTGGCGCAGCGCGAGCGCGAGCCCGAGGGCGGGCAGGAGGTAGTAGGACATCATCCGGCCGCGAGCGGCCTGGTCGGGAGCGAACTGCTCGGGATCGAGCCCCCAGCGGCTGCCCAGCACCGCCGCCAGGCCGATCAGCAGCCCGACGCCGATGGCGTCGCGCACCCATGCGTGCGATGAGCGGCGCGGGCGGAGCTTGTCTTCCAGCCAGGGCATTTTGCGCATGGGCTCGGCCGCGGGCAGGCGGACATCAGCGTAGGGCGCAACGGGGCGCCGCGCGCCTACGCGGGCGGGCCCAGGCGGCGCAGCAGCTTCCAGCCGGACGGCAGCAGGGCGGTGGCGGCGGCGATTTTGACGGCCGCGCCCGGCAGGAACGGCAGCAGGCCGGCCGTCAGCGCCGACCCCGCCCCGACGAAGCCGGCCAGCCAGAACACCCCGGGCACGAAGATCGCCAGCGTCGCCAGCGACATCGCCGCGGCGGTGCGCCAGTAGCCGCGGTCCCAGCCGAGCTCGGCCAGCCGACCCGCCAGCCACGCCGACGGCACGAAGCCCAGCAGATAGCCGCCCGTGGGGCCGAGCAGGTAGGCGGCTCCGCCGCCACCGGTGAACACCGGCAACCCGCAGGCGCCCTCGGCCAGGTAGGCCAGCACCGCGAGCGTTCCGCGACGGCTGCCCAGCACGCCGCCCAGCAGCAGCACGCCGAACGTTTGGCCCGTCACCGGAATGGGGGAAAACGGCAGCGGAAAGGCCACCCGCGCGCACAGCGCCAGCAGCACCGACCCGGCCAGCACGAGGCCGAGGTCATACGCGGCCGCGGCGGCGCGACGCGTCGGGCGGAGGATGTCGGCGTAGACCACCCGGGTGCGGGCGGCGTTGCCTTGCGTACTCGTGCGTTCCATGGCTTACTCCATAACCGGCAGCGGGCCGGCGAGTTTCTCGAATTCATCCACGGCCGTCTGATGGCCGGAGAGGACTTCCTCGCGGAGCTTGCGGACCTCGGGCATCCGCCACTCCAGCCAGTACTTCGCGACGGCGAGCTTCTTGTCGTTCACGGTTGCCTGGTCGGCGAGCAGGGCGCCGCAGATCAGATAGGTCGCCATGTCCACCAGTCGGCGGGCGTGCAGGTCCCGGTAGGCCGTGCCCGGCTGCTCCTTCACAAAGGCCGTGGCCTCGTTCAGCAGGCCCAAGCCCTTACGGAGCTGCTCGACGAGCGGCGAGACATCGCCGCCCCACGCCTCGGCGCGGCTGGGCCCGGCCAACAGGTGCTCGATGATCGCGGCCGCAGTGCCGCTCGTGACGCCCATCACCGCGGCGACGACCTGGAGCTGCGACGTTCCCTCGTAGATCGTCGTGATGCGGCTGTCCCGGTAGAGCCGCTCGGCCTCGTAGTCCTGCATGTAGCCGCTGCCGCCCATGACGGAGATCGCGTCGCTGGCGACCCGCATGCACATCTCGGAGGCGTAGTACTTCCCGAGCGGCGTGAGCAGCTTGTTCCAGCGGCCGACCGAGCGGGACTGCTTCTTCAGCGTCTTGCGCTCCTCGGGGTCCTCGACGTTGCCGAATTCCAGCCGCCGCAGGGCGCCGTTCTCGATGTCCACGCAAAAGCTGCCGTAATACGTCAGCGACCGCGCGGCTTGCAGGTCCACGTTCATCCGCACGAGGATCTCCCGCAGGGCGGGGAAGTTCTCGATGGCCGTGCCGAACTGCGCCCGGCTGTGGGCGTATTCGCGGGCCACTCGGCAGGCGGCCTCGCCGATGCCCAGCGACTGGGCGGCGATGCCGACCCGCGCGCCGTTCATCAAGCTCATCACGTAGGTGATCAGCCCGCGCTGGCGCTCGCCGATCAGCCGCGCCGGGGCGTTGTTGAAGACGATCTCGCACGTCGGGCTGCCGTGGATGCCGAGCTTTTCCTCGATGCGGCGGATCTTGACCTTCGGGCCCTTCTCGACCAGCAGCAGCGACAGCCCGCGCCCGTCCGTGATCTCCGGCTCCGTGCGGGCCAGCACGAGCAGCACCTCGCCGCAGCCGTTCGTGATGAACCGCTTGACGCCGCGGATGAACCAGTTGCCGTGCTCGTCCTGATACGCGGCCGCGGGCTGCTCCTTTGCGTCATCGCCGTCCTTGCCGTCGCCGTTGCCCTCGTAGCCGGCGGTCTTGACCGCCTGTAGGTCGCTGCCGGCGTCCGGCTCGGTCAACACCATCGCGCCGGTCAGCTCGCCGGAGGCCATCCGCGGGAGGTACTCGGCCTTGGTCTCCTCGTCGGCGAAGGCGTTGATCGTCTCGGCGATGCCCTGGAGCCCGTAGAGGTTCATCAGCGAGGCGTCGGCCCGGCTGACGATGTCGTTGGTCATCGTGTAGACGAGCGTCGGGCAGTTCAGACCGCCGAAGCGGTAGGGCAGCGTGAAGCCCATGAGGTCCGCCTTGGCCAGCAGATCGAGCGCGAGCCGAATGCCCGGCGGGCGGGTGACGCTGCCGTCCGACTCGAGCGTGTTGCCGAGTTTGTCCGTCTCCTCGGCCGTGGGGGCGATGTGCTCGCCGCAGATCTCGCCGAAGGTCGTCAGGATCCGCTCGTAGTTGTCGACGGCGTCCTCGGCATCCTCCGGCGCGTGGTCGAACTCGTCATGGAAACGGAACCCCTCCTCCATGATGTCCGCAACGCGGGCTACGTCCAGATGGCGGAAGAGGAACCGGATGTCTTCGTTGTCGGTGTAGAAGTTCGGCATTTCTCGTTGGTCCGTTGACTCGTTGACTCGTTACCCGGCTTGCTGCGGCGTAGTCGCATGACGCAGCGGGTTCGACTCCCGGCCGTCGCTACGACCGCAGGTCCTATCCGCGTTCATCGGCGTTCATCTTCACTTTGCTGCTACGAACCGCCGTGAATGGCCTTGACCATCTTCGGGATCACGTCTTCGTAGTCGCCGACGATTCCGTAGTGGGCGACCTTGAAGATATCCGCGTCGGGGTCGGTGTTGATCGCGAGGATCTTGGCCGACTCCTGCATGCCCGCGCGGTGCTGCACGGCGCCGCTGAGGCCGACGGCGATATACAGCGCCGGGCGGACGGTCGTGCCGGTCTGGCCGATCTGGTGGTCGTGGTCGACGTAGCCGAGGTCCACGGCCGCACGGGAGGCGCCCACCGCGCCGCCGAGCAGGCCCGCCAGCTCCCAGAGCATGTTGAAGTTCTCCGCGCTGCCGACGCCCGCGCCGCCGGCGACGATGACGCGGGCGGCCTTGAGGTTGACCTTCTTCCGGCCGCGGTAGGTCTCGTCGATCACGAGCGGCAGGGGGGTGCCGTCGAGCGACACGTCGCACGAGACGATCTCGCCCCGGCGGCCGTCGTCCCGCTCCGTCAGGGGCATGACGCCCTCGCGGACGGTGGCCATCTGCGGCCAGCGCTCGGGGTTGACGATCGTCGCGATGATGTTGCCGCCGAAGGCCGGGCGAATCTGGAACAGCAGGTTCTTGTGGTCGACCTTGCTGATGGGGTCGGTGTGGTCGCCGATCTGCAGGTCCGTGCAGTCGGCGGTCAGGCCGCACTTCATCCGGCTGGCGACGGTGGGGGCCAGGTCTCGGCCGAGGGGCGTGGCGCCGTAGAGCACGATCTGTGGGCTGTTCTGGGCGATCAGGTCGCACAGGACCTTCGAGTAGCTCGCGGTCTGGTAGGTGCTCAGGGCCGGGTCCTCGGCGACCAGGACCTTATCGGCGCCGTGTGCGACGAGTTCGGGCGCGAGCTTGCTCACATCCGCCCCGGGCAGCACGGCCGTGACGCATACGCCCAGCTCGCCGGCGAGCTCGCGGGCCTTGCCCATCAGCTCCAGCGGGACCTCGGAGAGCTTGCCCTCCTCCTGCTCCGCGAAGACCCAGACGTCTCCGTTACGGTTTGGCTCTGTCATGTCTAGCTCGTTGGCTGCTCAGTCTGTGAATCCATTGGCTCGTCGACTCGACGTCAAGCCCGCTGGTTCATCCGCGGCCGGGCGTCGCCTGTTCTTGCCTTTTCAGGCGCGATCGCGCGTATCCGCGCGCTGCACTCATATCTCTCGCACGTCTGGAAGGCCCCGAGGCCCTCGCCACCGCGTCCGCCTGACGGCGGATGAGCGAGTCAACGAATTCACGAGTCAACGGGTTACCGAGTTACCCGATCGTGTGCTCTCGCACCAGCTCGCCGACCAACTCATTCATTCCGTCCTGCGTCGCCGGAAACTCCCGGTACTCGCCGCCGGTCAGCACGACGGACTGGATGCGATGGACCTTGGTCGGGCTGCCGCTCATGCCGCACCAGTCGAGGTCGGCGTCGATGTCGTCGAGGTTCCATTCCTCGAGGAGCAGGCCTTTGGCGGAGAGCTTGTCGCAGTATTTCTCGACCTCGGCGGCCTGGAGCTCGGCCGTGTAGTTGTCGAAGTCGCCTTCCAGCAGGTTCTTGGCCAGGGCCTGCACCTCGCAGCGGGCGCGGGCCTTCTTGTACTTCATCATCCGCCGGGCGGCCGGGGGACGCGGCGTGTTGGCCTGGTCCGTCACGGTCAGCAGGGCGGGCAGCTTGCACGAGACGACCTGCCAGCCGTTGCCTATGTTCCGCCGGACGCGGATGGCGCCGTCCTCGATGCCGGACAGCTCCTCGACGTAGGTGACCAGCGGCATGTCGAGCTTCTCAGCCATCTGGGGGCCGACCTGGGCGGTATCGCCGTCGATGGCCTGTCGCCCGCACAGGACGATGTCCGGCTCGAGCTTGCGGGCGGCGCAGGAGAGGATGTAGCTCGTGGCGAGGGTGTCGGAGGCGGCCGCCCGGCGGTCCGTCAGCAGCACGGCCCGGTCGGCGCCTCGATAGAGCGACTGCCGCAGGATCTCGCAGGCGGTCGGCGGGCCCATGGTGACCACGCTGACCTTGCCGCCGTGTGCGTCGCGGATGGCCAGCGCCGTCTCGAGGGCGTGCAGGTCCTCGGGGTTGAAGATGGCGGGCAGTGCGGCCCGGTTGACCGTGCCGTCTTCCTTCATCGCCTCGCCGGTGACGTTCTTCGTGTCGGGAACCTGCTTGACGCAGACGACACAATGATAGCTCACGCTGGTCTCTCCCGCTGGGTCGAGCGTTTCCGGATACGTCAGCGGTCCGCCACAGCAGCGGACCGCTCGTCCATCGCGGCGATGGTAGATGGCCCCGCGGGGCCAGTCAAGCCGAAATGGCAGGCACTGGTTGACTCGCGCCTCCGGCCGCCTATCCTAAAGAGGGCCGGGTGTCGGGAGTCGCGCCGGCCCGGAACACGTCGGGCGTGCAGACAGGAGTAAGGTAGATGATCACAGTGGAATGCAGTTGCGGCCGGACGTTCGAGGTCGACGACCGTTTCGCGGGACGCTCCGCTCGGTGTCCGAATTGCAAGGCAAGCGTGGACGTGCCGCCGTCCGAGCCGATGGCGCAGGAGCCGGAAAGCCCGCCCGAGCAGCCGGCGACCGATACGCAGGCGCCCCCGGCCGAGAAGCCCGCGCCGGCGGGTCCGGCCACGACGGCCGGCCCGGCGCAGGTTGCCGGCCCCGCGCCGGCGCGTCAGATGCCGACGGCGCCGGTGGCGGCGACGGGGCCAGCGCCGATTCCGGCCTCGGCCTTTCCGCAGCCGCCCGTCTACGGCCCGCGCGCGACGACCCGCCCGCCGACCACGGCGTGGATCCTCATCTTCTGCATCCTGGCGCTGGCGACGATCGTCGTGCCGTGGGAGCTGCCCAAGTCGCCCGCGGACGGGAGCTACTCGCCCGTGTGGTCGTGGGAGAGGATCGAGGACATGTCGAACACGGGCATGGTGTGGGTCATCGTGACTTGGGCCTCGGCGCTGCTCGGGCTGGTTCTGGCCCTGGCGCTGCGTCGCTGGGCGCTGGCCGCGTGCCTGGGCGTGCTCGGCTTGGCGCTCATGACGCTATTGTTTGTGCACGTTCACGAGGGTGCCGCCCGAATGGTGAGTCCCCGCGTCGCCGGGGATGAGTTCTGGCAGTTCGCGCTGTTCTTCGCGGGGCTGTCAGCGCTGATGGGCGCGAGTGCCGCGCGCGTCCGCGTCGGGGCATCGGTGCCGTCGCGCATCGTGCAGGCGTTGGCGGCCGTGGCCGGGGGCGTCGCGCTGGGCTTCATGCTGTACGAATCCGTGCCGGAGTACGTCGACACCCTGAAGAAGGCCGGCGGAGAGGGCGCCGGGACGTTGTTGGTTCGCCTGAGCATCCTGAGCAGCGTGTCGCTTCTGGGCGAGGTCCTGCTGGCGCTGGCCTGCCTGCTGGGCTTCCTGCACGCGGTGATCGTGACCATTCGGACCGAGGGCATGTCCACGGCCGTGACGGGCCTCATCGGCGGCGGACTGACCATGATCGTCCTCAGCGTCTTGGCGGCCCCTGCCATGTTCGAGCAGCCGGCCGCGACCGTTTCCGTTTTCGTGATGTGTGCCCTGCCTCTGCTGGGCCCCGTTCTGCTGGCGGCGGGCGTGAACCGCCTGCTGGGCGAGGCCACGCTGGCGATGCAGAAGGCCGGAGCGACTGCATAGGGGGGGGCGGATGCCGCAGATCGACCGGAAGGAGGCCCGTTGGTGGCGGTTGAGCCAGGATCGCGGCTGGCCGGTGGCGCTGGCGATCGGGGCTCTCAGTGTCGGCGTTCTGCCGTGGCTCCACACGAATCACGGCGTGCTCTGGTCGTGGCAGGCACTGGCGGAATCACCATGGCCCTTCGTGGCCTGCGTGTTGTGGGTCTGGGGCGTCGCGGCCGGTGTGCTGGTGGCGGGGGCGATCGCGGATGACTTCCGCTTTGCCTGGGTCGTCACCGCTCTGTCCGGCGTGGGGCTGTTGCTGATGGGCGCGTTGTGGATCTCGCTGACATCCCGCGACGTGGCCGGGGATGTGTTCGAACGCGTCGGGCGGATACTGATGTTTTGGGAACCGTCCGGCCTGTGGCGCGCGGCGACCCTGCCCGTGGCTGTGGGGGGCGTTTTCGTGGTCTCCGGCGCTCGGCTTCGTGCTCGGAGTTCCGATTTCGGCTATCGGTTGGCTCAAGGCATGCTGGGCGCCGTGCTGGTGGCGGCCGCGGCGCTGGAAATCGCGGAGCTGATCCGCATCTGGCGAGCCCTGACGCCGAACGCGATGCGGCTGCCCGCCCTGCCTGACTTGGGGCGACGGGTGCAAGTCGTGCTGGGAGTGGCCGTGTTCAGCACCGTTCTCGCGCTGGCCGGCGGGGGCGTGGCCGTGGGGCACGCGGCTACCCGGCGCCGCGACCTGCTGGGCTTGGCGAAACTGAGCGTGGTCCTGGTCAGCGCATCCGTCTGGTTCGGCGGGCTGCTGTGTGGCACGATGCCGGGCATCTTCGGGGCTCCGCAGTTCACCGCCATGGCCGTGGCTTTGCTCGTGACCGCGCTGGGTCTGCCCGTGTTCTTCTGCATGGGCCTGGCGCGCCTGATTCCCCTCGCCTTGGCGCGAAGGTCAGCGCGAGCGGCGGAGGAGGCGCATCCGGCCGAGGCGGCATCGGAGGAGCCGGCCGCGTGAGCCGGAATCGGCGGGCAGGCCCGCATTGGGGCCGCTTCGGGAAGCGTCCGGCCGGGGGGCGGCCTTTGGTATAATACTCGGCGATGTCGTCGGAACGTCAGACCGCTCTGGGGGGGCTCCGCGAGAAGGCGGCCGAGCTGCCCACGGCGCCGGGGGTATACCTCTTCAAGGATGCCGGGGGCGTGGTGCTGTACGTCGGCAAGGCGAAGAACCTCCGCAGTCGCGTGAGCAGCTACCTTCAGCCGTCGGCGGACCTGGCGGCGACGCGCGGGCCGGACATCGAGCGGATGATCGCCGAGCTGGTCGCGGACATCGACTGGCTGGAGTGCGACAGCGAGGTCGAAGCGCTGCTGCGCGAGAGCCGGCTCATCAAGGACATCCAGCCGCGGTTCAACGACCGGCTCAAGGACGACAAGAGCTTCCCGTACCTTCAGATCACCACGCGGGAGGCCTTCCCCCGCGTGTCGGTGACGCGCGAGCCGGGCTCGAAGAACGTGAAGCTCTACGGCCCGTTCGTCTCGGGCGGGGACCTGCGGGCGGCCCTCCCCCTGATGCAGCGGGTGTTCAAGTTCCGCACGTGCAAGCTGGACCTCGACGAGGGAGACGAGGGCCGGCGATACTTTCGCCCGTGCATCCTGTACAGCATTCGCCAGTGCACCGGGCCGTGCGCGGGCAAGGTGTCGCGCGAGGCCTACCGCGATCAGATCCGCCGCCTGCGGCAGTTCCTGGAGTCGAAGGGCTCGACGGTCCGGAAGCGGATTGAGCGGGAGATGCGCGACGCGGCCGGGGCCATGGAATATGAGCGTGCGGCCGAGCTGCGGGACGAGCTGCGGGCCCTGGAGGGGCTCCAGCAGCGCGGGCTCGTGCACGAGCACGTGCAGCCGGAGGTGTTCTACGTGGACCCCGCGGAAGGACTGGACCGGCTGGCGAAGGTGCTGGGTCTCCCCGGCGGGTTGCGGACGATCGAGGGGTTCGACATCGCGCACCTGGCGGGCGGCGAGTCGTGCGGGTCGATGGTTTGCTTCATCGACGGCCGGCCGTTCAAGAACGCCTACCGGCGCTACCGCATCAAGAGCCACGAGCGCAACGACGACTACGCCTCCATCCGCGAGGTCGTCTGGCGGCGGTACAAATACGCGGGGATGGACCAGGAGCTGTTCCCGGACGTGGTGCTGATCGACGGCGGGCCGGGGCAGCTCAAGGCGGCGTATTCGGCGTTCGAGGGCATGGAGTTCACGCCGCCCGTGCTGTTGTCGCTGGCGAAGAAGGAGGAGTTGGTGTACGTCCACGGGCGGGAGGAGCCGCTGCGGCTGGCGCGGCGCGACGCGGCGCTGCGGCTGCTTCAGTCGGTGCGGGACGAGGCGCACCGCTTCGCCCAGCACTACCATCACATCTTGCGCCGGAAGGCGACACTGGGCGAACGGAATGCCCGCGGCCGTCAGCGCTGATAGATCGGCAACTGCCGGTACGATACGCTCATGGCGAGGATGGACATCGCGGTGGCGTACGTTTGCCCGGCCCTTCGGCCCGAGCCGGGCTCCGCGGGCCAGGAGCCGTCCTCGCGCTGCGTGCTGAGCACCAGTTCGTACATCCGCTCGGCCCAGCGGATCCAGAACTCCCCGCCGAGCTGGAACATGCCCTGCGAGCAGTAGTACAACGCGTAGTAGTAGTGGTGGCCGCCGAACTTCCGGGGGGCTTCCTTCAGGCAGTACTTGCCCGCCTCGATGGTCTCCGGCGTTCCGTGCTTTCCGCACAGCTCCAGACAGAGCAGTCCCGTGCCCGTGCGGGCCAGGCCGGGCCCCTTGCCGGGTTGGTACTGGAATCCGCCGGTTTTCTCGTGCCGCAGGATCATCAGGTACTCAACGGCCCGGTCGATGGCCTCCTTCGGCACCGGCGCGCCGTTGTTGCGGGCCGAGCGCAGGGCCATCAGCGCCCAGCCGGTGCAGGAGATGTCGCTGTCGTCGCTCGTCGGCTGGTAGCGCCAGCCGCCGGCGTGGGCGCGGTTCTTCCTGCGATTCTGGGCGTCCAGGATCAGCCGCAGGGCCTTGCTCAGGGCCTCGTCGACGCGCTCCTGACGTTCCTCACTGACCATGCCGGAAATCTCCGACAGCATCAGCGTCGAGATGCAGTGGCTGTACATGGGCCCGTGGGACTTGCCGCGCGGAGCCACGAGCAGCCCGTTGCGGTTCTGCGTCGAGACAACGTAGTCGATCGCGCGGTTCAGGAGCTCGCCATAGGGCTCGGTCTCCGGCGTGTAGCCCTTAGCGAGGAAGGCCATCACGCACAGACTCGTCACGGCCGTGTTGCCGTCCATCGGGCACTCGAACGAGCCGTCCTTGCTCTGCTTCGTGGCGAGGTACTCCAGGCCGCGGTCAATCGACGCGTCGATCCGATCGTGGTACTTCTCCAGCGGATCGGGCGGGTCATCTTCGGCGCGCAGCGGCCGCACGGGCGCGAACGCGCCGGTCGCGAGCACGGCCGTGAGGGCGGCGACGAGCCCGCAGCCGTGAACGAATCGTTTGTGGGTCGCTCGCTGGGGCAACTTACTCTTCCTCCTCGTCGGCGATGGTCTCGAAGTACTTCTCGTTGATGTCCCGGTACTCCCTGGGTCCTCGCCCGGCGGCGGCCTCGCGGGCGTCGCCGCGGAGGCGTCCGTGGACGCGGGCCCAATGTTCGTCCTCGTCCCGGCCCTCGTCGGGGACCTTCAGGAGGCGGCGGTCCACGAACTGGGCGCCGGTGCCCGTGCCCTGGCCCGTTTCGGAGGGCGTGCCGGGGCCGCCGGGCATGCCTGGCTGTAAGCCCATTGACTGGGCCGATTCGCCGGCGGCGGCCGCCAGTGCGGCCAGCATCGCGGCCGCGGCGTCCGCATCCGAGGGCAGGGCGGTCTCGGCGGCCTCGGTCGTCTCGCCGAAGGCCTCGGCCAGCATGGACGGGTCGACCAGCGGGTCCATCTCGGGGGCGTCGCCCGGCTCCGTGGCCATCATCATCTGCCCGAGTTCGGAGAAGGCCTGAGAGGCCATTCCCATGGCCGAGGCCGCCTGCTGCTGCGAGGCCGACGGCGGGGGCACTCCGGGCGATGGCGGCGCGCCGCTGGGCATACCGGGCGCCCCGGGCGCAGGCGCACCGGGAGCACCGGGGGCAGGCGCGCCGGGGGCTCCGGGCGCGGGTGCTCCGGGCGCGGGTGCTCCGGGCGCGGGTGCTCCGGGCGCGGGTGCCCCAGGCATTTGCGCCGCGGCCATGGCCGCGGCCATCCGGGCTTGTTCGGCCAGGTCGGCCGCCGCGGCGGCTTGGGCCTGTGCCTCCGGCGCGAGGCCGAGCCCCGCGGCGTGTTCCTGGATCATCTCGGCCCCGGCCGCGAGTTCGGCGGCGTCACCGGCAATTGCCGTCTGCTCCATCGCCGCTACGGCCTCCGGGTTGCTTTGTGTGAGGGCGCTGACCTTCTGGGCGAGGGCCGCCTGCTTCTGATGCAGCGCCGCGGCCCGTTCGGCCAGCCCGGCCGGCAGGGGTGCGCCGGGAGCCGGTGCTCCGGGCGCGGGCGCTCCTGGGGCGGGTGCTCCTGGCGCGGGGGCGCCGGGTTCCGGTGCTCCGGGTGCGGACGCTCCCGGCGCGGGTGCGCCGGGTTCCGGTGCTCCGGGTGCGGGTGCGCCGGGCTCCGGCGCGCCTGGCGCCGGGGGGGCGGCCATCTGGGCCAGCTTCTCTGCGGCTTCCGTTGCCGCGTCCGCGGCCGCGGGCAGTTCGGCGGCGCCGAGCTTCTCGGCGGCGGCGTCCGCGGCCATTGCCGCCTCCATCGGCAGGCCCTCGGGCTGCGGCGCCGCCCTGGCGATGTCGTCGGCAAGGTCGGAGACCTCGCCGGCTACCTGCTCTTGCTCGGCGAGCAACTCGGCGAGCTGTTCGCCGAGAATCTGCTCACGTTCCGCCAGCAGCTTCTCGGCCTCCTCGCGGAGGGCGGCCTGGGCGGTGCCGATCTCGCCGGCGGCCTTCTGCTGGCCGGGGGTCGGCCTGGCGCCCGCCCGGGGAGGCATGGGCGGCTGCCGAGCGCCGGGCGCGGGGGGGGCGGCCTCGCCGGCCTCCGTCTCGCCGGGTTCCCCCGCATCGGCCTCTCCGGGCTCGGTTGCGCCGGGCTCGCCGGCGGGCCTCTCCCCGGGCTCGTCGGCCGGGGCCTCGCCCAAATCGCCGGGCGAGGGCATCGGCTCGCCTTCCGCCGCCTCGCCGAGCGCGCCCTCCACGTCCTTCTGCTTCTCGATTGCGCCGGGCAGGCGCCGGGCCTCTAGCTGCTCCGCGGCTTTGTTCATTCCGGCCTCGAACTCGTCGGCCAACTCCTCGCCGGCCCGCTTGCCCAGCTCGCGCTGCCTGCCCGCCAACTCGCCCATCTTCTCGGCGATCTGCTCCAGCCGCTCCGTTCGCGCGGCCAGCCGCTCCTGTTTCTCCTTCAGCGCCTTCGCCTCGTCGGAGAGCCGGCGGGCCCGGTCGCCCTGCTCGCCGAGCGCCTCGAGCATGGCTTCGGGCGCTTCGCGAACCAGTTCGCCCATCCGCTCGGCCACGTCGCGCTGCATCTCCCGCCACTCCTCCTCCGTCATGTCGAAGGGAAGCTCGCCGCGTTCCTCGTCCAGGCGCATTTCCTCGGGGAGGGCGCCCTCGGCCAACTGCTCGGCGAGCCAGGCCTGCTCCTCCTTGAGGGCGTTGTACTCCCGGACCTGCTCCATGGCCTCGACCAGCTCGTGGAGCTTCTCGAGGATCCTGCGGAGGTCCTCGATGGCCTTCTTGACCTTGAAGTCCGCCTGCTCGGCGAGGTTGTTGCGGTCGTCGGCTCGCGGCGTCGTCGGGATGCGAGCGGCGAAGGCCTCGGCCCGCGCGATGTGGTCCCGCGCGATGTCCTGGAGTTCCCGGCCGATGCCTTCGTACGTCTCTCCCGGCGCCAGCAGCGGGCGCTCGCTGACCTCCAGCGTGGTCTTGCGGCACTTGACGAGCTGTGCCGACAGCTCATCCACCCGGTCTCGCTCGTTCTTCGGGAGCGCGGCCTCCTTGACCTCCGACATTCGCTTGACGATGTCCTTCGACTGCCCGCGGGCCTCCTCCAGCATCGCCAACAGCTCAAGCAGCATCTCGCGGAGGGCCAGCTCCTCGCTCTGAGCGATCCGCTCGTTCAGAGATGCGTCGATTCCGGGGTCGATGATGACGGTGTAGGTGGCCGACGCCTCTTCGTTGGCCTCGCGGCCGGTCTCGGGGTCGGCCGTCTTGTTGTCCCGAACGCGGACCTCGAACGTCGCGCGCGGCGAGCCCGCGATCGCCGCCATGCCCAGATCGAGCGTGAACGAGCCGTCATACCGCGTGCGGCGATCGGCCCGATCGAACGTGTGCGGAGTCGGCAGGGACACCGGCTCACGCCGGCCGGGCACGGAGAGCGTCTTGCGGATCTCGGCCAGGCCGATCTCGTCGGTGACCGTATAGCGGAACGGCACGCGATCGTCCGGCCTGACGTGGACGACGTTGCCGTCGGCCTGGTCGAGCATTTCGGCGTGGGCGAGCGTCAGCTCGACGGTCGGCGGGCCGTCCGGTTGAACCTGCACCGCGACGCCGGCCGTCTCGCGCCGGAAGCCATACGCGTCCTCCAGATGCAGTCGCCACCGGCGGTCCGTCTCGCCCGTCAGATGCTGACGGAAGCGGTAGGTGTTGCCGCCGGCCGGCTCGAGGGGCAGATCCTGCCCGTTGAGCGTGGCGCGGACGGATGCCATCTGCTTGTTGGTGCGGGCGAGGACTTCGATCCGCGTGTCCTGCCAGGTCTCGATCCGCGCGCCGGGCTTGACCACGACGGTGTCTCCGTCCGGCTTGCCCATGTAGTCCGGGTATCTCAGGTGGATGGTCGTCTCCCGTACGGCCGGGCGCTCCACGGGCGTCACCTGATACCAGGCCGTCAGGGCGTCTCCCGCGTGGACGCGGAAGTAGTAGTCGCCCTCCGTCTGCGGCACGCCGGCGTACTCGAACCGGGGCCCGTCGGAGTCGACGCGCATGCGGCTCATCGGCACGGAGGAGTCCGCGCTGTGGCCGTCCCGGCTGAAGTGCATTTCGGCCGAGCGCACGGCCTCGTTTTCGACCTTGGCCTGCACATGGAGCCGCTGGCCCCGGATGAGTGCGTAATGCTTGTCCTTGCCGGGGACCTTCTTGAGCGTGTCGCTCTCGACGACGACGGGATGGATTTGGTCGCCCGAGACGCGGGCGATGTTCAGCGACGGGACGAGGGCCCGCAGGATCTGGTCCCTCGTGCCGCCGGGCCACACCACGGCCAGGCCGATCAGCACGGCGATCACGCCGCCGGCGATCATCAGGAAGGGGCTGGCCGCCCGCAGCGTGACCTCGCGACTGGGGCTCAGCGACTTGACGCTGATGGATGCCTCGTTCGCCAGCGCGTGGATCAGCACGTCCGAGCCGCGAAGCTCGGGTGCATCCTTGCTGGAGAGCAGCTCGACCGTCGAACTGATCCGCTCCTGCAGCTCCGGGTGCCGGGCCTCGATGACGCGGGCGACGCCGGCGAGCGTGAACGTCTTGGCCAGCGGGTGGATGAGAAACCACACCGCCGCCAGCACGGTCGCGCCGAGCGCCGAGAACGTCAGCAGCCATCGCGGCCAGCTCGCAAAGATCACGACCCAGCGGTCGATCGCCATGATGACCAATAACGAAAGCAGCGCTACCGCGACAACGGCCGCCAGACCCCGAAGCAGAATAACCATACGCGTCCGTGAGATGATCCGTCGGAGCGTGTCCTCGATCTCCCGGGGAACGGCCCGTGCCTGACGGGCATGCATTGTCCGCGTCATGGTTCAGTCCCTTCCGATGGTTCCATCTCGGCTCGTCCGCATTCGTCTCCGCCCTTGCCCCGCGACATTCCCTTAAACGCCCGCGCCGGGTGCGGGGTTCCGCCTAGGCCAGCCCCGACCGCTTGCGGATGACCCACTCGGCCGTGGCGGCGGCCAGGATGACCGCCAGGACGGGCCACCATCTCCATAGCGGCAGCGGCTCGCCTTCCTCGGCGCGGACCTCGATGCCGGGCTCAATGCCGGCCGCGATGTCGGGCAACTGCTGAGGCCGGACGAGGCGACCGCCGCCCTGGCGGGCGTAGTCCCGCAGGACGCCCGGCGCGGCCGAGAGATGCAGGTCCTCTTGGGAGTAGGTCTCGCCGACCTCGAACTCCAGGGCGAGGTCATCAACCTCTCGGGCCTGCGCCGCGATGATCCGCCGCGCCTCGGGCGCGGAGGCCGACGGGCTGAACTCCACTCGATACGTTCCGCCGCCGTGCTCGGCCGACAGGTCGGCCAGTTCCGCCTCGTATTGCCCGAGGCCGGTCGGGGTGCGGCGCATGAGGACTTCCTCCACGGGCTCGTAGCCGGCGTCCGGGCCGTCCCGCTCGACGCGCTTGCTGACGGTCATGACGACACGCCGGTCGTCCTCGAGCGGGTTCATGTCCTCGTCGAGCACCATGCACTTGATCTTGACCGGCTCGCCGGGACGGACCCGCGGCGGCTCGGCGCCGAGGCGGACGGTGCGCGTGCCGACCGGCAGCTTGTCGGACGTGGCCCATCGCATTACCTGGCCCCAGAACCGGTGGTGGTACCGGTCGCCGACGCGGTAGCGCAGTCGCCACGTGCGGTCGAACGCGAGCATAAGCACCTTGCCGCGGGCGTACTTCTGCACGGCGACGAGGGCGTGATCCTTCTCGAACTGCTCGCGCCGGCGGAGCGTGTCCTCGTCCATGTTCTCGCGCGGCGCCGTGACGTAGTCCGGGGGCGATTCCGGCAGGGCGTAGGCCAGCACCTGCGCCCCGGCCCGGACGCCCTCGACGGGGCAGTGCCAGTAGATTCGCGGCACCTGGCGGGTCCAGTGGCGGGCGTTCCGGTCGGGGTCGTCGATCAGGCGCATCATGGCGTGCCTGCGCCCGGTGTCGGTCAGTGCGATGCGGTAGGGCCGGCGGGATTCCTTGTCCCGCGTCCGGGCGGCCGCTTCGTCCGTCGCGGTCACGGCCTTGAGCGGCAGCATGTCGGCCAGCTCGGTGTCGCCGAACTCGTGCGGCATGTGGTGGGGCCCGGCCACGACGACCAGCGTGCCGCCGCGCTCCTTGACGAAACGGACCAGCGCGTCGCGGTCCCGCTCGGCGAGCATCTGCATGCCGACGTCGCCCAGCACGATCACGTCGAACTTGTGCCATTCCGTGCGGAAGGCGTCCTCGTCTTCCCGGAACTCCGGCGCGTGTCCGGGCAGGTCGGTGGCTTCCGCCTCGCCGTACGGGCGGGCGGCCGATGCCGCGACATGGCGGCGGCGGTCCCGGCCGGCGATCCGATCCGGCTGGAGCAGCACGTGCTGAAGCTTCACGCTCTCGTCGCGGTGGGCGAAGAGGTTCTTGAGGTAGCGGTACTCCCATCGCGGGCGGCCCTCGACGATCAGCACCTTGGAGCGATCGTCGCTGATGTTGACCGCCACGGAGCCGGAGTTGTTGCCTTCCTCCGCCTCGTCGGCGAACGGCACGACCTCGGCGCTGCTGCCTTCCTTGGGCCGGCCGATTTCGGCGGTGTACGTGTACAGGCCGGGCTCCGCTGTGTCCTCGTCGGTCAGTTCCACGGTGGTCGTGTGGAGGTCCGTCTCATCCGGCACGCGGACCTCCTCGACCAGCGGCTCGCCCGCCGCCTCGCCGGCGGGGTCGGTCTTGCGGAGCACGACGCGGGCCCGCGCGCCGCCCATCCGGCTGAGCTGCACCTGGAGGCGGAACTGCGCCTTGCCCCTCTTGTAGACGGGGCCGGTCGGCGCGTCGATGTGGACGATCGCGGCGTCCCGCGGCGGGTGGGCGCAGCCGACGGCGAGCGTGTCGACGACGGCGCCGCGGTCGGCGAGCCGCCGCGCCGCCTGCTCCGCCAGACCGCTGTCGGCGTCGGTGAAACGCCCGTCGGAAACCAGCAGCACCCGCGCCACCCGCGCGCCCTGAAGCGCCCCGGAGGCGAGGGAGTCCAGCGCCCAGGCCCCGCGCGACTGCTGGAGCCGCGGGTCATCCGCATCCGGCGGGGGCAGGGGGGTGTCCGCGCCTCGGTAGCCCTTTGCCCAGTCGCCCAGGTCCATCGGGCGAACGTCGGATGCGAAAGAGAACGCCCGTACCTCGTAGCCCTTGGCCCGGAATCGCTCGATCACGTCGAACGCCTCGTCCTTCTCGCCGGAGCGTGTCTCGTTCAGCAGCGCATGCCGGGCCAGGTCCAGCCGGGGCTGGTCCGCCAGGGCGTCCACTCGCGTGCGGACTTCCTCGGAGAGTTTCGCGTAGGCGTGGGCGTCCAGCGTGTCGGCGGCGGACATGGCCTGCTCGGCCGCGGCCGTCAGCTCGGCCGACGCCCGGCCCAACTGCTCGACCAGCTCGTCCTGCCGCGAGGGCAACTCGGCCTCGGCCTCCTCGTGCGTCAGCGCCAGGACGCGCTCGACGCTCTTGATGCCGGCCTCCAGCCGGGCGCGGGCGGCGGACAGCTCCGTCCGTACCGAGTCCTCGCCGGGCTTCCGGAGGGCTTCCATTCGCTCGCCGAGCCCCTCCCGGACCGACTCGGCCGCCCGGCGGATGTCCTCGCGCACGGCCGGCAGCCATCGCTCGGCCTCGTTCGGGTCGTCGAAGGCGGCGAGCTCCTCCAGGCGGGCAAGCCGGCGATCAAGCTGCCCGGCGGATTGCTCCAGGTAGTGCGACACGCGGTCCAAGCGGTTCTCGCGCTGCACGCCGGGCAGCGACACCATCTCCGCCAGACGGATCTTCTCGGCATCCGGCATCTGCGGGTCGGACCGGTGCATGGACCGCGACTCGTCCAGGAGGATCACCACGGCCTTCTGAATCGTCTCGGAATGGGTGGTGGAGTAGACCGGCTGGGCGATCATCGCGATCAACAGCAGCATCAGTGTCGCCCGCAGCCCGACCAGGGCCGCGCCCGTCCGGCGCGACACCGTCCGCCGCTCCAACGTGTACAGGTACACCAGCGTCTCGACCCCGGCCGAGCCGACCAGCGCCAGCAACCACAGCGCCACCTGCGTCTCGAGCTGCACCCACCGCAGCAGCACCTGAAACAGCGCCTGGAACGCGAAGAACCCGATGCCCGTGAGCGCGACGAAAAGCCCGGCCTGGAGCCGTCGCGTGGGGGCGTGGCGGCGCAGGCGGTGCGCGGCGACCCACACGGCGATCACCACGGCCGCCAGAAGGCAGACCTGCCACATGTCCCAAGGCAGCCGGTAATGCTCCTTCACGCTGAACATCTACGAGACACCTGCGCTTTCGCTCTTGTCGGCGGACGGGACGGCGACCATCTCCCTGGCCTTGGCCTGATACGACCGGATGTCCTGTGTGGTCGTGCCGAAGGCGACCGACTCGGCCGTGTGCGCGCGGCGCTGCGAGGCGATCCAGCGGGTCAGGGCGATCTCCGCGATCAGCGCCGCCAGCGCCGCCCACGCGAAGTACTCCCACAGGTCGCCGCCGGGGACCTGGTCCGCGGCCATCGCCTTGAGATCCTCGACGTTCAAGGCCCGGTCGAGCCGGACGTGGACGCCCTCGGCTCCCAGGTAGCCGCGGACCCGCTCCAGATCCCGCGCCAGCAGGGGGGCGAAGTTACTTTCCTTCGGATCCCCGACGACTACGAACGGCACCCCCGCCGACTCCGCCGCCGTGCCCTCGAATCGCTTGGCCAGCGGCGCCGGAAGCCGGAACCGGTACAGTCCCGGCTGCGAGGTCTGATCGAAGAAGACCCGCACGGCCGTGTTCGTCCGCTCCTCGACCGCGACCTTCACCGGCATCGAGACCTCGGCCGGCTCCTCGCGCCCGGCCGCGTCGCGACGAACCTTGACCACCGTGATCTGCTCGGCCACGTCCTTCGGCAGGCCGCGGGCCGCCGGCAGCGGGACCTCCGCGCCGGGGCAAACGTTGCGGCCGGCCCCGGTCGTCTCGGCCAGGTGGTAGGCACACTCGTGGATGAAGGGAGCGAAGAAGTACGTCGACGTCCAGTTCGAGTCCGTGCCGTCGAAGCCGACCGGCGCCATCAGGATCGTGCCGCGACCGGCCGCGGCCTCGACGATCGCCGGGTCGTGGTTCATCAGCAGCCCGCGCTCCGGCAGCGACAGGGCCGCGAACGGCTCGAGCGGGCGGTACGCCTTGATCAGCACGGACTCGGCCTCGGACTCGCCCTCGTCGATCAGCCGGGCCATGCCGGGAATGGTGAACGTCTCGGGCGCGAGCTCCACGGGCTCGGGCGGGATCTTCCGCTCGTCGGCGAGCCGGGCCGGCGTCACGCGGGCGCCGTCGGCCGTGTACCAGTGGTTGTAGAAGCCGGGGTCGGCCCGGCCGCCGAGCGTCGCCAGCAGCCCGCCGCCGCGCGACACGTACTCGGCCACGCGCTCGGCCTCTGCGTCGGGCAGGGCGGGCACGTCCGCCAGCACGACGACGCTGTAGTCCGACAGATCTTCCTCGGCCGCCAGTTCGCGCACGCGGACGGTCTTCACGCGGAAGTTCGTGCGGACCTCGTCCCGGTCGCCCTCCCCGCGGCGCTCCTCCGAGCGCGGGTTCAGCCGGCCGGTGGGGGACAGCGCCGACCGGAGGAACCACGACGGTCGCTCGTCCTCGGACGCCCCGGGCGGGGCGCTGTCGACGATCAGCACGGGGACCTCGTCGATCACGTCGACGACACGCTGAGCGACGTTGTCGGCCTCGATGTCGTCGTTGCCCGTGAAGCGGACGGTCACCACGTGCGGGCCCGGGCGGTCGAACCGGAGCCCGAACGTGGCGACCTGGCTCGCCTTGGGCTGGATTTCGGCGATTCCCTGCGTCTGCGGCTCGAAGTCGCCCTCCGTCTCCACCTGCACCTGAGACGGCGGCACCGGCGATTCGCCATAGTTCCGCACCGTGACCGAGACCTCGACCGGGCGGCCCATGCCGATCACCGTCCGGGAGAAGCTCACGTCCTCGATCGTCGCGTTGTTCACGGTCTCGGGCAGTTCGAGCGTGCGGCAGATCACCTGCGGCGGCCGGCCGCGCCCGCCGTCGCTGAGCATCCGACCGTGCCGTTGCCAGGCGGAGGCGTCTCCCAGCGACCACCCGCGGCTTTGCTCGTCGGTGATCAGGATGACCTTGCGGGCGGTGTTGTGCCCTTCGTCCAGCTCGCTCGCGGCCGCCTCCATCGCGGCCAGCACGTCCAGCGAGCCGCCGGTCGGTTGAGCGTCGCGGAGGGCCCGGTGGATCTCGTCCTTGTTGCTCGTCGGGCCGGGCAGGACGCGCCGCGGATGCGAGCCGGCGACGATCAGGGCGATCGAGTCGCCCGCCCCGCAGGCGTCCACGGCCTGAGCCGCTTCGCCGAGGGCATGCTCGAAGTTGCTCGGCCCGCTGCCGCCCGGTCGAACCTGCATCGAGACCGAACCGTCGACGATGACCGCCACGTCCGTGCCGCCGCCGTAGGAAGGCCAGATCCGCTGCTGGAAGACATACTCGGCGGACGCGGCGCCGCCGGCGAGGGTGAGCAGGCCGAGGGCCACCAGCAGCAGGATCCACCGCGGCTTCGGCAGGCGCCACATCGCCCCGGCGATGCCGATGCAGATCACGGCGATGAAGAACAGCGGCAGCACCAGCCCCCACGGGATCTGCGACTGCCGGGCCAGATACGGGTGGGCCATTGCCACCACGATCAGCGACACCAGCAGGCACCGCAGGACCATGAGGATGATCTCCTCGATCATGATCCTGCGGTTCCGTGCGGCCACGGAACTGAGGAGGAATTGCATGGCCCCCCAGTCGATGACCTTCGCCCGGCGCCGGTTCAGCAGGTGGATGATGATCGGTATCGCCACCGCCGCCAGCCCGGCCAGCATGAGTATGTTGCGGAAGCCCACGTTACCGTCCTATCTGCTCATCCGCCGGCGACGCCCGCCGCCGGTGGGGTCACTGCGCCCGCCCCCGCCGGTGGGCGAGGTAGCCCGCCAGGGCCTCGTCGAAGCTCTGCCGCGTCGAAAGCTGAACGTAATCCACGTGCATCTGCCCGCATCCCATGTCCAGGCGGCGGATGTGCCTCTCCACCTGGCGGAGGTACTCGGCCCGCACCGCGCGGGGGTCGAGCTGCACGTTCCGCCCGCCGACCTCCAGGTCCCGGAAGTCGCAGAACGTCGAGAACGGGAAGGTCAGCTCCTCCTCCGCCATCACGTGCAGCACGAGCACCTCGTGCTTGCGGTAGCGGAAGTGGTGCAGGGCGTTGAGGATCGCGTCCGGATCGTCGAACAGGTCCGAGATGATGATGACCAGCCCTCGGCGGTGCGCCCGCTCGGCGATGTCGTGGAAGATCGGCGCCAGGCCCGTCTCGTTGCCCGGCTCCGTGTTGACCAGCTCCTGGAGGATCGCCTGCAGGTGGCTCGTCCGGCTGCGGGCCGGGATGTACCGCCGAATGCCCGTGTCGAAGGTGACCAGCCCGACCGCGTCCTGCTGGTGGATCAGCATGTGCGTCAGCGAGGCGGCGAGGAACTGGGCGTACTCGAACTTCGTGAGCTTGCGCCCGTCATGCTCGGCGCCCTCGTCGCCGCCGTATCGCATCGAGCCGGAGGCGTCCACCAGGATCGTCGCCCGGAGGTTCGTCTCCTCGATGTACTGCTTGATGTAGTACCGGTCCGACTTGCCGTAGACGCGCCAGTCCAGGTCGCGGATGTCGTCGCCGGCGACGTACTGGCGGTGCTCGGCGAACTCGATGGACGTGCCCTTGTACGGGCTGCGGTGGCGGCCGGTGACGAACCCCTCGACCACGCCGCGCGCCACGAACTCCAGCCGGCTGACCTTCGCCAGCGCCTGCGGATCGAGCAGCCGCATGTAGTCCGGCATGTCGCTTCGTTGAATCATCGGTCTCCGTCGCCGGGCCCGCGTGGGGCTAGGCCGCCGGCTGCTCGATCGGCGGCTGAATCTCCGCGATCAGCCGCGTGATTACGTCGTCCGAGGCGATGCCCGCCGCCTCCGCGTTGAACGTCGTCAGCACGCGATGGCGCAGCACCGGCAGGGCCATCTCCCGTACGTCCTCAGTCGTCGCGTGGTAGCGCCCGTGGAGGATCGCCCGCGCCTTGGCCGCCAGCATCATGTAAATGCCCGCGCGCGGCCCCGCGCCCCAGTTGACCAGCTCGTTGATGAAGCCGGGCGCCTCCGGCGAGCCGGGGCGGGATGCGCGGGCCAGGTTCCGGGCGTACTCGAAGACGTGATCGCCCGCGGGGACCCGCCGGACGATCTCCTGAAGCCGGATGATGTCCTTGCCCGTCAGCGCGACCCGCAGGTCCGCCCGGTACGTGCCGGTGACCTGCTTCATGATCTGCAACTCCTCGTCCGAGCTCGGGTAGTCCACCGAGATGTTGAACATGAAACGGTCGAGCTGCGCCTCGGGCAGCGGGTACGTGCCCTCCTGCTCGATCGGGTTCTGCGTGGCCAGCACGAAGAACGGTTCCGGCAGGGCGTAGGTCTCCTCGCCGACCGTCACCATTCGCTCCTGCATCGCCTCCAGCAGGGCGGCCTGGGTCTTCGGCGGCGTGCGGTTGATCTCGTCGGCCAGGATCATGTTGGCGAACAGCGGGCCGTGCACGAACCGGAACACGCGCTTGCCCGTCGTGTGGTCCTCCTCCAGCACGTCCGTGCCCGTGATGTCCGAGGGCATCAGGTCCGGTGTGAACTGAATCCGCTTGAAGCTCAGGTCCAGCACCTGAGAAAGCGTGCTGATCAGCAGCGTCTTGGCCAGTCCCGGCACGCCCACCAGCAGCGCGTGACCGCGGCAGAACACGGCCACGAGGACCTGCTCGATGACCTTCTTTTGCCCGACGATGACCCGGCCGAGCTGGGCGTCCATGTCCTGGTACGCCTGGTTCAGGGCCTGGACGGCTTCGATGTCCTCCTGGCCGGTCGGCGGGTTCGCGGATGGGGGGGTCGCTTCGCTCATGCGTGGTGCCTCCACAAAGGAGCCATGGTGGACCTTCTCGAAGTGCCCGCGAACGACCGGACGGCGCAGACGGATCGCGGGCGCTAATACAAGCGATGTAACACGCCCTGCGGGCCGGAGGTAGCGGACAATTCCCGCATTTATCCCGGCCGGCCTCGGCACCCCCCGGCCCCAATTGCGCCAATGGCGAATCGCGAGCCAGGCCGATTTTTCAGCTTCGCTAAGTGCATGCTCGCCAAACGTTTCCTACATTGCCTTCGGCAGGGCTCCCCGGGGGCCGACGCAACGGTGCGCGTCCGAGGGGAGTCGAGCGAACGGAGTGAGAAACGATGTTCGTGCCCAGGGCGGCCCGCACCAACGCGGTGCAATACTACAAGCAGTTCCTGCAGATGCAGACGCGTGCGGCACTCCGACGGAATCGCGGAGGCGGCCGGCCGGGCTCGGTCAGCTCCCTCAAGGCGGTGATCGCCCAATGCAACAAGCCGCTGTACGGGCGAGGGGTCAACGTGCTTCGGTAGCCGGCCGGTCGCGGGGATCGGCAAACCCATATCCGCGGTAGCCATTCGCCGCCGGCTCGGCAAGAATGGTCCGCATGCAACGACTCGTGTTCATCCTGGGCTCGACGGCCTGCGGCAAGGGCTCCGTCGGGCTGGCCCTGGCCCGTGGCATCGGCGGGCAGGTCGTCAGCG
Organism: uncultured Planctomycetaceae bacterium; assembly: GCA_964531695.1. GTDB lineage: Bacteria > Planctomycetota > Phycisphaerae > SM23-33 > SM23-33 > JAGXKT01. The sequence continues at coordinate 6,869 of CAZHEH010000004.1, read as the reverse complement.
TCGACTCGATGAAGGTCTACCGCCGCATGGACATCGGCACCGCCAAGCCGAGCGCCGAGGCCCGGCGGGAGGTCCCGCACCATTGCATCGACCTCGTCGAGCCGTCAGAGAGCTTCTCCGTCGCGCGGTACGTCGAGCACGCGGACCGGGCCGTTGCCGAGATCGCCGCGGCCGGGGACGTGCCGCTGGCGGTGGGGGGGACCAACCTCTACATCAAGGCCCTCGCCGAGGGGCTCTTCGAGGGGCCGTCCGCCGACCCGGAGCTGCGGGCGGAGCTGCGCCGCCGCGCCGAATCCGAGGGTCTGGCCGCGCTCCATGCCGAGTTGGCGGAGGTCGACCCCGACGCGGCCGGGCGCATCCATCCGAACGACGCAAAGCGAATCGTCCGCGCGCTGGAGGTCTACCGCGGCGCGGGGGTGCCCATCTCCGAGCTCCAGCGCCAGTGGGACGCACAGCGCCGCTACGACTGCGTATTCGTCGGCCTCCGCCGCGACCGGGCCGACCTGCACGGGCGGATCAACCGCAGGGCCGGGCGAATGGTAGAGCTGGGGCTCCGCGACGAGGTCGCCTCCCTCCTGGCCGAGCCGGCCGGTCTCTCGCCCGAGGCCGCCGCGGCCGTGGGATACGCCGAGATGATCGACCACCTCCACGGCCGCTGCACGCTCGACGAGGCCCTGGAACGGATCAAGATCAACACCCGCCGCCTGGCCAAGAAGCAGCGGACCTGGCAACGCCGCTGGACCGACGTGCGCTGGCTCGACCTGCCCCCCGACGAGCCGCCCGACGCCACGGCCGAGAGGATCATGGCCGGTGGCTTGGTGGCCGAAAGCCGGTAGTCGAGAGGGCGAGACCCGATGTATCGGGGGCGCCCCCGCACGCTCGCCGATCCCGCGTCGATCATCCCAGGCGGCAGGGCGTGACCGCGCCTCACTCGCGCCGGCGGCCTTGCGGGTCAGTGCTTCAAGAACTCGGCCGGAATCGCCTGCTTGTCGATGCCCGGGCCGTTCCAATGGACCTCCAGGCCCTTGCCGCCGCCGCCCTGGAAGAACTCCACGCGGATCCGGTGCGGGCCCTTGCTCAGCGTGACCGTGCCGCTGCGCTCCTGCATGCCGTGGGCGCCGTCGTTGTCCACGACCTTCTTGCCGTCGATGTACAGCGCGCTGCCGTCGTCGCTGGTGGTGTAGAACGTATACTCCCCGGCCGTCGGCACCGTTAGGTAGCCGTCGAACACGAGACCGAAGTTGCTGCCGCGGTCGGTCACGTCCATCTCGATCCGCTCGGCCGTGCCGCTTTCGGCCGGGTCGAGCTCGTCGAACGCCGGCAGGGCGCTCCAGCCGCCCTCGTAGAGGCGGTAGACCAGGCCCGGCTTCGCCTCGTCCAGGCCGCTGAGGAAGACGAACTTGGCCGTGGCCGGCTTGCCCGGCAGCGGCTCGCCGTCTCTGAAACAGCGGGCCTTGATGGTGGTGTCCTTCTCGACGGGAATCGGCTTGTCGTATGCGGCGGACTCGCCCGTTGGCTCGCTGCCGTCCCGCGTGTAGCGCACCGTTACGCCGGACGCGTCGGCGCGTGTATCGACGCTCATGCGGACCTCGACGGTTTCGCCGTCCTCGTGCAGCCCGCCGCTGGGCGTCACGGCCGCGTTCCACCACTGCTGGCGGAGGAACGCGCCGGTGGGAATCGGCTGCTTCTCGATGCCCGGCCCTTCCCACAGCACCTGAAGCTCCCGGCCCTCGATGAGCGCCTTGACGTGCAGGGGGTAGGTACCCGGCGCGAGCCGGGCCACGCCCGCCTGCCGCGTGTCGCCGTCCGTGCCGCGGAACAGGGCGTCCCGGAAGATCTCGGCGTCGTCGAGGGTCAGCGTCAGGAAGTTGTTCTTGCCCTGCGGGCGGTAGTCCGTGACCACCTCAAACCGGTACATCCCGGGGCGTTTGACCGTCAGATACCCGTCGAATGCGATCGCCGCCGGCTCGCCGCCGGAGAGGGCCAGGTCGAGCTGCTCGACAACGTCCCGCTTCGTCGGCTTCATCTTCTCGAAGACGTTCCAGTTCGTGTACCGATCCGCATTCTTGTAGAACGTGCCGATCAGGCCCGGGGCCGTCGCGGTCGTCTCTTGCGGCTCGATCTCGATCGCATCGGGCGCATGGAAGACATACTCGCGGCGACGGGGCGGCCCGAGCCGCCGGCCGTCCTTGAAGCACCGCGCCTTCACGACGGTCGTTTCCTTGAGCATGATCGGGCCCGAGTACACCTCTGCCTCGGCGTCCGGGATGCTGCCGTCGGTCGTGTAGCGGATCTCCGTACCCGGCTCGGCGTCGGAGGAGATCGTCACGCGGACGGTATCCCGGCCGGCGACGTAGGCGTTATGCCGCGGGGTGATCTCCGCGACGGGGGCGTCGCCCTCCTGTTCCTCGTCGTCGCGCGCGAGCCGGTCGGGCATCGGGGCGAAGAGCTCATCCGGATCGCCGTCGTTATGCTTGCCGAAGTGCACGTGCTCCCACTTCTTGGGCATGTCCATGTCGGCCAGCATGATGCCGCCTTTGTGGAAATGGTCGAACAGGACGCCGTCGAACTGCACGTCTCCCCCGAAGTACGCACAGATCTTCCCGGTCATCTGCTCCCACATTTCCTTCTGTCTTTCGGTTTCGATGCGGAGGAAGGCGGCGCCGTTGTCGGCTCCCGTTCTGTCGTCCCCGTGCCAGCGGATTACGAGCCGCGACTTGGTCGGATCGGCGCTGTGCACGCGAAGCTTGGCGCCTTCCGGCACCGCGAGGCCGATGTGCATGCCCGGGTCGCCGGCCCGTCGGCTCTCGGGGATCGAGTGCCACGAACGCTGTCCGCGCAAGGGCAACGGCAGCTCCCGGATATGCCCCTTCCAGTCAGAGCAACTGATGCCCAGGTAGCAGTCGCGGGTCAGCGGGCGGTCGGGGGTGCCGGCCAACAAGGTGCCTCGGACCGCCATGTCCGACGCGGGCTGGTTCTGTTTCTTGCCGAAGTAGGCCCCGCTGTGGAGTTCGAGAACACCCTCCTTGTAGATGGTCTGCCTGCAGCGCGGGCCGATCAGCACCGTGCTGTTCTCCGCGACAATCAGCCGACCGCTGATGACGTGCGTCTCGTCACCCGAGCCGGCGCTGCCGATGATCTCCATCGACGCGTCCGGGTCGTCCTTGCGAAGCTCCCACTTGCGGGCGAGGCCCATGGCCTCGAGCTTCTGCGGGTCGGTGATCGGGTCCGTGCCGGCTCGGGGCATTCCGTTGCGCAGGAGGGTGTGTTTCGAGCCGCGGAAGGGGGCGTTGCCGCCGCCGTTGAACGAACCGAGCGGACTCACCCACAAATTGCCGTACAAGCCGTCGAGGTTGTGTTGGAATGACGCGCCCGTCTCCACGGTCACGTGGCGGCAGACGAAGCTGCCCTTCCTCCAGTGAGCCACGCCGCGCACCTGGTAGCGCCGTGCCGAAACCGGGATGAGGAAATCGGTGTTCGGCGTGAACGCCGCGTCGGTCTCGGGCCGGCCGTGACGCTTCTTGAACATGTATCGATGCTCCTCGATTCGATCGAGCGTCTCGCCGTTGGCCTGCCAGTTGGACGGGGTGCCGAACCTTCCGCTCTTGCCGGGGTTGGCCCAGACCAGCAGCCGCTCGGGCTTGCTCCACTCCTCGGTGGTGTAGGCGGGCTTGAAGCCCTCCGCCGGCGGCTCATCCGGCCATTCGGTCTGGCCGAGAAGCGTCTTATCCTCCTCCGTCAGCTCGCGCTTCGGGTTCAGCTCCTCGCGCTTGCCGTCCACCGTCAGCGCATGGACGTGGTCCTTCAGGAACGACCGCACCGTCGCCAGCCGCGGCGAGTAGACGATCAGGTGATCGTCCAGGTCGAACTGCACGGCCAGCTTGCCGGCGACTTCGGTGCCGTCGACCAGCTCGATCGTGCAGGGCTTCAGCTCCAGTTCCGACTTCTCGTCGGCGGACACGGCCGGCGCGAACGCGGTCGCCAGCATGCAGAACGTCAGCACGGCCGTATATTTCGCGATACGGTTCATCCGTTGCTCCTTGGGCGTTGTCCCGGTTGGTCTTCTCAAATCGATCAGTGGCTCAGCACCTCGGCCGGGATCGGCTGTTTGTCGACGCCCGGACCTTCGTACTGCACCGCGAAGGGCTCATCTTTCTGTGGCTCCCACCAGGAGAAGCCCCGGCCGCGGAGATACTCCACGCGAATCGCGTGCTTGCCCGGCTCGAGGTTGATCGAGCCCCACGACTCCAGCGGAGCCTTGCTGCTCAACTGCCAGTCGTAGCGGTAGCGGCGGTGATTGTCGACGATCAGGCGATCGCCGATGTAAAGCCGGCTGGCGCCTTCGGTTCTCGTGTAGAACCGATAGATGCCGGGCTTGTCGACCTCGACGTAGCCAGTGTAGAGGTACCCGTCTTGCTTCTTGTTGCGACCTTCGGGGACCTTCAGCGTGAAGTGATCGACCGTCTGTGAATGGATCGGTTCGCCCGGTTCGGCGTGCAGTTGGTCGAAGTCCTCGGCGTCATGGACGCGAAGTTCCAGTCCCTTCTTCGTCTCGCCCGGCTTGTCGGGCGCCCGCGTCCCGTCGACGAAGCGGAAGGTCTCACTGAGCTGATGCCACCTCGGGTTGAAATCCAGGGGGAGTCGTTGGGACAGCCCCGCCTTGACAGTCACGGTTTCGGGGCCCTCGAGTCGAAGGGGTTGCTCATAAATCTTGCCGTCACTGGTGTCCGACCCGTCCAGGGTATAGCGCATGGTCGCATCGCCAAGCGCCGTCAGCCGAACCTGGACGGTGTCGCCGGCGGCAAAAGTGCCGCCCGACGGCAGGATCCGCGGATATCGTTTACCCAGGACACCGGCCCCGGACAAGGACATTCTTTTGGAAACCCTATCTCGTGCCTCTTTTCGCCACTTTGCCAATTGCTCCTGCAAGGCCCTGTCGACCTTGATTTGCGTAAACAACTCTTCCGGCTCGCTCTGGAGGTGTTTACCGTACCGGACGCGTTGCCATTTCCGGCGTATATCCGGGTTCAACATCCGTATGTCGTCCTTACCGAGCCAATCCAATGTCACATCTTCGAGCTGCACTTCGGTGTACAAGTTCAGATTCGATGTGCGTGCGAATTCTGGCAGTTCATCGAAGTAGCCGGGCTCCGTGCCGTCGTCGCCGCCGTGATCGACGATTCCGTGCCAGGTGATCACCAGACTCGCGTCACCGGACTCGCCAGCGTGTACATTGATCGACCCGCCGGGGAGTACGGTCAGACCACGTGAGACGGCAAGGGCATCAAGATATCCGTTGTTCTTCAGCGCATGCTCGCGCGACGTATACTCGCCCGTCGGATCCTTGATGCTCAGTCCCAGGTAAACGCTTCGCTGAATCGGGTCGGCGGGGCGGCCAATCTGGAGCTCGCCCTTCACACGCATGTCGGGTTTGTAAAGCTGATTGCCGTTCTTGCCGAGCACAGCGCCGGATCCCATGACCAGTTTCGCGTTGCGGCCGATGGTCTGGGTGCAGCGCGGTCCGACCGAGATGACACTGTTCTCCGTCAGGATCGTCGTGCCGCGCCTCCAATGGGTTTCGTCGCCGGATCCGAACGTGCCGATCAACGTCATCGACGCCTCCGGATCATCCTTGCGCACGACCCATTTGCGTGCAAAGTACTTGGCGGACTTCATCAGCTCACGAAACCGCTCGGGCGTGGTGGGCGCTTCCCCCGCGTACCGTTCACCATTGACGAAGAACGTATCCTTTGAGCCGCGTAGTGCGGCCCCGCCTCCTCCGTTGAAGCTGCCGTGCTCGCTGACCCACAGATTGCCGACACATTGGTTGAGCGAAATCTCCGCATCAACGCCGGTTTCCACGGTGATGTGGCGTGTGCGGGCATTGCTTCGGCGGGGGCGAACCTTGTAGGAAACTTCCGCGGAGGGGAACAAAAAGTCCACCTGGCCGCTTTTGAAGAAGACCAGCCCGAAGTAATCGCCACGCGGCCGGGGCCATTCGCCCATCGGCTGCCCGTTGACCAGCCAGTTGTCCGGCTCCTCAAATCTGCCACTCTGGCCTGGATTGGCCCAGACAAGCAACTTTTTTGGCTTCTGCCATTCCTCGGTGGTGTAGGGGGGCTTATCTCCCTTCTCCGGCGGGGCGTCGGGCCACTGAATACGACCCAGCAGCTTCTTATCCTCCGCCGTCAGCTCGCGCTTCGGGTTCAGCTCCTCGCGCTTGCCGTCCACGGTGAGCGCATGGACGTGGTCCTTCCGGAAGGACCGCACCGTCGCCAGCCGCGGCGAGCAGACGATCAGGTGATCGTCCATGTCGAACTGCACGGCCAGCTTGCCGGCGACTTCGGTGCCGTCGACCAGCTCGATCGTGCAGGGCTTCAGTTCCAGCTCCGGCGTGTCATCGGCCGACACGGCCGGCGCGAACGCGGTGGCCAGCATGCAGAACGTCAGTATGGCCGTACATTTCGTGATGCGGTTCATAAGTTACTCCTCGGGCATGTTCCCGGTTGGACTGACTGCACAACTCGATCAGTGACTCAGAACCTCGGCCGGGACCGGCTGCTGCTCGATGCCGGGCCCTTCCCATAGGAACTCCATCCCCGGCTTCTTGATCAGCGTCTCGGCCTGCAGGGCGTAGGTGCCCGGCTCGAGCTTCACCACACCGACCTGGCGCATCTTGCCGTCCGCGTCCTTGAACCAGGCATCCCTGAAGACTTCACCATCGGCGAGCGTCAGTGTGAAGAACTGATCGCCGATATGCCGGAAGTAATCGGTTACGACCTCGAACCGGTACCAACCCGCGCGCTTGACTTCGAGATATCCTTGGAACGAGAGCGCCGCGGCTTCGCCGTCGGACAAGCTCAGATCGA
>CAZHEH010000003.1:89575-147555 GCA_964531695.1 uncultured Planctomycetaceae bacterium | reverse complement strand
TTGCCACGCCTCAGCCATCCCTGGCGCCGCAACAGCATGCCAAAAACCGTCGCAAACCTGCTTCGCGCGGGGCCTCATGAATAATGCGGGATAGGTCGCCGCCCTTCGGGTTTTGCCATTCGCCACAGTTGGGAGCCCCCGGAACGCGGCGAACCGTCACCATGTCCGATTCAGCCGGTGCCAGCCGCCGACGTACTCGTAGGCCCCTGGGCGCTCGGGGTGCGTCCATTCGCCGGATTCGATCTCTGCCCGCAGACGCTCCAGGGCCACGTTCGATTCCGGGTTGCCCGTGCTGAGCTTCTCCAGCGCCTCCTGCCGATTGGCGTCGGTGGGGAAGGCCCGTGTCGCGACGTAGGCGATCTCGACACTGGAAGGGTCCTCGCGCTCCAGTTCGACAATCAGATTGCGGGCCTCTTCCAGCTTCCCCAGACGTGCCAGCGCGGCCGCCAGCAGAAGGCGGGGGCGGACGGCATCGGGCCGGGCCTTCGCCAGGGACCGCAGCGCGGCGACGGCCGAGGCGAGGTCGCCGCGGGCAATATGCCCCAAGGCGGCGAAGTAGCCCGCCTCGGGGTGCGGGCGATCCGCGCGCACGGCCGAGCGGAATCGCTCCCGTGCGGTCCGCGGATCGTCCTGGGCCAAGCGCACGAGCCCCAGGAAGTGGTGTGCGATGCCGCAGTCGTTGTCGAGCGTGACCGCGCTTGTCAGGGCCTCTGCGGCCGCGTCCAGCTCGCCGAGCCGATAGGCGATCCGCCCGAGCAGCACCTGCCCTTCGGGGTCGTTCGGATGCGCCTTGGCGTGCTCCCGCGCCGCGTCCAGGGCGGTTGTCGGCAGCGCGGGCCAGTCGCGATGGGCGACGACCCAGCCACGAAGTTCACTGTGCACGGCCAGTTCGTACGGATCATCCTCGTCCGGTTCGATGCTCTCTTCGAGCCGCTCCTCCAGGTCCTCGTCTTCGGGCGCGGGCGGCAGGGGCAGCCTGACCTTCAGCAGTTCCCGGTCCCCGCTCAGCAGCGTCACCGTCACGGGATCACCCGGGCGATCGACGACGATGCCGGCACGGTGCGTTTGCAGCGGCGCAAGCGAAAGCGGGCCGCTACGAGGTCTCGCCGGGGCCCCCTCGCCCGGCCGGTTCAGCAGGAGCGCAGCGTCTGCGATCTCGCGGGTTGGCGCGACGCGGACCACTGCAGACGTTTCGCCGTCCCCGGCGGTCGCGTAGCGCAAGCCCACGGCCGCGTGTTGGTTGGCGTAGTCCACGCGTCCGATGCCGCGTGCCACGTACCATCGCTCCGTGAAGCCACGCCGGGAGAAGGCCGGCAGGAAAGTGCCCGGTTCCTCGAAGATGCGGTCCAGCCCGCCCCAGAACTCGAACAGCCGTGCGTCTCCCGCGCGCCGGCCCCAAGCGTAGAGCTTCGCGCCCGGCGCCCGCTCGGGGTCGGTTACCCGGACGTGGTTTCGGTCCTCGGACGGGTAGTACACTCCGACGAAAGGGTGCGGCTCGCGTGCGACGGCGAAGTGCGAGTCGCTGTCCTTCCAGTTCCGCCACAGTGCGTGCCCCTTGCCGGGCGTCCAGTCCCGGAATCGCTGGGCTCGGTGGTAGCAGGTACGCTCGGCCGGGATGATGAACTCGGCGTCGCCGGCCAGCGGGAACTGCGCCGTGGTCCAGAGCCGCAGGCCCACGCGGTAGGGCAGCGGGTTCTCGACAAATGTCCGGCAGGCGAAGTGTCCTTGGCCCGGCGCCAGCGTGATCGTCCGCCCGAGGCGCAGATTGCTGAAGCGTCCCTTGTAGTTGATCTCTTCGACGCCGAGAAATCGCCCGAAGCGCATCTCCATTGCGAGCGTGACGGAGCCGTCGTCCTCATTCTCGACGACGCGCCAGCCCGCCGGCTGTCCCTCGAACCGCAGGCCGTGCTCGAAGAACGGGAAGCTCGGACGCCAGCCCCCGGCGTCCCACACGTTGTAGCAGCGAAGCGAGTCGAGGACGTTGAACAGCTCCGTGCCGTCCTTGCGGTAGGTCGCGCGCATGACCCGCCCGCCCAGGTCCGGCGCGACCTCGACGCGCAGGTGGTCGTTGGTCAGCACAACGTTCGTGACCGTGACCTCGCCCGTCTTGCCGCGAAGCAGATGCGGGTGAAAGCGCATGGGATACGTGCGCTCGACCGTAGACCAGGAGACGGACGACTCGGCGAGCGCGGGAACGGCGGCAAGAAGAACGAGAACGCCCGGCAGCGCGCCGAGGCAGGGCAGAAGTCGTCTGTTACGCATTCGTTGAATTCCGCAATCTTTGGCGGCAGGTCTCCGCGGACGCTGTCATCGCGGCGCCGGGAGACCGACATCTTGGCCTGTTGGGTTACTCCGGCGCCCCGGCCGCCAGCCACTTGCCGGTCTCGACGAGCAACGGACGCTTCATCGCCAGGTTCTGGCGGCGGACGGGAACAATGTCCAGCACCTTGAACCCGCAAGTCTGGAGTACGCGCTCGAGAATCACACAGCAATTCGGGGCTCCGCCGCCGCTGCCACCGGCGACGCAGACGCCGATGCACCTGTGCCCGGCCGCCCGGCTCTTCATCGGCTCATGGATGCACCGGCGACGAAGCCGGTCCAGGAGGGTCTTCATCGACTCGCTCAGGTCGCCGAAGTACACGGGCGTGGCGTAGACCGTCACGTCGGCCGACAGAACCGCCTCGGCCAGGTCGTCCACGTCGTCGCCGATGACGCACCTGGCCTCCTCACGGCATACGCCCCAGCCGTCGCTGTCGCACTGGCGGCACCGCTCGATGTGCATGCCCGGCAGGTAGAAAGTCTCCGTCTCGACGCCGTCCGATTCCATTCCCTCGGCCAGCGAACGGGCGGCGCGGGCCGTCTGGCCCTCCGGATTGCGGCTTCCCAGCAGGAGGATCGCTTTCATGCGGGTCTCCGTTGTCGTGCTCGCGAGTGGCCGGTGAAAGTGCCTGACGCTAACCGGCGACTGACTCCACGGCCGTGTCCATCGTACCCAATCGCTCCGCCCAAGTGTACCGGGCGACGGCGCGGCGCCCGGCGTCCGGATCGCTCCGCCAGGGGCCGCCCGTCTCCACAAGCGCGGCCGACTCCGCCAGGCGGGTCGCCAGATGCTCCGGCGAGCCGTCGTGGAAGATCGGCTCGCCCTCGGCCAGCTCGGCGAAGACCTCCGGATAGGCCAGACGCTCCGGCAGCAGGGGGAACGCCCCGGCGGCCACCGCCTCGACGGCCGCGATGCCGAAGAACTCGTGACGGGCCGTTGAGGCGAACACATCCGCCTCGGCCAGGGCGGCGGCGTAGGCCTCCGCGGACGCCTGATAGCCCCAGCGGTCGATGCGTCCGGCCAGGTCCCGCCGGCCCCGCTCGAATGCGTACGGGGCGTCACGAAAGCGCGGGCCGATCACGCTCAGGCGGAAATCGACGTGGTCGGCCGCCAGGAGGCGCATCGCGTCGAAGAATGCCTCGGGGCCCTTGTCGTGTTCCCAGCGGGCCGCCCACAGAACGCGCAGCGGCCCCGGCGCCCGCGAGCCGCGCGGTGGGCGCCCCCGGACCGGCGGCGGCTGCACGTCGCTGCGTCCGCGGATGGACCGCGTCACTCCGGTGGGGCGATCGTCGGGCATCGCCTGCAACAGCTCGTCCAGGGCGGCGAGGAACGCTTCGCGGTGGAACGCCGAGTTCCACCACACGGCGTCCGCGGCCAAGGCGGTGGTCATGTTCGTCAGGGCGAAGTGCACGTCTCGAGGGTCTTCGCGGCGCGTGGGGTAGGTGAGCTGGCTCTCGTGGAAGTACGCCACGCGCGGCAGGCGGGCGGCCTCGGGCGGGGCGAGGGCCACCCACTCGGCCAGATTGAGCATGTCCGAGCAGAAGACGACGTCCCAACTCTCGCCCGCGGCGACGCGCTCGGAGACTTGCCGCGCCATCGTCACGGCCGCACCGCGCATCCGCCACTTCCAGTGGTGGGCCGGCAGCGTGAGGACGGTCCAGTCGTGGCGGCTGCGGGATGCCCAGCCGTCGACGAACGCCCGATGGCTGCCGCCGTAGTAAGGTTCCAGTGCGAGAATCCGCATGGGCGGCATTGCACCAGAACGGGGCCTCGGACTCCAGACCTCGGACTTCCGGCGCCGGGCGCTGTGCCCGATGCGGCGGGTGCCGTGTTCGGTCCCGCGGGTTCGGGCCGGCCGGGGCTGATTGTTTGCCTGACACGCCCCCCGCGGGTATGGTGTTTGGCTTCATGGCCGACGTTCCCGACAAGAGGCAGCAGGAGCTCGGCACGATCCGCGACACGGTGGAGAGCATCTGGGTCGCGATCGTGCTGGCGTTCGTGCTTCGCGCGTTCATGTTCGAGGCGTTCGTGATCCCCACGGGCTCGATGGCGCCGCGGCTCGTCGGCGAACACTGGGACCTGGTCTGCCCGGCCTGCCACTACGACTACGCCTACGGGCTGATCGGCGGAGAGGCGCCGAGGTCGCGGGCCCGCAAGCTGCCTCCGGGCGACGCCCGCTGCCCGAACTGCGGCTTTCCCTTCGCGGCCGGGTCCGAGCGGACGCGGTACGTCAACGGGGGCGACCGCGTGCTCGTGCTGAAGTATCTGTACAACTTCCGGTCGCCGCGCCCCTGGGACGTGATCGTCTTCCGCAACCCGCAGAACAACCAGGAGAACTACATCAAGCGGCTGGTGGGCCTTCCGGGCGAAACCATCGAGATCGTCCACGGAGACGTGTACGTGAAGCAGCCCGGCGAGGAGGACTGGCGCATCCGCCGCAAGACCCGACGACAGGTTCGCGAGGCGCTGTGGCACGTCGTCTACGACAACGACTACCCGCCGAATGGCGAGATGATCGAGGCCTACAACGCCTCGCGTTCGCCGGCCGAGCAGATCCGCCCGCCGCAGTGGCGGGTGGTCGGAGCCGAGCCGGGCGAGGACGATGCCGACGGCGCGCTCCGCGGCCGCGGGTGGGACCTGACGGGTCAGAACGGGCGTCGCTTCGCGTTCGATGCCGCCGACGAAGCCGTCGTCCGCCTGGACGCCCAGCGCCGGGCCTTCGGTGTGCGCTACGGCTACAACCCAACCGCCCGGAACAACGGTGTGCCGGACCGCCGCCAGGAGGACATCTGCAGCGATCTGAAGCTGTCGCTGAGCTTCACGCCGGACGGCCCCGATTCGCGGCTGTGGATGTCGCTCAGCGCGATGCACGTGCCGCACGAGCCGGAGGCGCGGCAACGCCTGCATGACCTCGGGGCGGCCTTCGAGCAGGACTTCCGGGCGGAAATCCGGGCCGACGGGCAGATCCGGCTCCTGCGGCGCGCGGCGCCCCAGGACGAGTGGAGGACCTTGGCCGAGGGGCGCGTGCCCGCACTCAAGCCCGGCCGGGGGTACGAGCTGGCGCTGAGCCACGCCGACTACCGGGTGACGTTCTGGTTCGAGGGAGAGCCGGTGCTGCGGACGACGGACGATCAGTACGCCCCGCACGTCGGGGCCATCAAGGCACACCTCGCGGACATGCGCCGGGCGATGCAGGGCGGCGGGCCGCTATCCGACGACCAGCAGCAGCGTTACGGCACCCTCCGCCACAGGCCCCTGCTCAGCGAGGCCGAGAGCGTCGAGTTCGAGCGGTTGCGCCGGGCGATCACACGGTTCTGCGAGCAGTGGGTGCCGACGCCGAAGGTGCGGATCGGAGCGGCCGACGGGCCGTGCGCTCTAACGCACGTTCGCCTGCAGCGAGACGTTTACTACACGGAGCAGTCTATCCAGGGCCCGAAAGACGGCGGCCACGGCGAGCTGCTGCGATACGCTGAGAAGCTCGGGGCGGCCGACGGGCGGACGGGCTGGGGCTGCTTCGGCAACCCCATCACGTTGCATGACTACGAGAATGACGATCTGGATGAGTTCTACGTGCTGGGCGACAACAGCCCCCAGAGCATGGACAGTCGGGCGTGGCTCTCGGCCGCGCCTACGCTTCGGCTGTGGCGGAAGGACCGGCGAGTCCTGCACGCCCACGCCGACGGCGCCGAGCCGATCTATACCCTCGGCACCGTGCCGCGGTACAACCTGATCGGGCGGGCCTTCTTCGTTTACTGGCCCGCGGGCTTCCGAATTCCGGGCCTGCCCGGCCTCTCGCCCATCCCCAACGTGGGGCGGATGCGGCTGGTGCGATGAACCGGGACTGCCGCGAAGCCGCTGTGGGGGCTTCCGCGGCGGCCCGTGAGGAGTTATACACAGTGAACCCCCAATGCCGGGGAAAGTGCAAGACCGGGAGCGAAAGATCGCAGGTCCGTGCCAGGACACGCTTCCGTCAAGGCATTCTCCGGGGTCGTTGCGTCGTAATGTATTGAATACGATAGATATACACGAATGGAGCCGCTTAACCGGCCTGAAGGGCCAGGCGGCGAGTTCTGCGGGAAACGGGCGATTCCTAGGGCCGTGCGGGCCATTCGGTGCCGGTTTCCACAGGTTATCCACAATGCCTCGCCGATGCTGCGGGGATGAATGAGATCGACGGATGATCCTGCTCAAAGCCGAGAATCTGGTGAAGAAATACAGCGGGCGGGCCGTTGTGGACCACGTCTCCATCGAGGTCGGGCAGGGGGAGATCGTGGGCCTGCTCGGGCGGAACGGGGCCGGCAAGACAACGACCTTCCGCATGACGATCGGCATGATCTCGCCCGATGAGGGCCACGTCAGTTTCGACGGCATGGACGTCAGTCGGATGCCGATGTACCGCCGTGCGCGCCGCGGGATGGGGTATCTCTCCCAGGAGCCGAGCATCTTCCAGCGTTTGAGCGTGCGGGACAATCTGCTGGCGATCCTCGAAACGATGAGCTTGTCCCGAAGCGATCGCCGTCGCCGCTGCACGCAGCTCCTGGAGCAGTTCGGCATGACGCACGTATCGGACCACCCGGCCCGGACGCTTTCCGGCGGCGAGCGCCGCAAGCTGGAAATCGCACGCGCACTGGTCACGAACCCCACGATGATCCTGCTCGACGAGCCCTTCTCGGGGGTGGACCCCATCGCCGTGGAGGATCTACAGGGCGAGATCCGCGGGCTCAAGGACCGCGGAATCAGCATCCTGCTGACCGACCATAATGTCCGCGAGACGCTGACCGTCACCGACCGCTCGTACATCATGGACAGCGGCAAGGTTCTCCGGGAAGGTCACCCCCGCGACCTCATCAACGACCCGCTTGTCCGCAAGACCTACCTCGGCCGGACGTTCCGGGGCGACGAATTCGACCAGTAGTGCAATTTCCGGCCGGAAAGCCCCCCGGCGCTTGCATTCGTGCCTCGCTGCGCTAGGATAGCTCTCCATGCCCGCACGGTCGCGGGCGGCGAAAGGCGAGAGCATGGCGAGGTTTCGCGTGGTTGTGGTCGGCGCGGGAGGCATCTCCGGTACCTGGTTTCCGCGCCTGGCGGATGAGAACGTCGAGGTAGCCGGTGTGGTCGACCTCGATACCGACATGGCCGCCCGGCGCATCGAGGAAAACGGGCTGTCCTGCGAGCCCTCGGACGATCTGGCTGGCACGCTGAGAGCACAAGAGCCGGACTTCGTGCTGGATCTCACCGTTCCCGAGGCCCACTGCAAAGTGACCTGCACGGCCCTGAAGGCCGGCTGCCACGTCATCGGCGAGAAACCCATGGCCGCCGGCATGGCCGAGGCCGGCCGAATGGTCCGCACGGCCGAGCAGGCCGGCAGGATGTACATGGTCAGCCAGTCCCGCCGGTGGGAGCCCCGCCACGAGCAGATCGCCCATGCCGTCTCGTCGGGCAAGCTCGGCACGCTGACCACGGCCAACTGCGACTTCTACATCGGAGCCCACTTCGGCGGATTCCGGGCGAAAATGCAGAGCCCGCTGATCCTGGACATGTCAATCCATCACTTCGACCTCGTCCGCATGCTGACCGGCACCGACCCCGTGGCCGTGTACGCCCACGAGTTCAACCCGGCCGGCTCGTGGTACGACGGCGACGCAGCCGCGAGCTGCATCTTTGAAATGACCGATGGTGTCGTGTTCACCTACCGCGGGAGCTGGTGCGCCGAGGGCCGCTCGACGAGCTGGCACGGGGATTGGCGTCTGATCGGCGACCGCGGCACCTTGACGTACGAGCGGGACGCGGAGCCGATCGGCGAGGTCGTGACCTCGAAGACCGGCCGGGGGGGGAAGCCCGAGCACAAGCGCCTGAGCTTGCCCGCGCCCCGTCTGAAGCACACGGCCATGACGGGCGCGCTGCGGGAGATGCTGCGGTTCCTCCGCACGGGCGAGGTCCCGCAGACCGAGTGCCATGACAACATCAAGTCGCTGGCGATGGTCTTCGCCGCGATGGAGAGTTCACGCAAGGGACGGCGCGTCCCCGTACGCGCCCAGGCCACGGCGGCCCAAGCCGAGGAGACGAGACGATGAGCAAGTTGGGATACGACGACACATGCTTCATTTCCGGCTCGCAGTGGCGCGTCCACGACGACGCCCGCCCGCAGCCGCGGGTCGTGACGCCGGGAACCGAGTCCTCGCAGGATGCGCCGGGCGCCGCGCCGTCCGACGCCGTCATGCTGTTCGACGGGACGGACCTGTCCGGCTGGGAGAAGGTCAAGGGCGGCGCCGCCGGCTGGAAGGTCGAGGACGGGCACATGGAGGTTGTCCCCGACAGCGGGGACATCCAGACCCAGGCCCAGCTCGGCGACTGTCAGATTCACCTGGAGTGGGCCGCCCCGACGACGGTCGAGGGCGAGAGCCAGGGCCGGGGTAACAGCGGAGTGTTCCTGATGGGGCGCTACGAAATCCAGGTGCTCGACTGCCACGAGAACCCCTCCTATGCCGATGGGATGACCGGCGGCATCTACGGGCAATGCCCGCCGCTGGTCAACGCGTGCCGCCCTCCGGGACAGTGGCAAACGTATGACATCATCTGGACGGCCCCGCGGTTCGAGGGCGACAAGCTCCTCCGCCCGGCCCGCGTGACCCTGCTGCACAACGGCGTGCTGCTGCATCACGACAAGCCACTGCTGGGCCCGACGAAGCACAAGAAGACCACGCATTACGGGCCGCACCCGGCCGAGGGGCCGCTGCGGCTTCAGGACCACGGCGACCGGGTCCGCTACCGAAACGTCTGGTACCGCCCGCTGAAGGACTACGACGAGCAGTAGGGCGAGAACGCCGGAATCAACCTGACGTGTTACCCGCGCCGCGGGACCGCCTTCCCGCGGCGTGTGCGCGCGCAGCGGCCGGGGGGTTCACTCCCAAGGCCACTTCTCGGGAACCTGTCCCGGCAATGGCGGGTTGTGCCGAGGTCGCCGGCGCCTGTCCGGCTTCTCGGGACGGTTTCTGTGGATGATCAACATGACTATGCAGAACAGCCCGAGGCCCCCGCCGATGAACTGCACGACCGGGCCGACGGGCTGACCGTAGTAGTTCAGTTTCCAATATGGCATGATGCCTAGCGCGCTGAACGCGGCTTGCAGGAACAGCGTGACACACATGACGACCATGATGATGCCCCATAACCATGGCACTCCCCCTTCAGGTTCGCTCTTGTTGCGTCGATGTGCGGAACGAGGCATTTTTGCAACATATGGGGCGAGGCAGCACAGGGTCAAGGCGGCTTACCCTTCTTCCTTCTCCACCGGAAAAGTGATGACAAAAGTGGTACCCTCGCCCTGTGTGGACTCGACGGAGATGCGTCCGCCCATCTCCGTGACGATGCCGTGGGCGACCGAAAGGCCCAGGCCGGGGTTGCCCTTTTCGCCGCCGGAGTGGAGCCCCTTGGTTGTGAAGAACGGCTCGAAGACCATGGGCACGTGCTCCGGCGCGATGCCAATGCCCGTGTCGGCGAAGGTCATCCGCACCTCGCCGTCCTGCTCGCGAATGCCGATGGCCAGTTCGCCGCCGTCGGGCATGGCCTCCTCGGCGTTGGTCAGAAGGTTCCCGAGGACCTGGTGCATGCGGTTGGCCTCGACCGCGACGATCGGGGCCGGTCGCAGGTCCAGCCGCAGCACGATGTGCTTATCCGCCAGCGGCCGCTCGACGAGGTGCACGAAGGTCAGCACGAGCTCCGTCAGGTCCGCCAGGTCGGTGCGGTGCTGGTCCTGCTTGGCGAAGCTCAGCAGTTGCTGGGTAATCTTGCCGACGCGGGCGGCGGCCTCGGAGGTCATCTGGAGGGCCCGCTTCATCGCGGCCGTGTCGCCGCTGGTCAGCGCGAAGTCGACGAACGTCGCCACGCCGCCCAAGATGTTATTGAAATGGTGGGCCACGCCGCTGGCCAACGTTCCGAGCGAGGCCATTTTTTCGGCGTGTGCGAGCCGGTCGGCCATGCGCTTGCGTTGCGTCTCGTCGACGATCCATGCGGCCACGCCGCGGTGCCCGCCGTCGGAGTCCAGGACGGGGGAGAGCACGACCAGAAGTTCCAGCTCGTGGTCGTTCGCGCCGGGCAGGCGGACCTCGAACTGGCTGGTCTGGCCGCGCTCCGCGGTGCGCTCCAGCAGACGGCTGAGGACGCTGCGGCGCTTCTCCGGCACGGCATCGGTCAGCGGGCGGCCGATCATCTCGTCCGCGTCTCGCCCGATCAGCTCGGCGGCCGCGTCGTTCCACGCGATGATGCGGAAGTTGCGGTCCGTGGCCACCATTGCCACGGCCGCCCGCTCGCAGAGCGCCTCGTAGAAGCCGGGATCGCTTCGGGTCTGTCCGCCGCTGTCAGACATATCGGACATGCCGTAGGTTCCGTCGCGCCACGGCTACTCCCGCCGGGCGGCGACCACCTCCGGAATCAGGATCAGCACGGTCTCGTACTCCACGCCCTCGACTTCGCCCAGGAGAAACCGCGCGCCGACGCTGCTGGTCCGCCGCGACGCGCGCCCGGGCCCGATCACGATAACGTCCTTGCTCGGGACCTCCGTCCGGAAGGCCAGCTCCTCGAAATTGTAGAAATCCGGGCGGGAGATCATCATCGCGTGGCCGTCGCCCGTCACGAACTGCGGGTGACGGCGGGTGGATCGAATCTGCGGCACGACGGTCAGGGCCACACGGGACGGGTCGTCGTGGTTGAGCGAGCAGAAGAAGCCCAGCAGGTTGTCGCCCGGCGGGTAGTCCCGACCCGACAGGACTCGGTCGCCGTCGAAGACGAAGACCGTCTGCATCTCCTGCCTCGGCTTGAGCGGAATCGACAGTGCCGCTCCGGGCAGGCACGAGGCCGTGCTCTTCTTGAGCTGTCGGGCGGTCAACCGGTCGAGCACGTCGGCCACATCCTGCCAGTTGGCCTGCTTGGCCACGCCGGCGCGAAGGCCGTTGGGTCCCAAGCTGCCGGATCGGACCGGCTGCACGGCCTCCTCGTCGAGATAGCTCCACAATTCCTCCGAGCCGCTGGCCATGCCGAGCGGCACGGAGACCGTCATGATCGTCACGCGCACGACCAGGGCATACTCGTCGCGGCGATCCGTATCGTTGGGCGGGTCCGCATCGAACGGATTCGGCCCGGAAAGCGGGTCCGCCGCCTCCTCGCCCATGTTTCCGCCGCCAATCCACCGGCAGCCGGAAGACACGAACACGCACAAACACAGGGCCACAAGGAGGGTTCGTCGCATGAGGGAAGCGCCTCAACGGCCGGGCCTACCCCGGCCCGGACCGCTGGACATATCGTACGCCCGCGGCATCGGAAGTGTCAATGCCGACGGCTTGACAGTGGCCCGGAGCGCCGGGGGCGCGTACAATCCGCGACCATGCCGAAGAATGCAGCACCCAAGGCACTCGCGTCCCGGCGGCGGCGCGTTCTGCGAGAAGGCGGCGGGAAGAACCGCATCGACGCGCTGCTGGTCAGTAAGCCGGAGGACGTGAGCTACCTCAGCGGCTTCACGGGCGAGGACAGCTTCCTGCTCGTCCATCCGGCCGAGGCCGTGCTGATCACGGACGGCCGTTACCAGGAGCAGGCGCACAAGGAGTGCGCGGACATTCGTGTGCATGTCCGAACCGGCCGGCTCTCGAAGGCATTGGCGAACCTGGCCAAGGAGTCGGGCATCCGGCGGCTGGGCGTGCAGGCCGAGGACATCACGCTCGCCCAGCGGGACGCTCTGGCGAGCCGCCTCCGCGGCCGTCGGCTCGTGCCGGTAACGGGGGCCGTCGCGGCCGTGCGCATCACCAAGGACGAAGGGGAGGTTCGGGCCATCCGCCGGGCCGTGCGTATCGCCCAGCGGGCGTTTTGCGGACTGATCGGGCGGGGGGCGGCCGGGCTCGTCGGCCGTCGAGAGCGTGATGTCGCGGCCGAGCTGGATTACCTCATGCGGCAGGAAGGCGCCGACGGGCCGTCCTTTGACACGATCGTGGCGGCCGGCGCCAACGCCGCGTTGCCGCACCACCGGGCGGGCGGGACACGCATCCGCCGGGACGCCGTGCTGCTGATCGACTGGGGCGCCCGCGTCGACGGATATTGCAGCGACTTGACCCGCACGCTGGCCATCGGTAGAATCCCGCCGAAACTCGCGACGGCATACGAGCTTGTGCGCCGCGCGCAGCGTGCGGGCCTGCGAGCGGTCCGCCCGCGAGTTAAGGCGGAGACGGTGGACGCGGCGGCCCGCGAGATCATCGAAAAGGCCGGCTTCGGCCGGCAGTTCCTGCACGGGCTGGGCCACGGTCTCGGACGCGAGGTGCACGAGAGGCCGGGCGTCGGACGAACCTCCGACGAGCGGCTTCGGGCCGGGATGCTCATCACGATCGAGCCCGGCATCTACCTGCCGCGACTGGGCGGCATTCGTATCGAGGACGACGTGCTGGTAACGCCCGACGGGCGGCGACGGCTCAGTTCGCTGCCGCGCGGGCTGGAGAGCATGACGCTGGCCTGACAGCCCGGTCGCGCCCCGACCCACGGGAGAACCACCCATGGATATCAAAGAGATCAGGCGTCTGGTGAAGCTCATGGTCGACAACGACCTGAGCGAGCTGGACGTCGCCGACGGCGAACAGAGCATCCACCTGAAGCGGGGCACGGACGTGGAGCCCGTTCGCGTGGTCCACTCCGGGGGCGAGGCGACGGAGGCACCGCCGGCAGCGGCGCACGGCGAGCCGGCCGCGGAACCGCCGGGCGAGGAACTGCACGAAATCCGCAGCCCGATGGTCGGAACGTTCTACACGTCCTCGAGCCCTGAGGAAACCCCGTTCGTTTCCGTGGGCGACGCCGTCGGCCACGACACCCCCGTGTGCATCATCGAGGCGATGAAGGTCATGAACGAGATCAAGGCCGAGTGCAGCGGCACCGTGGCCGAGGTCTGCGTTCAGAACGCCCAGCCCGTCGAATACGGGCAGGTGATCTTCCGCGTCCGTCCCGCCTGACGAGGAGTTGCGGATGTTCTCCCGCGTATTGATCGCCAACCGCGGCGAGGTCGCCCTTCGGATCATCCGGGCGTGCCGCGAGATGGGCGTAGAAACGGTGGCCGTGTTCTCCGAGGCCGACCGCAACGCCAGCTACCTGCATCTGGCCGACGAGCGCGTCTGCATCGGCCGCAGCCCGGCCGCCGAGAGTTACCTCAATATCCCGCGCATCATCGCGGCGGCGGAGATCGCCGACGTCGACGCGATCCATCCCGGCTACGGCTTCCTGTCCGAGAACGCCCACTTCGCGGAGGTCTGCCGCGAGTGCAAGATCGAGTTCATCGGCCCGAGCGTCCAGAGCATGCAGGCCTTGGGCGACAAGATCCGAGCCAAGGAGCTGGCCCGTGCCGCCGGCGTTCCGATGGCGCCGGACAGCGAAGGGGGGGTCAGCACCGTCGAAGAGGCCGTCCGCGTGGCGGAGAAGCTCGGCTACCCCGTGACGATCAAGGCGGCCGCCGGCGGCGGGGGACGCGGCATCCGCATGGTCCACAACGAGGCGACGCTCCACAGCTCGTTCGATCAGGCCAAGGCCGAGGCCCAGGCCGCCTTTGGCGACGCGCGACTCTACATGGAGAAGTGCATCGAGAACTTCCGCCACATCGAGGTGCAGATACTCGGCGACAGGCAGGGGAACGTCCTTCATCTGTTCGAGCGGGAATGCTCCGTCCAGCGCCGCCGGCAGAAGCTGATCGAGGAGACTCCCGCCCCGAAGCTCGATCCCGAGTTGCGAGACGAGATCTGCTCCGCGGCCGTGCGGCTGGCCCAGGAATCCGGCTATTACAATGCCGGCACGGTCGAGTTCATGCTGGACCGGAACGGCAACTTCTACTTCCTGGAGGTCAACGCGCGGATCCAGGTCGAGCATCCGGTCACGGAGATGGTCACGGGCGAGGATCTGGTGAAGTGGCAGCTCCGCATCGCGGCGGGCGAGCCGCTGCCGCTTCGGCAGGCGGACATCCGGCAGACCGGCTCCAGCATCGAATGTCGCATCAACGCTGAGGATCCGGCTCGGGACTTCCGCCCGAGCCCGGGGCGGGTCGAGGCGTTCGTCGCACCGGGCGGCCCGCGCGTGCGCTGGGACTCCCACGTATACCAGGGCTACGAGATCCCGCCGGCGTACGACAGCATGGTCGGCAAGCTGGTCGTCCACGCACCGACGCGAATGGAGGCCATCGCCGCCGCCCGCCGGGCGCTCGACGAGTTCGTGATCCACCCGACCCGAACCACCGCGCCCCTCTGCCGCGACGTGCTCTCGCACGGCAAGTTCGTCGAGGGCGACTGGGATACCACGTTTGTCGAGCGCGATATGCTCAGCGCGCCGTAGCGACCGGCCGGACACATACACTTGTCAGACCGCGCGCCCGCGTGTACGCTTTGCGGCTCGAACCCCCACGCCGCGGCCATAGTCGCGGAGTCCCCCGAAACAAACCCCACAGGAGCAGAAGATGGCCAAGCTGGCAAAAGGCAACGCGGTAATCGGGCAGTCCGGCGGGCCCACCGTGGTAATCAACCAGTCCCTCGTCGGCGCCGTCGAGCGCCTCAAGGGCGTCAAGTCCATCGGCAAGATCCTCGGCGCGCATCACGGCGTCCGCGGCATCATCAACGAGGACTTCATCGACCTGACCCGGACGCCGAAGAGCGTCCTGGAGGACGTGGCCGTCACGCCCGCGGCCGCCCTCGGGTCCAGCCGGGACAAGCCGGACGAGGCCTACTGCGAGAATATCTTCCGCGCCTTCGAGAAGCACGATGTGCGGTACTTCTTCTACATCGGCGGGAACGACTCGGCCGACACTGCGCGGATCGTCAACGAGATGGCCGACGACGCGGACTACGAGTTGCGGGTCTTCCACATCCCCAAGACGATCGACAACGACCTGCGCGTGACCGACCATTGCCCCGGCTACGGCTCCGCGGCGCGCTTCGTTGCGTCGGCGTTCATGGGTGACGATCGCGACTCGGCCTCGCTGCCCGGCATCAAGATCAACGTCGTGATGGGGCGGGACGCCGGTTGGCTGACGGCCGCGTCGGCGCTTGGGCGCATGGACAGGAACGACGGCCCGCACTTGGTCTACGTTCCGGAGATCGAGTTCGACCTGGATCAGTTCGTCGAGGATGTCCGCGCAACCTACGATCGGATAGGGCGTTGCCAGATCGCCGTGTCCGAAGGCATCAAAGACGAAACCGGCACGCCCATGACGGTCGCGCTGGCCGAGAAGCTCGGGCACGAGGTCGAGCGGGACAGCCACGGCAATCCGCAGCTCTCGGGCAGCGGGGCGCTCGGCGATTTCCTTTCGGACTACCTCAAGCAGAAGTTGCCCAAAAAGGGCAAGAAGTCTCTTCGCGTGCGTTCCGACACGTTCGGCTACCTTCAGCGGAGCTTCCCCGGCTTCGCCTCCACGGTAGACCAGCACGAGGCCCGGGAGTGCGGGCGCAAGGCGGCCGAGCTGGCGATGGGGGGCGATTCGGACGGCTCGGTGGCCATCAAGCGGCACAAGACCAAGACCTACAGGGCGAGCTTCGAGCGAGCCGACCTGAAGGACGTGGCCCGCGTGACCAAGGATCTGCCGCGAAGCTACATGAACCGTGCGGGCAACGGCGTGACGAAGAGGTTCATCGACTACGCCATGCCCCTGACCGGCGGCCTGCCGACCATCGGCAAGCTGTTCTAGTTGCTCTGAGCAACTAGCAGGGATGCAGTAGATGCGTCGGATGACAGCGCGGTGCGCCGGCAGTGTGCCATGTGCGGCGGGCATGCGGCGAGCGCGCTGGCAAGCCATCCCCCGCAGCCCCTGCGCCTTTGCTCGGTCGTTGGCCCCTGAGCGGTGCGGCCAATCCGCGGCACTTTGCCGGCCGCTACGCGCCGTACTTCTCCAGCTTACCGGTGTGGGCCATCGCGAGGGGCAGGAGCTGCTTGGCCGGGACCGTCCCGATCTGGCCGAAGCGGCAGTTGACCTCGTCGTAGCCCTTGCCGTTGCCGTCGCCGCCACGCAGCGACGGGGCCTTCAGCAGCACCGGCACGGGGTGCCACGAATGCGCCTTCAGCGACGGGGGCGTGGAGTGGTCTCCCGTGATGATCAGGGCGTCGGGCTTCGCCGCCAGTAGCTTCGGCAGGGCGGCGTCCATCTCCTCGATCCGCTGAATCTTCGCGGGCAGGTCGCCGTCCTCGCCGGTCTTGTCCGTGTATTTGAAGTGGGCGAAGACGAAGGTATGCTCCGCCATGGCCTTGCCGGCTTCGACGCAGATGTCCTCAGCGGAGGTCGGCTGCGAGACGACGTCGATGCCAACCAGACGTGCCACGCCGCGGTACATCGGGTAGCCCGCCACCGCGGCCGGCTTGAGCTGGTAGCGGTCGGGGAATCGGGGCCAGTCCGGGAACTTCGCGAACCCGCGGGCGAGGATCATGTTCGCCTGCTTCTCGTCAGACAGAATCCGCCCGACCTGCTCGATGATCCCCTGGGCGATCTTCGCGGTGGGGGAGTCGGTCTCCTGTGTCGGATCGAGCGGCGGCACGCCGGTCCGCTGCGGGTCGGTGTCTGGGATATTATCGTCGAGGTCGTCGCCGCGAAGCACCATCAGCGCCCGATGCTCGGAGACCGTCTCGAAGAGCACCTCGACGCCCTCGGGCGGCTCCAGGCCATCGCGGATGCGCTGGAGCACGCGTCGGTTCTCGTCGTCGCCGATGCGCCCGGCACGGCGGTCGGTCACGTTGCCGTCGGCATCCACGGTGCAGAAGTTCAGACGGCACGCCACGTCGCGGGGCGTCAGCGCGAACTCGATGCCCAGGGCCGACAGCACGCCGCGACCGACCTTGTATACGAGCGGGTCGTAGCCGAACAGCCCCAAGTGCCCCGGACCGCTGCCGGGCGTGATGCCCGTGTCGATCGGCACGCTGAGCCCGAGCGCGGACTCATCCGCGAGCTTGTCCAGGTTCGGCGTCCTCGCCTGCTGGAGGGCGGTGCCCTTGCCATCGTTGTCGCAGTCGCCGATGCCGTCCATGACGAGCAGGCAGATGCGGCTGTCGTTCGGCTGGGCCAGGGAGCCGATCAGGTTCCCGTAGATATCTTCCATGGCGCTTCCTTTTGCTATTGGGGTCCGGCGGGGGGTCTGCGGGAATCGTAGGCGCTCGACGCGCCGGGCGGCGCGCCCGCGACGAAATGGCCCCAACGGGATTCGAACCCGTGTCGCCGGCTTGAAAAGCCGGTGTCCTGGACCTGACTAGACGATAGGGCCGCTGTGCTGCCTCGACTCCGCCGCGAGGCGGAGCCGTCATTGTATATCATCCTCGCGTTACCGCATGAGGGAGCTGGGACTCGAACCCAGGACCTACGGCTTAAAAGGCCGTTGCTCTACCAACTGAGCTACTCCCCCGTAGGCCTTCCATTGTATCGGCCGCTTGCCCGATGGTGCTACCGTCATCTTGCCAACGCTCGCAAAGATCAGCGGGCCACGGCCGTGGGGGTCAGAGTTCCTGGATGTCCTTCACCTTCCCGTCCAGAAGCTTGTCGACCTGCTGCTCGTACTTGTCCGTCAGCTTCTGAATCCGGTCCTTGGACTGGTGGGCCTCGTCCTCCGGGATCTCCCCGGCCTTCTGCTCCTTGTCCACCTGCTTGTTGCCGTCGCGGCGGGCGTTGCGGACGGCCACGCGGCTGGCCTCGGCCATCTTCTTGACCTGTCCGACGAGCTGGTCGCGCCGCTCGCCCGACAGCGGTGGCACGGTCAGCCGGATCACTTTGCCGTCGCTGTGCGGCGTGATGCCGATGTCGCTGGACTGGATCGCCTTGTCGATCGCCCCGATGCTGTTCGGGTCGAACGGCTTGATGACGATCTGGTTGGCCTCCGGCGTCGAGATCGTCGCGAGTTGCCGCAGGTCGGTCGGCGAGCCGTAGTAGTCCACCTTGATGTGGTCCACCAGCCCGACCGAGGCCCGACCCGTACGGATGCCGCGAAGCTCCTCCCGGAAGTATTCCACGGCCGACTCCATCTTCTCCTCGACGTCCAGCAGGATCTCGTCGGATGGCATTGGCGTTCTCCGCTACTCGGTAATCAACGTTCCGACCGGCTCGCCGGCGACCGCCGCTCGGAGGTTGCCCGGCTTGGAGAGCTGGAAAACGACGACGGGCAGGTTGCCTTCCATGCACATCGAGATCGCCGTCATGTCCATCACGCCCAGCCGGCGGGCCAGAACGTCCTGATAGCTCAACTGCTCGAATCGCTGCGCTTTCGGGTTTTCCACCGGGTCGGAGTCGAACACGCCATCGACCTTGGTGGCCTTCAGCAGCGCGTCGGCGCCGATCTCCAGCGCCCGCAGGGCCGCGCAGGTGTCGGTCGTGAAGAACGGGCTGCCCGTGCCCGCGGCCAGAAGGATCACGCGGCCCTTCTCGAGGTGCCGCATGGCCCGGCGGCGGATGAACGGCTCGCACACGGCCGTCATCGTGATGGCCCCGAGCACGCGCGTCTGGAGCCCGCGGGCCTCCAGGACATCCTGCAGCGCCAGGGCGTTGATGACCGTTCCGAGCATGCCCATGTAATCCGCGGTCGCCCGGTCGATGCTCGATTCGCTCGCCAAGCGCTTGCCACGGACCAAGTTGCCCGCGCCGATGACCAGCGCGACCTCCGCACCGGTTTCCACGACCCCCGCCACCTCGTCCACGGCCGTGGCGACGGCCGCCGGATCCACGCCGAAACCGCCCGGCGAGCACATCGCCTCGCCGGAGAGCTTGATCAGCACGCGCTGGTAGGGGCCGCGGGCCATGAATGCGCTAGGCCTGCCCGACGGCCAGTCGGGCGAAGCCGGTCACCTTCGCGTCGCCAAGGATCTCCTTGACCTGCTTCTTGTCGTCGCGGATGTAGGGCTGCTCCAGCAAGGCCTTGCCGCTGATGAACTTGCGGATCTTGCCCTCGACCATCTTCTCGGCGATCTCGGGCGGCTTGCCCGAATCGACCGCCTCCTGACGGGCGAACTCGCGTTCCTTCTCAACGATATCGGCGGGCACATCCTCCGCGGTGATGCCGACGGGATCCGCAAAGGCGATATGCATGCACAGGTTCGCCATCGTCTCGTCGTCGATGTCACCCTCTACGCCCACCAGCACGCCGACCTGGCTGTTGTGGTGCAGGTAGCTGCCCACCCGGGGGGCGCTAAGCCGCACGCCACGCGCATAGCTCATGTTCTCGCCAATCTTGGACAAGGCCTGCTGCAAGCGGTCCGCCATGGCGGCCGAGGCGTCCACCGGGCCGTCCACGCCCGCGTCCAGCGCCATCTGCGCCAAGTCGCGGACCATCGTCTGGAACTCCTCGTTCCGGGCCGCGAAGTCCGTCTCGCACTGTACCTCCACCATGGCGGCGGCGGTGTGGTCAGGCGCCTCGGCGATGCATACCAATCCCTCGCTCGTGGCCCGTCCGGCCTTCTTCTCGGCCGTGATGAGGCCCTTCTTGCGAAGAAGATCCTTGGCGGCATCCACGTCGCCGCCGGTTTCTTCCAGGGCCTTCTTGCAGTCCATCATTCCCTGCCCGGTCTCTTCCCGGAGGGCCTTGACCGTGGCCGCGGTAATCTCAGCCATCATTGCTCCCGTGTCTCTGGTGTTGCGGCGGGCGGGCGCGGGCCCGCCCGTTCGACCTCGCGATTACGATTGCTGCTGCTGTGTTTGTTCGTCCTGCGCCGGCTCGGGCGCCGGGGCCGATTCCTCCGCCGGAGGGGGCGTCGGCGACTCAGCGGACTCATCGGGGGCCGCGGGCTTGGGCTCCGCCGGTTGCGGCTCCGGCTCGGCCGGGGGGGACGGCGCTTCGGCGTCGGCGGGGGCCTCGGGGGCGGATTCCTCCCCCTCGGTCGGCTCGGCCTGTTCCTCCGCCGCTCGGGCCGTGGTGGGCCGGCGGCTGCGGCGCCGCGCCTGCGGTTCCTCGGGCTGCTCGGCCTGCTTGGCCTGCATCGTCTTGCCCTCGGAGATCGCCTGGCCCAGTGAATCCAGGATGATCGCGATGCCGCGCATCGCGTCGTCATTGCCGGGGATGGGGATGTCGACCAGATCCGGATCCGAGTCGGTGTCCAGGAGGCAGACCACGGGAATCCCGAGCTTCTTGGCCTCGTTGATAGCGATGATCTCCCGCCGCTGGTCCACGATGACCATGGCGCCGGGCATGCGCGTCATCTTGCGGATGCCGCCGAGGTTTCGCCGCATCTTGCGCATCTCGCGGCGTAGCGAGGAGCCCTGCTTCTTGGAGTACATGTCCAAGGCGCCCTCGGCCTCCATGGCCTCGAGTTCGTCGAGCCGCCCGATCCGCTTGCGGATCTCCCGGAAGTTGGTGAGCGTCCCGCCGAGCCAGCGATCCGCGACGTAGTGCATGTCCGTCGCTTCGGCCACATCCTGGACCGTTTTTTTCGCTTGGCGCTTCGTGCCGACGAACAGCACGTCCTTGCCCTCGCTGACGAGCTGGGCGAGGAACTTTCGCGCCAGCAGAATGCCGCGGAGCGTTTCCTTGATGTTGATGATGTGGATGAGGTTCCGCTTGCCGTAGATGTACGGCTTCATCTTCGGGTTCCAGTGACTGCTGCGGTGCCCGAAGTGGATCCCCGCATCGATCAACTCTCTGACCAGTTCTCCTGCCGCCAAACGTACACCTCCGCCTGTTTCCCGGATTCGCCAACCCGCCTGCCGAGCCACGGCAGATCACCTGCCCGCAGGCAGGCATCCGGGCCTGTTTGTTTCTCTGGGCTGCGCCGCCAGCGGCGCCGCAAGCCGGACCGGTTCCGTCTCGGCGGTTGCCGCGGTGAAGATACACTCTCCCCGCCCGCCGTGCGAAGCGGTGAAAGATACCGGGGACAGGTCCGGGCGGTCAAGCGGATTATCGGCAATTCCTGAAGCACTTGCGGTGGGTTGAGCCGATGAGAATTCCATTGCCTGAGATTTCGCTGCGCGCATAATGAACCCAATGCCATATACATCACTGCGGGCGACTCCAAGGAGCGGCAAACCATGCGAACCGAAGTGAAGATCGGGATCGCCGTGGCACTGTTCATTGCCATTGTTGTGGTGGCGTACGTCATGTGGTCGAGCGCCGCATCCGGCACCGACACGGACGCCGACCAGGCAACGAATGGGGACACCCCGGCCGCGGCCGAACCTGAGCACCAAGCCGGCGGCCCCCCCGCGCCGGAAGACGACGGCAACGAATTCGAGGAGTTGCAGGTTCGTGACGATTTCGCCGAGAGGCAGCCGGAAGAGCCGCGCGAGCGCGAGCCACTGGACGGCTTCCAGGACCCGGTGGACGATCCGCTCGATACGCCGGGCGAGGAACTGGCTGGGGTCGATGCGGAAGCCGAGGACGACCGCTGGTCCGAGGAGTTGATGGACGGCGCTCGGGAAGGCGGCGAGCCCGAGCCGCTGGACGACGGCATGGAAGAGCCCGAGCCGCTGGACGACGGCATGGAAGAGCCCGAGCCACTGGACGACGACCCGGTCGAGCGCGAGCCGGACGAAGAATATCGGCTGGGAGATCCGATCGAACCGGCCCCGATCGAGGGCGACCCGTTCGAGGATGACCCGTTCGAGGATGATCCGTTGGGCGAAGAGCCGATCGCCGCTGATGGCATGGGGACGTACACGGTCGAGGAGGGGGATGCCGGTTTCTGGACCATCTCCGTGAAGGTCTACGGCGACGGCAAGTACTGGAAGCACATCCGCGACGCGAACCCCGGCGTGGACACCCGCACTCTGCGGGATGGACAGAAGATTCTTTACCCGCCCTTGGCCGAGATCCGCCGCGATAGACGGCAGGCCCGACGTACCGCGGTCGGGCAGGGCGAATACGTGGTGACGGAAGATGACACCCAGGGCTACTGGGGCATCGCGAAGAAGGTGTACGATGATGCCTCGATGTGGACGGCAATACGTGACGCCAACCCGGACGTGGACCCGACGGCCTTGCAGCCCGGCCAGGTGCTGGCCACCCCGCCGGCGCCCCCACGCGAGGCGGGTCGGGGCGAGGCGCGGCCCCCCGCCGCAGGAGCCGGCGAAGGCGACCGCGGCAAGGTCGTCTTCGAAGGCGGCCGGCGTATGTACGTGGTCGCCGAGGGAGACGCCGGCTTCTGGACGGTCGCGGACAGGGCCTACGGACACGGCAAGCACATGGAGGCCGTGCGTGAGGCGAATCCCGACGTGGACCCCCGCGCGTTGCAGCCGGGGCAGCGTTTGTTCGTGCCGGAGCTGACGGACGCCCAGCGCCGCGGGGCCGGGCGCGGAGTGCCCGCCGAGCCGGTCGAGATTCCCACGGAACCGGAGGGCGATTACCCCCGGCCCGTGTTTGATTGAGCAGAGCTTTGCCGCCCAACCGTCACACCCCCAGACCCGGGGCCGTGCCGTCGACGCTGTCCTTCAACCGCGCGTCGCGGAAGGCCCGTTGGGCGGCGCAAACCGAGGTGCCCATGCGGACGAACACCGCGGCAATCCTGCTGGCAGCGGTTAGTTTGTGCGCCCTGGCCGGCGGCTGCTGGCCGGAGCGTTCTGCCGAGTCGGACCCTTCCGAGGAATTGGCGCCCTTGCACGTGCGCGGCACGGTGGGCGAGTACGCCGTACTGAGAAGCGGCGGCCGTGTGTCCCTGCAGGGCTACGGTCTCGTGGCCGGGCTCGGCGACGACGGCTCGGCCGAGGTCCCCCCGCGAGTACGCAAGTACTTTGTCGATGTACTGCTCAAGGAGAAGCTCGGCTCCTACCGCGCCGGTACCGAGGGCGTGCCTCCGAGCCGCCTGATTGATGACACCGACACCGCCGCGGTGCTGATCGGCGGAGCCATGCCGCCCGGCGCCCCCGAGGGCACGCGTTTCGACGTGTATGTCAGCGCGTTACGGCAGACGGGCACGCGGTCGCTGGTCGGCGGCGTGTTGCTGCCGGCGGACCTGCGGATCGCCGCGGGCAACCTGGCGGCGCCGGCGGGACCGACCAAGACATGGGCGTCGGCCCGCGGCTCCGTGTTCGTCAATCCGTTCCTCGACCCGACCGATCGCAGTATGGAAGCGAAGCTGCGGGAGGGACGCATCATCGGAGGCGGGGTGATCGTGCGGCCGCAGCCCGTGCGGCTCGAGCTGCGACGGCCGGACTACGCCCGTGCACAGCTCATCGAGCGCCGGATCAACGAGCGGTTCCCGACCGACGAGAAGGTCGCACGAGCCAGAAGCCGCAGCGTGATCGAAATCTCCGTGCCGGGGCCCATGCGGCACGACTACGAGCGATTCCTCCGGCTGC
The DNA here is from genome assembly GCA_964531695.1 of uncultured Planctomycetaceae bacterium. GTDB lineage: Bacteria > Planctomycetota > Phycisphaerae > SM23-33 > SM23-33 > JAGXKT01. The sequence continues at coordinate 123,979 of CAZHEH010000003.1, read as the reverse complement.
TGCTGCACCTGCCCCTGCGGGCGGGGACGCGGGACCTCGGCCGGACCCGCGAGTTGATCGACGCTCTGGAGCGACCGGACTCCAACCATGACGGCATCGCGCTCGTGCTGGAGGCGATCGGGCGACAGGCCGTGCCCGAACTTCAACGCCTCTACGCGTCGAGCAATCCCGATGCCGCCTTCTACGCCGCCCGCACCGGCCTCCGCCTCGGCGACACCGAAGCACTGGACGTACTGGTTGAGCTGGCTCGGGCGAGCGATTCAGCGTACCAGGTGCCGGCCATCGAGGAACTGGGTCGCCGCGGCCGCGCTGTCCGAGCGCTGTCGCTGCTGCGCGGCCTCATCGATGACGAAAACGATGCCGTCCGCATTGCCGCCTACGAGGCGCTCCGCCAGATCGGCGATCGCCGCTCGGTGGTCACCGAGCACATCGGCGAGGAGTTCACGCTCGATGTCGTCCGTAGCAGTCGGCGGCCCATGATCTACGTGACGCAGACGGGAACGCCGAAAATCGTAGTTTTCGCCGACGAGCTGCCCGTAAGGAAGGAAGTGTTCTTCGGCACACCGGACGGCGGGCTGACGATCACCAATGGGGGCAAGTACGTGCGGCTGACGAGCAAGGCGCTGACCGCCGGTGACGTGCCTGCCTACCTCGCGATGATGGAGTGGGGCGACGCCGACCGGGCCGACGAAATCGTGTTGGCCAATCCCGACGTTCATTGGTCGGGTCTGGAGTTGGGCGACAGGATCCTGATCCCACCCGCGGAGCGCATGCTGGTATGGCGCCGGCTGGCGGCCTACGGCCGTGTGTCGGATGTGTTCTACCTCGATTTCGACGCCGTCGAGCTGATCCGCACGATCGGCTCGCCCGCGCAGCCCGGCCCGGACGGCGAGATCCAGGGCCTTGGCATGACCTACGGCGAGGTGGTCGGGGTCGTGTACCGCATGTGCGAGCGGGGCGACATCCCCGCCAAATTCGTCTTGCAGCAACTGCCCGAAGCCGACAGAATCGGTCAAGCTCAGGCGATGGAAGATGCCGCGCCGTGACGGCCGTGCATATGCCCAAGGACGGGCCCTCGTGGAGCGTTAAGGAAGACGCGAAGCATGAAACTCAAGAAGCTGATCGTCGCCGGATTCAAGAGCTTCGCCGATCGGACCGTGTTCGAGTTCGACGAAGGCGTAAGCTGCATCGTCGGGCCCAACGGCTGCGGCAAGAGTAACGTTGTCGACGCCATCAAGTGGGTCCTGGGGGAACGATCCGCGAAGAACCTCCGCGGCACGGAGATGATGGACGTGATCTTCAACGGTGCCGCGGGCCGGCGCTCGTCCGGGATGGCGGAGGTCACGCTCGTCTTCGACAACTCCGACGGTCGGCTGCGCCCCGGCGGCTCCGAGGAGGGGGCCGAGAACCGCGAGGTGTCGGTGGGGCGGCGGCTGTACCGGTCCGGACAGAGCGAGTACCTCGTCAACAAGGCCCCCGCGCGGCTCAAGGACATCCGCGAGATGTTCCTCGACACGGGCGTGGGCGTCGACGCCTACAGCGTGATCGAGCAGGGGCAGGTGGGGGCGTTCCTCCAGTCCAGCCAGGACGAGCGACGCAACGTCTTCGACGAGGCGGCCGGCATCAGCCGCTACAAGGCACGCCGCAAGGAGGCCGAGCGCCGTCTGGAGCGCGTCGAGCAGAACCTGCTTCGGCTGAACGACATCCTGGCCGAGGTCGAGAAGCGGCTGCGGTCCATCAAGCATCAGGCGGGGCGTGCACGAAGCTACCAATCTTACTCCGAGCGGCTGGCCGAGTTGCGGGCCCTCTACCTGCTGGCGCAATACCACATGTTCCAGTCCCAGCGGCGAGACCTGCAGAAGCGTCTCGACGCCGACAACGACGCGCTGGCTTCCGTGCAGAGCATGATCGACCGCTTGGAGGCCGCCCGAAGCGCCGCCCAGGTCGAGGCCGATGACATCCGCCGGACGGAGCGGGACGTGGAATCGCGCATCGCCTCCGCCAGCGCGGGCATCTCCTCCGCCGAGGAGCGGGCCGAGATGCTCACGGCACGGGTGCAGGAGTTGGGGGAGGAGATCGTCTCGGTCTGCGGGCGGTGCGAGGAGCTTGAGGCCAAGATGGCCCGTTGCGACGAGGACTCCGCGGCTCGGCAGGCCGACATGGACCGCCTGGAGCGCGAGGCGGGGGAGCTGGCCGAGCAGTATGAGGCCGCGTTGCAGGAACAACAGGACGGGGAGCAGCGGCTGGCCGATCTGCGGGCGCAGCTCGAGGATGAGAAGGCCGGCACGATCGACCTGCTGCGACGCACGGCGCAGTTGCACAACGAGATCCAGGCGGCCGGCGTGCAGCGGGAGAACCTGGACGGTCAGAAGCAGCGGCTGGCGACGCGGTCGGAGGAGATCGCCGAGCAGCTCAGCTCTTCCCTGGACAGCCAGGCCGTGGCGGAGCGCAAGCTCGGCGAGACCGAACAGGTCCTCGCCGACGCACAGCAGCGTCTCGACGAGGCGAAGCGGCAGTCCGAGAAGCTCGCGTCCGAGGAGCAGGAGTTGGTCGGCAAGCTCTCCGACGCCCGCGAGCAGCGCTCCGGCGTGGCCAGTCGCATGACCGCGCTGTCCGAGATGGTTTCGCGCTTGGAAGGCGTGGGCGAGGGCACGCGGCGCATCCTGGCCGCTCGCGATGAAGGTCGCCTCACTGCGGTCCGGGGCATCTTGGGCGAGTTCCTCGAAGCGGACGTCGAGCATGCGGACCTGGTGGAGGCCGCACTGAGTGGCGCGGACCAGTTGCTCGTGATCGATCGCTTCTCCGAGTTGGAAGCGCACCGCGCCGAGCTGGACGCCGCGCTCGAAGGAGGCGGGTCGGTCGAGTTGCTCTGCCTGGACCGGATCGAGCCCGTCTCCAGCGATTGCGACGCCGCCGCCTGTCCGCAGGTGCTCGGCCGCGCGACCGACTACGTCCGCTTCCCCGCGGAGCTGTCACGGGCGGTCTGGCATCTGCTGGGCCGCACGCTGGTGGTGGAGTCGCTTGCCGACGCGGCCGCGGCCGCCCAGGCGGCGCCGACCGGCATGCGGTTCGTGACAAGGCGGGGCGAGGTGCTCGAACCGGACGGGCGTGTGCGGCTGGGGTCGGTGGACCGCTCGGCCGGGCTCATCGCGCGTCGCAGCGAGTTGAGCGAGCTGGAGCGCAACCGGGCTGAGCTGGACGACTACATCGCACGGCTGTCGGAGCAGCAGACCGCCGCACGCAGCGAGCTGCGCCACACCGAGCAGGTGCAGCAGGAGCTGCGCACGGCCGTGTACGAAGCCAGCACCGAACGCGTCGAGACAAGGGGGGTTCTCCAGCGGCTGGCGGACCGCATCGCGGAACTCCGCAATGAGCTACCCGTGGTCGAAGGGGACATGCGGAACCTGGCCGAACGAATCGACAGCACCGTGCGGGCCGAGGAGGAGGCCAAGGAGCAGGCCGCAGAGATGGAGCGGCGCAACAGCGTGCGCCAAGCCGAAGTCGAGCGTCTCACGGGCGAGATCGGCCAGGCCGAGTCGGACCAAGCCGCCGTGGCGGAGCGCGTCACCGAGTTGAAGGTGGCCCGTGCGGCCGCCGAAGAGCGGAAGGCATCGCTGCGGGACCAGTTGACCTCGCTTCGTCGGCAGCGCGAGTCGATGGAGGCGGACCTTGCGGACGGCCGGCGGCAGATCGAGGCCAATCGGCAGCGCCGGCGAGAGGCCGAGGCCGGCGTGCAGGCCGCGCGAAGCCGCGTGGACGAGCAGTACGTGCAGCTTGAGGGGCTCAAGCAGGAAGCCCGCGAGGCCGGCGAATCCCGTCAAGGACTGGACGAGAAGCTCGAGGACATCGCCCGGCAGCTCCGCGAGAACGCGCGACAGCGGGATGAGATCTCCGAACGGACCGGCTCACTGCGTGTTGAGCTGGGCGAGACCGACGTGCGGATCGAGGACCTCATCTCGCGCGCTCGCGACGATATGGAAATGGACCTGGTCCGGCTATACGAGACTTACGAGCACGAGAACGAGCGGGACTGGGATGCCGTCAAGTCGGAGATCACGGACCTGACCGAGAAGATCCGCCGACTGGGCAACGTAAACCTCGATGCGATCTCCGAACAGGAGGATCTGGAAAAACGCCGGGAGTTCCTTGGGGAGCAACTCGACGACGTCAATGCCTCGCGGCGACAGCTTACAGACCTGATCGGGCGGCTCAACCGAGAAAGCCGGGAACGGTTCATGGAAACCTTCGAGCAGGTGCGGGAGAACTTCCAGGCCCTGTTCCGCAAGCTCTTCGGCGGCGGCCGGGCGGACATCATGCTGGACGATCCGGACAACGTCCTCGAATGCGGCATCGAGATCGTAGCCCGCCCCCCCGGCAAGGAACTGCGGTCGCTCTCGCTGCTGTCGGGCGGCGAGAAGACCATGACGGCGCTGGCACTGCTGTTCAGCATCTTCCGCACGCATCCCTCGCCGTTCTGCGTGCTGGACGAGGTGGACGCGGCTCTCGACGAGACCAACACGGAACGGTTCGGCCACCTCGTGCAGGAGTTCATCGGCGACAGCCAGTTCATCATCATCACGCACGCCAAGCGGACGATCAGCATGGGCAACGTGCTTTACGGCGTGACGATGCAGGAGGCGGGCGTGTCCAAGCGGATCTCGGTACGGTTTGAGGACGCCGACCACCGTCTGGATCACGTGATCGAGCCGGCCGAGGCGGAGGCCGTCTGAGATCGGGCCCAAGGTGCGGGGGCTGCCAGCCCATCAGAGGAGCCGCCTTCCTGGCCAGATGCGACGAACGCTCGACCCCGCGCCGGGGCCTGTTGTCCTACGCGATGCCGGGCCTGCCAATCCGGCCGCCCGCGGGGGCGCATCCCGCTATTCTGGCACACCCGCCCTGGCTGCGGGCAATCGTAAAGTCTTATTCAACAAGTTTTAAGGGAGATGGCACGGTCCTTGCTACAATTCTTCATGAGGGTCCGGGTCTGCCCGCGCCTCGACATCGGCGACGGGGCGTCTCGGCCCGCCGTGGCCGTTGCGAACGGAGCTAGCACGGAAAGGAAGCGAAACTATGGCATCCAAGAAGATCATCGGAATCGACCTCGGCACGACCAACAGCGTCGTGGCCGTGATGGAAGGCGGCGAACCCAAGGTCCTCATCAACCAGCAGGGCAGCCGGGTGACGCCGTCCGTCGTGGCCTTCACGGACAAGGGCGAGCGGCTCGTCGGCCAGCCCGCCAAGCACCAGCAGGTCACGAACCCCAACAACACCGTCTTCTCGATCAAGCGGTTTATGGGCCGCCGGCACCGCGAGGTGCAGGAGGAGGAGAAGCAGGTTCCGTACGACGTGATCGGCGAACCGGAAGAGCTGGTCCGCGTCAAGGCGCGTGACAAGGAATACACGCCGCAGGAGGTCAGCGCGATGGTCCTCCAGTCGCTCAAGCAGACGGCGGAGGACTACCTGGGCGAGGATGTCGAGCGGGCGGTCATCACCGTGCCGGCCTACTTCAACGACTCCCAGCGGACCGCGACCAAGGAAGCCGGCGAGGTCGCCGGATTGAAGGTCGAGCGGATCATCAACGAGCCGACGGCCGCGGCGCTGGCCTACGGCTGCGAGAAGGACAAGAGCGAAAAGGTCGCCGTGTTCGACTTCGGCGGCGGCACGTTCGACATCTCGATCCTCGACATCGGCGACAACGTCTACGAGGTCATGGCCACCAACGGCGATACGCACCTCGGCGGCGACGACCTCGACGAGTTGCTGATCAACCACATCGCCGACGAGTTCAAGCGGACCGAGGGCATCGACCTCCGCCAGGATGCGATGGCGCTTCAGCGGCTCAAGGAAGCCGCCGAGAAGGCCAAGTGCGAGTTGTCCACGGCCATGGAGGCCAACGTCAACCTGCCGTTCATCACGGCCACGCAGGAAGGCCCCAAGCACTTGCAGATGACGTTGACTCGGGCGAAGTTCGAGCAACTCGGCGAGCCCGTGTTCAACCGTCTGATCGAGCCGTGCAAGAAGGCCCTGGCCGACGCCGGGCTCAGCGCCGGCGACGTCGACGAAGTCCTGCTGGTCGGCGGCTCGACGCGAATCCCGAAGGTCCGGCAGATCACCAAGGACATCTTCGGCAAGGACCCGAACCAGACGATCAACCCGGACGAGGCCGTCGCGATGGGCGCTGCGCTGCAAGGCGGCATTCTCGCCGGCGACGTCGATCAGGAGATGGTGCTGCTGGACGTGACGCCGCTGTCCCTCGGCGTCGAGACGCTCGGCAGCGTTATGACCAAGCTCATCGAGCGAAACACCACCATCCCGGCCGAGAAGAAGGAGGTCTTCTCGACCGCCGCGGACAACCAGACCGAGGTGACCATCCACGTGCTGCAAGGCGAGCGCGAGTTCGCCGGCGACAACCGCACGCTCGGACGCTTCAACCTGACGGGCATCCCGCCGGCGCCGCGCGGGGTCCCGCAGATCGAGGTGACCTTCAGCATCGACGCGAACGGCATCCTGAACGTCTCGGCCAAGGACCTCGCCACCGGCAAGGAGCAGTCCATCGAGATCAAGGGCACCTCCGGCCTCAGCGAGGACGAGGTCGAGCGGATGAAGAAGGACGCCGAGAGCCACGCCGAGGAAGACCGAAAGCGTCGTGAGTTGATCGACCTGAAGAATCAGGGCGATGCCATGGCGTACCAGATGGAGAAGATGCTCTCCGAGCAGGGCGAGAGCGTCGGCGCCGAGGACCGTGGCAACATCGAGTCCGGCATCTCCGCTTTGCGAGAGGCCTGCAAGGGCGATGACGCGGAGTCCATCAAGCGGGCCATGAGCAACCTGGAGCAGGCCTCGCACAAGGTGGCCGAGCAGATGTACCAGTCAGCCGCCCAGCAGGGCCAGCAGGCGGCCGGCGGCGCCCAGACCCCGCCCCCCGGGCCCGAGCAGACCGGCGGCGAGCAGCCCTCTGGCGGCGACGAGGACGTCATCGACGCCGAGTACGAGGAGAAGCAGGAGTAGCTCGCCCCATGGACGGAAGCCGGCTATCACGCGATGGGTGGAACCCCGGCCGGGCCGGTCGGGGTTCCGCACTCATCGCCGTCGTGGCGCTTGCGTGCGTCGCGCTGGGCGGCTGCGGGCGCCCGCAGCCCTACGTCTCTCCGGCCCGGCTGGATCGCGGGCTGGTGGTCGTGCTGCCCGGCATCGAGGGACGTAGCCCGTTCAACGAGGGGATTTGCGAGGGCCTCGACGACGGCGGCGTGGACTGGGCGATCGAGCTGTACGACTGGACCTCGCCGTGGGTAGGCCCGCTGGTCAACCTTCGCACGGAAGAGCGCAACCGCGAACAGGCCCGCAAGCTCGCGGATCGCATCGCCCGCTATCACATGAGCTACCCCGGCCGGCCGGTCGTGCTCGTGGGCCAAAGCGGGGGTGGCGCGATCGCCATCTGGACCGCCGAGGCCCTGCCGCCCGGCCAAAGCATCAAGGGCGCCGTGCTGCTGGCGGCCGCCATCTCGCCCGGCTACATGCTCGACGCCGCGCTGAACAACACGCGCGAGGGCATCGCCAGCTTCTACTCGGAACGGGACTGGCTCATGCTCGGGTTCGGCACGGTCACCAACGGCACGATGGACCGGGAGTTCGTGTCCTCGGCCGGACGCGTGGGTTTCGAGCGTCCCGCCACCCCGCTACGGTCCCAGCACTACCTGAAGCTCTACGAAATCCCTTGGAACCCGAGCATGACCTTCGCCGGGCATGGCGGCGGGCACGTCACCAGCGGAGCGAGGCAGTTCGTGGCCACCTACGTCACCCCGCTCGTCCTGGCCCAGACCTGGGACGATCAATTGATACGGGGACTGAAGGCACCGCTGCCGGTCTCGCCGCCCGCGCCGCAAGAGTAGCCGCGAGGCGACGCACTACTCGCCCGTCGGCCAGATCTCGACACTCAGCAGGGCGCGCAGGGCCTCGGGCACGTCGCGCGCCCGCATGACCGGCGGCAGCGGCCCGGCCGTGGACATGATGAACGCCGCCGAGTTCCTGTAGTTCAACCCGCCGTGCGTCGAGGCCGTCTCGATGGCCGACCGGAACATCTCCGACCCGACGCAGCGGTCATCCGCCAGCGAGGCCACCACGTCCGGGGGATTCTCCACAATCCCCAGATGCGCCCGCCAGAGCCGCTGAAGCGGGGCCGGCCAGTGGTGCCGGGCCGTGGCCCGGAGCAGGTCATCCGCGTCGTAGTATCCCGCCTCGTCGGGCGTCAGCTCGGCCAGGATCGGGGTCAGCGCCAGCGGGTCGCCCCGGACGGGCTCGTAGCGGAAGCGTCCGTCCCGCTGTCGGATCACGGCATGTCGCGCGGGCTTCCCTTCGTCTTCCTCTGGGGCGAGCACCACCACCGACTCGCCCTTCGCGTAGCTCGCCAGCTCTACGCCGTCCACGTCGACAAGATCCCGGGCCAAATCGGCCCGTTCGTTCGCGTAGAAGCCCGCGTAGGTCGTCACGCCGAACTCGATCAGCACCACGTCCCTGGGCTCATCCAGCCCGTCGTGCAGGCGCCAGCCGGACTTGCCAAGTTCGGCCTCGAAGTCAATCACCTCCGGCGCTGTGTACGTGTGCCCGTGATCCGACATGAAGGTGACTTCCGTGAGCCCGCGGCTCTCTCGCAGCACCTGCAGGATGAGCCGCTCCAGCTCGCGCAGGCACTCCCGCTGGCCCTCCCGGCTGAAGCGCGTCCCCATGCCGGCCGTGCTGCCGAAGTAAGCCAGCATCTCCTGCTTCTCGCCGCGGTCAAACGCTCGCTTGCAGTCGTGAATCTCCTTCTCGAAAACCGCTCGCGGCCAGAGGTAGAAGATCGGCACCCAGATCAGGTCGGCCCTGTAATCCAGAATCCGGTTGTACGGCTCGTTCCGGCCTTCCAGGTACGCCTCGGAGCCGCCGATGACGCGGTTCTCATCGCGGTCGAAGTACTTCGCCTCGTACGCCCGGCACGGCATGTAGCCGAGGAAGTCCTCCATCGCCAGGTCGGTCATGGCGGGGTACGGGGCGATTACGAGGGACGGCGGATGGAACACCCGCAGACGCCCGGCCTCGTACTCGTTGCGGATCAGGTCGAACAGGAAGCCGTCGACGATGATCATCAGGTGTCGGCATCGGACGGACGGGATCGCGTCCATGTTGACGATCTCGTCGGGTCCCTCTCCCGCCACTGCGCCGGCATAGTCGTAGCCGAGCCGGTCGATCCGGCCTTCCGCGTCGGCCAGGAGAAAGAAGTCGGCCCGTCCGTCGCCGGTCGTGTCGTACGCGGCCGTCGTGCCGTCGGGAGTCGACGGCAGGGGGGCCCTGGGGAACGTCACGGCCGGCGGCTTGCAGCCGGCCAAAGCGACCGCCAAGAGAAGGACACGGCACAGCGACACGCTACGATTCATACCGGATGGCTCCTGCGGTCGGTCAGGGAAAGGGCAAGAACCGGCCGAACTCGCGGTGAACGGACAGCCCGTGCATGGGCGCGACAGGACTCGAACCTGTGACTTCTTCCTTGTAAGGGAAGCGCTCTAGCCAACTGAGCTACGCGCCCGGCATACCTGCAACTATATCGGATACGGGAGGGGCTGCCAACCAGTGCACCTGCGCACGGGCTTGCATGTCGGCCGTCACGGGCCGACAATGCCCTCGGCTCGGCAACCATTCCGCCGGGGAGAGGGAAGGCCTGAATGGCGATCAAGATCCGCTGCACGGAGTGCGGCAAGAGAATCTCGGTGGACGAGGGCTTCGCCGGCTCGATGTGCCGCTGCCCGTACTGCAAAGGGCTGATGCAAGTGCCCGGGCACACGGGATCGCACGGCCCACGTCCGGCCGCTCCGGGCAGACGGCCCGAGACGCCCGGCGAACGTCCGGAGGTTCCCGGCCGGCGGCCGGAGGCGCCGGGAGGCGAAGCTGCCGCCGGCGAGCGGCCGCAGGAGTCCCATCACGTGCCGCTGGCCCGGCCGGTGCGGTTCCAAGGCATGCTCGCCCTGATCCTGCTGGCGGTTGTCGTGCTGATGGCCGCGGTTGCGGGCCTGCTGATGGTTGAGCTGGGGCCGACGCTGCTTAACGATGAGCCGCCCGAGCCGGACCCGAAGGAGAGGGCTGAGGGACAGACCGAGAGCGGGCAGGAGGACAAGGGCGAGAAACGCGAGCCCATCTACATTCCCGAGCCGGAGCCGCGGGACCAGTTGACCGGCCCGCGGATCGGCAAGGTGAGCATCGAGCCGCCGGTGATCTACTGCATTGGCACCGGGAACAACCGGCTGCTGAACGTGGCTTGGGCCGAGACACTGGAGTCGCTCGACACGCTGCCGGCGGGATCAAGCGTAGCCGTGCTGGCCTGTGAGCCGGGCGGCAAGGTGAGGGTGATGCCGGGCGGCTACGTCACGGCCGGAGACGCCGTCGCCCGCGTCGAGGCATTCCTGGACCAGGTTCTGCGAAGCAGCGGCGAGCCGTTGCCTGATGCCGTCGTCCAGGCGGCCGGCTTCTCGCCCTCGCCGAAGACGATCGTCGTGTTCGCCTCCATGCCCATGAGTGCCGCCGAGATCGAAAAGGCGCGGGCCGCCGCGTCAGACGCCGGCGCCGCCATCGCCGTCCGCGTGCTGGCGCCGGGCTTGGCCGATAATCTGGAAACACTCGCGGACCCCGGAAAACTGAACGCAACGCCCCCCTGAGACTAAGGAACCCAACACAATGCTCATCATCGGAGAGAAGATCAACGCCACTCGCAAGCAAATCGCCGCGGCGCTGAAGAACCGCGACGCGGAGCTGATCGCCCAAACCGCCAAGGAGCAGGCCGAGGCGGGCGCGGACTACATCGACGTCAACGGCGGCGACCCGAACGCCGAGCGCGAGACGGAGAACATCGCTTGGCTCGTCGAGTTGGTACAGGCCAACACGGACGTGCCCGTTGCGGTGGACACGGCCTCCATCGCGGCCGCCCGGCAAGGGCTGTCGATGGCCAAGGGCCGGCCGATCCTCAACAGTGTCTCGCTGGAGCGCGAGCGGCTGGAGAGCTACCTGCCGCTGCTGGCCGAGTTCGATTGCCTCGTGATCGCCCTGCTGATGGACGACCACGGTACCCCAAGCGGGGTTGAGGACCGCGTCGAGCGGGCCGAGGCGCTGTTGGGCAAGCTGACCGACGCCGGGCGCAAGCTGGAGGACGTGATCGTCGATCCGTGCTTCCTGCCGGTCTCGACGGACACGGCCAGCGCGGGCAAGTGCCTCCAGGCCATCGCCGAAATCCGCCGCCGCTGGCCCGAGGTGCACATCGGCGGGGGGGTGTCGAACATCAGCTTCGGCCTGCCCAAGCGCCGCCACGTGAACCTGGCGGCGCTGGCCCAGGCGATCTATTGCGGCATGGACGCGGCCATCACCGACCCGTGCGGGATGGACGTGATGCCGACCATCCTCGCCGCCGAGGCCCTGGCGGGGCGCGATGACTTCTGCATGAACTACGTGCAGGCCCTGCGGTAGGGCCCGCTAGTCGTTTGGGCGGCTTGTCTTGGCGCGGCGCGGGTGCTATGCTCCTGCCATGCCAGTCACGAGCCGGCGCATCGCCGCCAACCTGGAGCGGATTCGAGAGAAGACCGCGGCCGGCTGCGCCAGAAGCGGGCGTCTGCCGGAGGAGGTCTCCATCGTCGCCGTCACCAAGCAGGTGGACCTCGATATAATCCGCGGGCTGCTCGAAGTCGGACTGACCGATTTGGGCGAGAATCGGGCGGGCCAACTCACGGAGCGTGCGGCAGAGGTGGACGCTCTCGTCCAGCGGCGGCGGACGCCGCTGCCGGCGCCGGTCCGCTGGCACATGATCGGTCATCTTCAGCGGAACAAGGTTAAAGGCGTCCTGTCCGCCGCTTCCGTCATCCATTCGGTGGATTCGCTCCGCCTTGCCGAGGAGATCAACAAGCGGGCCGAGGCGCAGGCGGTTCGCCCTGAGGTGCTGCTGGAAGTGAACTGCTCGGGCGAGCCGCAGAAGCACGGCTGTGCCGTCGGCGCGGCCGCACACATGGCGGACCTGATGGCCGGCATGAAGCATCTGCGGCTCGTGGGCCTGATGACGATGGCGCCGCTGAGCGAGGACCCCGAGCAGGCGCGTCCGAGCTTCGCCCGCCTGCGAGAGATCTACGAGGACATGCGACGCGAGGGGGCAGGCGGCGCGGACCTCCGGCATCTGTCGATGGGCATGAGCAGCGACTACGTTGTGGCCGTGGAGGAGGGCGCCACGATGCTGCGAATCGGGACGGCCCTGTTCGAGTGACCCGCGACCGGCTCACCCCCGTACGCGGAAAGCAAGCACGGTCTGGTCATCCGACTGCTCGGCGCCGCCCGTGAAGCCGCTCACCGCCGCTTTCAGAGAGCGCACGAGTTCCTCCAGGCGGCTCGCCCGGTGCTCAGCCAGAAAGGTCTCCAACCGCTCCATGCCGAACATGCGTCCGGCGGCATCCGTCGCCTCGATGATGCCGTCCGTCACGAACAGCACCTTGTCGCCGGGGTCGAGCGAGACTTCGTGCGTGGGGAGCTTGACCTCCTCCGTGACGCCCAGCAGCATGCCGGGATCGCCCGAGAGCCGCTCGGCAGGACGGTCCCCGTCGCCCGGAACGAGGATCGGCTCCGGACGATGGCCGCAGTTGATGTATCGTAGCCCTCCGGTCTGGGCATCGTAGACGGCCATGCAGGCGGCCGCGAAGCTGTCGTCCGGCGTCAACTCGCACAGCAGCCGGTTCAGTTCTTTCAGGAAACCGTCCATCCGTTCGCGGCGGGTCAGCCGGTACCGCCAGTGCGTTTTGATGATCGCGGTGATCAGCGCGGAGGACATGCCGTGTCCGCTGACATCCGTGAAGAGGACCTCGGCCCTGCCGTTCCCGTCCGAGGACAGGTCGAAATAGTCGCCGCCGACCTCGGCCTCGGGGTCGAAGAACCAGGCCCATTCGAGCCGGTCCGGCAGGGGGGCGTCCTCCGTGTCGGGCAGAAGCTTCTTCTGAACGTTCCGAGCGCGAGAGAGGTCGCGGCGGACGCGATCGGTGTAGCGGTGGAGCTGCCGATAGGTCCGCTCCAGGCGGTAGGCCTTCTCCTCGTTGTCGTATTCCACACTGCCGACGGTCATGAAGAATAGGTAGGTCAGGCCGAACAGCACGCCCAGCGCCACGGTCGCCAGGGCGATGCGCAGCGCCAGCGAATCGATCAGCCACGATCCGATGAAGAACAGACCCACCAGCACGGTCAAGGCAAGCCCGTACCGGGGAGCGGCCCGAAACAGCGCACGGTGGTCCTGCAGGTGGCTCCGGCGGCGCTTGAACCATTCGACAAAGCGGCTGAATCGCGTGAGGCAGTACGAATAGTCCACCGTGAGACGCCCGTCGACGAGTTGCGTCCTCGTGCATGCGAAGGAAACGCCGCCGGCCCCGCACATCGCGCTGCAGGCCCGGTTGGCTCGGCCGTCCTGAAGCCGGCGGCGGCAGACCATCAGCAGCGCGACCACATCGGCGATCTGGTTACTCTCCAGCCGTAGGTCCAGCGTCAGCCGGCGGATTCCCAGCCCGAGCAGGAAATTCCACAGGGCCTTGTAGTGCTGCGGGTCGAATGCCACGTCCCCTGGGAGCCGGGGGACGGCGCGGGCCTGCCCTCGCTCGTCGATGGCCACCTCGAACCGATCGGCATACGCCTCGCGCAGCTCCGGCGCCAGGCGGCGCTCGAAATGCTCCCCGAACCCCCAGGCGGCCGCCCGGAGCGGGCTGAGCCCCATCCGCCACTTCGCCAACCGATGCCGCACCATGCCCGACAGACCCCAAGCGGGCCCGTGCGGCTCGTACGACGTTTCGGAGGCCTGAGCGTCCAAAAGGAGGGACTCCCTTCGGCGAATGGGGCACGTACGCCCGCGACGCGCACAGAGACATCAATCTCACAATAATAGGCCGCCTGCGACGGATACATCATACGGACAGGCAGTTAGCCGGAAAGGCCGCGGATGATCGCCCGGCAGAAGGCCGGGAGGTCGTCCGGCTTGCGCGACGTGATGACGTTGCCGTCGACGACGCACTCCTCGTCGACCCAATGCGCTCCGGCGTTAATCATATCGTGCTTGATGGCGACGAAGCTCGTGGCTCGTCGGCCTCGCAGGGCGTCCGTGCAGCAGAGCATCCATCCGCCATGACAGATGGCCGCAAGAAGGATGCCCGCCTCGGCACATTGGCGGATGAAGCCGATCATCGATTCGTCTCGCCGCATGTAGTCCGGCGCCCAGCCGCCCGGCACCACCACAGCGTCGAAATCGCCGCCGGTCAACTCGCCGGCGGCCGCGTCGGCGGGACAGGGGTAGCCCAGCTTCGATGGGTAACTCTTGCCGGCCTCCGCCGCCACGCGAACGACCTCGGCGCCTTCCTCGCCAAGCCGGTAGTACGGGTACCAGACCTCCATCTCCTGGTATTCCTCGGCCAGCATCAACGCGATCTTCTTGCCCTGCAATGCGTGAGTCATGTTCGTTTCCTTGGGGACTCGGCAGCCCGTTCTCGGTAGCCAGTATAGCGGGCGAGCCGGGGGATCGGCCGCGAAGCAGGACGGGGTCTGAAATCAGAACGGCCGCCCGGATCGGACCGGGACGGCCGTGCTGAATGGAGCCGAGGGGATTCGAACCCCTGACCTGTTGATTGCGAACCAACCGCTCTCCCAACTGAGCTACGGCCCCGCAACGCCGAGCAGTATAGCGTATGGTCCTCGGGCGAGAAAACCCCAAACCGGTCTCAGGCGGCGGATTCGGCCGCTGAGTCGACGGGAAGGCCGATGGTGAAGGTCGTGCCCTCGCCGGGGATGGACTCGACCTCGATGCTCCCGGCCATCGACTCGACGATGTCGCGGCAAAGCGTGAGCCCCAGTCCATGACCCGACGGGCTCTCCCCGCCGCCGCGTGTCGTGTAGAACGGCTCGAAGATCTGCTCGACGGCCTCCGGATCGATGCCCACGCCCGTGTCCGACACCTGAATCTGTGCGGTTCCGCCTCGCACACGGCCGCTTACCGTGATGCACCGCGGCCGGTCGCCCTCGATCACGGCGTGACGGGCGTTGAGCAGCAGATTCATGAACACCTGCTGCAACTCCGCACGCCGGACGTTCAGCACCAGATGCTCGGGGATGTCAAGGCATAATTCGATACCGTCCTTCGCGGGTTCGCGGGCCATGGCCGCCAAGGCGTCCCGAATCAGCTCTGCCAGGCCGGTGGGCTCGGGCCTCTCGGGCCCTTCGTGGGCCACCCCGAGGATCGCACGGCAGATGGCGGTCGCACGCTCGCCCCCGGCCGCGGCACGGTCCACGGCCTTGGCCGCGAGTTTCGGGTTCTTCCGGGCAAGTCGAGCGTAGTTGATGATCGGCGTCAGGATGTTGTTGAATTCGTGGGCGACCATGGCCGCCATGGTTCCCACGGTAGCGAGCCGTTGGGAGTGTCGGAGTTGGCCGCGCAGGGCCTCCACCTCCCCCTGGAGCCGCTCGAGTTCCTCGGCGTGGTTTGGCTTCCGCTGGGTCGTCGGATCCGCCGTAGTGGTCACGTGTGTCCTCTCGCTCGCGCGCTCTGACAGGGATCGCGCACGCATGCCCGTGGAATAATCGGCGTGCGAGTCGCAAAACTTGAGGTGCTCTGCTAGCATACCGCCGCCATGAACGTCATCGCCCACGGCATCGACATGGTGGACTGCCACCGGCTGAGATCGGCGATCGACCGTCACGGCCGGCGGTTCCTCGAGCGCGTCTTCACCGGCCGGGAGTTGGACTACTGCCTGGGTCGGCGGCGAGAAACCGAACACTTGGCCGGCCGTTTCGCCGCCAAGGAGGCGGTGCTGAAGGTTCTCGGCACCGGCTGGCGCAGCGGCATCTGCTGGACGGACGTGGAGGTCCGAAACGAGCCGTCCGGGCGCCCGACCGTATCGCTGGCCGGGCGCTGCCGCGAGTTGGCCGAGCGACAGGGGCTCGCGCGGGTGCTGATCTCGATCAGCCACATCGAGACCCACGCCATCGCCTCCGCGATCGGGCTGGCGCCGGACGCTGCCTGAGGGCCCTGGAACGTCATGCCGAGCCGTCCGACAACGATCTTCCTGTCCGCCGCGGAAGCCAGCGGCGACGAGCACGCCGCCCGGCTGATCGAAGCGATCCGCCGACGCCTGCCCGACGCGCGCTTCATCGGCGTGGCGGGGGACCGCATGGCCGAAGCCGGATGCGAGGTCGTCGCCGACCTTACCAAGCGGGCCAGCATGCTCGGCGGGCCGTTCCGCCAGCTCCCTTACTACGTGCGCACGATCCGCCGCGTGCAGAGGCAGATCCGCGAAATCGCCCCGGACATCCACGTTCCGGTCGATTCGCCCGCGATGAACTGGCACCTCGCCTCCGTCGCCAAGTCGATCGGCACGCCCGTGATGTACTACATCGCCCCGCAGGTGTGGGCCTGGGCCCCTTGGCGGGCGGCCAAGCTGGCCCACCTGACGGACCAAGTCGCTTGCATCCTGCCGTTCGAGCAGCGCTATCTGCGGGACCGCGGCGTGAACGCGACGTACGTGGGCCATCCGCTGTTCGAGACGCTCCCCGGCCGGCCGGAGCCGCCTCCCGACCTCGCCGAGGCCTGGGCCGAGGGCACGTGGCAGGTGGCCATGCTCCCCGGCAGCCGTCCCGGTGAAATCCGAGCCCATTCGCGGGCCTTGCTGGCCACCGCCCGGGCAATCCAGCGCCGCTGGCCCAGGTCCCGGTGCGTCTTCACCGCGCGGAGCGATGCCTGTGCCGCGGCCGTGCGGAAGGCCTGTAGGGATGCCGACGTGGAGATCATCGTCGGGCGGACGCGCGAGCAACTCGGCCGGTCGCACTTCGCCGTCGCCGTCAGTGGCACCGTGACGATGGAAGTGGCCTACTTCGGCATACCCATGATGATCTTCTACCGCACCAGCCGTCTGCTGCGCGCCATGCTGCGCGCGGTGGGGCGGTGGGGGGTTCCGACGCCGCACTTCTCCTTGGTGAACATCCTCGCCGGAAAGCGGATCGTGCCCGAGGTGATTCCATGGCACGGAAACAGCCGGCCGGTGGTCGACCTTGCCATGGAGATGCTGAACGACATCGGCTATCTGTTCGAGGTGCGCCAGGAGCTGATCGACTTGATCGATCCGCTCCGGACCGCCACGGACCTCACGGCCAGCGACGGCGCCGCTGAACTCGTCTGCCGCACGCTGGAGAAGGCCGGGCCGTAGCCGAGGCGGAGCGGAGTCGCGCTACGACACGGCCGTGCCCGTGGGCATCTCCTTTTCGGGCGTGACGAACGCCACGTCCGACATCTGGTCGTCTTCGTCGCGGGCCACCGCCGCCAGCAACATGCCCTGCGACTCGAGGCCGCGCATCTTCCGCGGCTGGAGGTTCGCGACGACGATGATCTCTCGCCCGACCAGGTCCTCCGGGCTGTAGAACGCCCGCAGGCCGGCGATGAGCTGCCGCTTCTCGTCGCCGATCTCGATTTGGAGCACAAGCAGCTTGTCGGCGTTGGGGTGCTCGCTCGCCTCCAGGATCTTGGCCACACGGAGGTCGAGCTTGGTGAAGTCTTCGAAGGCGATGGTTGGCTTCTCGTCGGTCACGGTTCGTTCCTTTCCTGTCCGGATCGAGGACGAGGCATTCTATCGCCGCCGCCGGCGCCTCACAACCGGGGGCGACCGCGACCCGGCGGGAACGATCGGCACTTGCCGCGGGCGGAGGCGGTTCATTAGGTTGTAACCACTGCATACCGCCTCCACGGACGAGCAAGGAGCCACACGATGGGCGGCACACGGCTGCGCTACGGGATCGTATTGGTCGTCATTTCCGCCTTGGGCCTCGCAGCGGTCATCGCCGCCGACTGGCCCCACTGGCGGGGTCCGAATTACGACGGGTCGAGCCCGGAGCGCGGGCTGCCCGCGTCCTGGTCCAAGACGGAGAATGTCGCTTGGGCGGTCGACCTGCCGGGAATCGGCTCCGCCACGCCAATCATCGTCGGCGACCGCGTGTTCCTCGCCTCCATGTCCGACGGCAAGAAGGGGGACTGCGTGGGCATGTGCATCAGCGTCGAGGACGGCGAGGTGCTGTGGCAGCACAAGCTGGGCAAGGGCAAGAGGGGCCGCCGCCACAGCCCGGCCGCCTGCTCTCCCGTCGCCGATAGCAAGCGGGTGTACTTCCTGTTCGGCACGGGGCTGCTGGCCGCGGTCAACTGGGACGGCGAGGTTGCCTGGAAGCGCGACCTCGCGAAGGACTACGGGGGCTTCAAGATCCTCTGGGACTACGCTGCCAGCCCGTTGCTCCATGACGGGCGGCTCTACGTGCCCGTGCTGCACCGCAAGGGCGACAAGGGCTCATTCGTTCTGGCGATCGACCCGGATGATGGCGAGACCGTCTGGAAGATCACGCGGACGACCAAGGCCACAGGCGAGTCTCAGGAGGCCTACACGACGCCGATCCCTTACGAGGTGAACGGCGTGAAGGGCATCCTGGTCGCCGGCGGCGAGGCCGTGACGCTCCATAATCCCGAGACGGGCAAGGAAATCTGGCGCTACGATCACGGATCGATCCGCAACGGACGGCTCGTCACGACTCCGACGCCAATGGACGGCCATGTCTGCTGCGGGCTACCGCAGGGCAACGCCTCGTTCGTACTGAAAGTCGGCGGCGCCGGCGCGAAGAAGGCCTGGAGCACCGATGGCCAGGCCGAGCCGGATGTGACCACGTCGGCCTACCACAACGGTAAGCTCTACGTCCTTGACGGACGGCAGAAGATCCTCACCTGCTGGGACACCAAGACGGGCAAGAAGCTGGGCTCGAACCGAATCGGCGGCGCGACCTACTGGGCCTCGCCGACCGTCGCGGACGGCAAGGTCTACTGCATCGACCAGAGGGGCAATGTCACCGTCTGCAGGGCCGACGCCTCGCTCGAGCAAGTGGGCGAGGCATCAATGGGCGAGAAGGGCTGCCACTCGACCATCGCCGTCGCCGACGGGCGGCTCTATGTCCGCACGCCGAGCAAGCTATACTGCATCGCAGGCGGCGAGTAGACCCTCGCGCCGTACCATGCCCCGGCCCACAAGCGCTCCGCGCAGGTTACCTTGCGCCAACTGGCCCGGAGCCGGTCGGGCCGATAGAATACGCACACTTCCCGCACAATGGAGCCGCGCATGGATCTGTACCCGTATAAGTTCACCCCGATCTACAAGGAGAAGATCTGGGGCGGCCGGAACCTGGCCCGCCTGCTGGGGCGGGATCTGTCCGGTGACGCGTCGATTGGCGAAAGCTGGGAGCTGGCCGACCTCGCCGAAGGCACGAGCGTCGTGTCGAACGGCCCCGGGCGGGGCCGGACGCTGACGGAGCTGACCGAGACGCTCGGTGACGCGCTGCTGGGCGGGGCCTCGCCGGAGAAGGGCCGCTTCCCGCTGCTGCTGAAGTACCTCGACGCCAACGACAAGCTTTCGCTCCAGGTGCATCCTGACGCGAAGGCAGTCGAGCGGATCGGCGGCGATGCCGCACTCAAGACGGAATGCTGGTACGTCCTGGAAAGCCGCGACGGCTACATCTACAAGGGCGTCGAGCCGGATGTCACGCCGGCACAGTTCCGCGAGGCGATCAAGCAGAACGGGGTCGAGCGGCTCGTGCGGCGGTACGACGTGTCGGCGGGGGAGTTCCACTATCTCCCGGCCGGGACGGTTCACGCGCTCTGCGCGGGCGTCGTCGTGGCGGAGGTGCAGACGCCCTCGGACACGACCTACCGCGTGACGGACTGGGGCCGCGGCCGGGAAATCCACGTGGACCGTTCGATGGAGTGCATCCACTTCGAGCCGGCCTCGGACGCTCCGCCCGGCGCCGAGGGCGAGACGCTTCTTGTGACCGAGTTCTTCACCGTTTCGCGCCGCGAGCTGAGGTCGGGAGAGCGGCACGAGTTGCCCGCCGGGCGGTGTGTGGCGCTGATGTTCCTGTCGGGCGACGCGCCGGCTCGCATCGAATGCACCGGCGGGGCGGACGTGGACGTCACGGGCGTGCGAGGCGAGACGCTGCTCGTGCCCGCCGCCCTCGACTCCGCCTCCGTGGTCGCCCACGCTCGCTGCGTCTTTCTTGAGATTACGCTTCCGGCGGGTTAGCGCCGGCTGACAACCCATCGCTCATGGCAAAGGTACGCATCCACAAACTTCTTGCGCGGGCCGGCGTGGCGTCGCGCCGGGCGGTCGAGGAGATGATCCTCGACGGGCGCGTGAGCGTGAATGGCCGGACCGTGTCCGAGCTCCCGTGCTTCGTCGAGCCCGAGCGGGACCGGGTCGCGGTGGACGGGCGACCGGTCAACGCACGCCCGGAGAAGCACGCGTACTTCCTGCTGAACAAACCGCGCGGCGTGGTCTGTACCCAGCGGGATCCGGACGGCCGTCCGCGAGCCGTCGATCTCGTGCCGAAGATTGGCAAGCGGGTCTATTGCGTCGGGCGCCTGGACGCGGAGACGACCGGGCTGATCATCCTGACCAACGACGGCGAGCTGACCGAGCACGTAACTCACCCGAGCCACGGTGTGGTTAAGACATACGTCGCCCAGGCAGACGGGCGCGTCACCGGTGGCGCGATCGAGCGGCTTAAGAAGGGCGTGCACCTCGCCGGGGCGCGCACGGCCGGGGCGGGCGTGACGGTCCTTAAGCGAAGCGACAAGGCAACCATGCTCCAACTCAAGCTGTGGGAGGGCCGAAACCGGGAGATCCGCCGGATGCTCGCCCGGCTCGGGCACAAGGTGCGCCGGCTCAAGCGAACCGCGATCGGCCCGATCACGGACCGGGGCTTGAAGATCGGCAGCTTCCGTGTTCTAACGCCGGGGGAAGTCGCGAAGCTCAAGCAAGCGGGGCGGGAGACACAGCAGAAGGGCGGCAGGGCCCGCCGGGAGCGAAGGCATGGCAGATGATCGCAGGTTTCTCGCACTGGACCTCGGGGCCGAAAGCGGGCGGGCGATTCTCGTCACGCTCGCCGGTGGCAGGGCGGGCATGGAGGAGATCCATCGCTGGCCCAACCGCCCGGTGCAGATGGCGGGCACACTGTACTGGGACGTGCCCTTCCTGTTCGCCGAGATCATCGAGGGCCTCCGGGCCTGCGCAGAACGCGGCATCACGCCGGCGGGCATCAGCGTGGACACGTGGGGCGTCAACTACGGCCTGCTGGACCGCAACGGCAAGCTGCTGAGCAACCCCGTGCACTACCGGGACCATCGCACCGACGGCATCCACGAGTACACGGACCCGATCATGCAAAGGGAGGAGATCTTCGAGCGGACCGCATATGAACCCTGGCCCATCGCATCGCTGTTCCAGCTCGCCTCGCTCCAGCGTGACGGCTCGCCGCTGCTGGACGTGGCCGAGACGTTCCTGAACATGCCGGACCTGTTCCATTACCTGCTATGCGGCGAGAAGCGTTCCGAGATGTCCATCGCCAATACCTCCAACCTGATGGGCACGGACTGCCGCTGGTCCGAGCCGATCATCGAGCGGTTCGGACTGCCCCGGCGCATGTTCGCCGAGCTCGTCCCGCCATGCACGGTGCTCGGCCCGCTGAGCCCGGAGGTGCAGCAGTTGACGGGCCTCGGCGAGGTCCCCGTCATCGCCACGTGCGGGCACGACACGTCGGCGGCCGTGGCTGCCGTGCCGGGCGAGGGCGACAACTGGGCTTTCCTCTCCAGCGGCACGTGGAGCATCCTGGGGACGCTCACCGAAACGCCGATCACGACCGATCGCTGCGTCGAGATGGGCTTCACGAACGAGTACACGATCGGCGGCTGGTACCTCGCGCGGAACATCTCCGGGCTCTGGCTCATCCAGGAGCTGCGCCGGAAGTGGGACAGCTCCGGCGACCCCTGGGACTATGAGCGGATGGCTGCGGAGGCGGCCGAGGCGCAGGCGGCGCCGCTGGTCGACGTGGCCGATGAATCCCTGCTCGCGCCCAGCGACATGGAGGCGGCGCTGCTGGCGTTGATCCAGAGGAGCGGCCAGCAGCCCCCGGCGGGGCGGGCGGAGCTGATCCGCGGCGTGCTGGAGAGCTTGGCGCTGGAGTACAACTACCGGCTGGACGCTCTGGCGGAACTGACCGGTCGGCGGGCGGAGGCGGTATATCTGGTCGGCGGGGGGATCAAGAACCGCCTTCTATGCCAGCTCACGGCCGACGCATGCGGCGTTCCCGTGCATGCCGGGGCGGACCAATGCACGGCCCTCGGCAACGGGCTGGGCCAGGCCCTGGCGGTGGGCGCCCTGTCCAGCCGGCAGGAAATCCGGCAGGTCATGCGCGAGTCATCGGAAATGGCCACCTATCCGCCCAGGGACGCCGAGCCATGGGCCGACAAGCGGAATCGCTACACGCGCCTGCAAGGCGCGTAACCCCGCCGCCCATGCAAGACGAGGCCCGCGGGTCACCGATCCGCGGGCCTCGATTCGTCTTTCCGAAGCGACTGCCAACGCCTACGACTTCTGCGACTTGCGACGATTTCGGCCGATCAGGAACACCCCGCCCAACCCGAACATCACGGCCGTGATGGGTTCCGGGATGTGGACCTGAGCGATGTACAGTCGGTTCTCCGGGAACCAGACGAAGTCGTCCGGATTGCCATCGCCGACCGGGTCGAAGTAGATCTGCCCGTCGGCAACGCTCCGGTTGAGATCCACGCCGAAGACGATTGCCTCGGGGTCGACCTGGTCCGTTCCCTCGACGCCCGGCGCCGAATCGCCGAAGTCGTAGAACACCAGCGAGTCGTAGTCTTCGAGCGTCTCGGAGGAGAAGTCGATCCGGATCACCTGCTGCTGGTGGTACGTACCGTGCGGGTCCTCCGGGTCGTACGCCTCCTCGCCGGCGAGACCGGCGATGACGCCGCCATCATTGCTGCCCTGATAGGTGCTCCAGATGTCGGAGAAGGCGTCCTGGTATTCGTAGGCGCTGCCGTCGGGCTGGTCGAGCCGGCTGTCCGCGGCGATCTCGTCCGGGCGATCCGCCAGCCATGCCAGCACGCCCGCCAGGGCGTTCGGGTCTCGCTCGCGGACCTCCATCGAGGCCACAATCGCGGCGAAATCGTCCGCGTCCACGTCGCCATCACCGTCCGCATCGCCGTCATTGGCGGTTCCGCCGTCGCCGTCGTTGCGGGTGGCCAGGTAGTTCGCGTTGGCGGACAGCAATCCGTCGTACTCCATCACGCCCGGGTCGTCGTTGAACACCGGCGGGTGCCACTGACCTCCGGTGCCGAACTCTTGGGCCTGGTGGTCGATGTCGTTGGACAGCGAGACGTTCGGGTTGGACCGGCTCGTCCCAAAGCCGTCGATCTCGGAGACCCCGTCGTTGTCGAGGCCCTTGCCGTAGTGCACGAGGATGCTCTTCTCGCCGTCGAACACCGTATTCGGATCGATGTTGTCCTTGTCGATGTTCCCGTTGGCCCAGCCGAGCGCGTAGCCGTTCCGCTCCATGTTCCGCTCGGTGATCAACTGATTGAGCGTCGGATCCGGCGACGCCTGAAAGCTCGCCCAATCGTTGTTGTCGTACTGGCTGTAGGTCATGAAGAAGTGCAACGCACCGTCGACCATGTCTTGGTCGAGCCAGTAGTTCGGCTCGGCGCTCTGCGAATCGGCGTAGTTGTAGGGGGCCGACGGGATGTCCACCTCCTCCGTCGGATCGCCATACAGGCCGCCGTAGCTGCTCCGGTCGTAGGTGTGCTGCGTGTGGGCCGACACCGGCGTCCACCAGTTCTTGAACTCCGCGACCTGCCGGTCGCCCGGCATCAGCACGCCGTCCGTCGTGCCCGTCTCAAGCGTGGAACTGTCGTTGAAGATGTGCCACGTCTTGACGTGATCATCTCTGAGCCCTCGATACGCCGGTTCCGGACTCGGTTCCACAAGGTCTCCGAGAGCCAAGCCGCCAATCGAGCCGATGCACGCGACCGCCACGGCCGCATGGAGCAATCCCTTCCGGTCCATTTGTTCCGTCTCCTTCCTCCGACTCCGAGCGGAGCTCCGAGCCAATTCGGCCGCTGTCCTCGCCCATCCGCATTCGCAACGCCGATGGGCCCAAGGCCGGGCAGGGGGGCTGAGCCAATCTCCTCCACCTCCTGCCGAACCTGAGCAACAGCCAACCGAGCGAAAGCACATCCGGGCGCGTACCGAGCCGATACGCATTCTCCCGCGCGCCACTCCTCACTGATAAATTATACACTCCCGTGAGCATGCGCCAACCCCCTCAGGGAGGAAAAACCACCACGGGCCTTGGGTGTTCCGCCGCCCGAAAAGCCCTCGCCAACAGCCAGCGCCGCCCCGATTTCTCGCTTGCTCGTATGCCGGCGGCCGGATCTCCTGCCGACATAGGCACCTACGCCAATCCCGGCCTGCCCCCAGGGGGATCGAAGTCATCTGAACAGTCCGATAATATATCTTATGTGGCATTCCGAGCCGGCCGAAAAATATGGCGCAAGACCGGCCGCACGGCCGGTTGGCGGCGGTTTCATCCCCTCGGCATGCATGCGATGTGGGCCGACTGCTCCAACGTGGCCCGCTCCGTTCCAAGCCGCACCGCGGCGATGCGGGCAGAGAATCCTCTCTACGGCTCTACGGCCACGCGGCCGCACGGGACGGATCGAATGGTTTCCCGACGGATGCGGCCGTTCGATTCAGTCGCCCGCTGTGAAGGCCCGCTCAAGGTCCATCGTGTCGACCAGCTCAAGCGTCCGTCGGCGGGAGTCAATGCGGTACACGTTCAGTCGGCGGTTGCCGCGGTCGATCGCGTAGAGCATCTCGACCTCCGCGGTGGCGTGAGCGGTGAGCAGCAGGTAGTCCCGGCCTTTGCTCGGGGCGTCCGCACGGGCCTGGTCGGCCGTCAGGGAGATCGTCACAAGCCCGGCGAGGACGGCGGCGCTGCACAGAAGCACGGCGATGGTGATATTTCGTGTGTCTCTCATGATGGCCTCCGGGTCAGTCCTCGTCCTGGAAATCCCTGCGGAGCGAACGCGGCTGGCGGTATCCGACGAGTTGCTCGTCGCGAAGATCATACCGGACCGCGATCATACGGTGCTTGCCCTGATCCACGATGTAAACCACCTCCGTGTCTTCGGAGAGCGATCCGGCGACGGCGAGATAGTCGGGATTGGGCCCGGTTCCCTGGGCTCTGGCGGGGGGCACGGCCGCCCCCAGGAAGAGAGCCACGACCAGGGCGATGTTGAGCCCCAGCAGGCCGATGATAGCTGCTCGTTTCATGTCAGTTCTCCTAAGCTAGGCCTCTTGTGACCGCTTCGACGGCTTGAATGCAACAGCGGCAATTCCCACCAGGCCGACGATGGAATACACGATTGGCAGGGCCGGCGAGGGTGGATCGAGTTCGATCTCCTCTCGGCCCCGTCTGGCCGCATGGGCCTGCCTGGGTGCAGCCGTGAGGAGCAAGCCCAGCAGGGCGACGGCGATAAGAAGGCGTTTGGCTCGCATGATGGACCTGATTATACAAACCCGCCCGACGGCCGCAATGTCGCAGATTCCAACCGAACGCAGTTATTGGCATGACCGCCCTGCCGTTGGCCCCGGCGGTAAGTCACAGGTACTCGGCCACATCGCGGGCCTGCCGGGCAAACACGGCCGACGGCACCGTGAGCGTCCCCCACCGCGCGCTCCGCGGGCGCGAGGCATGCAGGTACTCCGCGAGCGGCACAGCCACGTATGCGTAGCTCCGACCGCGGAACACGTGAACGTCGTCGAACGGCGCCGACTGCGGCGGGCCCTGGAGCCAGTAGGCGAACACCAACACGGCGTGGAAGCCCCGGCCGAACACCCGTTCCCATTGGCGCAGGCCGTCCGCGTCGTCCCGCGTGATCCAGTTTTCCCACGCCCGGCCGCCGTGCCGAGTCCGCGAGGTGTCCGGGAACTTCCGGCCCTTGACATCGACCAGCAGATTCGGCCCGGTTGCGCTGTAGACGAGGAAGTCGAAGCTTTTGATTGCCACATCCGCGAAGACGGCCTTCTTCGTCTCGTCCACCGCCACATAGGGCCAGCCCTTGGCCCGCAGGTAGCTCTCGAAGGACGCCTCGTAGTGGATGTTCCGGTGGGCCATCGCGCCCCCTGCCCGGCCTCAGTCAGTCAAGGCCGCGACCTCGTCGATGCTCCGGGGCTCGTGGGGCTGCTCGCCCGTGGACATGTCCTTGACGAACAGCTCACCGTCCCGCGAGACGACCACGGCGTATCTCGCACCGCGCCGATTCGCCTCCTTGAGCTGCTTGCCGACGTTCGCCTTGGTCGAGAAGTCCGCCGAACGCCCGCGCCGCCGCAACTCCCCCACCACACCCAGCGCTCGGTCCTGCTCGCAGCCGTCCCGGACGACGAAGATGTCCAGGCCGCGCCGCAACTCCTCCACGGGGATCTTGCCGGCCTCTTCCAGGAGGATGCCCAGCACCACGTCGCCCATGGCGAAGCCGGTGGCCCCGACCTTCGGCCCGCCGAGGACCTCCAGCAGGTTGTCGTACCGCCCTCCCCCGGCCAGGGCGCGGGGGACGCTGCCGGCCACGTCGAACACTTCGTAGACGATGCCGGTGTAGTACGCCAGGCCTCGCACAATGTGCCAGTCCGGCGTGCAGTACTCTCCCACACCCATCGCCGCCAGCGCGCTGAGCAGTTCGTCGAACTGCTCGCAGTGCGGACGCATGCTCTCGTCCTCGCGGGCCTCCGCGAGGGCAGTCGTCGCATCGACATCGAGGAACGCGCAGACCTTCTTCAGCTCCGCGCCGGCCAAGCCGGCCTTGCCGGCGAGCTTCTCGAATTCGTCCTGAGGAATCTTCGGTCGCTTGTCCAGCGCCAGGAGGGCCGCGTCCATCGCCTCCTCGGCCACGCCGGCCGCCCGCAGCCGGGCGAGGATCAGCGGACGGGAGCCGATTCGGACCTGCACCTCCTCCGGGCCCAGCCCGACCTCCCGCAGGAAGTCCACGGCCGTGAAGATGCACTCCGCATCGGCCAGCACGGAATCCGAGCCGATCACGTCGACGTTCCACTGGAAGAACTCCCTCAGCCGGCCGCGCTGGGGGTTTTCCGCCCGACAGAGCCGCTGGATGCAAAACCACTTGATCGGGCGGGGCAGCGAGTTGATGCGGGCATTGACCATGCGCGCGAGCGTGGGGGTGGTTTCCGGGCGGATGGCCAGGTCCCGTCCGCCGCGGTCGGTGAAGTGGAACAGCTCCGAGACGATGCCCTCGCCGCTCTTGGCGGTGTAGAGGTCGAGGTGCTCGAAGACGGGCGAGTCGTACTCCTCGAATCCGTTGCGCAGCGCCACGCGCCGCCACGTGTCGAACAGCCAGTTCCGGACGCGCATTTCGTCCGGGTAGAAGTCCCGTGCTCCCTTGACCGCCTGGTATTCCATGCCGCGCCTTTCGTGGCAGGCCCGCTACTTCGTCTTGCGCGTGCGTCGCTTGCGTGCCCTTTTCTCATGCTCCGCGTCAAGGCGTCTGCGGGCGCGGGTCCTGGGGCCGTCGAAGCCGCGCGGCCCGAGCACCTCGCGGGCATATGCCTCCAGCTCCTCCGGCGAGCGGAAGAGCTTCTGATACCGGTAGTCCCCGCCGGTGTGGTCGCAGCCGTCGGTGTCGTACTTCCGGCAGATGATCGGCCGGTCCTCGTAGATGGTGCACCGATTATCCGTCCCGAGGTAC
Organism: uncultured Planctomycetaceae bacterium; assembly: GCA_964531695.1. Lineage (GTDB taxonomy): Bacteria > Planctomycetota > Phycisphaerae > SM23-33 > SM23-33 > JAGXKT01. The sequence continues at coordinate 96,321 of CAZHEH010000003.1, read as the reverse complement.
TTGCACGGATTGTCGATGGAGATGTACCAGTCGCCGTCCTCGTCGATGTGGACGGTGACGCCCTCGTGGCAGAGGAACCAACGCACGTCCTCGAAGGTGGCGCAGTCGTCGGGCTCGTCGATCTCGAAGCAGAAGTAGCGGCAGCACTTCGCGCCGCACTTGACGCATTGGCTTTCGGGGTCGCTCATCGTGTCCTTTGGATTCGGATCAAGGCGGCGATTATAGGAGATGAACCCGCCGGACCCAACGGCGAAGCCCGCGACCGGCGAGTTCTACCCGCAATAGTCGATGATGCGGGCGATTTCGCTGCGCAGCTCGGCCCGCGGCACGATTCGGTCGATGAACCCGTGCTCGAGGAGGAACTCGGCCGTCTGGAAGCCATCGGGCAGTTCCTCGCGAATGGTGTTGGCGATGACGCGCTGGCCGGCGAAGCCGATCATGGCGCCCGGCTCGGCGACGATGAAGTCCCCGAGCATCACGAAGCTGGCGGTCGTGCCGCCCGTGGTGGGGTCGGTCAGCACGGCGACGTAGAGCCCCCCAGCGTCGTCGAACCGCGCCAGGGCGGCCGAGGTCTTGGCCATTTGCATCAAGCTCAGCGCACCCTCGTGCATGCGGGCGCCGCCCGAGGTACACACGATTACCAGCGGCAGGGACTGCTCCGTGGCCGCCTCGATCAGCCGGGCGATCCGCTCCCCCACCACCGAGCCCATCGAGCCCATGATGAATTCGTTGTTCATCACGCCGAGGGCCACCCGGCGACCTTTGACGTAGGCGATGCCGGTGAGCACGCCCTCGCTCGTCCCGGCCCGTTGCTGGTACGTCGCGACGTACTCGCGGTAGTTCTTGTCGCCCCACTCGAAGCCCAGCGGGTCGTCCGGCTGGACATCCCCCGCCAGCTCCTCGAAGCTGTCGGGGTCGGTCAGCAGCTCGATCCGGCGGCGGGCGTTGATGCGGAAGTGGTGGCCGCACTTGGGGCATACGTGCTCGTTCTCGGCCACGACCTTCGTGTAGAGCATCTGCTCGCAGCCGCCGCACCGCATCCACAGCCCGTCGGGCACGTCCCGCTTGGGCCGCATCGCCGGGCCGTCCAAAGCGTTGGGGTCGAACGGAGCGGCCTGTCCGCCGTTGAGCATCTCCGCCATGGTTTCAGTCCCTCATCCGGTTCGTGCGGGGTGGGGAATCGACTTCCCGTTGCCCGCGACCTCGTAGCTCCGGCATCCCGCCGAGAAATCCACGTGCGACCACGGGTCGTCCGCGTCGCCGTCCGCAAGGATCCCTCGCACCAACCCGGCCGCAATCGGACGCAGGACCAGCGCGATCGATCCCTGTTTGTGCCGCTTCAAGATGCCGCGAAGCGCCACCATGAGGCGTTGCCGGGCCTCGGCCAGCGTCTCCCCCTCGGGAGGACGCACCGAGCCCGGGTCTCGATGCCACTTCTTGAACACCTTCGGGTGCCGGCGCCGGACCTCGTCCCGCAGCAGGCCCTGCCACAGCCCGTAGTCGAACTCATGCAGGCCCTTCGCCGTCCGCACCCGCGCCGTCAACTCTCCGGCCAGCAGGGCCGCCGTCTGCCGCTCCGCCTCGCCGCGCGGGGCGTACACGGCCGTCACGGCCGACTCATTGAGCCCGGCCAGCACCTCGCGGGCGTGCTCGACGCCGTCCGGCGTCAGCGGCGCTCCCTCGGCCGTCTCGATCCGGTCCTGCTGCTGCCAGGTGGTCTGCCCGGTTTGTACTACGTATACGGTCACCATCGCTCACTCCCCCTGTCCGGCAAGCCGGGCCTGCCGTCCGCGGCGGACGGCGTTTCGCAACTGCCGTACGGCCGCCGGGATGTCATCCGCCCGCAGGATGTTCACGCCCGCGACGAATACGTCGGCGCCGCGCTCGGCACACAGCGCACCCGTGTAGGGGTCGATTCCGCCGTCCACCTCGAGCCGCTGCTCACTGCGCAGCATGCCACGTATGACCTCCACCTTGTCAAGCATTTCCGTCATGAACGACTGCCCGCCGTAGCCCGGCTCAACGGTCATCACGAGCACCATTTCGACGTTGGAGGCGACATCATGGATGGCTGCCGCGGGTGTGCCCGGCCTCATCGTAATGCCGGCACCGAGGCCCATTTCGTGAAGACGGTCTATGAGCTTCGCCGGCTCATCCGTCGCCTCGATGTGGAACGTGATGCTGTCCGCGCCCGCCTCGGCGAACCGCTCGATGTAGTGGGCCGGGTCGGTGACCATGATATGCACGTCGATCGGGTGATCCGTGTACGCGCGGATCGACTTCACCACGGCCGGGCCCATGGACAGATTCGGCACGAAGTGGCCGTCCATGATGTCCACGTGCAGCACGTCGGCGCCGGCGGCGATCACCGTGTCGATCTGCTCTCCGAGCCGGACGAAGTCGGACGCCAGCAGCGAAGGCGCCACCAAGACATCATCCGGCATCTGCGGCCACGGATTGGCGGGCGTTCGGGCCATGCTTCCTGCATGCCAAGGCCCACGGGGCATCCCGTGGGCCTCGGAGTGACTTCTCACATTGTGCGCGCGGGGTTACTGCGGGTCAAGGACCTCGATCGGCGGCATCGGCTTGCCCTCGAGGTACGTCAGCGAGGCCCCGCCGCCGGTCGACACGTGCGTCATGCGCTCGCCCAACTCCATCTGCTCGACCGCGGAGGCGGAATCCCCGCCGCCGATGACGCTGATCGCCCCGGCGTCGGTCGCCGCCGCGACCTTCTCGGCGACCGCCTTGGTGCCGGCGGCGTAGGCGTCCCGCTCGAACACGCCCATCGGGCCGTTCCACACCACGGTCTTGGCCTCGCCGATGACCTTGCCGAACGCCTCGATCGTCGTTGGGCCGATGTCCATTCCCATCATGCCGTCCGGGATGTCCGCACCGTCGACGGGCTTGGCCTCGTCCGACTTGAACTCCGCGGCGCAGACGTGGTCGCACGGCAGGTGGATCTTGCCGGCGGCCCTATCGAGAATCGCCCGCATCGGGTCGACCTGATCCTCCTCGACCATGCTGTCGCCGACCGACGCGCCTTGGGCCTTCAGCAGCGTATAGGCCATCGCCCCGCCGATGAGGATACCGTCGACCTTGTCCAGCAAGCTGGAGATCAGCTTGATCTTGTCTGAGACCTTCGCCCCGCCGAGTATCGCCACGAACGGCCGGGCCGGGTCGGCGACGGCTTCGTGTAGATACTTGATTTCCTTCTCGACGAGGAAGCCCGCCACGGCCGGGCCGCCCTTGTCTTTGACCGCCTTCGGGCAGCCCCACATCGAGGCGTGCTTGCGGTGGCACGTGCCGAAGGCGTCGTTCACGTAGACCTCACCCAGCGAGGCCAGTTCCTTGCCGAACTCGATGACTTCGGATTCTTCCTTGCTGTCCTCTCGCTTGTCGAACCGGACGTTCTGCAGCAGCAGCACGTCGCCGTCAGCCAGCTCGCCGGCCATGCGCCGGGCCTCGTCGCCCGCTACGTCGTCCGGTCCGAGCTTCACCTCCTTGTCCAGAAGCTCGGCCAGCCGCGCCCGTACGGGCTCCATCGAGAACTCGGGCTTGACCTCGCCCTTGGGACGGCCGAGGTGGCTCATGAGGATCAGCTTCGCCCCGCCCTCGATCAGCTTGTGAATGGAGGGCAGCGCCATGACGATCCGTCGATCGTTGCCGACCTTGCCCTCGTCCGTCAGCGGGACGTTGAAGTCCACCCGCATCAGCACCGTCTTGCCCTGAACGTCGATATCGCGAATCGTCTTCGTGGCCATCGTCGCTCTCTCTTCCTGGTGTCGGTATGCCCCGTTCGGGGCGGTCCTGTGTAAGGGCCAAGGGCCCGCCGGCGCTGGCCGACGGGCCCTGGAAACCATCTTTCGCCATGGCGCGGCGCCTGGCCCCGGCGGCAACTACATGCCGGCCAGCTTCTCGACCAGGTCCGCGGTTCGGCAGGAGTAGCCCCACTCGTTGTCGTACCACATCGTGACCTTGACCATGTCGCCGTCCAGGACCTTCGTGTTGTTCGAGTCGAAGATCGAGCTGTGGGGGTTGTGGACGATGTCGCTGGAGACGATCGGGTCGGTCACGTATTCGATGATGCCCTTCATCGAGCCCTCGGCGGCGGTGCGGACGGTCTCGTTGACCTCCTCGATGCTCGTGCCCTTGCCGACCATGACGGTCAGGTCGGTGATGGAGCCGACGGGCACGGGCACGCGCAGGGCGTAGCCGTCCAGCTTGCCGTTAAGCTCGGGCAGGACCTTGCCGACTGCCGATGCGGCGCCGGTCGTGGTCGGGATGATGTTGATCGCCGCGGCACGCGACCGCTCCTTGTTCTTGTGGATCATGTCCAGGATGCGCTGGTCGTTCGTGTACCCGTGACAGGTGACCATCAGGCCCTTGAGCACGCCGAACTTCTCGTGGAGGACCTTGACGACCGGGGCCAGCGAATTCGTGGTGCAGGAAGCGTTCGACACGCACGTCACGTCCGGCGTGAGCGCCTCGTCGTTCACGCCCAGGACGATGGTCGTGGCGTCGCCCTTGGCCGGGGCGCTGATGACGACCTTGCGGGCGCCGGCGTCCAGATGGCTGTCGTAGCCGGGCTTGCCGTCCTTCTTGTTGTCGCGGAAGATGCCCGTGGCCTCCACGACCACGTCCGCGCCGAGATCGCCCCACGGCAGATCCGCCGGGTTCTTCTCCGCGCAAACCGGCACTTCCTTGCCGTTGACGACCAGGGCGTTCTGCTTGGCGACGACCTTGCCCGGGAACGGGCCCTGCGTGGAATCGTACCGCAGCAGGTACGCCAGCGTATCGGCGTCCGCCAGATCGTTGATTCCCACGACGTCGAAGCGATCCGGGTCGTCGCACATGGCCCGGAACACCAACCGACCGATTCGCCCGAAACCGTTGATACCAACCTTCGCTGCCATTTCTCCGTACTCCTCTAGTAGCTGCTGCTGGGGTCTTCCGTGTGTCCGTGTCGCGGATGTCCTCCCCCGACGCGCCGGGGCGGCGCGAGTCACGGAATGCTAGCGACGAGGCCGGGGGCTGTCAACGAATTTCAGCTTTTGGACGCGCCCGACCGACGAAGGTATAGGGCCTTGACGTTGACAGCCCGGTAGCCAAGTGCTACCGTTTTGTAGGTGCTTATACTCATCGCCCGGACCCCCACGACCGCGCAGCGCGCGGCCGGGGGTGTTGATATGCTTCCACACAAGGAGCACGTCATGAACAGAACAGCGCTCATCGCGACGTGTATGGCCGCCTTGGCGGGCGCCGCCGCGGCCCAGAGCACGGACGCCGCCTGGGGCGGCCGCGTCACCGCGCGGGACGTCAACGTACGCTCTGCCCCGTCGGGCGACGCGTACGCCTGCCTGCGGCTGTCGCGCCCCGCGCAGGTTCAGGTCGTCGAGGCCTCCGGTGAGTGGCTTGCCATCGAGCCGCCCCCGGGCGCGTTCAGCGTGATCTCACAGACTTTTGTCGAGCCAAGCGAGGACGGCCGGACCGGAACCGTCACCGGGATGAACGTCAACGTTCGGGCCGGTACGCGTCTGTACAATTGGGAGGGGACGACCGATCACAGACAGGTCCAGACGCGGCTGGACAAGGGCGACTCCGTGGTCATCCTCGGCTCGACCGGCGATTACTACAAGATCGCCCCGCCGGAGGGGGTGCGGTTCTACATCACGCCGCAATACGTCGAGCGTGTGGCGGCCGGGGAGGTCGAAGTCGAGCCGATCCCGCTTGACGGGGAGCTGGAGGATGACTTCGAGGTGGATGTCGACGGCGAGCCGGACGTTGACGCGAAGGAGGACGTCGAGGAGGTCGACGCGGATCCCGAGTCCGACGACGGCAAGGCCAGCGTGGTCATCGAGGAATCGATGGAAGAGGTCGAGTCGGCCGTGGAGCAATTCGAGGCCCTGGAAGCCAAGCTCCAGGCCGAATTCAAACGGCCCGCCGAGCAGCGGGATCTGCGCAAGCTGCTGGTCGCCTACCGAAACCTGGATGTCGGCAAGAAGGGTTACCTCAAGCCGTACGTGGACAGCCGCATCCAGTTCCTGGAGATCGCGCTGCAGCGGCGGGTCAGGCGGGAGGAAATCCAGGAGATGATCCAGGACGCCCTGCAGCGGCAGCGGGAATTCGAGACCGCCCGCAGTCGTGTGGAGGTCGGCGAGACGAGTCGCCCCGAGCCGTCATTCGCCGCAACGGGCGTGCTCCGGCCAAGCGAGTTGTATCCGGGCGACGGCGGACGCCCGCGCCGCTACGCCGTGCTCGAGCCCGGCACGCGGAAGACCGTCGCCTACGCCCAAAGCACCCGCGGCACCATCGCCTGGAGCGACTATGTGGGCAAGGAAGTCGGTCTCGTCGGCGAGAGAATCCACGACGGCGAGCTGACGATGATCGAGACCGAGGCGGTGGTTGCGCTTTCCGATGAGATCGAGTTGCCCGAGCCGCCGGCCCCGGTCGTGAAGCCCTACACGCCCCCGGCGCCCCGGCCGGAGACGGGCGATCTCCCTCGGCCCATCCGCCCCGGCCCCGCGCCGGAGCCCGAGTCGGCCGATATCGAGCCCGAGACGCCGGCGGGGCCGATCCCGTCGGAACCGCGAGAGCCCGCCGGGGATGAGTGGGAAACGGTGGGCGCCGAGCCCGTCGAACCCGAGACCGTTGAGGTGGAGCCCGTACCGGTGGAGCCCGAGCCCGGCGAGACTGAAGGCACCGAACCCGTCCGGCCGGCATTCGAGGAACCGATCGAGCCGGAGCCC
>CAZHEH010000003.1:27855-89475 GCA_964531695.1 uncultured Planctomycetaceae bacterium | reverse complement strand
GAGCCCGAACCCTTGGAACCAGAGTCAACCGACCCCGAGCCGGGCGAGGAACCGGCGGCGTCCGACGGCGACCCCCTGCCCCCCACCGGGCTGCCCGTGGGCGTGCCATCGACTCGTCCCGAGGACGAGGGCGAAGAGACCGTCGACGAGGAGGAGTTCGAGTAGGCCGGCCGGCCGCGAACGCTCATGGACGCATCGGCTGACAGCAACGCGGACCCGACGGCCCAGCCCGCCGGCTCGGACGAGGCACGCGTCGAGGCGCTGCTGTTCGCCAGCGACGCCCCGCTGACCCCCGACCGGATTGCCAAGGTGGCGGACCTCCCCGGCCGTGGAGCCGTTCGCGAGGCCGTCCACGCCCTCAACGCCCGATACGAGCAGATCGGGGCCAGCTTCCGCATCGAGCAGATCGCCAACGGCTACCAGATGCTGACCTGCCCGGCCTATCACGGAATGCTGGAGCAGCTCTTCGAGACACGGAAAGACACTCGCCTTTCGCAGGCGGCCCTGGAGACACTGGCCGTGGTCGCCTACCGGCAGCCGGTGCTCCGGGCCGACATCGAGGCCATACGAGGCGTGGCCTGCGGCGAGGTTCTGCGGGGACTGATGGACAAGCAGCTCGTCAAGATCGTCGGCCGGGCCGAGGTGCTCGGACGCCCGATGCTCTACGGCACCACGCGGCGGTTCCTTGAGGTCTTCGGCCTGGCGAGCTTGGAGGACCTGCCCAAGGCGGATGAGTTGCGGATTCCGCCGGCCGGCATGCAGGCCAAGCGGGATGCGCCGGCGCACGAAACCGAGCAGGAGGCGGCATCGGAAGCAGGCGACGAAGCCCCCGCCGCCGATCCTTCGGGCGACGCCGACCCGCGCAACAAAGCGGCCGGCACGGCAAGCTGACGGCTCGCCGAGACCGGCCCCTCGTGGAAGTAGCGTCCTGTTTATGCGGCCGCGAACTCGGCGGTTTCGCCAACTGTATCTTCGGCTCTGGGCGCTGCGATTCGCATCGGTTGCGGCGAGACACGCACGATGCTGTCCATGCCGAACCGGCCCGGCTCCACGCCGAAGGCGGCGTAGTCCGCGTACCATTCGCCGTCGGCGCAGTAGCGGAAGCGGAACTCGCCCGTCGGCAGACGCAGCCGGGCCCGCCAATGCCCGTCCTGGGTCTGGCGCATCGGCAATTCGCCCTCACGCCAATGGTTGAAGTCCCCGGTGAGTTCCACTCGCCTCGCCCCCGGCCGATAGAAACTGAATTCCGCCCACTGGCCTCTTACCGTGACCATCTTACCGTCCTTGTCTTGCCCAGGTTCTCGGCGCGATCGCCCGAGCCCGCCGCTCGATCCGTCCGCCTAGAACCCAATCGGAACGGACCGGGAGCGCCTTAAGTTATTTGTCCGTAAAGGTTGGCGTCGAGCCAACGCCGCCCACATCGTTCCCGACTCACCGCCACGGGGCGATTTGCCCGTGACATTTGTGACCATTGTATGGCTTTGATTGCAGCTTCGTGGCGATTTCGGACGCCAACGGCGCCGGCCCCGGCGGAAATGACTGCGCCGCTGGCAGATGCGACGAGGAGTTTTTCCGAGCCGCACAGGGCCGATACCGACTCCTTGGCACTTGGTCGTCCGCTATGCCTCAGCGGCCCGGCGTCCGCGCCGGTAGATCGGCCCGTAGACCCCCGCGTCCCGCACGACGCAGCCGGCTTCGCCGCCGTCACGCATGATCGTTGTGCACTTGCCGCACGTGATGCAGGCCTTTCCCGCATCCATCCGGCCGTTGCGAAGGATGTCCCGCGCGAAGCCCGGATACGCCAGCGCGCCGCGCCCCAGGCCGACCAGGCCGGCCCAGCCCTCGCCGACCACGCCCGCCGCCACCTGCGGGAACAGATGCCGAAGCCAGGAGTACCCGCTGCCGACCAGCGGGAACCCCGGATGTGCCCGCTGCAAGTCCCGTGCGATGGCCGCCAGCCGCGCCACGCCCCCCAGCGGATGCTCCCCCTCTGCCCTGCCCTTCGGGCGGTTCACATGCGGGTTGTAGTACGGGTTTCCGGCCGTGATGTTGGCTCCACACATGCCGGCGTCCGCCAACTCGCCCAGCAGGCGAGTCGGCTCGGACAGGTCCGGGCGGGTCGGATCCGCTCGGTCCACTCCCCAGCCGTAGGGATACTCAATGGCGTCGTATGCATTGACGCGTGTGGTCACGTCGATCCGATCGCCGACGGCCTGCCGGACCTTCTCGGCCGTTTCCCGCAGAAACCGCGTCCGGCCTTCGTAAGCGCCGCCGTGGCGCCCCTCGCGCGTATACGACGCGAGCAACTCATTGAACAGGTAGCCGTGACACGCCTTGATGTCGACGGCGTCGAAGCCGGCATCCGCCGCAAGCTCGGCGCTCCGCACAAATGCATCCTGAAGCCGGTCCAGCTCGTCGTCCGTAATGAGCGGGTAGTCCGGCGGCAGGTTCCGCGTCGGGTCCAGAACCGGCGAGTGGTGTGCGATGACCGGCCGAGGCTCGCCCTCGGGGCGACAATATCTGCCCGAGTGAGTCAGTTGGAGGATGCAGACGGGCTCGTAGCCCACCGCGTCCCGCGCCGCGGAGCGGGCCGCCGCCACCATCGCGCGGAAGGCGTCCAGCGTCCGCTCGTGCAGCCAGAGCTGGCGGGGGTTGGCCCGGGCGTCCGCGGCCACGGCACACGCCTCCCACCAGATCAGCCCGGCCCCGCCGGCGGCGAAGCGGGCGTACTTCCGGAAGGTCAGGTCGGTCGGGCCGCCCTCGGGCGTGGCGTCGCACCCCTCCATGGGTTGAATTGCAAGGCGATTGGGCGCCGTGCGACGGCCCCAGCCGATCGGCGTGGCCAAGATCGACAGGTCATCCCTTGCGGGCAATTCGGCGCCAAGCGCGTCGGCGTGGGCCTTCAGGTCCTGGATGGAGCGGTAGCGGAAAGCCGCCTGCGTCATCGGTCATTCATGGTTCGGTGGTCCTCACCAGCCCGCCAGGTGATGCCCTGGGTTCACCCACCTACCGGCCGGGCCCAGCCGACGGCAGCGCCGCCCGAGCGACATTCGCGGGCCAACGCACGAGCAGTATACCAACTCGCCGCGTGTGGGTCTCGCGGGCGGATGGACCCGCCGGCCTTGCGTGGCCGGGGGCCCGCCTCTACACTGGCGGCACACTCAACAGAGGAATTGCCACGCGATATGTCTCTTCTCTACGTTGACTGCTTCGCCGGGGCGGCCGGCGACATGATCGTCGGCGCGTTGCTGGACGCCGGCTGCGATTGCGACCGCCTCCGGGAGGAGCTGGCCAAGCTGCCGCTGAGCGGCTACGCGCTCGCCGCCCGAAAGGCGAAGCGAAAGGGCCTGGCGGGCACCAAGTTCCACGTGCAGATCGAAGGCGAGACGGCCGAAGGGCACGAGCACGCCCACGAACACCACGCACACGCCCACGACCCCCACGATCATACACACGAACACCACGATCACGGGCACGAACACCCCGACCATCACCACGTGCACCATGCGCTTGAACACGCGGCACACGAGCCGCATGGCCATGAGCACGGGGCCGGGGCGCACGAGCACCGCGGCCTGGGGGACATTCTCCGCCTGATCGACGCGGCCGGGCTGCCCGAGCGGGCCGCCGACCGGGCCCGTCGCGTCTTCCGACGCCTGGCCGAGGCCGAGGCCAGAGCCCATGACATAGACGTCGAGCAGGTCCACTTCCACGAGGTCGGCGCCGTCGACAGCATCGTCGACATCGTCGGCGCCTGCGTGGCGATGGAGCTTCTCGGCGTGGACCGCGTCGTCTGCTCGCCGGTTCCCGTCGGCTCGGGCACGATCGAGTGCGCCCACGGCACGATGCCCGCGCCGGCTCCGGCGACGGCGATCCTGCTGGCCGGGGCAAGCGTGCGCCCGGCCGGCGTGGCTCGGGAGGCGACGACTCCCACGGCCGCGGCGCTGCTGGTGGAACTGGCCGAGTCCTTCGGCCCCCTGCCGGAGATGCGCGTGCGAGCCGTCGGCTACGGCGCCGGCAGCCGGACGGACGGGCCCGTGCCGAACCTCCTCCGTGTTTACCTGGGCGAGGAGTTTCACGACGGAGAGGCTGACTCGGTCGTCGAGCTGGCCGCGAACGTCGACGACTGCACGGGCGAGGTCCTCGGCGCGGTGCTGGAGCGACTGCTGGCGGCCGGCTGTATGGACGCCTGGGCCGCCCCCATCACGATGAAGCGATCGCGGCCGGGCTGGATGCTCTGCGCGTTGGCATCCCCCGCGGACGCCCCGGCGGCCGAGGAGATTCTCTTCCGCGAGACAACGACCTTCGGCGTCCGGCGGCAGATGCTGACGCGCGGCAAGCTGGCTCGGAGTTTCGACACGGTCGAGACGCCGTACGGGCCGGTGCGCGTCAAGGTCGGGCGGCGCGGAGGCCAGGTGCTGACGGCCTCGCCCGAGTTCTCCGACTGCCGCGACGCGGCCGAGACGCACCACACGGCCGTCAAGAGCGTGATGCTCGCGGCGTTGTCCGCCTGGCGGGAGACCCATTCGTGATCGCACTGTCTCTCGAGCACGCCTGGCCGGGCGTGGTTGCGGGCGCGGCGTGCCTCGTTGCCGCCGTCGCGGCGCTGGCGGTCGTCCTGCTGCGGCATCGGTCGCGCGAGAACGGCTCGGCGGATGCGGGCGACACCGCGCAGCTCCTGGCGGAGATCCAAACGGCCCGCGACGAGTTGGATGCCAGGGCCGACCGGCTCGAGATGCTGATCCGCGAGGCCGACGCCCGCATCGAGACGCTCTCATGGGACACGCCCGCGGAGGGCCGATACGAGGGCTCCGCGAGCGGCGACGCGGACACTTCGCGTGGCGAGATACTGCGTTTGAGCCGGCAGGGCCTGTCGGCCAGGGACATCGCCCGACGGACGGGCAGGGACATCGGCGAGGTCGAGCTGGTCATCCACATCGCCTCGCCCGGCAGGCAGGTATAGCGCATGGCAACGCTGGCGGTCGTACTGACCATACTCTCCGGGCTCATCTTCATCCTGTGGGTGACGCGGCACATCCTCATCACGAGCGAGCAGCGCAATTCCGGCGCGCTGACGCCGGAGTCGCCGGCCCTGGAGCCGGATCGGGCACCCTGGATCAGCGTGGTGATCGCCGCCAAGGACGAGGAGGATAACATCGAGGCGTGCCTGCGATCGGTCATGGCGCAGGAGTACCCGAACCTGGAGATCTTCGCCTGCAACGATCGCAGCGACGACGCGACCGGCGAGATCATCGACCGCCTGGCGGCCGAGGACGACCGCGTCCGGGCCGTGCATGTGCGAAAGTTGCCGAAGGGCTGGTCGGGCAAGAACCACGCCGTCTGGACGGGCATCCAACGGGCCCGCGGCGACTGGCTGGTCACCTCGGACGCCGACTGCCGCTTCAGCAATCCGAAACTCCTGTCCGTCGCCGTTCGACACGCGCTCGACCGCAACGCCGACATGCTCAGCATCCTGCCGGCGTTCGAGACCCAGGGCTTCTGGGAGGACGTCATCCAGCCCGTTTGCGGCGGGGTGATGATGATCTGGTACAAGCCCGCCCGTGTGAACAACCCGAACACGCGCACCGCGTATGCCAACGGCGCGTTTCTCATGATCAGCCGCCCCTGCTATGAGGACATCGGCACGCATCAGGCCGTGCGGGGCGAGCTGATGGAGGACCTCCACATGGCCCGGCGGGTCAAGGCGGCCGGGCGGAAGCTGCGCGTCGTCCAGGGGCGCGGGCTCTATACCGTCCGCATGTACTGTGGGCTGAAGGCGACACTTCGCGGCTGGTGCCGCATTTTCCTCGGCACGTTCCAGACCGCTCGCCGGCTGATGGCGTCGCTGGCCATGCTGACGCTCGGCATGCTGCCCTATGCGATCGCGGCGCTCGGCCTGGCAATGGCCGCCACCGGCGCCGAGCCGAACGGCTGGTGGTGGGCGGCCGGGCTCGGCGGCGCAGCGGCCGCGGCCATGCAGCTCAGCGTGATCTACCGCTTCTACGGGCTCATGGACGCCCGCCCGTGGCTCTTCTGGACCTACCCGCTCGGCTCGCTCGCCGCGGCCACTTCCGTGACGTGGGCCCTGCTCAAGCTCTGCACCCGCTCGAAAGTCACGTGGCGCGGCACGAGCTACGCCGGCGCCTCCAGCGGGCACTGAGGGCCTGCCCGCCGCGACATTCCGGGAACCCGGTTCCGCTCCGCTCGTCCAAGGGTATGCGTGAAGAGCAAACGCACCCCAAGCGGGAAAGGAACTGACCATGAGGAACCTACCGGCAATCCTGATTAGCGTCGCACTGTTGGCCGCGCCCGCGGCCGCCTCCGAGGCCGTCCCCGAGCCGGAGCCGCCGACCGAACCCGAGCAGCCAATGGTGGAGGTTGCGTTCGTGCTGGACACCACCGGCTCGATGAGCGGGCTTATCGCCGGGGCGAAGGCGAAGATCTGGTTCATCGCGAACCAGATTGTCACGGCCGAGCCCAAGCCGCACGTCCGCATCGCCCTGGTGCCCTACCGAGACAAGGGCGACGAGTACGTGACCAAGGTCTTCGACCTGACGGACAACATCGACCAGGTCTACACGGACCTCATGGGCTTCTCCGCGGCCGGCGGGGGCGACACGCCCGAGAATGTCAACCAGGCCCTGCACGACGCGGTGAACAAGCTGAGCTGGTCCGAGGACGAGAGCACGCTGCGGATCATCTACCTCGTCGGCGACTGCCCGCCCCACAACGAGTACGAGGACGTGCCGACGTACGACAAGATTGCCTACCAGGCGATCAACGAGAAGGACATCTACATCAACACGATTCTGTGCGGCAACCACGGCGAGGCCATGAAGATCTGGCAGGAAATCGCCCGCCGGGCCGAGGGCTCCTTCGCGCAGATCGACCAGTCGGGCGGCGTCGAGACAATCGCCACCCCGTTCGACGACAAGCTGGGCGAGCTCAACGCCGCGCTGGCCGAGACCAACGTGTACTACGGCGACTCCGAAGCCCGGGCCCGGCAGGCCGATATGGACGAACGCCTGAAGCATATGGAACGCCCCGCCGCGGCGGACCGGGCGGGGTTCGTGGCGGAGGCCGGCGAGGGGAGGGCCTCGGCGGCTCTCGGTACGCCGTCCGACGCGCCGGGTGGGCTACGGGACCTGGTCGATGCCATGCGCGAAGAGACGCTCGACGTCCGCGGGCTCGATGAGGAACTGTTGCCCGAGGAGATGCGCGAGATGACGCCGGCCGAGCGGGAGGCGTACATCGCCGAGAACCAGGCGCGGCGTGACGAAATCCTCACGCAAATCCGGGAACTGTCCGAAAAGCGGGCCGATTTCCAGCGTAAGGCGATGGAAGAGCGGGCGGAGGGCGAGGACGGCTTCGACGCCACGGTCGTACGTCAACTCCGCGAGCAGGCCACCCGCAAGGGCCTGACCTACGAGGACGCAGACACGCCGGGGGACGAGCCGACCGAGTGAACCATCACGATACGCCTGGGCTGCCGGCGCCCTCGCCCCGCTGGATCGCGGCGGCGAGGGCGTCGGTCAGTGGGCGCAGGTCCGGCTCGAATTCAAGCGTGTGCGCGCCCGCAAGACGCAAGACCTCGGTGCCACCGGCCGTCAGGCGCGCTACGGCCTCTCGCGTGGCGTCGTTATCGATGATGCGGTCCTGCGACGCGAGGATCAACGTGGTTGGCGACCGGATGGCGCCGTCCGGCGGCCGCGCCAGCATCCGGTCGAGTTGCCGGCTGGTGTAGAAGAACCGCGCCGTCGCCCGCCGCAGGGAGCTCGGATCGGTCCGAATGTACTCCTGCATGGGCTCGGAAGCGGTGAAGAGCGCTGGATCGCTGAGCGGAATCGGGAAGGTCCGCTGCGGGCAGATCAGCAAGCTCAACGCGATCGACAGCTTCGTCGTGATCGGAATGTCAACCCGCGGCGCGATGCCCGGCGCAATGAGCGTCAGGGACGCGACCCCATCGCATTCTCGGCGCGCCGCGTAGGCCGCCGCCAGCTTCCCGCCCCAGCTCACGCCCGCCAAGTGCACGCCCGTCGCGCCGGCGGCTCGCCGCGCCTCGGCGCATGCCGCCGCCACGTCGTCCAGGAGCTGTTCGGCCGAAGCGGCGTGCCCCGGTGCGGTGTCGCTGCCGCCGCTGCCGCGTCGCGTCGGCTGATAGACCATATGTCCTCGCCCGGCCAGCTTCTCTGCGGAGGCGAAGAACCAGCCTGGGTGCGATTGTATGCCATGTAGATAGACGACGGGCAGCCCCCGCGGCTCGTCCGGCCGATGCAAGAAGGCCGGCGTCTCGCGCCCGTCCGGCAGACGCAACCGGAGACACTCCGGTTGCCGAAGCAGATCCGCTGGACGCGCGGGCCGCATTGTCCTCTCAGAGCCGGATGGCATGCGATTCACAATAGCAGATGAAGTGCCCGCCTTCCCGTGCCGATAGGTGAACCGATGAGTCAGTTTTCGAGTATTCCGGCTGACCCCGCAAGGGAGCTGGAGGGCATTCCGGCCGTTCCCGGACGCCGGGCATCGCCCGCGGAAAGGCGGCTTCGCGGCCGTGCGGTGCGGGTCGTGCTGCTCGTGCTCTGCTTGGTCGTGCTCAACTTGTTCGACCTCGTGTTCACGCTGATCGCGTGCCGGATTGTCCCGTTCCAGGAAGAGAACCCCATCGCGCGGCAGGTCATCCACTCCCCCGAGCTGCTGATCGCCTACAAGCTCACGTTGCTGACCGGCGCCGGAGCGATCCTCATCGCATGCCGCCGCCACTGGCTGGCCGAGGTCGGCTGCTGGCTGCTCTGCGGCGTGTACGGCACGCTGGCCGTCATCTGGTCCTGCTACTACGCGCAGATCGCGGCGTTCCTGTAGCCCCCCCGCGAAGCCCCGTCAAGCCCGCGTGGCCCATCTTCCGAACCGCCAGTACGCGCTGCCGCTTCTCGCCGTGCTCGAAGGGCCGCCGCCCCAGCAGAATCGGGCGCCGCAATCCGACGTTCGCCAGCAGCCCAAGCGCCGCGCAGTTGACGACGAGGGAAGAGCCGCCGTAGCTCACGAATGGCAGCGTCATACCCGTGATGGGCATGAGGCCCATCGTCATTCCCACGTTGATGAAGATCTGCGCCAGCAACAGGCCCATCACGCCGACGGCCAGCAGGCGCCCGAACGGCTCGTACGTCCCGGTGGCAATCTCGATGCCGACCAGGAAGATCACCCCGTAGAGCAGCAGCACCCCGATGCAGCCGACGAAGCCCCACTGCCCGCCGACCACGCTGAAGATGAAGTCCGTGTGGTCGTCCGGCAGCAACGCCAGATGCACGTCCGCCTCGGCCCAATCGCCCCGGCCCAGAAGCTGCCCGCACGCCAGGGCGGTCTTGGACTGGTGAAGCTGGAACCCGCGATCCATGTAGACCTCGGGGTCGCCCTGCCGGAGCCATCCGTCCACGCGACCGAGCTGGTGGCCCTCCATGATCAGCAGCGGCGCCGCCACCAGGCCGTATCGCTGCCCGCCCCAGTCGAAGCTTCCGTACGCCAGCGCGGCGCGGTCCGCATCGGGGCCGGTGGGGGCCTCGCCCAGCCGGTGCGGAATCGGCATGAGAACCACGGCCGTGGCCACCGCGACAATGCCCACCATGTGCAGCCAGCGCGCCCCCGCCATGAAGAGCATGAAGTACAGCGTGGGCAGGAACAGCAGCGCGGTCCCGAGGTCGGGCTCCCGGAGAATCAGCACCATCGGCACGAAAGTCAGGGCGAAGGGCACGGCCAGCCCCGTCAGTCGCCGGTAGTTGTCGCGGTAGCGCAGGTACCACGCCAGCAACAGGATGAAGCTGAGCTTGGCCAGCTCCGACGGCTGGAACCGGACCGGCCCCACCGCGATCCACCGGTGCGAGTACCGGATCGCCGGCAGGAACAGCACCAGCACGAGCAGCCCGAGCGTGATGCCGAACAGCACGTAGGCCGCGCGGCCGAGACGCTGGTATGGAACGGCCACGGCGAGCACGAAAACCGCCAGGCCCACGCCGCAGGAGACCGCCTGGCGGACGGCGAAGGTCGGCGTATCGCCCTCGGCCAGTTCCGAGGCGCGGATCGCCGAAACGCCGATCGCCATCAGCGCCAGCATCGCCAGCACGATCGGGATCGTCGTCCAGCCGGCATGTGAACGCAGCCAGTCCAGCATCGCCCTACCGCTCACCCACGTAGCCCATCTCCTGACAGATCCGCATGGTCTCGCGCCCGATGGGCGCGGCGTTGCGGGAGCCGCCTCCCGTCGTGTATTCCACCACGACGGACACGGCCACTCCGCGTTCGCCGCCCGACTCGGGCAACGCGAAGCCCGTGAACCACGACATCTCCGCTCGTCCGCGCTCGTAGCTGTCGATGGTCCCGTCGCGGTTCAGATCCCGCCGGACCGCCGTGGCCGAGCCGGTCTTGCCGTAGGCGTCCACGCCGTGCAGCCGCGGCGCGAGCACGTTGAAGGCCTTGTACGCGGTACCGCCCCGCTCATTCACGGCTCGATGCATGCCGTCGCGGACGGCCTGCATGTCCCCCGCGGCGACCGGCAGCATCCGCCGCTCGCGCGGAAACTCAGGACCGTCCAGCACGAGGCGCGGCGTGCGGTACTCGCCGCCGCGGGCGATCATCGCCGCGGCGTTGGCCACGTGCACCGGCGTGGCCCGCAGAAAGCCCTGCCCCATCGCGACCTGGCAGGCGTCGACCGGTCGGGCCACGTGGTAGCCCGGCATGTTGCGATCCAGCCATTCGCGCGTCGGCACGTCTCCCCGCACGGCCTCGGGCAGTGCGGGCACGGCCGGGCTCGCGAACCCGGCCCGGACGAACCAACGGCTCAGCTCCTCCAGGCCCAGCCGCGCGCCGACGTTGTAGAAGAAGATGTTGCAGCTTCGCTGAATCGCCTCGCGAATCGACAGAGGCCCGTGGCCCGGCATCCCGTGAGCGTATGTCCAGCAGTGCAGGAACGTCCGGCCGAAGCGCATCCGGCCGGTGCAGTTGAACTGCGTGTGCGGGCTTATGCCGTGGCCCTCCTGGCTGGACAGGCCCGCGACGGCCGTGACCGGCTTGGCCGTAGAGCCGATCGGGTACCGCCGGGTCACGGCACGGTTCTGGAGCGGGTAATCGACGTTGTCCCGCACCAGATCGGGCAGCAGCTCCCGGTATTTGTTCAGGTCGTAGGTGGGAACGGACACCAGCGCCAGGACTTCGCCGTCCGGAATCGAGATCACCGCGATCGCCCCCGTTCCCGACGCGCCGCCGCGGCGGTCTCCCGTGGCGAGGTTCCGCTCCGAGGTCATCACGCGGAACAGGTCGGTCAGTCGCCGCTGCAGCGCGATGTCCAGCGTGAGCGTGACGCGCCCGCCCGGCTCGCCGCGATGCTCCTCCTCCGTCTCATAGCCGCCGACCACGCGGCGGAGCCGCCGGTAGCCCCGCCTGCCGCGCAGGGCCGCCTCACAGGACCGCTCGACGCCCTTGCGGCCGATGTAGTCACCTTCCAGATATTCAGTGAGCTTCTGATCGAGCGTCATGTCGGCCGTCGGCCTGCCGCGCTCCGCGAGGTCGTCGCTCGTGACCTCACCGGTGACGCCCAGGATATGACATGCCGAGTCCCCGTACGGGTAGTACCGAACGTGCCCGGTGCCGACCTCCGCTCCAACCATCTGCCCGAGGCGAGCTTCCAGGCGGGCGGCGTCTCCCTCGCCCAGGCCGGTCAGCACGGGATGGCTGATCCGCTCCTCGCGGATCTCCATGCCGACGATCTCCCGGATGCGGCGCACGCGACGCACAATGTGCCCAACCTTCTCGGCCAGCTCCTCCCGCGTCATGCCGCCGACCTCGGCGGCAAGGCGCCAGGTGTTCTCCGTGCGTTCCGCGTAGAGTTCCTCCGCCCGGCCCATCGAAACGTCTTCCTGACGGGCGATCAGACGCTGCTGCCGCAGAACCCATCGCGGATCCTGCGTAAGGAAGCGGTAGTCCAGGCGCAGCACGAAACACGGCCGGTCGAGGGCCAGGATGCGTCCGTGACGGTCGACGATCTCCCCGCGGCGCGTGGGCAGCAACTGCACCGACCGGATCGACGCGGCCGCCTCCCGGCGATAATCCTCGCCGCCGACGATCTGAAGCTGGAACAGGCGCGCGGCGACCACGGACAGCGTCGTGCCCACCACGACCATCAGGATGATCATCCGCCTCTTGTACATCCTCGCCGTCGCTCTAGGAGCCGGGCCGTCCCGTTGCCGGAATCAGAATCAGCCGCTCCGTTCGGTGCAGCCCCGCGTTCACCAGCGGCGCCAGCACGGCCGTATACACGGCAATGCCCGCCGCCTGAATCATCATCGTCCGGTAGCCGCCCCACGTAACAGCCGAACCGGCCAGAACGCCCTGGAGCGTCGCCCAGACGCCATGGGCCAAGCCGGCGAACACTGCCGCCAGCAGCGCCTGCGTGATGAGCCGCTCGCGATACAGCGCCTCTCGCACATGGAACACGGCCGCAGCGCCCAGCACATACGTTATCGGCATCAGGCCGACCGCCTTGCCGCCGACAAGCGTCAGATCCAGCCCGATGCCCAGCACCAGGGCCGCCAGCATCGCGTCGAGTCCGTTCCGAGCCCGGGTCGCGACGAAGGCGGCCACGATGGCCGGCAGGTCCGGTCGCACGGCCGCCAGGCCGAAGCCACGGATCTCGATCAGGCCCACCACGGTCGTCTGCAGCAGGACCACCAGATAGGACACTAACATAAACGCCACCCAGCGCATCAGCGCTCCCTCGCCCAAATGGGCTGGACGACGTACACGCGTCGCAGTGCGCTCAGGTCCGCCGCCGGGCGGACGCGGACCCGGACGAAGCCCGGCTCTTCCGCCAGCGGCTCGACCTCCGTGACCGTACCCACGCGAATGCCGCCGGGAACGCAGTTATCGGGCACCCAGTGGTCGCGACTGGTCACCACGGCGTCGCCCGGCCGTACGCTGTGCTCGGCCAGGACATCGCCGATGACCATGCCCTCGGCGCCGTCGCCGCGGGCGATGGCCTTGATCGGACGATTGTTGGCATCGGTCAGGCGGGCCTCAAGGGCCTCGCCCTCCTTCACGATTCGGATGGTCCGGTCATTCGACGGATCGCGGAGAATCAGCGCCGGCACCTGGCACTGAGGGTCCGTGACGAACCGCACCCGAGCGCCGAAGGCCCAGGTCGTGGCCACCCTGCCCACCAGCGACCGCCCTCGGACGACCCCCCAGTTCTCGGGCAGCAGCGCGCTCGGGTCGTCGATGAGCAGGTTGCGTGTCGTCACCGGCGCTCCTGCAACGGCGCCGCCGGCCCCGCCCACGTTCAGGGCCCCGCCGTAGCCGTACGGCAGCGCCTCCCGAACCACGACCCGCGCGGGCACAAGCTTGTAGTACACGCCCAGCTCGCGCTGCGACAGGGCCGGGCCGATGAACAGGCGCGTCTGCCGGATGCGGTCCTCCTGCCGCCGGACCCTCTCCTGCAAGTAGAGCGTGCGGGCCTCCAGCTCGGCGGCACGGCGGCGGAGCTCTTCGTGCTCCTCGCGCGTGGGCATGTCGCCGCCGCCCACATGCGTCTTCACGGAGGTGGCCACGTACATCCCCGCGTCCCCGAAAGGCGCCAACGCCGTGCTCGCAACCGCCCGAAGCGTGCCCCCGACATCGGGGACGAACGTCGTCAGCGCCGCCATGCCCGCGCAGAGACACAGAAGAATCGCAAGAACCTGCTGCTTGGATAGTTCGAATCGGCGTCGCATGGCCTGTGCCTGAGCCCTTCGCGCACGGCCATGATACCTGCCGCCCGTCGCGCGGGCAACTGCGCCCTGCCGAGAGTCCTAAATGTCTTCTGCGATTCTCCGCAACTCGTCGATCATCTCGCGGTCGTTCGAGCAGACCGGCACCTTGTGCTGCCCGCCGAGCTTTCCGTGGGCCTTCATCCAGGCGTGGAAGGTCCCGCGCGGCACGTCCGTGACCTCCACGCGGGTCATGCCCAGGTCCCCGCCGCGCTTCACCGAGTAGTCGTGGTTGAGCCGAGTCACCTCGTCGTCCACGGCCCCGGCGAAGGCCTCCAGCCCCGGCTCCGGGGACTTCTCAAACTCGATCACGTACTCGTGGGCCCCGGCCCGGCGTTCGTCCCCGGGGTAGACCGGCCCCGCGGTGAACTCCGCCACCCGGGCCCCGGTCCGGTCGGCCGCCCCCGCCACCGCCGCCGAGACCTGCTCGCCGATGACGTTTTCGCCGAAGGCGTTGATGAACTGCCGATTCCGCCCGGCAAAGACGACCCGCGGCGGGCACACGGACGTAAAACGGACCACGTCGCCCAGATCGTACGCCCACAGACCCGCGCACGTGCTCAGAACGACCGAATACGGGATACCCGTCTCCACCTCGCCGATGCCCAGCCGGGGGGCGTCCTCGCGCCCCCACTCGCTCAGCGGGACGAACTCGTAGAACAACCCGTTGTCGGTCATCACCTCCATGCCCGGCCGGTCCCGCTCGGCCTGGATCGCCACGAAGCCCTCGCTGGCCGGGTAGACCTCCAGGAACTCCAGCCCGTGATCGCCGGCGAAGTACCGCAGGAAGCCCTCGCGGTATGGAGCAAAGTTGACGCCGCCGTGCACGAACAGGCGCAGGTTCGGCCACACACGGCTTATGCCACCCGAGGGGGCCACGCCTCGCAGGGAGCAGACGCGGTCGAACAGCACCTTCACCCAACTGGGCATGCCGGTGATGAAGCGGACGTCGCGCCCGGCCGTGCGCTCGGCAACGCGGGAGACCTTCTCCTCCCAGTCGTCGATGAGGGCAAGCTCCGCGCCCGGCTCGTAGTGCCGGCTGATCGGCCAGAGGATCGACTGCGTGGCAATGCCCGACAGATCCCCCACCAGGGCGCCGCTCTCGGTGTGCTCCAGAGCCGTCGAGCCGCCGAGAAACAGCAGCTTGCCGCCGAAGAGCTCACCCGCGCGCAGTCCGTCGCGGCGATCGTAGTAGGCGAAGATCCGCACGGCCGCCCGGCGATTGGCCCGCATCATCTCGTCCGTCACGGGAATCCGCTTATCGCCGGCGGTGGTGCCGGAGGTCTGGGCGAAGTACCGCACGCGGCCGGGCCAGGAGACGTCCGGCTCACCGGCCAGGATGCGCTGGAACATCTCAAGGCGGCCGACGTAATCTCGAATCGGGACGGCCCGCGCGAACTCGGCGGGGGTCCGGATGCGGGCGAAGCCATGCTCGCGCCCGAACACCGTGTCCTTGCCGCGCCGGAGGAGGGATTCGAAGACGCGTCGCTGAGCGCCCGCGGGGTCCGCGGCCGCCCGCCGAAGGCGACGGTTGACGAGTCTGAGGTACGGAGCCAGCAGCGCACCGACGACGCTCACCGGGCGACTCCATCGGTCTCCTGCGACCCGGAGGGCTGGACCTTGCGCCGCCACCAGGACCCCAGCGCCTCTGCGAACTCCTTGGGGTGCTCGAGCATGGGCGCGTGTCCGCACGCATCCAGCCAGTGCAGCTCGCTGTCGGCGAGATTCCGGTCGAACTCCTGGGCGACGCCGGGCGGGGTGATTTCGTCCTGCCGGCCCCAGATCAGCAGCGTCGGGCAGGTGATACCCCGCAGCCGCTCGGCCACGTTGTCCCGCTTGGCCGACTTGGCAATCTGAATGAGAGTGCGGACATTGCGGCGATTCGAGATGACCTCGATGACCCGGTCCACCATCTCATCCGTCACGTGCCGATCGTCGTAGAAGATCTCCTGGATCTTCTCCTCCACCCACGACCGAGGCGGACGCGTCACGACCGTGCCGAAAGTCCGCTCGAACAGCCCGCTGGACCCGCTCAGCACGAGCCCGCAGACGCGCTGGGGCATCCGCAGGGCGAGGTCCAGCCCGACGTGCCCGCCCAAGCTGTTGCCGCAAACGGCGAACCGCTCCAGGCCCGCCTGATCCGCGTAGCCCTGGGCGTAGTCGGTCACCGCGGGCACGTCCGTAAGCCGTCGGCCGTCTTCGAAGAAGGGCAGCCGAAGGGCGATCATCCGGCAGCACTCCGGAAGGTGGGCCCCAATGGGCCACCAGTTGGCCGGCTCGCCCATCATGCCATGCAGCATCAGCAGGGGCGTGCCCCGCCCCTGTTCCATAGTCTCGTACTTCATTCCGTTGCCCGCTCCGTCGACGCCCGCCGCCATGCTGGGCGTACCATAGCACACGCCCAAACGGGCATAAACGGAATTCCAAGCCCCCGGCTATCGGTCGTCCGGCGCCGCCGGGCGCGTCCCAAGCGGCCGGGCGACCGTCACCACGTCGCCGGGCGAGAGCCCAAGCCGCTCCCCCGCCGCGGCCGTGATCGTCAGTTCATCCCCCCCTTCCGTCGGCGTCTTGCGGATGATGTCCTCGGCCCCGAGGGCCGCCTCGCTCCATGCTCGGGGCATGCCCCCCGGAGCCGGCCCGTCCACCTTCTTCATCAGTTCCGAAAGCGGGCTGCCGGCCTCGGCAAGCTGCTGCTGAGCCGCGACCCGCCGCTGCCGCTCCATCAGCCATAGCGCCGCCAGCGACGCGATGATCATCACCAACAGAACGCCGACCACCGCCAGGTACCGGGTATCCATCGGCTGCCCCTGCTGTGGCTGTTCCTTGTCGTCCATGTCGAATGCTCCTGTGGGAATCGCTACGCCGAAGCCCGCGCCGGCCGCTCGCCCAAGCTCCGGGCGATGCGGGCGGGCGCGTCCGTTTCGCGGAAGTCCGCGAACCGAGGCAGCGGGCGCCCGCGCTTCGAGTAGTAGTAGGTCAGGCCCCGGTGGATGGCGAGGTTCGCCAGCCAACTGTTCCGCTTGATCGGCCAGACGCCCAGCCGCCGCAGGGCGCTGGCCGGCGTGTAGAACTCGTGGAACGCGGCCATCTGCGCGTGCCGCAGGTCATGGACGCTCATCCGCCGCGGCTCGAACACGACGGTCGCGCCGTTATACTTGTCCCAATCCCGCGTCAGCAGCCGCCCTTCCCTCTCGTACTGCCCGAAGACCTCCGTGCCGGGGTACGGCGTGAGGATCGGGTAGCAGCTCATGCAAAGGCGGGTCCGCTGGGCGAAGCGCACGGCCGCCATGCAATCCCGCCAGTCGTCCGTGTCGAAGCCGAAGATGAAGCTGCCCCATAAGCTGATGCCGTAGCTTTGGATGTGCCGGATTCGGGCCTCGTACTCGGCCGCGTCGACGTAACGCTTGCCCGCCTCGGCGAGCGTGCCCGCCTTGGGGCTCTCCAGCCCGAGGATCAGCCCGATGCAGCCGCTGTCGCGCATTGCCGCGAGCAGCCGGTCGTTCCCCGCGATGAGGATGTCGCACTGCGAGGCCCAACGAATCTCCAGCGGGCGCAGCGCCTCGAACAGCTCCATGGCCCAGCGATGGTTCCCCGCCACGTTGTCGTCCGAGAAGATGAATACGCGCGAATCGAACCGCTCCTTCGCGGCACGGACCTCCTCGACGATGTCGGCGATCTCTCGCTGGCGGAACCTCCTTCCGAACACGGCCGGGGTGGTGCAGAACGTGCAGCCGTGCGGGCAGCCGCGGGTGGTCTGGATCGGGTTGAACACGAGGTAGTCGGCCGGGTCGAGCAGGTCCTTGCGCGGCGTGGCGATCGGCGCGTCCGGCCGGTCGCGCCAGTCGTAGACGCGCTGCTTCGGCACCGGCGGGCCCGGCCCCGCTTCGTCGCCGCGAGCATCCAGAACCTCGGCCAGGTCCGCCAGGGCCCCCGGCAGCGTCCCCTCGGCGTCGCCCTTGCACACGATAGTGCCGTGCTCCAGCGCCTCCTCCGGCAGGGCCGAGGCATGGATTCCGCCGAGAACGACCGGAACCCCAAGCGCTCGGTAGCCGTCGGCCAGCTCGTAGGCGCGGCGGGCCTGCGGGGTCATCGCCCCGATGCCGACCGCGTCCACGTCCTCCGCCGACGGCTCGTGCGGCTCGTCGGTGGCGTTCTCGTCGACGATTTCGACATCCCAGCCGTCGGGCGCCACGGCCGCACAGATCGCCAGGTTCAGCGGCATGAACAGCGCCCGCCGCGAGAAGGTCATCTTCCGGATGATCTCCGGCATCGTGATGGTGGACAGCGCGCTGCGAGGGTTGATGAGCCGGAGCTTTCGTGTGCGCGTCGCCGTCATTGCAGATGGACCTCGGCCACGGACCAAGGGCGGCTGCCGGGCACGAGCGCTCGGAATCGCACGTACCGAGCCAGCGTCGGGCGGATCAGCGGTATCACGGTCACGCGGCGTGTGCCCGGCGCGGTCGTCTGGCGCTCGAATCGCTCGCCGTCGTCGCTCGTGAGCACGGCCACGCGGCGGGGGAAGCCCATCTGGCCCGCCGTACCATGATCGATCACCACCGTGTTGAACAGGCAGACCTCGCCGAGGTCTATCGTCAGGTCCGCATTGGCGTAGCCCGAGCCCGTGACGGCGGCCGTGGCGGACCTGCCGTCCACCGCCTTGCCCGGAGCGTCAAACGCCGGACCCGCCGCACGCCAGCGCTCCCGCGCCGTGACCGTGCCCGAGGCGAATTGCCGCGTGTTCTCGTAGAGCCCACCGGGCTGGCAGCCCGCCGCCATCCACAGGGCGACGGGGAGGATCATCCATGCTCGCATTCACTGATTCCTTGCTACGCTCGGGCGTTCGGCGGCGGCCGCAATGCGGCCATTATAGGGCTGTGGCGGCTTGTTCCAAGCCGTATGCGGCGGGCGCCGGCTTCCACGGGCGCCCGCGCGGTGGTACGATGCGCGCGATGCCCGCTGACACCGAATTCGCAGACGCTCGGCCCCCGCGCGACGACGGCAAGCCCGCCGACGGCCTCCGCCGCTGCCCGAATTGCCGAATGCCCCTGGACGCGGAGGGCGCGACGTGAAGGCGGCGATCCTGGCCATCGGCGATGAGCTGACCAGCGGCAAGACCGTGGACGCGAACAGCGCCTGGCTCGCCGCCCGGCTCGCAGAGCGCGGCATCGCCACGGTCGAGCACCGAACCATCGGCGACGACACGGACGACATCGACGCCGCGCTGCGAGAGGCGGCCGGGCGAGCGGAGCTGGTCATCGCCACGGGCGGCCTTGGGCCGACGCTCGACGACGTGTCCCGCCACGGGCTGGCGAAGGCCCTGGGCGTCGGACTGCGGCTGGACGAGCCGTCCCTCGAACGCATCGAGGGCTTCTTCCGCCTCCGCGAGCGGCAGATGGTCCCCGGCAATCGCGTGCAGGCGATGATGCCCGAAGGCGCCGAGCCCCTGCCCAACGAGCTGGGCACCGCCCCCGGCATCGCCGCCCGCCTCGGTACGTGCCGCATCTTCCTGCTGCCCGGCGTGCCGTACGAGATGCAGCGCATGTTCCGCGACTCGGTCCTGCCGCAACTGCCCGAGGGCGAGTCGGCCATCGTCTCCCGCATCCTGCACGCCTACGGGACGGGTGAGTCGGACATCGCCGATACGCTCAAGGATCTTATGCGCCGCGACGCCGAGCCGAAGGTCGGCATCACCGTCTCCAGCGGGATGATCTCGCTGAGAGTCGTCGCCTCCGGGCCGGACGCTGCGCAACGGGCCGACGCCACGGCCGGCGAGATTCGCAACCGCTTGGGCGACTTCTACTTCGGCGAGGGCGACGACAGCTTGCCCAAGGTAGCGGGCACGCTGCTACGGCAACACCGGCACACGCTCGCCACGGCCGAAAGTTGCACCGGCGGATTGGTCAGCCAACTCATCACGGCCGTGCCCGGATCGAGTGACTACTACGTCGGCGGCGCGGTCACCTACTCCAACGCGATGAAGGAGCAGTTGCTCGGCGTCCCGGCCGAGATGCTCGCCGAGCACGGCGCCGTCAGCGAGCCGGTCGCCGGGGCCATGGCAAGCGGCGCGCGAGAGCGCTTCGGCAGCGACTGGGCCGTCGCCATCACCGGCATCGCGGGGCCGGGCGGCGGGACCGCCGCCAAGCCCGTCGGGCTCGTCTACACCGCCCTGGCCGGGCCCGACGGCACGCGCGTCGAACACCGCGTCCACAGCGGAACGCGGGAGATTGTCCGCCTCCGCAGCGCACTTTCGGCGCTGAACATGCTGCGTCTGGGGCTACAGGAAACGATCTGAACCGGCGGTCGCCGGCCTCCCGGCCTCGTCGTCAGAACTCATCCTCCCCGGATTCCATCGTGTCCTTCCAGACCTCGAGGTTTTCCAGGTACACGGCCGTGCCGCGGGCGACGCAGGTGAGGGGGTTGGCGGCGACGCGGACGTCGAGGCCGGTCGCGT
Organism: uncultured Planctomycetaceae bacterium; assembly: GCA_964531695.1. Lineage (GTDB taxonomy): Bacteria > Planctomycetota > Phycisphaerae > SM23-33 > SM23-33 > JAGXKT01. The sequence goes on along the minus strand of CAZHEH010000003.1, from coordinate 69,240 downwards.
TGGCGAGGACGGTGTCGATGCCGCGCAGCAGCGCCCCGCCGCCGGCGAGGACGATGCCGTTCTGCACGAGGTCGGCGGCCAGTTCGGGCTCGGCCATTTCCAGCGTACGGGTGACGCAGTCGATGATCGCCCCGACGGGTTCCTTGAGCGCCTCGCGGACCTCCTCGGAGGAGATGACGGTTTTGCGAGGCAGCCCGGAGATCATGTCCCGTCCGCGGACCTCCATCGTCCGCTCCTCTGGCATGGGCGCGGCCGAGCCGATCTCGATCTTGATGCTCTCGGAGGTCTGCTCGCCGATCATCAGGTTGTAGGTCCGCTTCATGTGCCCCGCGATGGCCTCGTCCATGTCGTCGCCGGCGACGCGGATGGACTCGCAGACGGAGATGTCCGCCAGGGACATGATGGCGACCTCGGTGGTGCCGCCGCCGATATCGACGATCATCGAGGCGGTCGGGTCGCTGATGGGCAGCTCGGCCCCGATCCCGGCGGCCATGGGCTCCTCGACGAGGTACACCCGGCGGGCGCCGGCCCGCTCGGCGGAGTTGAGCACGGCCCGCTTCTCGACGGCGGTGATGCCCGAGGGGATGGCGATGACTACGCGCGGCTTGATCAGCGTACGCCTGCGATGCACCTTGCGGATGAAGTAGCTCAGCATCGCCTCGGTGATGTCGAAGTCGGCGATGACGCCGTCCTTCATGGGCCGGATGGCGCTGATGGAGCCGGGCGTCTTGCCCAGCATCTCCTTGGCGACGATGCCGACGGCGTTCCCGTCGCGCAGACGAAGAACGCGGTTGGTGCCCCGCCGGACCGCCACCACGGACGGCTCATCGAGGACGATGCCTTGGCCCCGGACACAGACGAGGGTATTGCACGTACCCAAGTCTATGCCCATGTCCATTGAGAACAGGCCTAGTACCGAGTCAAAGATCATGTTGTCGAAGCCGTCGCTTCCGTGCGTGCCCCGATCACGGCCCCGCCGGGCCCGGCAGCGGGGTATTGGGCTGGAAGATGTGCTTCATCGGCAGTCCGTAGCCGTCGGGCATCTCCCCGGTCATGCGCCACAGGACGATGACCACGCTGATCGCCAGGGCCAGCACACAGATGTAGATCAGAACCGTGTAGATATTCGGGCTCGGTTTGACGGGGATGACCGGGCCCTGCGGCTTTTGTGAGGCGTTCGCTTCGCTCATGGCTCGGCTCCCGGTTAGTCGATCACGGGGATCGGATGTATCACGGTGTCGCCCGACCTCGGTGTTCGCTGCGGCTTGGTCACGATACCCGCGGCCTCGGTCGTCAGGACATTCTCCACGCTGAGATAGCCCACTACCTTGGAGCCGCGGGTTATCAGCATCACCATCCCTTCCTCCACGCCGTGTGTGGAGCCGATGTTGATGCCAACGATGTCGTCCTCAACGCTCTGGACCGTGCCTTCCAGCCGGCCGCCGGGAGCCATGTCGTCCACCAGTGAGACTCGCTCCTCGCGGCCGCCGGCGGGGTCCATGATCCGCGAAGTCTCGCCCGCGGGCATCACGCCCGCGGCGCCGCCACCGCCGCCCTCGAGCAACTGCGTTTGCAGCTCCTCGATCAGGATCTGGAGCTGGCTGATCCGCTCTTCACGCTGAACGACCCGCTCCTGGGCCCGGCGGGCTTCCTGCTCGGCTCGGGCCAGGTCGGCCCGCGCCTGGCGCAGCTTGTCCGCCAACTCGATGTTCTTGTCGCGGGCCTCGTCGCGCTCGCCCTCGAGACGGGTCACCATCGCCAACAGCTTGTCCACCTGCCCGCCGAATGCCTGGCGAGCCCCGGTGAGTTCCTGCATGGCCATCCGCGCGTTCTGCAACGCCTCGACGCGGACCTGGGCCAGGTCTTCAGCGATCGGCTCGAGGACGTCCACACGCTCCGCCCGCTCGGCCGCCAACTGAGACTCGGCCCGGTTGGCCCGCTCGGCCTCGTCGACGAGCTGCGCCTGCAAAGCGGCCTTTTGCTTGGCCAAGCTGTCGTTCTGGTTGATGACAGCTTCCTTCTCTTCGCGCTCCTGCTGCCACTTCTGGCGGTAGTTCGGCACCGTTACGGCGACGTGCGTGAAGATGACGGCCGCCGGGATGATCAGCACCAGCAGCAGGACAATGCCTATTTTGCTCAGAATGTTCAACCTGTGTCTCCTTCCGGCTACGCGCTCTGGGGCGCTCCGTCTCTATCGTCGCATCGCGTCCGTGCCCGGATGTTGAACCATAGAAGGTATGAGTGCTTTTCCGAATACAGCGATGTTTGGGGCGATTGTAGACGCCGCCAAGGGCCAGTCAAGCGAATTCCAAGCGGCCCGCCGGGGTTCAGTCCTTGGGGCCCGACGTATGGATCTTCGGCCGCACGGGCGGCGCCTCCGGAGCCGGACCGCCTTCCGCGTCGGGGCTCGTCTCCGCCGGGCCCAGCGCGGGCAGTTCGGGCTCCGGCCTTTCGGACGACGGCTCGGGCGCTTCCTCGGCCGCGGGCTCTGTCGGCGTCGCTTCGGCATCACCGATCCGCAGGATACTTAAAGCCGCCGCCACGCGCACCGCCCCGACCGACGACTCCAAGTGCTCGCGCAGCACCGGAATCGCGTCATAGCGGCCCATCCGCCCCAAGCTCAGTGCAGACAGCGCCTGGAGCGACTCGACTTCCAAGTCCCTGATTTCTCGCTCGCCCCAGCCCTCGCGCAGTACGCTTCGCGGGTCCCGCATCGCCCGGACGCACAGGGCGTAGCCGGCCGCGTCCACGTCCGCCACACGCGCCAATGCGCCGGCGGCCGCCACACGCACACGCGGGGCCTTCTGTCGGTCCAGCAGCATACGGAAGTCCCCGGCCGCGCCCGGAGGGTTGATGTCCGCCAAGGCGGGAATCGCCGCCAGGCGGAGATCCAGGAAGTAGCCCTTCACGTACGCCCGCAGGCGCACCTTGCTCTCGCTGTCGCCCAACCGCGCCAACGCGGCCCGTGCTTGCAGCCGCACGGCCTCCTGCTGCTCGTCCGCCAGCAGCGCCTTGAGGGGCCCCTGCGCGCTGGGCTCGCCCATGAGCCCCATGACCATCGCGGCATTGGCCCGCGTCTCGGCGTCATCGTCGAACAGCAGCTTGCCGAGAACCCATGTGTACTCGTCGTTGCCGAGGCGGTGCAGCGCGTAGGCCACGGCACACATGACCGCGCTGTCGGGCTCGGTCTCCTTGGCCCGGCGCACGAGCGTCGCCTTCGCCGGGGCGTATTGCGTTTCCGCGACGGCCATCGCACCGGCGAAGCGGACCACGGGCATCCGGTCCGACAGGGCCTCCAGGTAGACGCCGCCGGCTTCCGTCCCGACGACCTCGCTGAGGGCCTCGATCGCATTGCTGCGGGTCACGGGATCCGTGGACTCCGCCGCTTGGCGGAGCGTAGAGCGGGCGTCGATGAACACCTTGGCAGGATCCACCAGACGGACGCCCGCCGTGGGGCCGCAGCCGCCTGCCGCGATCGCCAACGCACAAACTGCCGGAATGAAGCGCCAGTACCGTTCGGTCCAGATCACTGAGATTCCTCTTGCCCTTTGCCTTCGCGGACGCGTCGCCAGATCAACAGCCCGACCAACCCCAGGCCCGCAAGGCAGACTAGCCACGCAAACACGTCTCCCATGCGACTATACACGCTCACGCGATCATCCACAAGCAGGCCGGTACTGTCTATCGGCATGTATTCCTGCCCGGCTTCACCCTGGGCGCCCAGCGCGAATGCCTCGGTTCGCAGCGCGGGGACGCGAGCGACCACTCGGCCGTTCGGGTCGAAGGCCCCGCTGACGCCCGTGTTGACCGCCCTGACCACCGGCACGCGGTTCTCGATCGCCCGGAACGCGTACACCGCGAAATGCTGCGAATGCTCCGTGCTCGCGTGCGGCACGCCGCCGGAATCCTCGTAGACGAACCAACCGTCGTTGGAAAGGTTCGCCAGAACGACCTGATTCTTCGCCCCCGTCGAGCGGGCATGGTTTACCACCTTCCGGCAGACCCGCGCGAAGGTCCCCTCGTAGCAGATCACCGGCGCCAGCCGCCACGTTCGCTCGTCCCGCCCCCGGAGTTCGAACGCCAACGGCTCGTCGCCCGGCTCGATCTGCCGCATCACCGACGGCACGAAGCCGCGCAGGACCTCGTGGAACCACAGCCAGGAATCCTTGAAGGGGACGTACTCCCCGAACGGCACCAGATGCATCTTGGAGTACAGCTTGTCTCGCGGGCCCTCCGGGGTGAACATCAGCACGCTGTTCCGCTCCCGCCATTCGTCGCCTTCATACAGCGGGGCGTCGTTGTAGTGAAACGACACGCCCCCGGCCATCACGGGGCAGCCCAACTCCTTGGACGTGCTGGCCACGGACGCGGCGTATTCGCCCAGAGAGGCCCGTTCATCCAGCGATTCGCGCGTTTCGCGACCCGGGCGAACGTCCAGCACCCGCTCGACATACCGGCGCACCATGTCGTCCTCGGGAAGCTGCCACGCCTTCCGCAGCCCGAGAAGCTCGGCAGTGGCGCGGAGGCGGTCGCCGCCCAGTTGAGACAAGTCCTGATCCACCATCCCGCGGTTCAGCCCGGCCGGCAGGGACGTCTCCGGCAGGAGCACGACGTCGCACTCAGCGCCTTCCAGCCGCTCGGCGACCTCCAGGTAGGTCCGGAGGATGACGTAGGCCGGCTCGTCGCGGCCCTTCAACGTGTTGCGGAAGCTGCACTGAGCCACACCGGTGACCGGCCCCGGGCTGAGCGTGTCCTGGCTCAGGCGGATCGTGCCGTAGACCAGCAGCAGCACGGCCGCGGCGCCGGAGGCGACAAGCCCGGCCCCGATCTGCCGCGTCAGCCGGGGGCGGCCCTTGTCGCGGACGAACAGCGGCGCCGCCAGCAGATCGGCCAATGCCCCGCAGACCATCGCCACGAAGAAGGATACGCCGTACTGCCCCGTTACGTCGGCGATCTGGATCAGCCGGACCTGCGTCCATTGGCTGTGGGCCAGGAAGAACCACGGGAACCCGCCGATGACATAGGCCCGGAGGTACTCCAGTGACACCCACACGATCGGGAACACCAGCCACATCGGCAGCTTGCGCTCGCCCGCGTAGCGGACCAGCAGCGCCGCGAGCCACCAGTAGACGGACAGGTACAGCACCGTGGCGGTGTAGCCGATCAGCGTGATCCACCAGAGCCAGTACAAGCTCGCCGCCCAGAAGACCAGGCCCGCCAGCCAGGCCCAGAGCAGCGCCCATCGGCGTCCGGCCCCGCCCAGCAGCGCCAGCAGCCACGGCACCATCGCCAGGTAGCCCAGGAACCAAAGGTCGAACGGCGGCAAGGAGACGATCAGCAGCACTGTGCTCAGAAGACACAGCAGCGCGACGCTCAGGCGGCGGCGCAGCTCCAACCGGCGCTGGAAAACCTCCGGCGGCGGCGCATCATCCAGCGTCTTGGCGTGGTGCTTGACCTTCGCGGGGTTTACGGTGTGGCGACGGGCGGCCATCCAGCCGGTCTCCTCCCTGGGCGGGTCGCGTTCCGGCGGCTTCGGGTCGGCGGGTATTGTCTGTGGCGACGTTGCCGCCGTCAAGGAACCTGCTGCCCCGCCTTTGCTTTACCACGCACGCCCGATACCATGCGCGTATGGCAGCCGACAGAGAGAGACCCGCCTCGTACCGGCCCCGAGTGGCCGTGGTGATGTTCCTGGTACTGCTCGCCAGCGTAGGTGCGGCCGGAGCGCTGGTCTACCTGCGGACGCTCCGCCCCGAGCAGCGCGGCCGGGAGATTCTCGCCCGACTCCGCAACGGCGGCTTGGAGGAGGCCTGGGGCAAGGACGGCGGCGAGATCTGGTTACTCGGGGAGGATGCTTCCGGCCGGCCCGTCGGGGCGATCTATGTCGAGTGGCGCCCAACGGAGCAGGGCTACGCCGGCCGGCGCATCCGCACGGCCTACGACACGGGCGGACGCGTTAAGTTGGTGCACGAGGACGAACGATGGTCGCTCTCGCCGGAAGGCGAATTGGCCGACTACAAGGCGATGCTGATCGACAATCGGGCGCGCGATCCCTTCCGGCAGCGGCTTCAGTTGGATGGCGGCAAACTCAAGGTCGAGGTCGCCTGGACCGGCAGCACGCCCGAGACGGCCTCAACGCAGCTTCCGCCCGATGCCGTGCCGATGACCTTTCTGCCGCGGTTGGCGGGCGCGTCGGTCGGCGAAGGCACGGTCGCCGTCCACATGCCGGCCTACGCGACGGCCCTGCGCGGCGATGCCGTGCTGACCCGCGTCACGGTGAGCCCCGTCAACGAACGGACCGCCACCGTGGGCTATCTCGCCCTCGGAGTCCACGTGAGAAAGGCGACGTACGAGTTCGACGAGCAGGGAGACCTCGAAAGCGTGCAAACCACGGTACCGGACGTCCGCTACACGCCGCAGACGGATCTACGCGTATTCACGGTGTTTCGCGACGAGATCGGCCAAATGGCTGTGCAACGGCTTCGCGAACGAGAAACGCCGCGGACGATGCCGGCGGGCGGGATCTTCACGCTCCTCCTCCGCGGCGTACCCGGCACGTAGTTACGGCTCGACCGGCTCCAGCGTCCGCTCTCGCAGCTCCCGGGCGCTGTCGATCAGTTCAGCGTCATCGGGCAGGTCCAACTCGGACATCTCGAAATGGAAGTGTCGCCGGTCGTGGTACGTCCACGGCGCCATTGCCGAGAGCAGGTCGATGGGGGGCAGCTCGTAGAGCTTCGCGGGCACGTTCCGCGCCGCGACGATCGTCTCGTAGCCGTCCTTGCGGAGGATGATCTCGTATTCGCCGTGCCAGGTGAACGGCGTGGTCACGGGCGTGGCGCCCACTTCAACGTCTGAAACGTACACGGTCGCCCCGGCGGGCTCGGAAGTGATGTACAGCTCCCGCTCGATGCAGCCGCACAGCCCCACGGCCGCGCAAAGTAGGATGAGCCCGCAGCTTCGCTTCATGCCGCGACCTTCTACCTTCCGCCGCGGTGCCAGGCAAGGCCAAAATGCTCCCAGTGCATGCCGTTGCCTGCGCGGCTCGCACCCGCTACGGTATGTCCGCCAATGGCGCAGACTTTCGACATTGCGGTTCTCGGCGAGACGCCCGCGGGTTGCGCGGCCGCACGCTACCTCGCTGCGAGGGGGCGGTCCGTGGCGCTCGTCCGCGCCCCGCACGCGGAGGTGGAGAGCCCCCTGGCGGATTGGGTTCCGGGCGACTTCTTCCGCATGGCGGACCTGCCGTCCGCGTTGCGTCAACGGGTGGGCGGCGCAGCGTTCAAGCGGGTCGAGTACCACGACGCCGAGTTGTCCCGCCAAGAGCAGCGCACGAGCCGCAGCGTGCTGGGCTACTTTCTGCCCGCCGGCGGGCTGACGGAAGCGATTCGGGACGCAGCCCGGAAGGCGGGGGCCAAGTGTCGGTCTTCCCGCACGGCGCCGACCCTCCGGCTGGACGATTCCGGGGTCCGGATCATCGGAACGACGCAGACCCAGGCCCGGCTGCTCCTGCTCGCACACGGGCGGCCGAGCGACGTGGTCAGTGACCTGTCGTTGCCGATTCAGACGACGCCCTCCGTCCCGCTCATCGTCACCGGCCTGGACGTGCCGCTGGACGGCGACGACGGCGGGCTCGACGGGGCGCTCCATGTGGTCGAGTCCCGCGAGCGGAGCCAGATGGGCCTGTTCTTCGTCGTCGACGACACGTTGCACATGCGGATCGTGTCGAACGCGGCCGCGGCGGGCAACCCCGCGGCGGAGTTGTCCACACTCGTGGCGGATCTGCAGGGCGCGGAGATCCTGCCGCGGCGAGTCGCCCTCGGCAAGGCCAAAGGCGGTGTGTGGTACCCCCCCGCCGCCGCGCTCGACCTGGAAACGCACGTGGTCAAGCGCTGCCTGCTTGTCGGCACGGCCGGGGGATTCGTGGACGCGGTCGGCGGGCAGACGCTCTGGCCTTCCGTGCGGTCGGCCCTGCTGGCGGCGCGCGTCGCCGACGACGCCCTGGACACCGACGACCCGCAGGCCGCTCTGGAAGACTTCCGGAAGGTGTGGCGAAAGGAACTCGGCGACTACCTCCGGCCGCCCAGTAGCTCTCTGCAGATGCTGTTGCCGCTGCTGTTCGCCAACCGTCGCATCGTCGGTCGGTTCACCGACGCCTTGCTCGTCGGCAAAGCCATCTGAGCCGCGCGAGGCCCGGCGGGGCCGCCGCCGGCCCGTTGTGCCGCGACCCGGACGAAGCCGCGGGGCGATCCGCTTGGGTTCCCGGCCCCGGCCGCGTATAGTTTCACGGTCCGATCCCCCACGGTGAAGCCCGAGTGATCCCCCCATGACCGAGACGATTGAATTCACCAAGCTTTCCGGCAGCGGCAACGACTTCATCTGCATCGACAACCGCGACGGACGATACGACGCCCTGCTGGCCGACGGCCCGGAAGCGGCGGAGCGCGCCGCGACGTTCGCCCGCGCCCTGTGCTCGCGCGGACACGGCATCGGCGGCGACGGCGTGATCTTCGCGTCCCGCCCGGATGATACCGGGGTAGCGGACATCGCCGCCCGGTTCCTGGAGTCCGACGGCAGCGATTGCGAGTTGTGCGGCAACGGCACGGCCTGTTTCGTGCACTGGGTCGTCTGCAAGGGCTGGGTGCCGATCCACCGCGTGATCGCCCGTCCGGGCCCGCCGGGCCACTTCAAGGACGACGTCCGCGAAGGCAAGGTCGGCATCCGCATCCTGACCCGCGCAGGCGTCGTGCTCGGGCAGGACCTGGATGAATGCAGCCATACCGACCCTTGCGGCAGTTACGTTCGAGTCTGCATTCCCCTGCCGCAGAACCTGCGGATGGGGCTCGATATCCGGGCGGGCACGCACCGCCTCGCCTGCGACTACGTCGAGACGGGCATCCCCCACGTCGTGACCTACGTGGACGACATCGACAAAGCGGCCGTGCCGACGCTCGGCCCCCTGCTGCGGCACCACGACGAGTTCCAGCCACGCGGGGCAAACGCCAATTTTGTGCAGGTCCTGAGGGAAGGCGAGATCGCGCTGCGGACCTTCGAGTTCGGCGTCGAGGGCGAGACGCTGGCATGCGGCACGGGCTCGGCCGCGGCAGCCATCCTCGCCGCGCTGCGACACGACTGGCCGGAGGAATACACCACCGGCCGCAAGGCGATCCGCGTGTGCACCCGCGGCGGAGATGTGCTTAGGGTCTACTTCGCGATGGAGCGTAACGCCGAGGGCGAAGCCGTCGTCTCCGACGTCTGCCTGGAGACGGTCGTGCGTCGGATTTTCCACGGCCAGGCCCACGAGGAACTCGTCCGCCGTGCCTGGGGCGCCGTGCCCGCCGCCGCGGAGGCCTGATGTTCGACCTGGCCTTCAGCATCGACCAGAACTGCCACCCACTCTGGGACGTCGTCCCCAAGCTCGCCGCGCTGGCCCATGAGTCCGTCCGCGCCGTGCACTTCATCGAAGATGTCGACATGGCCTTCTCGGCGCCCGGCGCGAAGGTCGACGAGCCCGAGCTGCGCCTGGCGAGGGAGCGGTATCATCGCAGCGGAGGCGCCGACTGGGGCGCGGCCGTGTTCTACAGCGAATTCCTCGGCCGGGTGCCGGTGAACATCCGCAACTGGGAGCCGCTGACGGGCATGTCCACCAGCGCCCTGGCCAAGCAGATCGGCCGGAGCGTGGACGACCTGTACGACGAGTTTTCGCCGAGCGACAATTGGCAGCTCATCGGCTCCAGCTACGTCGGAGACCGGCAGCACCACCGGACGATCGGCGACCTGACCGTGCGGGAAACGCGGGAGCCCCTGCGCCGGATCCTGGAGATCGCGCAGGAGGACACGCTGCGGCGGCTTCCCGACCCCGAGGCCCGGGAGCGTACCGAAGCATGGTTTGCCGCCGAGGGCGCCCGCCTGGACGACCTGCTGGAACGACACGCCGCCGGCTCCCTCGTGGACCTGTACCGCGCATGGCTGGCCGCATGGCTGCACTCGGGCGTCGAACTGCGGCTGTCGTCGGAGCTGTTCGGCCTGGACGCGGACGGGCCCTTGGCGCTGCTGGACTACTTCGTGCGGGACTACCCCGCGGCCGCCCGGCTCTACAACGAGTCCCTGGCCGAGGCCGGCTCCGAGCTGCGCCCGCTGGATGCCGACGCGGGGGAGTTGCCGTTCTTCGGGGCCTTCCGGCACCAAGGACACGCCGTGCGAGCCGTCGCCTACCTGGAACGCGGCTCGATGCGGCTCGCCGACCGGTCGTTCCCCCTGGAAGACGGCGGCCTGCCGCTGCGCGCTTTGCGGCACGCGGGCGTGATGTCGCTGGCCGGCAAGGCCGTCGTGCTCGCCCTTCAGGCACGCATGGGCGACGGGGGCGCCCGGCTGGCCCTTCCCCATCGAGGGTCGCTCTACATGCCGGCGTCGCACCGGCTGGGGAGCAAGCTCCTGGCCCGACGGGCCCGGTCGGCCGTGGCGGCCGAGCGACTGCCCAACGGCTGGCAGCCGGTGCTGCGGGTGCGGTTCCGGCTGCTGAACCGGATGCGGAAGTTGAGCACGACGCTGGATCTTCCCGATCATCTGGCGGCATGGTTCGGGCGACCGCGGGTGTCCGCCGCGGACCTCGGCGCCCACTGGGCGGACGCCATGGCCGAGGCCAAGTCCCGGTTGGCGGCCTTCCGAACGGCAGACGGCCGGGCGCAATGGCAGCAGCAGGCCTGCGGGGACTTGGCGAAGCGCCGCGGGGAGCTGGACTCGCTCCGGCGCCGGCTTGCGGAGGAAGACCCCAAGCAGCCGCGGATTCGCGAGGTCAGCCGTGAGGTCAAGGCGGTCGAGACCGAGCTGCTGGAGCGGACCGTCCGGCGGATCGACGCCGACACGCAGCTCGCCGAGCTGGACTACTGGGACTCGCGCGGGGCCCTGCTGCCCTGGTGCGTGGCCCTCGGCGGCGAGTCGTTCTACCGGGACGTTGTCGCCCGCGCCGAGCTGAGCCAGGAAACGCCGGCGGGCGAGTCCGCCGCATGGAGTTGACCCCGGCGCGAGGGAATGGTCTACTGGGCGGTCCTGCCCGCTCGGACATGCGGGCCTGAACTCCCAACACAAGGAATGCCAAGGAGATAAGAGTGAACGTGCTCATCACCGGCGGCGCCGGGTTCATCGGATCGCACCTCGGGGAGGCCCTGCTCGACCGCGGCGACAGCGTCACCGCCGTCGACGACCTGTCCACCGGCTCTCTCGCCAACATCGCTCACCTGGTCGACCGAGACGGGTTCCGCTTCGTACGCGGCACGGTTTGTGACGAATCCGCCATGGTTGCGCTGGTGGACCGGGCCGACATGGTCTTCCATCTCGCGGCGGCCGTGGGGGTCAAGCTCATCGCCGAGAGACCGGTGCATACCATCGAGACCAACATCCACGGCTCGGAGATCGTCCTCGCGCTGGCCAGCCGCTACGGCACTCCTATCGTGCTGGCCTCGACCTCGGAGGTCTACGGCAAGAACACCCGAACGCCCTTTCGGGAAGACAACGACACGACGCTCGGGCCCACGACCTTCACGCGATGGAGCTACGCGTGCAGCAAGATGGTCGACGAGTTCCTGGCGCTTGCCTACCACGAGCAGTTCGGCCTCCCGGCCGTGGTGGTACGGCTGTTCAACACGATCGGTCCTCGCCAGACCGGCCAGTACGGAATGGTCGTCCCGCGGTTCGTGAGCCGGGCCTTGCGGGACGAGCCCATCGAGATCTACGGAACCGGCGATCAGACCCGGTGCTTCTGCCACGTTGCGGACGTGGTCCGGGCCCTTCTCGACCTGGTCGAGTGTCCTGAGGCCCGGGGGCAGGTTATCAATGTCGGCAACGACAGCCCCATGTCGATAAACGAGCTGGCCGATACGATCATCGAGATGACGGGCAGCGGCTCTGAGATTCGGCGGCTGAGCTACGAGGAAGCGTACGGGCGACCGTTCGATGACATGATGGTGCGGGCCCCCGACCTCGGCAAGCTCAAGCGGCTGACCGGATACGAGCCCGCCCACGCCCTGCGGGACTGCTTCCAGGACATCATCGACTACGAGCGGGGCCGGCTCGAGGCGGGCGCCGCGACGGCCTGAGCCCCGGCGAGAAGGGCCGTGGCGCAAGCCGCACTGCCCGGATGACCATACGGCAAAGGCGTGCTATACTCGGTTCGGCTTGCCGTGTCCGCCGCACGAGCGCCCACTCCTGCCGGCGGGTCCGGCTGCCGTGGTCTCCGCGCGGGGTACGGCCGGGACCGGTCATCCATGCTGAAGCGCATCTTCGACATCGTCGGCGCCGGCTTCGGGCTGCTCCTGCTTGCGGTCCCCCTGCTGGTGCTGGGTTTGCTGGTACGGCTGAGTTCGCCCGGCCCGGCCCTGTTCCGCCAGCGGCGTGCCGGCCGGAACGGCAAGGCGTTCACAATGCTGAAGTTCCGAACGATGCGGTCCGATGTCGATCCATACGGGCACTCCCCGCATTCCGGGGAGGACCCCCGGCTGACGCGGATCGGACGCTTCCTGCGCGAGACCAGCGTCGACGAGTTGCCCCAGTTGCTCAACGTGCTGGCAGGCCATATGTCACTCGTGGGGCCCCGTCCGCTCTACGAACGCCAGGCGGCCGAATGGGACGAGCGCCAGCGCCACCGCCTCGACGTCCGGCCCGGCATCACGGGCTACGCGCAGGCCTACGGGCGAGGGGAGCTGCCCATCGAGGACAAGATAGAGATGGACCTGCATTATGTGCAGAATATGGGTCTGCTGATGGACCTGCGCATCCTGCTGCGAACGGTCCGGAACCTGCTCGGATCGCGAGATCGCGTCTACGAGAAGCAGTACAGCCGGGAGAGCCGCTACGAGTCGGCCGCCTCGGGACGGAGCGGAGCCCCCGAAGAAGGAAGACAGTCAGATCGCCAAGCGTGAGCTGAACATCCTGTTCACGTGCGCCGGGCGCCGCGTCCAGCTCATGGACGCCTTCCGGCGTGCGATGGAAACGCTGGACGTGGCCGGACGCATCGTGGCCACGGACATCACCTCGGCGTCCCCCGCCTTCCGCCGCGCCGACGCGGGCGTTCTGGTGCCGACGGTCGGCCGGATCGAGTACGTCCCCGCCCTGCTGGAGGCCGTGCGCGAGCATGACATCGGCCTGCTGGTGCCGCTGACCGACATGGACCTGCGCAGCATCGCGCGTCAGGCGGACCAGTTCGCCGAGCTGGGTTGCACCGCCATGGTCGGCACGGAGGAGGCGGTGGCGCTCTGCCGCGACAAGGCCCGGCTCAACGAACAGCTCAGCCGCGTCGGGCTGGCCACGATCCGGACCCTTTCGCTGGCCACGTTCCGGCGGGAGCCGTTCTACCCGTGCTTCGTCAAGCCGGTGCGGGGCTCGGCCAGCGTCGGCACGGCCGTCATTCACAATGAACGCGAGCTGGCGGCGCACGTCGCCACCTTCGGGCAACTTCTGATCGTGCAGGACTACGTGCCCGGTCGGGAATACACGATCGACGTCTACCGCTCGCGCGACGGCGTCGTGCGCTGCGTGGTGCCCCGGCAGCGTCTGGTCGTTCGCAGCGGCGAGGTGGAGAAGGGAATCACGACGCGGGACCCGGCGCTGATGGAAACGGCCGTGAAGCTTGCCGAGGGGCTCGACGGCATCTGGGGCGTGTTCTGCTGCCAGTGCCGCCGGGACAACAGCGGCCCGCCGCGCTACTTCGAGGTCAACCCGCGGTTCGGCGGCGGGGCGCCCCTGTCCGTCGCGGCCGGCGCGGATCTGCCGCTCTACCTGCTTCAGGAGGTCCTGGGCCTGCCGATCTCCGCCGAGCTGGGCCGCTTCACCGACCGCCTGCTCATGATGCGCTACGACGACGCGGCCTACGAACAAGTGGATGACCCGGGCTCCCTGCCCGGGTATGATACGCCGCAATTCCGATAGCACCCGAGCTCAGGGGGTACCATGCCGCAAACGCTTCCCATCCGGGCCGCCGTGTTCGACCTCGATGACACCCTCTATCCCGAGCGCGAGTACGTTCGCAGCGGGTACCGCTTCGTCGCCTCGCGGCTGGCCGCGAGTAGGCCGGGCGACCGCGGCGCGGCCGAGTATCTCCACTGGCTCTGGCAGCGCTTTCTCGCCGGCCGGGCCGAGCGGGCGTTCGACGCCCTGAGCGAGCACTTCGAGCTCGGCCTGTCTCCGGAGGAGATCGGCGACCTGGTGACGGCCTTCCGCGGGCATTCGCCGCGGATTCGCCCCTGGCGGGACATGGCCGACCTCGTGGAGCGGCTGCAAGAGGACCTTCGCCTCGGCCTGCTCAGTGACGGGTATTTGCCCACCCAGAGACTCAAGCTCGATGCGCTGGGCTTGGCGGGGTTCTTCGAGGTCGCGGTGTTCACCGAGGAGCTCGGCCGGGAGTGCTGGAAGCCGTCCCCGGCGGGGTTCGAAATGGCGGCCGAGCGGCTCGGCGCGCCCCACGAGCGGTGTGCCTACGTGGCGGACAACCCCGCTAAGGACTTCATCGCCCCCAACGCCCTCGGCTGGCGGACCATACAACTCCGCCGCGCGGCCCAGGTGCACGCGGACAATCCCGCCCCGGAGGGCGGCGAGCCGCATTACGTTGCGCACAGCGCCGCCGACGTGCGTGCGGCCCTGCTCGCATCCGCCTGACCTCGCGCTGCCGCCCCCCGCCGGCCGTGGCAACGCCGTCCGCTCGCATGTCGAGCCCCGCCCGATCCGCCGCATGGGTCCCCCGTCGCGGACCTACTCCTCGCCCGCTTCCAGCACAGCCATGAAGGCCTTCTGCGGGATCTCGACGTTGCCGACCATCTTCATCCGCTTCTTGCCGGCCTTCTGCTTCTCCAGCAACTTGCGCTTCCGTGTCACGTCGCCGCCGTAGCATTTGGCGGTGACGTTCTTTCGCATCGCCTTGATGGTCTCCCGCGCGATGATCCGCCCCCCGACGGCGGCCTGGAGGGGAATGTCGAACATGTGGCGGCTGATCTCCTGCCGCAGGCGCTGGATCAGCGCCCGGCCGCGCTTGTCGGCCTTCGAGCGATGGCAGATGACGGACAGCGCGTCCACCCGCTCGCCGTTGACCAGGATGTCCAGCTTCACCAAGTCGTCCGGCCGGAAGCCGATCATCTCGTAGTCCATCGTTCCGTAGCCGCGCGTGGCGCTCTTGAGCTTGTCGTAGAAGTCATACACGATCTCGGCCAGCGGGAACTCGTAGCTGAGGATCACGCGGTCGCTGGAGAGGTACTCCTGCCCGGTGTAGGTCGCGCGGCGCTCCTCCGCGAGCTGCATGACCGGGCCGACGCCGTCCTCCGGGATGATCAGCTCCGTGCGGACGTACGGTTCGCGGATCTCCTCGATGTACGACGGATCGGGCAGATCGCCGGCGGAATCCACCTCGACGGTCTCGCCGCCCACCTGCTGCACCTCGTAGGGCACGGTCGGCGCGGTCTGCACGACCTCGATGCCGTGCTCGCGCTCCAGCCGCTCCTGGACGATCTCCATGTGCAGCAGCCCGAGGAAGCCGCAGCGGAAGCCGAAGCCCAGGGCGTCGGAGCTGATCGGCACGAAGGTCAGCGACGCGTCGTTGAGCTGGAGCTTCTCCAGGGCCTCCCGCAGGTCCGGGAAGTCCGTCGAAGGCCCGCAGTAGAAGTCCGAGAAGACCATCTGCTGCGGCGGGCGGTAGCCGGGCAGCGGCTCGTCGGCCGGGCGATTCGCCAGCGTCATCGTGTCCCCCACGTGCACCGACGAGACACTGCGGATGCTGGCGACGATGTAGCCGACCTCGCCGGCGGACATCTCCCTCACGCGGCGCGGTGTCGGGGCGAACTTGCCCAGCTCGCTGATCTGGTACACCTCCTCCGTGCCGATCATGCGAACCTTGTCGCCGACGCGGAGCCGACCGTCAAACATGCGGATATACACCACGACGCCGCGGTAGTCGTCGTACGTGCTGTCGAAGACGAGCGCCTTGGTCTCGGCCTCGGCATCGCCCTTGGGCGGCGGGAGCAGCTCAACGATGGCCGCGAGCATCTCCTCCACGCCCCGGCCCGTCTTGGCGGAGGTGAAAATGCAGTCCTCGGCCGCCCAGGTCGTGCCGTCCATCTTGTGCGAGGCGTGCTCGCCCGTGCCCAGAAGGTGCTCGACCTCCATGGCCACGTCCTCCGGCCGGGCGGCGGGCAGGTCGATCTTGTTCACCACGGGCACGAGGTACAGCCCGCTGCGTTGGGCCAGGTGGGCGTTGGCCACCGTCTGGGCCTCCACGCCCTGTGCCGCGTCCACCACCAGCAACGCCCCCTCGCAGGCCGTCAGCGCCCGGCTGACCTCGTAGTGGAAATCCACGTGCCCGGGCGTGTCGATCATGTTAAGCATGTACGTCTCGCCCTCGTGCTCGTACTCGATGGTGACGGCCGAGGACTTGATCGTGATGCCGCGCTCCTGCTCCAGGTCCATGTCGTCGAGCATCTGATCGTGGAACTCGCGCTCGGTGATGGCCCCGCAGCGCAAGAGCATGCGGTCGGCCAGCGTGCTCTTGCCGTGGTCGATGTGAGCGATGATGCTGAAGTTTCGGATGTACTTCCGGTCCATCCGGCGGATTATACCGCACGGCCGGGCTCGGGCAATCGCAGGCCGGGCGGCTTGCCCGATCTTGGCGGGGCAACATGCCGCCCCGCTCAGCGACCGCGGGCTCGATCGAGCGCGCCGAGCAGATCGCCCGGGCCGATGCCGCCGGGCAGGTAGATGGGGTCTCGGCCGGGCGCGAACACGGCCGTCAGGGGCGGCGCGCCGCGCATCCGCGACAGCAGATTCGCCGCGGGCGAGCCCTTGTCCGTCACGTCGCCGACGAAGTAGGCGACGTCGGGTTCCGACAGGGCATCCTTCACCTCCTCGTCGCGGTAGACCGTCCGCTCCACGACCTTGCACTCGATGCACCAGTCGGCCGTGAACTTGACCACCGCGATGCGGTCTTCGGACAGCGCCTCGGCTATGGCGGACTCCGAGGCCACACCCGTTGGCTCCGCGGCCGTACCCGCCGCACGGTCCGTTGGCGGCAAGATCCATATCCCGCCGACGACGATAATGGCTGCGGCAATGCCCTTGACCAGCAGGCGGCGCCACAGCGCGGCGTCGTAGCGGACCCAGCGGCCCCACATCCACAGCGCCAGACCGACCGCGACGGCATATCCGCTGACCCACGCCCCGTAGCCGCCGCGGAGCGTGCTGAACAGCCACACCGCCACCGGCAGCAGAATGAAGCCCATGGACTGCTTGAGGATCTCCATCCACCGGCCGGGCTTGGGGAGCTTCTCGACGAGCTTCGGGAAGGCCGTCAGCAGCGCGTGCGGCGCGGCCATGCCCACGCCCATCAGCACGATCGCCAGCGTGCCGAGCCACAGCGGCTGCCCCTGCGCCCAGCCCATCACGGCGATGACGAACGCGGCGCTGCACGGCGTGGCCAGGATCGCCATCATCAGGCCCATGCCCGCCGCCCCGGCATGCCCCTGCCGGGCGCCCTCGCCTTCCATGCCGGCCAACTTGGACGGCACGGTCACGTCGAAGGCCCCGAGCAGGTTCGCCGCCAGCACGACAACCATGAGCCCCAGCCCCGCCCGCACGAGCGGGAACTGCCAGTGCTCGGACCAGTTCAGCGCCCGCCCGGCCGCGAGCTTGAGGATCCCGTTGGCCGCCGCCACCCCCACGAAGAACAGGATGATGCCGAAGGCGAACGCCAACCCGAGCGTCACGAAGCGCCGCCGCGACTCGCCCGCCATGTTCACCAAGCTGTAGATTCGCAGCGGGATGATCGGCAGCACGCACGGCATGATGTTCAGGATCAGGCCCGCCAACAGCGCGATGCCCAGCGCGACGCCCACGCTGTAGTCCGGCGGCGGCACGGACGGCAACTCTCCCATCGCAAGCTGCCTGGCCGACTGGCGGTCTGCGGCGCGCTTCGGCGGCGCTCCGGTCGCGTCGTCGTCCCGGCCGACCGGCTGGGCCGCCGCCAAGCCCCCCGCGATGCCGGGCGACAGCCAGGCCGGGTTCACCTCGGCCTCCTCGCCGACCGCCACCGTCGTCTCGGCCGTGACCGCATTCGGGCCGGTCAGGGGAATGCACAGCTCCTCGCAGACCTGCCCTTCCATCTCGACGCGCACCGTTCGCGGGCCCGTCTTGGCCGCCCGCGGAACGGCCAGGCGCACGTACAGAACCGCCTGCGTCTTGTAGACGCGCGTGCCGTCGCCGTAGGGCTCGTCTTCCGGCCAGAGCGGTTCTCGCACCTCCAACCCCTCGGCCGCGACCGCCACATGCGCCGGCTCGGGGGCCACCCCATCGGCCTCGCCCGGCTCGGGGCTGTAATAGGCCCAGCCGTCGTCGATGCTCAACTCGACGGCCACGTGGAACGACTGGCCCGGCACCAGCCGCGTGTACTCGGGCACGAGCCGCGCGGTCATCGGCGGGCCGTCGTCCGAGCCGTCCAGCGCGGGCAGGTTGATAAGCCCATCGAGTCCGTCGCCGGGCTCCGCGGCGGCCGGGCTGAAGGCCGCCGACAGCAACATCATGCAAACAAGGCGTTTGTGCATACGGTCATCCCGCTTTCGGGGGCAGACATTTGCCGAACCATTGTAGTCGCTCAAAGCCACCGGCACGATACGCGGAGGGCCGCCTGAAATCGCACTGAACAATAAGCCGGCTCAGGCGTTACACTCCATACATACCAAGAAAGGGCAAGTCGAAATGCCTCGAACTCCCGCCATACTCGCCATCCTGCTGGTCGCCATCGCCCTTCTCACCGCGCCCGGCCTGGCGGATACCGTCTACCTCCGCGACGGCAACATGCACGAGGGAACGATCGTCGAAGAGGACGACACGGAGGTCCGGATCAAGCTCAAGGACGACGGCGAGGTGCGGACCTTCGCACGGGCGGACATCCTGTTCATCCGCCGCGAGGCGGAGCTTCCGGCGCTCGACCCGGCGCCGGGCAGCGACCCGGACACCGGGGGCGAGGAGTCGGCCGAGCCCAGGCGGAGCGGCGACCCGCTGGCCGACCTGCCCGCGGATGCGTTCGACCCCGCCTATGCGGTGCGCCCCGAGAGCCACGTCTTCCGCCTCATGCGGGAGCTGCAGGGGGCGCGGCCGGGGCCGGCATCCGAGCGGCTGGAGGAGTCGATTCAGCAGTGGCGGATGCGGGCCCACGACCGCATGCGCAACTGCAACGGCGAGTGGCTGCGGCCCGAGGAGGTCGAGACCCTCCGGACCGCCTTCGCCGAGACGCTGGCCGAGGCCCAGGACCTCGCCAAGCCCTTCGAGTCCTTCAACGGCTGGGACAAGCGGAGAATCTCCAGGCATGCCGACAAGTGGGATGAGGCCATGACGACCTTGCGGGAGGCCGCCGAGAAATGGCCGGACCCCACCATCGGCGAATTCCTCACGGGCATGGCCGACCGTCGCGCGGAGAAGTGGGACAGCGCGGCCGAGCTCTTCCAAGGTTGCCGCGACCGGGCGCCCTGCGTGGCCGGCTTCCGGCAGGGCCTGGCGCTGGCACTGCTGGAGTTGGAGCAGTACGACGAGGCGCTTCGGGAACTGGCGGGTGTGCTGCGCCTCTGGCCGGGCTCGGTGCATGCGATCAACCTGGTGGAAGCCGGTATGAAGAAGACGCCGGGCACGCGGATGGAGGAGGAGGCGTACCTCGAAGCGAAGGGCCTCGTCGAGAGGTACCTGGACCCGAAGAGCACGCGCCGCTACTCCAGCCGCGGCGAGATCTGGCTGATGCCCGGCGAGCGCCCGTGGTACACGGACAAGCACGAGCTGGTCCCCACGCCGCCCTACGACCGCGTCGTGGTGAGGCAGGGCATCGGCGTGCCGGTGTCCGAGAACCTGCTGATGGTCGACGCGGCCCTCGTGGGCCGGCGGCAGCGGGCCTTGGTGCGGCTCGGCCCGGGCCGGATTGCGGCGGGTCGTGTCCGCCGCCAGTCGATCCGCAGCCGAGACGAGGCGACACCGAAGCTCGCCGTCATCGAGGTCGACGGCTACGAGTTCCAGCCGGTCGAGTTGCTGACGACGGACAAACTGTCGGCCGGCATGGGCGTCATGCTGTATGGGCTGAACCACTACCTGGAGATGGGCGGCGCCGCGCGAGAGGAACGGGCCGTGATCGAGGGTGTGTCCGCCGACGGCGCGCTGGAACTGGACCGGTCGCTGCTGCCGGGCGAGTCGGCGGGGCCGGCGCTCACGTCGGAGGGCAAGCTGGCGGGCTTCATGGCCGGGCGCACCGACGCGGCGGCCGAGGCCGGCGGGCCGGCCGTTGGCATCCCGATCTCCCACGTCGCCGAACTCATCGCCGGCGCCGAGGAGGGCTCATCCTCCTACGTGCGCTACGGCCGCGTGCGCCGCAAGGCGGACGCCCCCACCCCACTCATCGCCGGGGAGGCGTTCGTCGTCTACGCGGTCCACCCGGAGCGGCTGGAGGAGTAGCCGGCCCGCTCAGCGCGACTCGTCGTCCGGCTCCTCGTCGCCGGCCGGTTCCTCGGCTTCCGCCCCCGGCTCACCGGTCTCGCCGGCTTCGTCGCTTTGCGCGTCGTCCCGGCCCGGCCGGATATCCGCCAGGTTCGCGTCCGCCTCGTACCTGGGCTCGCCCCGGCCGGTGTGCGTGGCGAACATGCCGCAGACGAACAGCAGCCCGTAGCCGCCCGCGACGATCCACAACACCCGACGCGGCGCCGTAACGGTCGTCTTGGCAATCCGCTCGCGCTCCATCTTCGCAAGCTCCATCAGGCGTTGGCGGTCCTCCTCGGCCGTTTTCTCGATGCTTTCGAAGGTCGCCAGCCGTTCGGCCTCGATCTCCTCAGGCGTTCGGGGGGCGGGCGGCGTTTCGGCCTCACCGTCCACACCTTCCTCCGCGTCCTCGGGCTCTTCAGCCGGAGCCGGGCGCGTCGCCGCCTGCTCCGCCAGCTCGCCGTAATACTGGTCGGCCCGCTGCTTGGCATCCTCGACCGACTGGTCAACCATCTCCTCGCTCTGGCTGACGCGGCTGTCGACGCCGGCCTGACGCGCCGGCGTGTAGTCGACCTGCTGAGCCGTGACGGCCAGGAAGGCCCCCCCCAGCGCGAGGAGGGCCAGCACCCGCGCCGTCGCGCCCGCGCGAAGCTTGCCCAAGAGCACCGCCAAGGCCAGCCCCAAAGCCGCCACCGGAACGACCAGCGCCAGGGCGAACCACGGGCGGGCCTTAGTCGCGTCGTTGTACCGTTCCTGCCAACTCTCCAACGACGGCCGCTCGGCGCCGGGCACCACATCCACCGGAATCCGCAGCTTGCCTAGCGTCATGTCCCAGGCACTGGCGTGGCCCCGGCTCTGCTGAACTCCGCCCTGCACCTCGGCGCAGTCGACCCAGGGGATGAAGAACGCGGCGGCCAGCACGGCCGCGAGCGGGAGCATGGCGGCGAGGCCCATTTGGGCGGTCGGGGACGGTCGGGACATTGTCTTGCCTTCCGGACGGACGGCGCGGGGCGCTCAGTCCTCCCGGGTAATGTGCTTGTTGATATACTCTCGGTGCGCTTTGACGTTGCGGACGAACTCGTAGGCGGGATCCTCGCGGTCGCGCTCGGGAACCATGATCAGCAGTTCCTCGAACGCCTCCTGCGCGTCCTGCCAGTTGTACTGCTCTTCCAGGTACCACGCCCTCTTGTACTGCCGATGGACCCGCTCCACGAGGAGCTTCTCGGCCTCTCGCAGCTTGTCGGCGTCCTCGAAGGAATCGAAGGTCGGCTGCTCGCTGAACGCCAGCGACACCTTGTACGCCTTCACGCAGCGATAGAGGGCGCCGGGGGCCCAGGCGATCTCGCTGTAATGCCGCTGCGCCTCCTTCAGGCGCAGCTCCGCCCGCGCCGGATTCCGGACGCGATCGCGGTCGGCCGTCAGGGCCGCCTCGATCTCCTCCCGGGTCAGCCGCTCCGGCGTCCCGCCGGACTCGCCGTCCGTGCCGTTGCTCCCCAGCGACAGCCAGATCACCAACGCCAGGATGACCGCGATGTCCACGGCAAAGAAGATCACGTACTTGCGACGCTTCCGCCGCGTCTCTTCGCTGGCGACGGATTCGAGCTGCTGTGTCGCGGGCCCCCCGTCCTCGACCGGTTCGGCCGTCAGTTCCGGGCCTCCCGCGGCAACGGCGGCCGGCGAGGCGGGTGCTGGCGGCTGCCCCCCGGCCGGCGGCGCGGCCGTGTCCGCCTTGGCGTCCACCGGCAGCGGCGGCGGTTGCTGGGGCTGCTCGCCGGAGAGTACAAGCTTGGACCGCCGGTACTCGCGCAACGCATCCGCCGGATCGTCGCCGGGCCCGACGAACAGGATCTCCGTCGAGACGCCCACGCCGATCAGGTCCCCGGTGTCGAGCAGTACTTTCTTCTTCCGCTTGTACTTCTTGCCGTTGATGCGGACCGGACGGGAGCTGATGTTCTCGACCACCCAGCCGTCGTGCGTCAGCGTGAACTGGAGCTGCTGCCGGGAGACATACTGCTCGGCGGCCTGGATGTCGGCCTCCTCGCCGCGGCCCAGCACGGCCGCGTTGCCCATCACCACGACTCTCCGGCCCTGCTGCGGCCCGGCGAGGAAGACAAGTTCCGGACAGGGGTTGCCCGCCATCACCACAGCCCCCCTCTCAAGCCGCGGATAATCATCGGCGAGAAGACCGTGATGACCACCGCCATGAGGATCAGCAATCCCGGCACGAGGATCCGCACGCTGGCAGAGGCCGCCTTGTTCTCCGCCCGCACGGAGCGTTGCATCCGCAGCAGCGACGCCTGGTCGTGCATGACCTTGCTCAGCGGCGTGCCGAGTTCCTCGGCCTGGATGATGCTGGCGATGATCGTCCGCAGGTTTTCCAGCGGAATGCGGTCGGCGAGGTTCTCCAGCGCCTGCCGGCGGGTCGCGCCCAGCTCCATCTCCGCCAGGACGGTTCCGAGTTCCGAGTTGAACGGGTCTTCCGGGTCCTCGTGGACCACGGTCTGAATCGCCTCGGTGAAGGTCGCCCCGGCCCCCATCGCCAGCGAGATCAGGTCGAGCGAGTACGGCACGCGCCTGGAGATATCCACCAGGCGCCGCTTGGACCGGGCGTAGAGCTGGTAGATCGACAGGAACAGGCCTCCGCCCAGTCCGAGCGCGAAGAACACGAAGCTGAACTGCCCCTGCAACAGCAAGTGCACCACCGCCAGGAAGCCGCCGGCCGCCAAGCCCGTGCCGATCGCCAACGCCAGGTACTCCTCCGCGGTGTAGTAGTTCCGGTTGCCTTCGGCCACGAGGGTCCGGCGCAGCCAGTTCTTCACGCCAGGCATGGCCAGCCGGTGCGCCAGCGCCAACAGCACGAGCATGACCGGCCGGAGGTACGGGCTCTCGAAGACGGTTCGGCGGTCCGTCTGGCCGGTCGCGATCGCGACTTCCCGCTGCGGGGAGAGCTGCGTCCGGCCGGTCTGGGAGAACACGGCCATCACGAGTCCCGTGATGACGAGCCCGATGCCGGCCGTCAGGAAGCCGTCCACCCAGTCGCCCTGGATCAGAAACGACACCACGGCCGCCGCCGCCCAGACGGGCAGCGCGACCGTCAGCACGAGCCGCGAGACGGACCAGCCGTCTAGATGTCGATCGCCACGATCTTGCGAATCCATAGGAATCCCATCACGGTCAGTACGATGATCGCCAGCAGCAGCAGCTTGCCGATGTCGTCGGTGAAGAGCATCTTGACGCCGCTGGAGTCGATCATGAAGTAGATGATCAGCAGCACGACGATCGGCATGAGGCCGAGCGCCCGGGCCGTAGCCCGCCCCTGAGCGGTCAGGGCGTCGACGCGGCTCTCGAGCCGCTGGATCTCGCGGATGCTCTCGGCCATGCGGTCGAGCGTCTCGCCGAGGTCGCCGCCCCGCTCGCGGTGGGTCAGCAGCGCGGCGAACAGCAGGCGGAAGTCGCCCGAGCCGATGCGATTGGCGGCGTTGCGCATCGCCTCGTCGAGAGACATGCCGTACTCGTACTCGCGCAGCAGGTGGGCGAACTCCTGCCGAAGCGGCGCCGGGCCGTCCCGCGAGACCAGCTCCATCGACTGCACGAGGTTCAGCCCGGCGCGGACGCCGGAGGCGAGCGTCTGGATGCCGCCGACGAGCTGCGACTCCAGCTTCTTGACGCGCCGGCGCCGCAGAAATCTCAGCACGGCCCACGGGACGACGGCACCGATGGCGCCCCCGATGGCCAAGCCCATCAGCGACCCCGTCGCGGCGTAGCCCATCAGCGCCAGCAGGCCCAGGATGCCCAGCCCGACGATCGACGCCGCCCGCGGGTTGATCTCCAGCAGGAGCCCGCGCCGCAGCGTGCGGTCGTAGTACGCCTCGCGCGCCGCCAGCGCGCCGACCAGCGGGCGCGCCCCCAGCACCACGGCCACGAAGAGCCCCAGGAAGATCACGACGCTGGGCAACAGATGGTGCCCCACCAGGTCCACTTCGGCATCGGCCAGGAGCATCAGGTGAAGGCCTCCACGCCCAGGTAGCCGTTCTCGATCAGCTCCTCGGCGAAGCTCGGGATGTAACCGGTGTGCCGCAGGTAATCCGTCTTGGCCGCCTCGCCGCGGATCGAGCGAAGGATGAAGATGTCCTCCGTGACGATCCGAGAGGTCTCCGGGTCGATGCCCGTGATCTCCGTGATGTGCGTTACCCGCCGCCGCCCGTCCGGCATGCGGGAAATCTGCACGATCAGGTCCAGCGCCGAGACGATCTGCTCGCGAATCGCCCGCACGGGCAACTCCACGGCCATGAGGACCATCATCTCCAGCCGTGTCATCGTGTCCGTCGGGCTGTTGGCGTGAATCGTGGTCAGCGAGCCGTCGTGGCCGGTGTTCATGGCCTGGAGCATGTCCATCGCCTCCGGCCCGCGGACCTCGCCGACCAGCAGCCGGTCCGGCCGCATGCGCAGGGCGTTGCGCACCAGGTCGCGGATGGTGTAGGCGCCCTTGCCCTCGATGTTCGCCGGCCGGGTCTCCAAGCTCACCAGATGCTCCTGCGGAAGCTGAAGCTCGGCCGAGTCCTCGATGGTGACGATCCGCTCCTCGCCGGGGATGAAGTGGCTCAGCACATTGAGCGTGGTCGTCTTGCCGGAGCCGGTGCCGCCGGAGATGATCACGTTCTGTCGCCCGAGGATGCAGGCCCGCAGGAAGTCGGCCGTGGCGTCCGTGAGCGTGTCGCGCTCGATGAGGTCGTCGATGGTGAAGGGAATGCGGGCGAACTTCCGGATCGTCAGCGCCGGCCCGGACAAGCTCAGCGGGTTGATGATGGCGTTGACGCGGGAGCCGTCCGGCAGGCGGGCGTCGACCAGCGGCGTGGAACGGTCGATCCGACGACCGATCGGGGTGATGATCCGCTCGATGATGCTCTGGACGATTTCCTCCGAGAAGAAGCTGCGCCCGGTGTTCTGGATGACGCCCTCCTTCTCGATGTAAATCCTGTCCTTCCCGACGACCATGATCTCGTTGATGTTGGGCATCTCCAGCAGGTCCTGGAGCGGCCCGTAGCCGAGGACCACGTCCTCGATGTCCTTGCAGACCATGCGTCGCGCGATGTACTCGCGCAGCTCGGGCGTGATCTGTGCGGAGACGCGCTTGACCTGGTCCGGCCAGCCGTCCTCCACCATCCGCATGTCTTCCTTGAGCGTGTGCGCGCGCAGACGGAGCGGGAAGCGGCTCACGATGTCGCCGACGATTCGACCCACGCGCTCCTCGTGGGTCGCATTGAGAACGTCGCTGCCCTCGAAGCCGTAGCTGTACATCAGCTTGCCGGTCGCCCGGCGGGAGATTTCCGTCACTACGCCGCGCCACAGATACTCGCGCAGCAGGTGCTCGTGCATCTCCGCGTCGATTTCCTCGGCATGGGCGGCGACGATCTCGGCGAGCTGCCGCTTGATCACCGACACGTACTGCTCGTCCGCCTGGCCCGCCTGCCCGGCCGTGCGCAGGTTCATGCGGCCGAGCAGTTCCCGGTGGATCTTCTCCTCCAGCTCGATGACGCGCCGCCGCGGCGTGACGCCCCCACGCGCGCCGCCGACGCGCCGCATCGCCGGCTCCATCATGTAGACGCTGTACTCGCCGATGCGGACCTCGTCGCCGTAGTCGATCTTCCGGCGCTCGCGGTGCGGCACGTGGCGGTTGGCGACGAGCGTCTCGTTCATGCCCAGCGACTCGACGAAATACGCGCCGTTCTCGCGAAAGATACGCGCGTGCCGGCGCGAGACGAACGGGCTGCGGAGCGTCACGTCGTTGCTCTCGTCCCGGCCGATGGTGACCTGGTCCTCGCCGACCTGGACCACCTCGCGCTGGTCGCTGTACTGGTTGTAAACCCAGATTTCCATGCGTTCCGGCCCGTCAGGGGCCTCGCGTCCCCACCCGTTCGGTCTCCACCAGGCCCGCCTGCTCGAGGAGCCGCTCGAACTCCGGAGCGAATCGCCCTTCGGCCTCGTAGGCCGCCTCGGGCGCCGAGCTGCACACGTGCAGGCGCACCGCCTCACCTTCGCCCACGCTCCGCTCGGCCGAGATCCGTTCCCAGGCAAGGGCCGTGTCCGGGCGGAGTTCGATAGCGATCTTGCTGAACGACGACTTGCCGCCCGCGCGGGCGTCCTCACCGGCGCCCATCTCGCGGGCCTCGCCGCCCACGTCGTGCACGCGCACCGCCTCGAAGACGCGGTACCAGTCCTGCCCCACGTCGGGCAGGAACAGATGCGCCACGACGTCCACGCGGTCGCCCTGCCGGGCCATGCCCGGGGAGCGATCCTGGTCTACAGTCAACGTCACGGCCCGCATGTCGGGCGGCAGACGCCGCGAGGGCAGCGCGGAGGCCGACCAGTCGATGTCCTCGTATTTGAGGTACTGCTCGATCTCGACGTTCCGGGTGAGTTGCTCGTCCCGGTAGTTGTCGAACTCCCGCCGGCTCTCCAGGCGGATGACCGGCCCGAGCGAGTCGGCCAGCTTCGCGGGAACCTCGACCATCTCCACGTTCTTCTCGTTGATCTCGTCGCGCGGCTCCAGATCGTCCTTGGCCTGCAGAAGGAAGATCGTCTGGCCCTTGCCGGCCTGGCGAACCTTCTGAATGTGGACGTTGTAGACGACGACCACCAGGAAGCCCAGACCCAGGGCCACGATCAGCAGCTTCGTATTGCGGACGCCCGGTGTCTTCTCGGCCATGTTGTCAGTCCTCTCTGCCTGCACCGACCGGTGCGGGCCGGCGCGTGACGGCCACCGTCACTCTCACCATCTTCCCGTTTCCCGAAGGCCCACGCAAGATCAGCGTCACCTCCCGCGACCCCCGGGAGTACACCATCGTTCTTCGATCCTCTTCGGTCCGCCGGCCCAGGAACGTGAAGCCGCGCCCCGTCAGGGCCCGGTGGTAATGCTCCGCCACGGCCTCCCGGCCGCCGGGGCACTCGTACCGTCCGAACTCCACGTGGGGCTGGCCCCCCAATCGCAGCGGCGGCTGGGCCTCGGCCCCGGGGGGCGGCGGGATGCCGCCCGGGTCGTGCCCCAGCGGCTCGACGCCCGAAAGGCCCTCGGCCAACTCGCGGGCGCCGCGGCCGGAGGCGGCGTATTCGTCCGGACCGGCGCCGCCCACGCCCGGCGCGGACGGGTCTTCCGGCGCGGAGGGGCGCCGGCGCAGCGTGTCCGGCGGCCGGGGCGGCGTCTCCGTCTCGCGCATCCGGGCCCGCCAGTAGACGCCGATCTGCCACACGACCAGCGCGCCCGCCAAGGCCGTCGCGGCGAACAGCGCGAATCGCCCGACGTCACGGCGGCGCGCGCGGGCGGTGTCGGCTTGGCGGGGCGCATCATCCATTGGGGCGAAGGCGGGCTCTACCACGTCGTCTCGTACAGGTGCCGGACCACGCGGCCGAAGCGGTTGGCGGGCATGGGCAAGGCGCGGAGTTCCTCGTGCAGGTCGGACAGGAACACATCGCGCACGGCCGACTCACAGTCGGCCTCGTCGCGGCGCCACTCCCACCCCTCGCGCACGTGGCGGCTCCTGATGGAACCCTCCAGGCGGTTCCACAAGTCGATGTCGGAGGGGAATCGCGCGTCCACACGGGCCGAGCGGCTGGTGGGAAAGCGGTCCCAGATCAACTCCTCGGTGTAGGCCTGCACCTGCCCGCCGCGGTCGCCCGCGGCGCCGATCAGGTCCTGGATCGTCCAATCGGGGCCCTGCCCGCGGCGAATGCTGATCGGGTCGGCTCGCTCGCCGAAGAATCTCTCGTTCAGATGGTCCGGCCGGACCCGCCCGCCGCCGCGGACCTCGCGCCAGGCCGTGTAGCGGTCGGACACCCGGACCTGCTGCTGGTTCATCATCGCCCAGCCGAAGAACCACGTGCCGACCAGCACGAACAACAGCAGCGGCAGCGCCATGACGAACTCGATCATGGCCGTGCCGCGGCGGTTGCGGCGCCATCCGGCTCGTGCCGGGGACGGTCGGGTTTTGCGGGCAATGCTCATCAGTGCGCCAGGTACACGTCGGCGGTGGGGTCGCCCAGCCGCCACAGGTAGTCGCGCAGGTCCCGGACCTCTTCGCCCGAGACCATGCCGTTGGTTTCGCCGATGCGGTTGAGACCGTGGTCCATGCGGGCGACCCAGTCGTACCAGTCCACCACGGGCGTGAGCAGCACCTGCCAGTCCTGTGTCCACAGGTCCCAGCTCTGGTTATTGAACACCTTCGCCTGCGCGAGGGTCACGACCGATTCGAGCGGGTTGCCGGCCGTGAACCGTTCGGACCAGATCGGCGCCCGCGTGCCGTCCCGCACCAGGCCCAGCACGGAGAAGTACTCTCGGCGGGCGGCCACGTTCGGCTTCGGATCGTAGCCCTCGCGAGCGCTTTCCGTCAGCAGCATCGGGGCGGGCAGCTCATCGTCGTCGTCCCAGTTGGCGGGGTTGGTAATCGTCAGATCCCCGCCGCAGTCCAGCCCCCCGAAGATGAAGTACCACTCGAAATACACGGGCCATTCCTCGATCACCTCGCCGTCCGGGCTGAGCCGCTCTTCCGTCCCCTCGGCCGTGAATCGCCACATCGGCAGCGAGCCGAGTTGCTCCGGGCCGGAGACCTCCGGGTCGCCGCGGAACACGCGGCCGTGCAGCTCCTCCGGCGGGAGCCAGCCGCCGAAGTCCTTCGTGACGGGGTCGTTGAGGTTGTGGCTGGTGATCTCGCCGTCGGAGTCCTCCCCCTTGTAGATCACCTCGAGGTAGTAGTACCGGGTGTGGGTCTTCCTGACCGTGGCGTCGGCGCCGAGCCGGCGGGCCTCCTCGAGATCGGTCACCCACCACGGGCGATGAATCGTCTTGAGTTCGGGGTCCGGTCCGCTGAAGAGGTAGTCCAGTTTCGTGTTGGAGATCTTGCTGAAGTAGTCCGTGTAGCGGCTGTCGTCGAGTTCGCGGGCGGCGAAGCCCCGGACCCAATGGTGGGCCCAGAAGTAGGGCCCGAAGGTCGTGTAGCCCTGGGGGATCATCTTGGTCGGCTGCCAGGTGTAGGTGCCGCCCTCCCGCGGGCCGTGGCCGCGGGAGGCCCCGCGCCCCGCGCGTCCGCCCCCGGCCGACGGACCGCTGATCCGCCGCCCGCCTCGCGACTTGACCGTCCTCTCGCGGGCCGGCCCGGACTTGACCCGAATGCCCCAGACCCGGCGCCAACCGCGGCGGCTCTCGTGGCTGTACCACGGCCCGCGGCCGTACCACCCGGGCTGCTCGAACAACCGGGCCCAGGGCCCGAGGCGGTACGGCCACTCGGAATCCGGGATGCTGCCGCCGACGTTGTTGGCGCCCTGGACGGCGGCGCTCTTTTCCTTCAGGTTGGCCTTCAAGCTGCGGCGGAGCGGGTATTCGAAGTCGTCGAGTTCGCCGCGCTCCGCGGGGATCTCGGGCACGATCGGCACGATGAAGGCCGTGTCCGCCCCGTTGTCCTCGCCGAATCGCACGGCGTTGGCCTGCGCGAGCACGCCCGCGGAATCGACGGTCGCCTGGTTCAGCTCGTCGAGCACTTCGGCGGTCCGCCAGAGCATGCCGTGCGGCTCCCCGCCGCCGGCGCCGCGGATGGACCACGTCGTCATCCGCTCCATGTTGACGTCGCCGCCCTCGCTGGGGCTGCGGAACGGCGCCAGGATCTCGCGCTGGTTCGCCATTCGCTCCTTCAACGCGTCGATACCTTCCTGGATTCGGTCGCGCGTCCGCGCGTCCAGGTCGGGCACGCCGCCGCGCAGGTCGTCCGAGATGCCGTCGAGTCCGTCGCCCGGCGCCTGGGCCGCCTCCGGGTAGGCATCGTCTCCGATCAGGTCGTTGAGTTCCGAGAAGGCCATGTTGCTGGCCTGCGGAATCGCGTCCAGAACCGGCACCAGCGCGATCATGCGGCTCTGGGCGACGTTGTTCATCGCGATGACGTTGAAGCTCCGCGCCAGCCACGCCCCGCCGCTGACGGCCGTGGAGTCCGCCACGTTCTGCATGTCCGCACGCTGGTTGATCTGCGTGCCGGCGTTGTAGGTGTAGAACAGCATCCCCACCAGCAGCATCGCCCCCAGCAGGACGATCACGAGGATCTGCCCGTCGCGCCGCCCGCGGCAGCGGCGCCACCGCGGACAGGCCGACAGAGCGCCGGGTCGGCGCGTCCGGATCGCGGCACGGAATGGCTTGCCGTTCGCGAACACCTCAGCCCTCTTCCTGGTCGGCTATCGCCCGCTCGCATCGGCGGATCAACTCGTTGACGCGGGCTTCCTCCTCCGGGTTGGAGACGTAGTCCAGCGCGGTACGGAAATACGCTCTGGCCGAGATGTAGTCGCCGTCGCCCATGCGGCCGACGCCCTTGGAGACCCACTCGTTGAACAGCGCGGTCCGGAGCCCCGCCTGGGCCGGGGCGATCCGCTCCGGGTCGTCCTCGTACATGCTGATCGCCTGCTGGAACAGCTCTCGGGCCTCGAGCCACTCCTTCCGCCCGAGGGCGGCCTCGCCTTGGGCGAGCTTCTCCCGGAAGGCCCGCAGCTTCTCGATGCGACGGATTCGCGCGTCCAGGAAGACCTGCTTGTCCGGGTTGTCCTCCTTGAGGGCCTCGAGCGTCCGGATGGCCTCCTCCAGCTTCTCCGCCTTGAGCAGTTCGTCCGCACGGGCCAGGCCGATGTGGTAGTCGCACTTGACGATCTGCTCGAGGACGTAGTCGTCGGCGCTGATCGCCTTGGCCTGCTCGAACTTCTCCTTGGCCTGTTCCCACTGACCGCGGGAGGCGAGCGCCTTGCCCTGCTCCACCAGGCGGGCCCGGTCCACCTTGGACTGCGCATCCGCCTTGGCCCGGCGCGCCCGCGCCGCGATGTCCGCCGGCGGATCCTGACTGAGGATGTTCTCCAGCTTCGCCACGGCCGCGGCGTTGTCGCTCTCCGACTGAAGCTTCAGGGCCTGGGCCAAGCTCTCGCGCAGACGGACGACACGATACTCCTCCTGGAGACCTTCGACCTCCTCGGGGCGGATTTCCTTGGCCAGCGCGATGGCCGTCTCCAGGAATCGGGCCGCGGCCGCCCAGGCCGCCTGCCGCTTGGCCTGCGCCACGGCTTCCTTGGCTTTGGCGTAGGCGTTTTCCTTTTGCCAGTTCGTGGCGGCCGTGTCGACACGCAGTTCCGTGTCCTTGAGTTGCTCCCGGACGTCGTCGGCCAGCGTCTCGCGGTAGTCGATGACCTGGTCCTCGTACTCCCGCCCGAGTTCGGCGGCCGTCTCGCGCGGCACGGTCCAGTCCATCAGCCGCTCCAGCTCCGTCTTGGCGGCGGGAATATGCCGCTCCCGTGCCAGCGAGATCTTCCCCTGTGCGGCCTGTTTCCGGGCCTGCGACAGGTGTTCCCGGGCCGAGTCGGCGATTCCGTCCAGTTCGGCCTGCAACTCGTCTCGCTGCCGCTGGCGCTTGATCTCCAGCCGACGGGTCAGCTCGTTCTGAACGTCGCTCCAGGCGGCGTCCACACGAGTCCGATAGGCGTCGGTCTCCTCTTGATGGCGATTCGTCGCGGCCAAGTCCCGCAGTTGCGGCAGCATATCCTGGGCCTGGGGCACGACCCGCTGGCGGCCCTCCAGCAGCACGCCCTGCCGGCGCGACACGGGCGCGGCCGCGGGCAGGTCGCGGAGCTTCTGAGCCGTCGCGTTCAGGGCCTCGACGACGGGCGTGACCTCGGCCGGGCTGTCCCCCGCGTCGGCCTCGGATTGCAGCATGCGCCGGGCCCGCTCGACCTCGTCGACCGCGTCAACCTGCTCCTCGCCGTCGAGCTTATCACCGGTCTCGGCGAGCCGGTGCACTACGTCCATAATGGCGTCGGCCACGCGCTTGTGCGCGACGAACCGGCGACTGGCCAGGAGGTGGTCCTCGAAGCTGTCCACCTCGTCGCGCTTCTGCCGGGCCCAGGCCTGGAGCTTCGGTTCGCCGGACCAGCCGCCGTCGGAGTATTCCCGCTGGGCTTCGGTGATGGCCTCCTCCGCCTTCTCCTGGGCTTCGCTGGCCTCGTCCCACTGGGTATCGGCCGACGCCTTGTACGCCTGGGCAAGATAGACCAGAACGCGGGCCCGGGCCGCGTAGCTTGTGCCGGCGGCCATGCTCTCCACATCCTGTAACTCGTCGATCGCGGCCTGGAGGCCCTCGACGTTCCCCGTGTTCCGGGCGGCTTGGTACTCGTCGACGGCGTCCTCCAGCGCGGTCTCGATTCGATCCCGCCGGGCGGAGGCCTTCATGGCCTGCATCACGCCGAGGGCGATCACGGCCGCCAGCACCACGCCGGCCGCGCCGGCGGCGATGACCAGCTTGGTCCGCTTGGAGAGCTTCTTCTTGGGGATCGGCGCGGTGGCCGGCCCTTCCGCCGCGACGGCCTGCGGCGCGGCCACGGGCGGCGGCTGAATCTCCAGCCCGCCGGCGTCGAGGCCCTGCCCGGACGGCTGCGCCGCGGCGGCGGAGCCACCGGCCGGAACTGCCGCCGACTGTACGGCCGCGGGCGCCGCGACGCCGCCCGGCGGCGCTGCCGGCGGGGTCTGCGCCGGCGGGGGGATCTGCGGGCCGCGACCGGCGCGCGCCTTCTGCGAGAAGCCCTGCTTGATGGCGACGCCCAGCGCTTCCATGCTCGCGAAGCGTTGGTCCCGGTCCTTGGCCGTCATTCGGGAGACGATCTCGCTCAGCGCGACCGGCACGTTGGGGTTCACCTCGTGGGCGGCCGGGGCGTGCACGGCCATGTTGCCGTGCCACTTCATCCACCGGAGGACGTCGCCCTGCGGGTCGCGGACCACGTCGGCGAAGATCTCGTTGAACTTGTCTCGGCCCAGCAGCATCTCGTAGATGATGAAGCCGACGGAGTAGATGTCCGCCCGCGCGTCCACGTCGCCGCCCTCGAACAGCTCGGGGGCCATGTACTTGGTGGTGCCCATGGCCATGGAGGCCTGCCCGGCCTGGCTCGCCGCCACGCCGAAGTCCATGATCTTCGGGTGCAGGCCCGCGCTGACCATGATGTTGCCCGGCTTGAGGTCGCGGTGGATGATGCCGGCGCGGTGGACGCTGTTCATGGCCGCGGCGATCCGCCAGAGGAGCTGCAGCACCGCTTTGGGGTCGACCGGCCCGGGGTTGTCGCGGAGCGTCGCTTCGAGGGTATGCCCCTCGACGTACTCCATCACGATGAACAGGCCGCGTTGGTCCTCGACCAGTTCGTAGATGGTCACGATCGCCGGCTGCTCAGCGCCCAGGCGGGCCAGCGTGCGGGCCTCCTCCCGGAATCGCCGGAGGAATGCCGGGTCCTCGGCCAGGTGGCTGGAGATCTGCTTGACCGCCACGTAGCGGT
The DNA here is from genome assembly GCA_964531695.1 of uncultured Planctomycetaceae bacterium. Lineage (GTDB taxonomy): Bacteria > Planctomycetota > Phycisphaerae > SM23-33 > SM23-33 > JAGXKT01. The sequence continues at coordinate 35,433 of CAZHEH010000003.1, read as the reverse complement.
CGAGGAGCGGGTCTCGGCACTTGTAGACGATGGCTTGCCCGCCGATCCCGAGCCGCTGCTCAACCTCGTACTTGCCGATCTTCGTTCCGGGCTGGAGCCCGACGTCTTCCGTGTTCTGTTGGTCTCTTGCCATCATGCGTCGTCGACGGCGGGCGAGGCCCTACCAGTCGACGTAGTCCTCATAGCTTTCCATCTCGACGAAATCCTGTACACCTTCGTTGGTCAGGGTGTATTCGGCGTCAACGACCACGCCGTACTCCCCGTCGCCGAAGCCCAGCTCGCGTCCGTCGTCGAACAGGTTGGCGAACAACCAGTTCGCGTACGGAATCGCGAGGTAAACCGTATGCTCCACCCGTACGGTGACGTCCTCGTTCGCCCGGAACTCGAGCCCGTTGGCCGGCGGCGAGACGTCGATCGCGGTGTAGTCCTGTGCATACCGCAACTTACGCCCGAACACGCTCGTAACCCAGTGCGGCGTGTCCTCGCCGTAGGCCGAGAAGAACTTCGACAGGCCCGACTCCAACGCCCCGCTGTCCGCCGGCGGCAAACGCGAACTGGACGACGAAATCGGCAGCACGCCCCAGACCGCCGCCCGCCACATCCGCTCGCACTTCTCGGACTGGCCCCGCGTGCCGGAGTAGTGGTTGTCGGCAATCACATTCTGCGGCTCCCGGCCGGGGGCGTTCTCCCAGTCCACGGGGCGGGGTCCGTCCGGGATCGCGACGATGGCCGACCTCGCCGCGCAATAAGCGGCGTAATGCACGCACAGGTTGCCGGCCATGAGCATCATAGACTGGAACATCACCAAGGCGATCGACAGCGCCAGCGGCAAGACCAACGCGAACTCCACCATGGCCGAGCCGCTGTCCGCGGCCGGGCGCGGATGCCGCCGCCCGATGCGCCACATCAGCGCCCCAATGCCGACCAGCGCCGCCAGGCAGCCGCCGGCGATCGCCAGACAAGTCAGCGACAGCCCGCTGCTCAGCCCCGCGCCAAGCCAACTCCGAGGACCGGCCGCCCGGTGCAGATGCAGGTATACACCCGCTCCCGCAAGAGCCGCAAGCACGGCCCCCATGCCGGCGAGCGCCCACCGGCGTCGCCCGAACCGGGTTTTGGCGACAGCCGAGCCCATTGTGTCAACTCTCAATCGCTATCTGTATGACCGGCCGGCCCAGTACCAGCGCCTCGGCCAGCGCCAGGCCCGCCCCGATGCACAGCGCCAGCCCGAACGGAATCTTCGGGCTGTCTTCCGTCGTCGGATCGCCCGCCTTTCCGGGCGTGAGGGCCAGGTACAACACGCGCCCGATCCGCCCCAGCGTGCGGCGGACGATCCTCCGACGCAGCATGACGGCCAGCGCCATGATCGCCGCGACGGCAAAGCCCCAGAAGATCGCCGAAAGCGTGAAGCTCCAGCCCGCCAGCGCGCCGATGGCGATCATCAGCTTGGCGTCGCCGCCGCCGATGCCGCCGGCCAGCCATGCCGGCAGCAGCACGGCGCCGATCGCGGCGCCCGCCAGCGCTCCCAGCAGGCCCAGCCCGTACTCACCGCCCGTCAGGCCGCCGACGAGCGCATGGCCGAGAAGGCCGGCCGCGAACGCCGGATACGTTACCTTATTGTAGATCCGGCCGGACCGGATGTCCGTAACGGCGGCCACGACCAGCACCACGGCCAGGACGGCGTAGTTCCAGTATTCCCAAGGCATTCGCAGGCCGGGACGCCGACGCTAGTTCGGCACCTCGATGTCGCCGGTGATATTGTCCCAGAATTCCTTCACATATCCCCAGAGTTCATCGCGGAAGACGATCGCCACGGCCAGCAGGGGCAGCGCGATCGCCGCGATGATCAGGATGTACTCCACCATGTCGGCGCCCTGCTCGTCGCGGTGCAGGCGCTTCAGATGTCGTCCCAGGGCTCTCATCATATCGGAACTTCCTCGCAGGTCAGCCGATCACGCTCCCCTGCGCCGCCCGCGCTGACGATTACGGGAACGGCAGCGTCTCAATGAATGTCACCATCCGGTAATGCTCGCCCAGGCCGATTACGCACACGTAGAACACCCAGGCCAGCGGCAGTCCGATCCCCGCCAGAATCAGGGCCCACTCGATCGTGGTGGCACCGGTCTGATCCGCCGGGAACGCTCTGCATCGCATCCGACTCACGCGGGGACCTCCTGCTTGTTCGGGTCGAAGACCTCCCGCGTCAAATCCCATTGGTTCCGCAGCACGCGCATCTTCGGGTCGTCGCCGAAGGTGGAGTGGGCGCCGGTGCGCCCCAGGCGGCCCTCGCCGTCGTCGCCGACCTCGTAGCGGTACATGTCCTGCATGCGGTAGTGCCCGTCGTCGCTGAGCGGCAGCATCTCCGAAATCTGCGTCACGCCGCGCCGGCCGTCCGTGAACCGCGTCATCTGCACGATCGCGTCGATCGCCGAGGCGATCTGCGCACGAAGGGCGTGCAGTGGCATCTCCAGCTTGCTCATCATCGCCAGCGTCTCCAGCCGGCTGGCCGCGTCCATGGGCGTGTGGGCATGCAGCGTGGACATGCTGCCGGCGTGGCCCGAGGTCATCGCCTGGATCATGTCCAGCGCCTCGCCGCCGCGGACCTCGCCGATGATGATCCGGTCCGGCCGGAGCCGCAGCGACGAACGGAACAGCTCCGTGATCGTCACCTCGCCCCGTCCCCAGCGGTCGGGGTGTCTGGCCTCCAGCGAGATCACGTGATCCTGCTGGAGCCGCAGCTCCGAGGAATCCTCGATGACCACGATTCGCTGGTGAGACGGCACGAAGCTCGACAGCACGTTCAGCAGGCACGTCTTGCCGCTGCTGGTGCCGCCGGTCACGAGGATGTTCTTCTCCGCCAGCACGCACATGCGGAGGTATTCCATCGTCTCCGGCGTCCAGGAGCCCAGCTTCGCCAGATGGTCGGCGTCGAACATCACCTTCGCGAACTTGCGGATCGTCATGCACAGACCGTCCCGCGACAGCGGCGGCAGGATCACGTGAACGCGGCTGCCGTCCGGCAGCCGGGAGTCAACCAGGGGCTGCTCCTCCGTCAGGCGCCGCCCGGTGTACTGGAGCACGTTGTTGACGGCGGCCATCAGGGACTCGCTGTCCCCGAAATCGGCGTCGGTTCGCTCCAGGACGCCGTTGCGCTCGACGTAGATCTCGTGAGCGTTGTTGACCATCACCTCCGATACGTCCGGGTCGCGCAGAAACGGCATGACCGGGCCCAGGAAGTACTCGACCGTCTTTTCGAAGATGTCCGTCCGTGCCATGGCTACACCGCAAGGGCGACGGGCCGGTGCGGCCACGCCACCCCCGTTGTCCGTTTAACGCGCGAGTCGGGCCTGCGATGCATACGTTTTCCTTATTTTCGTCCCGTGGGCATTCCGGCGCCCGTGACCGGAACCATCCGTCCGTTTGCCCTTGACTTCTGCTGCCTCCGCAAGCGTCAGCACGCCCGATTCAGCGGGGCGGCGCCCTGCCCGATCGCTGCCGGCTGTGTCGCCGTGTCCGCTTCGGTCAGCCGTTTCTTCGCCTCCGTCAGCATCTGTTTGAGCGATGCCATCTGCTCGACGGTCAGCCGCGGAGCCAGCGTGTCGATGCAGGTCGCCGTGACGGCGGCGACCGTCTCCCATCGACCGGCCTCCTGGAAGCCGGTCAGCCGCTCGATCAGCGCCCGGTAGGCCTGGGCGAACGCCTCGTCGTCCTCCTGCTCGGCCAACTGGGTGACCGCGGAGGCCGGCTCGGACACCGACAGCGCCGACAGCCAGGCCAGCCAGGCCTCGGGCGCCTCGTCGCTCTTCTCGGCCCGCAACTGCTCGTAGACCCGCTGGAACTGGTCGGCCGCCTCGCCATGGCGCCCGGCCGCCAGGAGCGCGTCGGCCAGGGTCCGCCGCACGGCCGGCAGGTCCGCATCGCCGTTCTTCGCCTTCTTCCCGACCAGCGAGGCCAGAACGCGGATTCGCCAGTCCGCCAGGTCCGCCCGGCCCTCGAGCGACTCGCCCAGCCGAGTCAACGCCGCCGGCGGCGCCTCCTCGATAATCCGGGCCGCCTCGTCCTCGGCCTGCTTGCGGACGCCCGGATCGGCCTCCGTCGCGGGTAGGGTTCGGTCCATGATCTTGGCCAAGTGTTCCGGCCCGGACAGCAACGCCACCGCCACGATCGCCGCGCGCCGGATGCCCCGGTCGGGGTCGTTCATCAGCGGCAGGACGGCGTCGGCGGCGTCGGCATCGCCCAGCTCGCCCAGCGCGTGCATCGCCGCCAGGCGAACCGTCGCGACCTCGTCTGTCAGCGAGGCACGCAGCACGGGCACGAAGGTCGGGCTGCCCACCGCGCCCATCGCCCGGAGCAGCGCTTCCCGCAGCGGGGCCGACGCGGACCGGGACGCCATCGCCTTGTGCCGGGCCAGCAGTATCTCCACGGCCTGCTCCCGCAGGCCTTCGGCCAGACCGTGTTCGGCCACCGTCTTCTCCAATGCGACCGCCGCGGCCTCGGCAACCTGTGCCCGGTCCGCCCCCACGTCCTTCAGCAGCGCGGGCACGGCCTGGGGCGCCCGCAGATGAGCCAGCGCCCGCAACAGCGCCTCGCGGACCTGCGCGTCCGGCTCGGCCTCCAGACGGGCCAGAATCGGCTCGACCGACCCGGCGTCGGCAAGCGTGCCCGCCAGCGACGCCGCCTCGGCCCGGACCAGAGCACTGTCATCGTCCAGCGCGTCGCGCGCCTGATCGCGCAGCTCCTCCGGCACGCCGTCCCGCACCGGCAGCGACGCCGCCAGCAGCCGCAGACCGGCCGCACGGACGTCCGGTACCGCATCGCCCAGGTACGACGCCAGCAGGGCATCGCGCCCTTCCGGCGGCGTGGCTTCGTACAGCGCCTGGGTCGCCTCGGCCAGTCGAGCCCGCAGCTCCGCGTTCTGCTGCTCGAGCTCCTGGCTCCGCTTGGCGATGTTCTCGGCCCAGTCCTTGAGCATCTCGGACAGCGGCTTGCGCTGGTTCGTCTCCCACCAGCGCCGCCACTGCGGACGACTGTAGCCGTAGATCTTCGTGAGCTTCGGCAGCGTGTCGAGCGCGGCCTCGCGCACGGCCGGGTCCTCGGCCTCCAACGAGGCGACCAGGGCCCCCACCACGCGCTTGTCCAGCACGTTCTGGAGCACGCTCATCGTCTCGAGCCGAACGGCCCGGTCCTGTGCCGGGTCCCGCATGACCTCGATCAGCCGCTCGATCACGCCGTCGCCGTCGTCGCGGTACGCCATGAGCGCCCGTCCGGCCGCGGCGCGGACCTCCGGCTCGCCGCCGACGAACATTTCCATCAGCGGCTCGATGAACTCCTTGCGAGTCGGATCTCCGACGGCCGCGAGCGAGTCGGCGATGGCGATCTTGGCCTGCTGATGGTTCTTGCCGGCCAGGAAGCCCAACAGCACCTTCGTCGCCTCGGGGTAGGACCGCCGTACGAGCAGATTGGCGGCCTGGCGCTTGGTACGGGGGGAGGTCTCTCGGTCCGCCAACTGCTCGGACCAGATCTTCAGCTCCTCCTGCTGGATGACGCTGAGTCCGCCCGCGGGCGCCTGTGCCGGCGCCACGGCCGCCGCCAGTCCGGTCAGGAGGGCGATGATCGCCAATGCCCGTGGGCTCGATGCACTCACGCCGCTCGTCCTCTGAAAGGGGTGGGGTTCACACGATTCCAGCGTATTGTTTATCGGCCGGTAAGTCAAACGGGCGCAAGCCCAAATGGCCCGTTTCCCGGCCTTGTGCCGGGCCGAGCCGACCGGCGGTTGCATCCGGCAGGCCACCTGCTACGATACGCCACCATGGCAGCCACACCGGGCAGCGCCGTGACCTACAAGGACGCCGGGGTCGACATCGACGCCGGCGAGCGGTTGGTGCAACTCATCCGCCCCCTGGCCGAGCGGACCTACGACCCCCGCGTCGTCAGTGACCTCGGCGGCTTCGCCGGCGCCTTCCGCGTGGACTTCAGCGAGAAGCTCCTGCGCCGCAACTACCGCGACCCGCACCTCGTGGCCTGCACCGACGGCGTCGGCACCAAGCTGAAGATCGCCTTCAAGGCCCGTAAGCTCGGCACGGTCGGCGTGGACCTCGTCGCGATGAGCGTCAACGACCTGATCTGCTGCGGCGCCGAGCCGCTGTTCTTCCTGGACTACCTCGCCGTCGGCAAGCTCGACGCGGAGCGCACGGCCGAGATCGTGCGGGGGATCTCCGACGGCTGCGTGCGGGCGGGCTGCGCCCTGCTCGGCGGCGAGACGGCCGAGATGCCCGGCTTCTACAAGCCGCGCGAGTTCGACATGGCCGGCTTCGCCGTGGGCATCGTCGAGGGCCCGCGCGCGATCGACGGCTCGAACACCGAGCCCGGAGACGTGGCGATTGGCCTGGCCTCGGACGGCCTGCACTCGAACGGCTTCGGGCTCGTCCGCCGCGTCCTGCTCGGCAAGGACGGCTACCGCCTTACCAGCCGCCCGCCCGAGCTGGAGGGCGCATCCGTGCGGGACGAGCTGCTCCGCCCGACCCGCATATACGTCCGCCCGGTGCTGGACGTGCTGAGCCGCTACCGCGTGAAGAAACCCGTCAAGGCGATGGCCCACATCACCGGCGGCGGGCTCCCGGGCAACCTGCCGCGCGTGCTGCCCGAGGGCCTGACCGTGCGAATCAAGCGGGACTCCTGGCCCGAGCCGCCGATCTTCGGGCTGATCGCCGCCAAGGGACCCGTGGACCAGATCGAGATGACCCGCGTGTTCAACCTCGGCATCGGCTTCGTGATGGTGGTGTCCAAGCACTTCGCCGAGCCCATCATGAACCGTCTGCGCCGCGCTGAGCAAAGGTGCTGGGTCATCGGCAAGGTCATCAAGGGCGGGCCCGAGCTGGTGTGGACCTAGCCGACCGCCGCGCCGAACGCCGCGAGCCGACCCCATGAACGATCCCGACGCCTCCACGCGATTCACGATCCGCCCGGCCGTGCCGGAGGACATCCCCCTGCTCGTGCAACTCGTCAAGGAGTTCGCCGAGTACGACGAGATGACCGACGAGTTCGCCGCCACCGAGGCCCGGCTGCACGAGGCCTTCTTCGGCGAGCGCCCCGCGGCCGAGGCGATCCTCGGCGAGCTGGACGGCGAGCCGGCGGGCTACGCGATCTACTACCGCAGCTTCTCGTCGTTCCAAGGGCGGCCGGGGCTGTACATGGACGACCTGTACGTCCGCCCGCCCTACCGCCGGCTGGGGCTCGGGCGCGTCCTGCTGGCCCACGTGGCGCGCGTGGCCGCCGAGCGCGGGGCCGGCCGCTTCGAGTGGAAGGCGCTGGTATGGAACGACCCGGCGCTGCGTTTCTCGATGGCGATGGGCTTCGAGATCCTCGAGGGCTGGACGCACTACCGGGCCACCGGCGATGCCATGCAGCGGCTGGCGCGCGGGGAGTTCGCGGACGACCGCCCCGAGAAGTAAGCCCGGCCCGGTCACGCCGCGTGCCGGCAAGGGGAACGAGGTGAACGGCGCCGACGGCAATCCGCGGTTCCGCATCCGGCCGTACGAGCGGCGGGACCGGCCCGCGGTCCGCGACATCTGCGCGGCGTGC
>CAZHEH010000003.1:0-27755 GCA_964531695.1 uncultured Planctomycetaceae bacterium | reverse complement strand
CGCGGCGTGCACGTGCAGAACCTCAGTATCAACGCGGGCGCGCGGCGTTGCATCCGGCGGGTCGGCTTCCGTCTCGCCGCCTCGCGGCGCCTGACCGCCTACGCCCGCGTGGACCCGCAAACGATTGACGTGCAAACCTGGACGCTGGTATTGTGACGCGCCCGTTCGCCACCGGTACCCCGAGTGCTTGACCAGCCCAACATCCTCGTCGTCGGGTCGATCAACATGGACATGGCCGTGCGCTGTCCCGCCATGCCCGCACCGGGCGAGACGGTGCTCGGCGACCGCCTGACGACCTCACCCGGCGGCAAGGGGGCGAACCAGGCCGTCGCCGCCGCCCGGCTCGGCGGGCACTGCGCGCTGGTCGGCTGCGTCGGCGCCGACCGCTTCGGCGAGGCGCTGCTGGCGAACCTGCGGGCCGAGGGCGTCGACTGCTCGCACATCCGGACCCACCCCTCGACGCCCAGCGGCGTGGCGATGATCCTGGTGGACGCCAACGGCGAGAACTCCATCGTCGTCGCCAGCGGCGCGAACTACCGGCTCACGCCCGACGACGTATTCGCCGAGGAGTCGCTCTTCGAGCAGGCGCACGTCGTGCTTCTCCAGCTCGAGCTGCCCTTGCCGACCGTACGGGCCGCGCTCGAGGTGGCCCGCCGCCACCGGTGCCGCATCGTGCTCGACCCGGCCCCGGCGCCGCGGCAGGTCTGCCCCGAGTTGTTTGCCGTCGATGTCCTCACGCCGAACGCCGGCGAGGCCGAGCAGCTCACCGGACGCGCCGCCGCGGAGGAACGCGGTAGCAAGAACGTCGCCTCCGAGTTGATCGCCCGCGGGGCCAAGGCGGCCGTCATCAAGCTCGGGGCGCGCGGCTCGCTCGTCGTCTCGGCCGAGGGGCATATCTCGCGCGTCGGGCCCTACCACGTGGACGTGGTGGACACCACGGCCGCGGGGGACGCCTTCACCGCGGCGCTGGGCCTGGCCGTTGCCCGCGGAGACAAGCTCCGCGCCGCGGCCCGCTTCGCCAATGCCGCCGGCGCGCTGGCCTGCACGAGGATCGGGGCGCAATCCGCCATGCCGACCGCCGAACAGGTGGCCCTGCTGATGGCCGACCAGATCCCTGAGCCGTAGCGGGCGGCGCCGCCTACGCGCCGCGGAAGCGAACGCCCACCGCCAGGTGCCCGGAACGCATCATCGCCATGCGGTCGACGCGCACGACGGTTCCCTCGATCGGCTCGCCCGACAGGCCCGCAAGCTCCGGCCGGTACACGGCGTCGACCGAGACGCGGATGGGCTGGCCCGGCTGCACCGGCGTCGCTGCCGGGACGTACATCATCATGCCGCTCTGCGAAATGTTCGCGCATCGCGCGGGGAACTCACGCTGGGTGGGCGCGTGGTAGAAGCCGACGCGGGTGTTCAGCGGGTATCTGGCGTGCCGCCGACGGTCGGTTTCCTGCCCGTGACCCATTTGACGTTTCCTCGCAGCGTCCCTGCCGGTAGTATCGGATCGAGATGGCGGCTTCCTGAGAAGTATAGCAGATGAGCGAGGGATATGGACATGGGTGACGGACCGCAACGAATCGGCATCCTGACCGGCGGCGGAGACTGCCCCGGACTCAACGCGGTGATCCGCGCTGTGGCCAAGGCCGCCCTATCCGGCGGCATGCAGGTCCTGGGCATTGAGGACGGCTACCTCGGGCTCATCCAGAACCGCATCCGCCCCCTGAGCTACCTAGACGTCAGCGGCATCCTCAACCTCGGCGGAACGATCCTCGGCTCCTGCAACAAGGCCAACCCGTCCGACTACGCCGTGCCCGACGGACAGGGCGGATGGGTGCGGAAGGACGTGCGGGACCAGGTCGTGGACCACTACCACGAAGCCGGGCTCGACGCCCTCGTGGTCATCGGCGGCGACGGCACCATGAGCGGGGCCGCCAAGCTCATCGAACGCGGGCTCAACGTCGTCGGCGTGCCCAAGACAATCGACAACGACCTGTGGGCCACGGACATCACGTTCGGGCACGACACGGCCGTCGCCACGGCCACCGACGCCCTGGACAAGATCCGCACGACCGCGTCGAGCCACCATCGCGTGATGGTCGTCGAGTTGATGGGGCGCTACGCCGGCTGGCTCACGCTCCACGCCGGGCTGGCCTCGGGCGCCGACGTGATCCTCATCCCGGAGATTCCCTTCCGCATGGAGACCGTCGCCGAGAAGTGCGCCGGCCGCAACCGCGGCGGCAAGGGCTTCACCATCGTGGCCGTCGGCGAGGGCGCCAAGCCCGTCGGCGGCGAGCAGGTCGTGGACCACGTCGTCGAGAACTCGCCCGACCCGATCCGCCTCGGCGGCGTATCCAAGTACGTGGCGGAAGAAGTGGAGAAGATCAGCCGGCTGGAAAGCCGGGCCATCATCCTCGGACACGTCCAGCGCGGCGGCACCCCGACCGCGCGGGACCGCGTGCTGGCCACCGGCTTCGGCTACCATGCCTTCACGCTGCTCCGCGAGGGGCGCTTCGGGCGCGTGGTCGTGGAGCAGGCCGGCGAGATAACCTCGGTTCCCATCGCCGACGTGGCCGATAAGGTCCGTACCGTGCCCGGGAACCACCGGCTGGTGCGGGCCGCCCGCGCGACCGGCGCCGTCTTCGGCGACGAGGGAGACCTCGCCGATACGCCCGACACGCGACCCGCCGCCCGGAAGGAATAGTCGCCGGCCCCGTGCGGCGCGGCAACGACGGAGCGATGCACGACACTCGGGACAGGAGACGACACACCGCCATCCTCACGGCCGCGACCTGCGCGCTGGCTTTCGCGCTGCCCTCTCGTGCCGCCGACCTGGCGTCCGACGTCCGGTCGCTCGTCGCCGACTACGAGGCGGAAAACAAGGGCCGTGCGGCCGTGTCCGTCGTCGACCTCGCCTCCGGCTGCTCGTCGGTCGACCTCCGCTCGGACCGGCTCAGCATCCCCGCCAGCAACCAGAAGCTGCTCACCAGCGCTTTCATCCTCACCCGCTTCGGCCCTGGATACGAGTTCACCACGAGCGTCTACCAGCGCGGGGATGACCTGGTCGTCGTGGGCGGGCACGACCCCCTGCTCGGCGACCCCAAGATCGCGCACGGCACCGACACGAGCATCTACGCCGAGCTGGACCGGTGGGCCGAGGCCGTCAAGGACGCGACCGGCGGGAAGCTCGCGGGGGACATCCTGCTGGCCGGTCCGGCCGAACGCGAGAGCCGCCGCCACCCCGACTGGCCCGAGGACCAGCACAACCGGGACTACGCCGCGCCCGTCGGCGCGCTGAACTACCACAATAACTGCATCGACGTTTCGTTCCAGTCCGACGGTCGGAGCGCCCGGCCGGTGCTGAGCCCCCGCTCGCGGCACATCCGCGTGAAGAGCACCGTCCGCCCCGGCAAGCGGAACGTGTGGTCCATGCGTACCAACGAGGATGACTCGCTCATCACGCTGCGCGGCACGATGACCGGCGAGAAGACCTGGCCGCTGTCCGTGCCGGTGGACCGGCCGGCGCTGCTGCTCGGCCGCGTGCTGGCCGACCGGCTCGCCGAAGCGGGCGTCGACTTCGACGGCGACGTGCGGGCCGTGCCGCCGCTCGATGCCGATGACGACGAGATGAAGCTCATCCTCGCAACGCGCACCCCCCTCTCGGCCGTGCTGCGCCGGACGAACAAGGACAGCGTCAACATGGCCGCCGAGGCGATGTTGCTGGCGGCCGGCGACGGCACCTGGGCCGGCAGCGCCGAGATCATGGAACGCACGCTTGGCGAGGCCTTCGGAATCGAAGAGGACGATCTCCGCGTCGCCGACGGCAGCGGGCTCTCCCGCAACAACCACGTCACCCCACGGGCCATGACGACCGTGCTTTACCACCTCTCAGGCGGCCGGGCCGGCGAACTGCTCCTGGAGGCGTTGCCGACCTCAGGCGTGGACGGCACGCTCCGGAAGCGGCTGCGCGGTGCGGGCTGTAAGAGCCGCGTCAAGGCCAAGACCGGCTACATCCGCGGGGTGTCCTGCCTCAGCGGCTACGTGCTGGACGAAAAAGGCGGCCCGGCCTACGCCTTCAGCGTGATGGTCAACCAGGTCGCACCCGGAAAGGCCTGGAAGGCCAAGCAACTCCAGGACGCCGTCTGCCGCGCCGTCCTCCGCCACCACGCCCGCACGGGCGACCCCGAGCCGCTGCCGTAGCGCAACCGCGCCCGGCCCCGCCGCGCGGATCCGCCCTGCCGCCGCAAGCTACGGACCCGCCGATGTCGTGCCGATCGCCGGCTCGGTTGCGGTAATCGCGAACAGGTAGTCGTTGCCGAACCCGCTCTTCGGGCACGCACCGAGCGAGCGCTTGCCGCCGCCCGCGATGGAATCGAGCTTCGTACCGCCGCCCTCGGCCGGAAGGTTGGCGCCCTCGTACCGCACCACCTCAAACATGCCCTCCTGCCCGCGGAGGTCCAGTGTGGGCGTTCCGCCCCGGTCGGCCCAGACGTAGTACCGCACGCCCTTCTCGGCAAGGCACAGCACCTTGGCGCCCCCGGAGACCTCCACCAGATCGTGGGCCGGGCTGCACGCGTTGATGTCGATGTCGCGGCGGTTGAAGAACCGCGCCAGCATGCCCAGCGCGGCCGCGGAATCCTTATGTTTCTCTATGACGCTCGGCCAGTTACAGCCGAACGAGCCGTCGACGTGGCCTTTCTTCCACACGGCGATGTTGCTGAACCCGCCCGCCATCAGATGCGCCACGGTGGCGATCCGGTTCCGCGTGGTGTTGGACAGTTGCCAGATCCCCTCGCAGTTGAAGACCGGGATGCCGTGATGGTCATTGTCTTCCACGAACCGCCGGGGGCCGGCGACCAATCCGTTCTTCGAATCGCCCACGCGCTTCTGGAGCGTGGCCAGGCCCCAGCCGTCCTCCGTGCCGTCCAACTCCCAATCGCCCAGGGAATGATTGCTGATCAGCATCTTCCAAGGGTTCCCGTCCGTGAGCATCCGGGCGTGATTGACGTGAATCGCCTTGCCGCCCTTCCTTCTTCGCGTCTCCTCCCATTCACTGGCGACCGTCCAGTGCCACCAGCACGTATACGGGGCCCACCGGGCGAGCAGATACCGGATGTGCAGCTTCTGCAACGGCCCCATCTCGCCGTCATCGGTGTGGTCCAGCGGGCCGGGCGTATCGTACTGGCCATTGAGACCGGTGATGCCGAACCAGATGAACAGCTTGATGCCCTTCTCCTGGGCGTAGTCGAGGATCTTCTCGTTGTGGTGATACGACGCGACGTCGAAGCGGGAGTAATCGAATCCGTCGTAGTCCGGCCAGGATTCCGCCCGGGAACCGTCGGATTTCAGCCAGTGATACTGATTCCGCTCCTTCATGGCGTCAGTATTGCTGCTGAAACGTACCCCCAGCGCATTCACCCCCCGCTCCACGTGCTCGTCGATCCATTGATGCGACACCTTCGGATCCTCTCGGTCCAGGAGCAGCGAGCTGTGAATCGAAAACGTCACCCACGGCGTCCCGTCGTCGAAGGCGAACCGCATGGGGTTCCGCGGGTCGATCCGCACAGGGCCGTGCTCGTCACGGCGGATTCGCTCATCCGAGACGGTGTAGGTGAACGTCTTCTCGGGTCCGTTGGCCGTGTCGGTGCCCGGCTTGTAGAACCCGGCCGTGACCGTCCAAGTGCCCGGCTCGTCGAACAGCAGGCGGAACTTCCAGACGTTGCCCTTCTGGCCGCCCTTGCCGTCGCCGTCGTGGAAGCCGTACCAGGTGAACTCCCGGCCGAGACGACGGCCGGCCGGCGCCGAGACGTTCAGGCGAAGCTCGGTGTCCGTGAACGGGTTGTCAAACGACGTGTCGTTGGTCATCGACACCTCGACCATCTCATAGAGCTTCACGGCCGTTTGGCAAAACGCCACGCTTGGAACCCAACAGGCCGCCCATGCCACGATGATCACGCTCGTCCTTCGCCGGACGGCGCTTCCGGTACCTCGGTGAGTTGAATGGAGCATTTGCAGTCTCCTCTGTGGCGGGGTTGCCCGATGCTGTCCTGCCGCAGACCGCCCGCGGCCAATCCAGCGTCGCATGCCGCGGATTCTAACCCCCGCCGCGGTTTCGCCAAGCGGATTCCGCCTCGCCGCCCCCTGCCCGCTCAGGCCGACGCCCTTCGACAAACTCGCAACGGCGCCCTTCGGCCTACCGCCCGTCATCCGCCCCCAGATTCGCATTACGATCAACTCGCTCTCGGCCGGATGCAACTCGCCGAGCGCCTGCTGCGGCTACCGGGCTTGCACGGGCTGCGCACTATCCATGCGGGAGACATCCCGGCGCTTCGAGTAGAGCGGCGGCGGTGGCAGGGCCGGCAACGCGAGGGCCCGGGGTCATTCGCCCGCGGGTGCGGTGGTCGGTGCGGCGTCCAACTCGGGCGGGGGGGCCGTGCTGGGGTCGGCCTGCGCGGCGTTCGATTCGCGGATCTGGACCTCGCTTTCGGCCGCGCGCATCTGCTCCAACAGCCGCTCGGGCGTGGCTTCCTCGGGGCGGACCGCGTCGAGCGTGATGACGAGCAGTTCGACGTCCGCACCGATTTCGGTGAGTTGACGGCGCAGCTCGTCGACCGCCGCCTGCCCGCCCGGCAGAGCCGAAACGCCCGCAGTGATCCGCGCGGGTCGTGTGCCGGCATCTTCGGCGCCGGCCGCCGGTTCACGCTGGGCGTCCTCGGCCGGTCGGGTGTCCGACTCGCTTCCGTACCCGCCGGAGATGCCGCCGTTGTCCGCCTCGCTCGGAACGCTTTCGGGGAGGTCCGCCTCGGCTTGTGTCGCCTTTTCGTGGACCGACGCCTTCTCCCTTTCCGTCCCGTCGCGATGGCCGTCTTCCGACGCCGGGGCACCTTCGCCCTGGCGCGATCCATCCCGGTGAAGCGCCGCGTCGGGCTCATCTTTCGGATCGGTGCCGCCGTCCGCCGGACTCGACTCGCCCGGGGCATCCTCTGCGACCGGCTCAGTCGGCGCGGCCTCGCCCCCGGCCGGGCGCGGCGGCTCTTCCGCCGGGAGCTCGCCCGTTCGGGCCGCCCCGTCCGCGTCGGCGGCCTCCGCCTCCTCGACGGCGGTGGGCGGCGCGGCCGCGCCGGGCGCCTCCTGCTCGTTGGGTGAGGGCGGCTCCGGCAGGGCCTCGTTCATCCCCTCGGCCGCGGCAAGCAGCTCTTCGCTCCATTGGTCGTCGGTCTTCTCGCCGTCATCCGCGAGCTTCGCGGCGCCTCGCGCCTCGCTGCGGGCCGACTCCTCCGGCTCGGGGTGTTCGGCCGAGCCAATGTCGGTGGTCGTCTCGGCCCGGCCTTCTCCGCCCGCACATGTCACGGGCGGGCCGCTCGGCTCGCCCTCACGCGACCGACGAGCCACCTGCGAGGCGACCACCCGGCGGGTCAGTTCCAGGCGGTACTGCTCGACCTCACCGGCGGGGACGAAGGCGACATATTGCTCGGAGCCGTTGAGCCGCTGGTTGAAGTAGAAGTTCCGGCGCGACATCGTGGTTTCGGGGTCCGGGGTGGGGTCGGTCGTCCGCAACGGGCGGATGCCGTTCTCAATCAGGAATGCCTCGACGTCCTGCTGGCCCAGGACCATGTCGACGACCTCCAGGTTGACCGCGTTCGACGGGGCCTCAATCTGCTCCAGGAAACTCTCGACGCGCACGTCCGACCCGTCGTGACGATCGGGCGTTCGGGCCTTGGCCAACGGGCTGCGGCCTACGCCGTGGGGCTCGCCGCCCTTGCCCCAACGGGCGCGCGGCGGCCGACGGCCGGTCTTGTCGCCCGACGCGACCTTATTGCCTCCGATTTCGCCGGCTTTTCCCTCCTCGTCGCCGTCGCCGCTCTTCGCGGCGATTTCCGTCGGGGGATGCACCCCGGCCCCGCCGTTGGTGCCGTCGTGTGCCGTCTGGCCGGCGCCGTCCCAGGCATCGGGCAGGTACATGGCGTGGACCATGAGCGCGACGAGCCCGCCGGCGACGATGAGCACGGCCGCCGCGGCCGCGAACCGCGCCCAGCGCATCGGCCCCGGCTGCCGCCGCGTGGGCGACTTCCGCATGAGTTGGCCGCGTTCGGCGTGGGTCAGCACGCGGTCGGCCATGTCGGCCGGGGCCTTCTCGCGGGGCAGCCCGCGGAGCAACTCGCGGGTGGCGCGGAGGGACTCCAGGTCGGCCGCCAGCTTCTCATCGCCGGCGACGGCCAATTCGATCCGCCCGGCCTCGGCGTCGCTCAACTCGCCGTCCAGGTAGGCCGAGAGCTGTTCCGTGATGTTCCGTTCGTCCGTCATGGCTATCTGTCGTATCCGACCAAGCTCGCCAGCCGGGTCCGCAGCAGGCATCGTCCGCGGTGCAGCCGACTCTTGATCGTTCCCAGCGGCACGCCCGCCACCTCGGCGGCCGTGGCGTAGTCCATCTGCTCGATGTCGCACAGAACCACCGCGAGGCGGAACTCGTCATCCAACTCGCCCAGGGCGGCCAGCACGCGCTGCCGCGATTCACTCTTCATGGCCGCGTCCTCCGGCGAGGGGTCCCGCCTGCGGGCCATGGCGGCCGTCAGGTTGTCGGCCTGCGTCCGCCCGTTACCGTCATCGTCCGTTGCGTCCAGCGAGTGGAACTGGACCCGCGCGGCGCGGCGGCGGCGCGACAACGCCAGGTTCGCCGCCACGCGGAACAGCCATGTGTAGAAGCCGCTACGTCCGTGGTACTGGCCGATCCGCTCGAGCGCCCGCAGGAATGCATCCTGCGTCAACTCCTCCGCGTCGGCGGTCTGTCCGCTCATCCGCAGCATCAGGTTGTAAACGCGATCCTGGTACTTCGCTACGAGGTCGGCAAACGCTTCCATGTCGCCCTTCTTGACGCGATCCACCAGCGACGCGTCCTCGAAGGCGAGCGTTTTGCCGCCGGCCGGACGCTTCTGCCCGGCCGAGAGGTTGGACGTTTCGTGTGCCAATGGGTTCCCGAAATTCGGTCCGTTCGTGAACGAGTTTCGTGGCCTACGGGGGCGGGGCTCCGATGACGGCCGGGCATCCGCGGCGTCAGGGGGCCTCGGCAGCCCGTGCAGGTTCGCCGTCGCCGGCCTTCCGTGCATCCGCCCGATTCTCACCGCAGCGCGGCTCCATGGGGGCCATGAAGCCGGTTCCCGTGATCCCTTCGTAGCGAGCGAGTCACCGTACTATAACACGCCTTCGGCCGCCCCGCACCGGATCCGTCTCGGCTCGCGGCCGTGTGCTTTCGGCGCGGGTCCGCCGGCCGGCGGAACGCCGTTTTGCCCTCCGCGAGGCCACGGGCCGGTCCAGCGGCAGGCCCGGAACTCCCCGGATGCGCCCCGGCGAGACGCCATGCTCTATACCCCCGCATGGGAGGCATGGTTCTGCCCCGCCGCCGTGCACACGCCGGCCGGGGCCCGCGGCCGCATTCTCTGATGTCCGTTTCGGCGGCTTCCGCGCAAAGAAGACGCGGTCCCACGCGGCACCGCGTCAAGCCACCACCCCTGCAGCAAGGGGGCCGAACGACCGTCTCGGCGCCTTCCCGAACGCCGGCGTCCGGGGGCAGCGGAGGTCGGTTCTAGGTCGCCTCGTGCACCTCTTCGAGCGGCTCGCCCTCATCGGCGGCGGTCTCTTCGTCCGGCCGTTCCTCGGCCGCGGGCCTCTGCCCGGCGCCCTCGAAGTACAGGTGCTTGACCTCGTCGCCGTCCTCGTCCGTCTCGGTCTTGACCGAGACGACCACGCGGGCCTTCTCCGAGTAGTTTCCGCGGAGGATCTCCTCGCTGATCGGATCCTCCACGTGCTGCTCGATGGCCCGGCGGAGCGGACGGGCGCCGAAGTCGGGGTTGAATCCCTTGTCGATGAGGAACTGCTTGGCCTCGGCCGTCAGCTCCAGCTCCAGTCCGTGCTCGAAGAGCCGCTCTCGCACCTTCCGCAACTCGAAGTCGACGATCGTGTCCAGGTCGTCCCGCGTGAGGGACTTGAAGACGATGACGTCGTCGAGCCGGTTGAGGAACTCCGGACGGAAGTGCCGCTCGACTTCCTTGCTGAGCATGTCCTTCATCTTCTCGTAGCTGGCTTCCTCGTCCCGTTTGCCGAAGCCGAACCCGCCGCCGGATTTGATCATCTCGGCGCCGATGTTTGTGGTGAGGATCAGCACGGTGTTGCGGAAGTCCACCCGCCGGCCGAACGAGTCGGTGAGCTGGCCCTCCTCCATGATCTGGAGGAGCATGTTGAACACGTCCGGGTGGGCCTTCTCGATTTCATCGAGCAGCACCACGGCGTAGGGGCGCCGTCGGATTCGCTCGGTGAGCTGTCCGCCCTCCTCGTAGCCGACATAGCCGGGAGGCGCGCCGATGAGGCGGGAGACGTTGTGCTTCTCCATGTACTCGCTCATGTCCAGGTGGACGAGGGCTTCCTCGTCGCCGAACATGAACTCGGCCAGGGCCTTGGACAGCAGCGTCTTGCCGACGCCGGAGGGCCCGGCGAAGATGAACGAGCCCATCGGGCGGCGCGGGTCCTTCAGGCCGCTGCGGGCGCGACGGATGCTCTTGGAGACGACCTTGATCGCCTCGTCCTGGCTGACGACGCGCTTGTGCAGCTCCTTCTCCAGCTCGAGCAGCCGCTGGGCCTCCTCCTTCTCCAGCCGGGTCAGCGGCACGCCGGTCATCTTGCTGACGACCTCGGCCACGACCTCGTCGTCGACGACGGCGTCCATCTCGCTGCGGCGGCCCTTCCACTCCTGAAGCTTCTGCTCCTTCTCGGCGCGGAGCTGCTCGGCCTGGTCGCGAAGCTCGGCCGCCCGCTCGTAGTCGGCGTTCTTGACGGCCTCGTCCTTGTCGGCCTGGAGCTGCTCGATGCGTCCTTCCAGGTCGGTCAGGTCCGGCGGCTTGGTCATGGTCTTGAGGCGGACGCGGGCCCCGGCCTCGTCGATGACGTCGATGGCCTTGTCCGGCTGCACGCGGCCGGTGACGTAGCGGTTGGACAGTTCGACGGCGCGGCGGAGGGCCAGGTCGCTGATCCGCACGCGGTGGTGGGCCTCGTAGCGGTCCCGCAGGCCCTTGAGGATTTCGGACGTCTGGTCGGCCGTGGGGGGCTCGACGATGATCGTCTGGAACCGCCGCTCCAGGGCGCCGTCCTTCTCGATGTGCTTGCGGTACTCGTCCATCGTCGTGGCGCCGATGCACTGGATCTCGCCGCGAGACAGGGACGGCTTGAGCACGTTGGCCGCGTCGATCGCGCCCTCGGCGCCGCCGGCGCCGACCAGCGTGTGCAGCTCGTCGATGAACAGGATGACGTTCTTGGCCCGCTTGACCTCGTTCATCACGGCCTTGATGCGTTCCTCGAACTGGCCGCGGTACTTGGTGCCGGCGACCATCATCGCCAGGTCGAGCGCGACGATCCGCCGCTCGTGGAGGATTTCCGGCACGTCGTTGCCGACGATCTTCTGGGCGAGGCCCTCGACGATGGCGGTCTTGCCGACGCCCGCCTCGCCGAGCAGCACGGGGTTGTTCTTGGTGCGCCGGCAGAGGACCTGGATGACCCGCTCGATCTCGTTCTGGCGTCCGATGACCGGGTCGAGCTGGCCCTCGCGGGCCAGTTCGGTCAGATCCCGGCCGAAGCTGTCCAGCGCGGGGGTCTTGCTCTTGCCGCGGCGCTGTTGCTGCTGTTGCGGCTCGCCGCCGCTAGGCTGGGTGGCGGCCTCGTCCGGCTCGACGCCCGCGCCGAGAAGGTTCAGGACCTCCTCCCGGACCTCCTCGAGCTTGAGGCCGAGGTTCATCAGGACCTGGGCGGCGACGCCTTCCTGCTCGCGAAGCAGCCCCAGCAGCAGGTGCTCGGTGCCGACGTAGTTGTGGCTGAGGTTTCGCGCTTCCTCGATGGCGTACTCGACGACCTTCTTCGCTCGGGGCGTCTTGGGCAGCTTGCCCATGGTGACCATGTCCGGGCCGGCCTTGACGAGTTTCTCGACCTCCATGCGGACCTTGGCCAGGTCCACGCCGAGGTTGCGGAGGACATTCGCCCCGACCCCGCTGCCTTCCTTCACGAGCCCCAGCAGCACGTGCTCCGTGCCGATGTACTCGTGGTTGAAGCGCTGGGCCTCCTGGTTCGCCAAGGCCATGACCTTACGGGCGCGCTCGGTGAATCGCTCAAACATTTAGCGTAACTCCGTTTATCCCGCCGGGCGGGGTGGCGTTCTCGTAAAGAAGGCCGCACGGTACGAGGGTGCGGCCGGTTTCATGCCATTGTATCCGTCGCGGATAGCGCGTTCAAGCCGAGCAGGGCCGCCGGACCAGGCCGGCGCACAGCCACAACCTGTCTATCGGCCAAGTTGCCCTTGAGGTTGATGCGACTTGCCTTGGGACCCTTGCAGGGGGCTCTCCGCCCTGAGCGGCTTCACGGCCCGTGCGGCCGCGCCGGGTCCACGGCCTCGCCCGTGCCGCACACGCGGACCTCCGCTCCTCCGCAGTCGGGCTCCGCGCCGGCAACGCCCGAGCTGGCCTGGTTCGGTCCGTTCGGCCACGGAGGGCGTTTCGCACGGCCGCCGGGCGGATGCGAAGGAGCACTCCGGTTCCGCCGAATGGATTCGCCGCGCCGGCGGTGTCCTGCTTTTTTATGTTGCGGATCTTTGCCGCACCTATAACATTACATCGTCCGTGCACGACGGAGTGCGCTACTCGTAACCCAAACTAGGGTGGGAAGGAGTCCATTATGGCACGAGCCAATCTCAGTATCCAAGACCTTGAGAAGGAGCTGCAGCAGCAGAAGCGCCGCCTCGGGCAACTTCAGAAGCGCCGGCAGCAGGTCGCCAAGGAACTGGACGCGATCGACCGGGAGATCCACGATCTGGAGGGCGGCGGGACCGGTCGCAGCGGCAAGAAGGCGACGAAGAAGGCCCCCAAGCGCGGCCGCAGACGGCGCCGCCCGAAGAACACCAAGCCGCTTCAGGACTACATCGTGGAGGTCCTGCAGAAGAACCCGAAGGGCCTCCGGGTGCGGGAAATCGCCGACGCGGTCCTCAAGGCCGGATACAAGACCAACAGCGACAACTTCTACAACATCGTCGCCGGCGCGCTGAAGGACAAGCAGTTCAAGCGTCTCAGCCGCGGCGTGTACGGTGTGAAGAAGTAGCTTGCCCCCGGCTTGATTTCAGCCATGCGGCCCGGCGGGGCGAGCCCCCGTCGGGCCGCTGTCGTGCGCTCCGTCAGCGCTGCACGTCGTAGTACAGGGGCAGGTCCATCCGGCCGGTCTCGTCGTTGCGTTCCTCGCTGCCGATCTCGGGGTGGGCGTCGAACGGTTCGAGGATGAGCCGGTAGCTCCGGCCGACCTTGCGCCCGCGGGTTCGCTTCAGCGGCTCGCCGTCCAGCGTCGCCCAGTGCGCGACCAAGACTCGCTCGGCGTCGCACTCGCCGGCGGGCACCTTCTCCACCTCGTACTCGCATACCACGAGCGAGCGGCGGTATGCCTCGGGCGGCTCGGCCGGGGCGCTGGTCGTGAGCAGCTTTCCGTTCAGGACGATCCGCGGCGGCGGGGCGCGCTTTTCGTCCTCAAGTCGGGGCTTGTACAGTTGCCAGCGCTGGGCGACCTCGGCCGGGCGGAGAATCCGCGCGTACAGGCATACGCCCTCGATCCGCCCGTTCCAGCCGAACCCGCCGGCGGAGCTGTCGCCGAACACCACCTTCTGGGGTTCCCAGGTGCTCAGGTTGCCCTTGTAGCGGAAGACCGTGCCCATTCGCTCGCCGTTGACGTACGCCTTGGCCTCCCCGTTGCCGCAGGTGAACACAAGATGGTTCGTCCGGCTCGGGTCGATGCGGCACAGCGTGCCGGCCGCACCCTCCTTCAATGTGCGGTCCGTGCGGAGACGGAAGTAGATCCACTTCCGGTGCTGGCCGAGGACCACGTTACATTCGTCGTTTCCCGCGTCGTAACTGAAGATGCGGCTCCAGTCCGCGTGCCGCGCCTCGGGCGTAATCACCACCTCGACGGAGAACTGGTGCGTCCGCTTGCACGCGGCCGCGAGCGGCTCGTCCATCTGCGGTGCGCGGAAGCGCCCGCCCGCGGCGTCCATGCGGAACAGCCGATCGAAGGTCGCGCGCCCGTGGGGCACGACTTCGCAGACCCGCGTGCCCTTGCCGGTGAGCTTCTCCACGCGGTTGGCCGCCTGATTGTGCTCCCACAGGAAGGCGAGCCGGTCGCGGTCGGCGGGCCATTCGTCGTAGTCCGGTTCCTCGGTGGAGGCGCCGGGAGACGGCAGCGGCTCGCCCTCGACGGCCCACCGCACGGCGGCGTCGAAGAGCTTCCAACCGTCCTCCGTGAAGTGGCTCGTGGCGAAGTAGCCCATGAACATCGACACGCGCCGGTTCGGGGCCGGCCGGCCGATCCGCGGCAGGATCGCGCCGCTTTCGTAGGCGAACAGGGCGGCCTTGTCGGCTTCCCCCGCGAGCGTGGCGGCCACGTTGGCGCTGCCGCCGGGCCGCACCCAGCGGACCCTCTGCGGCTCGTCGAACACCCGCACCGGGCCCTCCAGGCCTCCGGAGAGCGGATGCTTCGCGTCGAGCACGGCCAGCGTGTCGACGCCCGACGAAACGGCGCCGCCCGATCGCGGCACGACACGCAATTCGGGGCAGTAATCGTTCCAGATCACCACCGGAGCCGCCGCCTGCCGGAACTTGCGGACGGCCAGCCCGTGGCAGCTCGCGGGGATCAGCACGGCGGCACGCCCCTCGGCCGTCTCCGGCGTGGCGTCGTCGTCGCGGACGACCTCCACAAGGTACCCCATGCCTTCCAGCCGGCGCTTCACCTGCATCTCGGCCGAGGCCAAGCTCGTCGAGCCCGGCACGAACAGCACGCTCGGCACGTCGCCGACGGCCATCGTGACGGTCACCGACTCGGCGGTGTTGTCCTTGCTGTCCCTCGCGGCCGCCTTCAGGTGGTGCAGGCCCCCGGGCGGCGACTTCCAGATCCACTCGAACGGGGCTTCGGAATCGGCGCCGATCTCCACGCCGTCGGCGAAGAACGTAACGGCCGCGATCTCGCCCTCTTCGCTCTCGGCCTCGGCCGTCAGCGTCACGTCGCCTTCCTTGACGATGCGGTTTTCCTCCGGCGCCGTGAGCTTCACCTGCACGGGCGGGGCGAAGGGGAACAGCCGGTGCCGTTCGATGAGCTTGGCGGCCTCCTCCGCCCAGATCCTGTGGCCCTCCGCGTTGTAGTGATGCCCGTCGACGTACGGGCCGTCCTTGTCGATGACGACGGAATGAGGGATTGCCTCCGGAATCCGGTAGATCGCCTTGAGCACGACGTCGCGGAAGCCGCGCAGGTTCGTCGCGCCTTCCTCGTACTTACCGATCAGCAGTGGAAGACCCGGCTCGCGGAGATCCTCCCGCATCTCGCCCATCATGCCCTTGGCCTGATCGAGGAAGCCCTCGGCCTCGGTCCGGTTGCCCGCCTCGGCGAAGCCGATCATCGCCAGGATGCCGGCGAGGGTGCAGCGCGGCTTCTCCCGCCGGGCGGCCGCGATCAGCGCGTTATAGTGCCCGCAGCCCTTGCGGTAGCGCTGGTGAATCCGCGCGGCGCTGACGGAAACCTTGATCGCCCCGAAGTGGTAGTCCGGGTACTTCTCGCACATGGCTCGCAGGAACGGCATGACGGGGCTGCCGTCGTCTCGGGCCTGGATCCATCGCCGCCCTCCCGTGTCGTAGCGCCACGCGCGGGGGTGCGGCGGGTTGATCCGCCTCTTGGCCTGCCCGTCCATGTTCGAGTGCCCGATGAACAGGTAGACGATGAAGCGGTCCTCCGAAATCGTCTCGTCCCCCAGGCGTATGTCGCCGGCGGCCGGAAGAGCGGCGGCGAGCACCAGGAGAAGCGTCAAACATGGGGCCGGAAGGGCGACGGCCTTTCGCTCGGCGATCATGTGCATCCTCGTACGGTCGTTGGGCGCTCCGCGGGCGTGGGATCCTCACGGGTGCGGTGTACGTATCCATTCCTTCTATGTCCGCCGGCGGCCGGGGGTTTCGGTTCTTGAGAACGATCGGCCGGGCGGCACGCATTGTAGCCGGAGCCCCCGCGGGCGGACAGCGTTGCTAAGCTTCGTTGGCGCCGAGCGCTATAATCTCCTGAGGAGGCGTCCATGCCCGATACGAACGCGAAGCACGAGTGCACGCCGGTTCTGGTGGTCGAGGGCCACGAGTGGGAGGAGCAGCGGCTGAAGTCTCACTGCCCGGAGGCGTGCGAAATCATCACGGCCCGCGAGCGTCTGAGCGAGGTGCCGGATGAGAAGATCCCCGACGGGCTGCGGGTTCTGAGCGTCTTCATCCACAGCAAGGTGACGGAGGAACAGCTCGACCGCATGCCGGAGCTCGAGCTGATCGCCTCGCGCAGCACCGGCTTCGACCACATCGACGCCGACGCCTGCCGCGACCGGGGCATCACCGTGTGCAACGTGCCCGACTACGGCGAGAACACCGTGGCCGAGCACACCTTCGGCATGCTGCTGGCCCTGACGCGGAAGATCCACCGCTGCTACGAGCGGACCGTGCGGGGCGATTTCAGCATCGAGGGGCTCCGCGGCCGCGACCTGTACGGCAAGACGTTCGGGGCGCTGGGCACCGGGCGAATCGCCGCACACGCGCTGCGGATCGCGGGCGGGTTCGGCATGCGGCGGCTGGGCTATGACATCGCGCCGGACGACCGGCTCGCACTGGGGCTGGGCTTCGAGTACGTGGGCTTCGACGAGCTGCTGGCCGAGTCCGACGTGCTCAGCTTGCACGTGCCGCACAACGACAAGACGCATCACATCATCGACGCCGAGGCCCTGGGCAAGATGAAGCGGGGGGCGATCCTCGTCAACACGGCCCGCGGCGGGCTCGTCGATCCGCAGGCGCTGATCGATGCCCTGCGGAGCGGGCACCTCGGCGGGGCGGCGCTCGACGTGCTCGAGTCCGAGACGGCCGTGGCGGAGGAGGCCGAGCTGCTCTCCCGCAGCTTCGACGTGGACACCCTCCGCTCCGTCGTCCAGAGCACGGCGCTGCTGCGGATGGAGAACGTGATCATCACGCCGCACAACGCCTTCAACTCCGAGGAGGCGGTCGAGCGGATCATCCAGCAGACCGTCGAGAACATCCACGCGTACCTGGCCGGCCAGCCGCGGAACGTCGTGGTCGAACCGGGCTGAGCGCTGGCCGCAGCCGTGTGCATCCCGGTCGGGGCTTGCCTTCGGGGCTGCTATGAGGACAATCCTTAGCGTCGAACGGAGACCCCCATGCACCAGCAGAGCTTCGACGTACGTACCGAGGACCGCAGCCAGATGATCGACATCACCTCGCGGGTGGCGGAGGCGGTGCGCGGCAGCGGGCTGTCGGCCGGGGTGGCGACGGTCTACGTGTCGCACACCACGGCCGGGGTGACGATCAACGAGAACGCCGACCCGAGCGTGATGCACGACATCCTCGCGGCACTGGATGAAGCGGTGCCGTGGCGGCAGGGCTTCTACCGCCACGGGGAGGGCAACTCGGCGGCTCACGTGAAGAGCTCGCTGGTCGGCTGCGCCCAGCCGGTGCCGTTCGCCGACGGCCGGCTGACGCTCGGAACGTGGCAGGCGGTGTTCTTCTGCGAGTTCGACGGGCCGCGAACGCGGCGATACAGTGTAACCATTACGGGAGAGTGAAATGGTGGAGACGGCAAGCGAGACGCTGCCGCGAGAGGAAGTCGTCAAGGCCGTGGATCGGCGAGGGCCGTCGCGCGTGCCGATGGTGGCCGCGACGTGGTGGGGCGAGGGGCTGCGCGAGCAGTACGGCGACCGGCTGGACGAGCTCGAAGCGAGGTACCCGGACGACGCGGAGCGGTTGTTCGTCGACCTCGGCGTGCCGGGGCGCATGGACCTGAGCTGGTATGACCCCGAGGCACGGGCGGGCCGGAGCCACGACGCCGGCGGCGTGATCCCGGACTGGAAGCACCTCGACGAGTTCATCGAGAAGATGCCGGACCCGGAGGCGGCCGGCCTGTTCGACGAGCTTTCCCCGCGGGCCGAGAGGTGCCGTGCCGAGGGCCGCTACTTCACCTTCGGCTGGTGGAACCTGTTCTTCGAGAAGCCGTGGTCGCTGCGCGGCATGCAGAACCTGATGATGGACTACTACCTGCACCCGGAGGAGATCCGCCGCCTGCATGAGGCACTGTGCTCGTACTACTGCGGCCTGATCCGACGGGCCGGGCGGGAGCTGAAGCCCGACGGCTTCTGGACGAGCGACGACCTGGGCAATCAGCGGCAGCTCATGATGAAGCCGGAGCACTTCCGCAAGTTCATTAAGCCGTACTACGAGCGCGTCGGCGAGGCCTGCCGCGAGTTCGGCATGCACTTCTGGCTGCACAGTTGCGGTGACAATACGGAAATCCTCGGCGACTTGTCCGAGGCGGGCGTCGACGTGTTTCACCCCGTGCAGAAGCACACCATGGACGAGCCGGCCGTGGCGGCGCAGTTCGGCGACCGGCTGTGCTTCCTGGCCGGCTTCGACGTGCAGCACACGCTCCGCGAGGGCTCGCCGGAGGACGTGCGGCGCGAGGTACGATACCTCATCGACACGTTCGATCGCCCCGAAGGCGGCATGTGCATCGCCGCGGGCAACGGCATCGTCGGCGGCACGCCCCTGGAGAACATCGAGGCGTTCCTGGACGAGGCGCGGAGCTACGGCGCGGCGCATCGGGCTCGAGTCTGAAACGCAACGCGGAGAGCGCAGAGGGCGGAGCTGCTGCGCATCCGCCGTTGGCATCGCGGCACGCGCCCGGATGGGCCCGAGCCGCGCTAGCGACCCCGGGCGCCGGCGCCGCGGCTACCAGGCCCGGAGTTCGCCCACGATCTCCTCGACGAGGTCCTTGACGGTGACGATGCCGACGGGCCTCTCGTTTCGGGCGACGACCGCCAGCGGCGTGCGGGTCCGCTGCATCCGCCAGAGCGCCTCGGTGACGACCATCGCCGACGGCAGCACCAGCGGCAGCGTGGCATGCTCTTCGGGCGGCGCGCCGCCCTCGTCGATCAGCGCCTCGTACACGTCCAGCACGCCGACGACGCCCCCCTGCTCGTCCATCACGGGCACGCGGGAGTAGTTGTGCTCGCGAATCAGCCGACGCAGCTCGTCCCGCGTGACGCCGGCCGGGGCTCGCATCACGCGCGACATCGGCACCATCACGTCGGCCAGCGTGACCTCGCTGATGTTGGCGATGCGGTCGGCCATGATCGACTGGAACTGCGTCAGCGCGCCGCTGGCCCGGCCCTCGGCCACCACGGCCGCCAGCCCCGGCGGCGCGAGCAGGCCGCCTTGCGCCCGACGTCGTCCGAACAGCGTCATCGTCAGCCAGGACACGCCGCGGACGAGGTACGACACGCCCGTGAGCTTGAAGGCGATGTCGCTGACCCGCAGCAGGCCGGAACAGCGGTACACGGCCGGGGCGCCGGAGCGGTGGAACACGGCCTTCGGCACGCTTTCGGTGAAGACGAACAGCGTCGGCGTGGCGACCGCCAGCGAGAGCCACTCGGCCTGCCGCCCGTAGCCGGCGAGGATGAACAGCGCCGTGATGCAGAACGTGTCGGCATACCGCGCGACGTTCACGCCGATCAGCAGCACGCTGAGCAGGTTCCGGGTGTCGGCGAGCATCCGCTGGAGCCGGCGAGCCGGGCGGTGGCCGGCCTCGACGTGCAGCTCCAGCCGCAGCTTGTTCATGACGTACACGCCCGTCTCGAGCCCGCTGAACAGCGCGTCGAAGCACATGGCGACGAGCATCACGGCCGGCCAGATCAGCCACCTCGACCATTCCGGCAGCGCGGCGATCATTGCTCCGCCTCCAGAAGCTCGACGCGCAACTTGCCGACACGCCGCCCGCGCATCGACTCGACGGTGAACCGCAGGTTCCGGTAGCTCGCGGTGTCGCCCTCGCGCGGAATCCGCCCGAGCAGCGAGGTCACGAAGCCCCCCAACGTGCTGATCCGCCCGCCGGAGAGGTCCATCCCGAACGCGTCCGCCCACTCGTGCACCGCCAGGTCCGCGTCGATGACGTACTCCCGCTCGCCGCGCCGCTCGACGGCCGGGCCGCGCTGCTGGTCCTGCGGGTCCGGAATGTCCCCCACGATCTCCTCCAGCGCATCTTCCAGGGTCACCAGCCCGGCCGTGCCGCCGTACTCGTCCACGGCGATGGCCATCTGCCAGCCCTTCGCGCGGAGCTGCGTCAGGAGCTGCTCCAGGTTCGCCGACTCCGGCACGAACAGCACCCTGCGGACCAGTTGCCGCAGCGGCGCCTTCGGGTTCAGCAGCAGCCGCTTGGCCTGGATGATGCCCTCGATCCGGTCGAGGTCGCCCTCGTACACGGGGACCCGCCGCAGGTGCGTCCGGCGGAACAGGTCCAGCAGGCCCTCGCGCGAGCCCGCGAGGTCGTAGGCGACCATGTCCACACGCGGCACCATGATGTCCGCCACGCGAAGGTCCGTCAGCTCGACGATCTCCTGGAGCATGAAGGTCACGTCGCGGTCGATCACGCCCCGCTTGGCGGACAGGTCCAGCACGGCCGCCAGCTCATCCGGCGTGACGTACGTCCGCACCGTCTGGCGCGGGGCGATCATCCGCGACAACGGCGAGACCAGCACGACCTCCAGCAGCCAGACGATCGGCGTGAGGACGCGCTGGAGGAGCGCCATCGGCACGGCCGTCAGGAGCGACCAGCTCTCGCACGTGGCGGCGGCGAGCATCTTCGGCGTGACTTCGCCGACGAGGATCAGCAGCAGGAGGAACACGAACGGCGCGGCCGCCACGGCCCAGCCGGACCCGCCGGCGTCCTTCAGCGCGAAGATCACCGTCGCCGACACGCCCGTGTACGCCACGTTGACGAGCATGTTCCCCAGCAGCAGCGTGTTGAGCACCCGCCGCGGGCGCCCCAGCAGCCACGCGACGATCGCGCCGGCCCGGCCGTGGTCGCGCATGCGGTGAATCTGCCCGCGCGTCAGCGAGAACAGCGCCGTCTCCGTGCCGCTGAAGAACCCCGAGCCGGCCGCCAGCAGGCCCATCAGGGCCAACTGCCACGCGTGTGTCGCGATAAAGGCGCCGCTCATCGCCGACACCCCCGCTCAGCCCGCGGGCGTTCCCCCGGAAACGGATCGTCCGATTGTTGGCTGTCCTCGTCCATCGGTGCGCGACGATTATACCGCCCCCCTCCGATTACAGCCACTGCCGAGGCAGCAGCACCAGGTTGTCGTGCCCGGGAATCACGATGTCCGCGACCTCGACCACGTCCCGCAACGAGCCGGCCGCGGCCTCCGTGTCCACGCTGCCTTGCCAGACCTGCCCGGCCAGCAGGTGACCGGCCGTGATGACCGCGTCGCCCGCCAGGACCACCGTCGCCGTCGGCTGCTCCAGCAGCAGACCCGCGGACCCCGGCGACGCGCCCTCCAGCGGGAAGAGCTTCACGTGGCGGGCCAACTCCTCCGGCGCCGGCTCGAAACGCTTGAGCATCGCCAGGTCCAACTCGACGCCCTCGGCCTCCTCGGGGCTGAGTCGCCCGGCCGAGTCGTGCAGACCCTCCAGGTACGAGCGGTACGCGTCCAGTTCCGTCTCGTGGACCCACCAGCGGGCCTCGTCCAGCGCCGCCAGCGACCGGCGATGTACCGGCCGGAGCGTCGTGCAGAACACGTCCGTCACGTCGCCGAGGGCGCCGCCGGTCCGCTCGTTGTAGCGTGCCGCCAGCACGGCCGCGGGCAGCGACGGGTCCACCAGGATCCGCCGCTCGCCCGACCGCACCAGCGTGGTCGTGGCGTGCGAGGTCCGCACCGGCGACCCCTCCCCCCACAGGCGGTTCTGCGCCAGCGTGCCGATCGTGATGATCGTGTATTCGACGGATTCCATGGCCGATATTGAACCACACCCAGTCCGTGCCTGGCGAGGATGAACTCGCCGGCGAACAGCAGTGAGTCGAAGCGGCAAAGTCTGAGCGAACGGCAACGAGTCGAAGCGGCAACGTCCTGAGCGAACGGCAGTGAGTCGAAGGACTGCAACCCACCGCACGCCGCAGGCGCCCATCGCCTCCGGCCGCGTCGGGCGGCCCTCCTGGCGGCTGCCGAGTTCTGCCGGGTCCGGCCGCATTCTGCCAAGTCCTGCCGGATTCTGCCAAGTTCTGCCGGATTCTGCCGGATTCTGCCGCGTTCTGCCGAGTTCTGCCGAACGCCGTTGGTCCTAAGCATTTATATGGCCAGGACTTACTGATTCGGCACCCCACGGCCGCCGAATCCGATGCCTGTCAAGTAGAAAAAGGCATCAGGACCGAGGACAAAAACCCAAGAACCCGGGCAGCCACCCGAACCCCCGCGCCTCGTCCTCCGCCCAGCCGACTCGGGCCTACCCGCCGACCGTCGAACCCCGAACGCCAAACGTCGAACCCCGAACGTCGAACGCACTACCCCTATTCACTTGTCAGCCCCACACTCCCGCATCCGATACTCGGCTGCGTATATGATAATCACATAACACGCGGCCCCGCCCATGTCAAGCGCGAAGCTTCCAGGGCACCCCCGGCACGGCGCGGACCGATCCCCCGGCGAACCCCGGCCGGGGTGACGCCAAGACGCCGACGCCCGCGTCGGTCCGGGGGCAATCGCGTCATCCCTCCGGGATTCCGGCCGGATCGGCCCCTGTTGCCGGGGCTTCCGCCCCGGCCTGGAATCGAATCGCCGCTCCCGCGGCCGGGCGTGGCGCTTCCGTCGCCCCTGCCGGGGCTCCCAACTCAGGCAGGCGGCTCTCGGCCCCCGGTCTCACGACCGGGGCTACCTTCTGCCGCCGCTGCCGCGGCCGGGCCGGGGCGACGCGAAGGGCAGCGACGGTATTGCCGCCGGCGATCTCGGCAACACCCGGCCCTTCGACAATCCCGGAGGGATGCGACCATTCCAGGCCGGGGTGGCAACCCCGGCACCGTCCGGACCGATCCCCCGGCGAACCCCGGCCGGGGTGACGCCAAGACGCCGACGCCCGCGTCGGTCCGGGGGCAATCGCGTCATCCCTCCGGGATTCCGGCCGGATCGGCCCCTGTTGCCGGGGCTTCCGCCCCGGCCTGGAATCGAATCGCCGCTCCCGCGGCCGAACGTGGCGCTTCCGTCGCCCCTGCCGGGGCTCCCAACTTGGGGCGGCGGCTCTCGGCCCCCGGTCTCACGACCCGGGCTACCTTCTGCCGCCGCTGCCGCGGCGCCGTTTGTAGCGAAGGTCAGTCCTGAGCTCGCCGAAGGGCGCCGTCCTGAGCTTGTCGAAGGGCACCGTCCTGAGCTTGTCGAAGGACGTCCCGCCTGCGATCTGTCCGCGCTGCGGCCCGAAGGGTCGGCGAGGGGTTGGCCGCTTGCCCCCGGCGTGTCTTCACGCCCGTGGAGGGCAGCGACGGTATTGCCGCCGGCGACCTCGGCAACACCCGGCCCTTCGACAATCCCGGAGGGATGCGACCATTCCAGGCCGGGGTGGCAACCCCGGCACCGTCCGGACCGATCCCCCGGCGAACCCCGGCCGGGGTGACGCCAAGACGCCGACGCCCGCGTTGGTCCGGGGCAATCGCGTCATCCCTCCGGGATTCCGGCCGGAGCGGCCCTGTTGCCGGGGCTTCCGCCCCGGCCTGGAATCGAATCGCCGCTCCCGCGGCTGGACTGCTCTCTACGCCCCGACCGAACCCCGCCGTCGCCGCCGTTCCCGCCCGAAGGGCCCGAAGGTCTTTAGCCGGGGGCCGCCGTCCTGAGCTTGTCGAAGGCCCCGTAGGGGCCGTCAGAAGGTAGCCCCGCCCGTGCGGCCGGAGCGAGTCCCGGCGCGCCGGGACGAGTCGAAGGCCGGAGGGCGGGGACAAGGTCACGCCGCAGCGCCTAGGAGCCCCAGCGGGGCGATTGAATCCCGGCCGCCGACGGCCTCACCCCTCACGACTCGTCCCGCGGCCGGCTCCCATTCCGCCCTTGTCTGCTTCCGCCGCGCTCTCCGCGTTGAGAGCCGCTGTCCGACCCGCCGTTTGCCCTTGCCGATTCCGGCCGCGCGCGGGATAATCCCCGGCCGTGATGGGGAACGCGTCATCTCGGGGCTTCGCCCAAGGCCGACCGACCTGCGCGCCCCCGGCACAGCCCCTCGAGGTCCGCACGAACGGCGACGGCGACCCGCTGAAGCAGTATCCGCCTTCGCCTCGCGGCTACGGCGCGACAGGCGTCACGGCCGTGGTGGACGGCACCGACGGGGACGTGGTCGAGCGATACGCCTACGACCCCTACGGCCGCGTGACGGTGCTCAACGGCGAGAACGACGGCGGGGTGTCGGACTGGTCCGCGGACGCCGACAACGCCTCCGACTGGGACAACCGCATCCTCTACTGCGGCTACTTCCGCGACGCCGAAACCGGCCTGGACCACGTCCGCAACCGCTACCGCCATACCACCCTCGGCTGGATCACGCGGGATCCGCTGGGCTACCTCGATGGCCCGAACCGATACGCCTATGCGCGCTGTCGGCCGCTGGTGTTCGTCGACCCCGATGGGCGAGTTGTGCTATACGCCGAAGGAGCCGTTTCCAAGTTTCGTGATATGAAGGACAAATCAGACGAGCTTAGTCAGACGCTCAAACGCTGGGCAAAGAAGCACGGTCAAGAACGCCATCATTACCGGCATCGGCGAGCGTGGTGGGATCCTGTCGGTTTGTTCACCGGCCAGTACTTCAATCAACGCCAGATAAACAACAATGCCGAGAACATGTTTGAGAAGATGAAAGAGGCCTGCAAGGAGGGCGATCCGATCTACATCTACGCACACAGCACCGGGGCTGTAACGGCTGCTCGGGCCATCAAGAAGCTTGCAAAATACAACGAGGACGAGGGATGCGATGAGTGCTGCCGGGTGGACAGTGTCACGATCTACGCAGGTAGTCTCAGCGTGGAGGGCTTTAATGCCACACTTCCGGCATTTGCGCGTACAACGGACCGCCTGACGCGGTTAGCTGGCGGCGCCGACGCCATAATTGACGGCACTGAATTGCTTTGGAACGCCGACTTGCGGGGCGGAAAGAACATAGGGCAGGACGAAACGTTTCCGGAAGCGCCGACTACATCGCTCCTGAGCAACAATCGGGGGCTAACACTCGGACCGCAAACGGAGTACCGCCAGGAAGTGATTAGGGGAAAAGACCACGGCTGCGGCGTCAGCCAGTGGATGGCCAAGCGGGTGATGAGGGCTTGGGAGCGATTGGAGGCGGCCCGATGAACACTCCACGGCTGGGCATCCCGCTGACAGCAGGCCTGCTGGTGCTTGCGTGTGTCGGTGGTTGTGCTTCACAGCGCGAGTGGCGTCATGTGGAACTGGACGCCTGGATGTGGAAGATCCAGGACGGCAAGGGCACTCAGCGGCCCCTGTTCTCGTCGCGCGACTACTACGAGCTGCTGGCGGACCTGCTGTTGGATGAGTACAAATCCGTTCGCATCGCAACGGCGAATACGCTGGAGACATATACAGTAGCGATCGGACACAAGTACGTATACCTCCTGGACGCCTACATCGACCAAGGCCGTGACGAGATGCTCTATGAACGTCTAAAGGCGGCACGTAGGCGCTCGCCACACAACAGCACGGAGCGCCACGGATTCCTGGAGGCACTGGTCCAGTTGCACATGCGACGATATCTCTGGGAACACCCCAAGTTCGGTCAATCGCTGTGGATCGAGATCGACTCTAACGAGCCGAAGTGGCGCGGTTTCGATGGTTTCACGAGGTCTCACTACCCCGCCTTTGCCGAAGCACTGCTCGCCGAGGGCAATGCGGAATTCGCCAAGCACTGGGCGGAGTTGCGCCGGGTGGGTCTTTCGCTCTACGGGCACGACCCCGGGGCCCCAAAGCGGCGGGAGCCGGACCCCAGCAAGCTGCTGCGCAAACAAATGCGCGAGTTCGAGGTGACGCAGGCGCTGAGCCGCGCGGGCTATGACACCATGCCGGCCCAACGACATCCGTATTCGGGGGGCGCCGGTGTTTGCGTATATGCGTCGGCCAGAGGCGAGTCACGCGGGGGTGTCGTGGTTGAGTGGACCGACGCCCCTGGGGGGCTCGTGCTCGCGCGGTGGGGGCGGCTGCCCGAGATCGGCCCTGCCCCTGTGCCGTTGCAACGACTGCAAGCAGCACTGGCTGGGGCAAATGGCGCGGCTTCTTCCGGAAGTGGCAGGAATGAGTAGGGACCGTCGGGCTTGCCGAGTGGGAGCGGCTGAACTACCTCAACGACGCGAACATGAACGTCACGACGCTGATCGACACGGCCGGCGACGCGCTCGAGCGCTACCGCTACGACGCCTACGGGGCGGTAACCGTCCTGGACGCCGCTTGGTCCGCGGACGCGGACAACATCTCCGACTGGGACAACCGCATCGGCTACTGCGGCTACCGCCTCGCCCCGAAACCGGCGCGAACGGACAGGGCATCATGCACGTGCGGCATCGGCCGTATCTGCCCCCGCTCGGCCGATGGATCACCCGCGATCCGCTGAACCAGGACCGAGTCGGCGGCGGGTATCACGATGGGATGGGGCTATATCAGTACGTCGCTAGCTCTCCGGCCGTTGGCCGCGACCCCTCCGGGCGCATTATTATTGGGCTCTGGGGGCGAAACTGGTTGGGTCTTGACACGAAGTTTTCCGGCGAGCCCGTGGTACGTCAGATGGTTAGCGAGATCGCGGGGGAAGTTGGGGACGACCGGACGCTGGCACGTTCCGGGACGTACTTCAACCGGCCCGATGTTGAGAGAGAATTGAGGGCGTGGCGCGAAAGGGTAGAAGATGGCTGCGGTGGCTCGAAGGAGCAGTTCGTATTGTTCGGGTTCAGCGACGGCGGCACGACCGTGTGGCGAGTGGTCAGGGGTCCTAACAGGAGCAACTATGACCAGGCCGTGACAGGCGATCGGAAGTACGACCCCGCGTATATTGCCGTCATTGACATGTGCAGGCGGTGGTTTATACCGATTCCGATACTGGACGTGTTGGGGGAGCCGCCGAATAGGGCTGACGAACGGACGACGAGCAGTTCCCTCAACGAGACCTTAGCCGAGCAGGATACAGTTGTTGAGAATTATCGAAACCTCGGATTTGAGGGCGCTCGCGAGAAACCGACGAGCGCCAAGTATCTATTGGCGGGTGAGTGGAAGGGATTCAAGCTCAAGGGGGTGGGCAATGACTACCCTGTGAAGAATAAGTGGCACGCTACGATCCTTGAGGCGGTCAGGGCGAAGGTTGTCAAGCGTGCCGTGGCCGCGTACAAGCAGGTCAAGCCATGAGCGTGCGAATCCATGCCGACGTTTTCCCGGAGCGTGCCGGCGGCCGGATACTGGCGCTGGGCCTGTTAGGCGTCTTGGCGGGGGTAATCTCATGTGTCGGATGCGGCCCGGTGTTCGTAGGGGGGCGGTACGCCGTCGACGCGTTCGACCAGAACACCGGCCAGTCGGTCCGCCCGCGCGTCGTCATCGCCTTCTACGACCACTGGAAGACGCAGTGGGACCCCGGGGCTCATTGGGGGATGGCCGTGCAGCCCCAAGAGGCAGCGGAGGGGATCAGGTACCCCGGCCGGTCGTATTGGGACTGGGGCATGTTTGTGCTGGCGCTGCGCGTACCGACGCGTTCCGTAAACCCGGCTGTGTGCGTGCTCTCCGAAGACTACTGGCCATGTTTTCATACGACCAACAAGGGCTTCAAGGGTGGTAGCCACTCTTGTCCAAAATAATCCTGAATTCGCGGCAGGTTACAATCGCTCCTGAA
>CAZHEH010000002.1:239645-262952 GCA_964531695.1 uncultured Planctomycetaceae bacterium | reverse complement strand
CTCAGCCGACGAGGATAGCCATGACCCGAAACACGATACTGACCGCAGTGATACTCGTCGCGGCCGGCGTCGGGGGATGCACGCAGCACTACCTCGACAAGGCCGACGGCTACATGTCCGAGGAGCGGTACGTCGACGCCCTCCAGTACTACCGCAAGGCCCTGGACAGCAAGTCGGAGCTGGCGGACAAGCCCGAGTTCGCCGCCAGGTACCGGCAGGCCCGGTGCCTCGCGGCCCACCAGCAGGGCCGGCAACTCGCCCAGCGCGGCGCCCACGAGGCGGCCATGGAGAAATTCCAGGTGGCGCTGGAGGTCGACCCCGACTACGCGCCGGCGCGCGAGGCGCTGGCCGCGTCCGCTCGACAGGCCTCGCTGTCGCGGCTGCGCCAGGCGCGCGAGTCCGCGGACGCCGGTGATCTCGACGCGGCCGGGCTGCACGCCCGCCGAGCCGCGGAGCTGGACCCGGACAACTCCGGCGCCGCCGACGCCGTCGCCTCGCTGGCCGGACGCATCACGCCGCCCCTGGCCCCCGCCCAGGAACTCCTGGAGGAAAGCCGCGCGCTTCAGGCCGACCGGCGCTGGCAGCAGGCGGTCGCCACGCTCGAATCGGCCGTCCGGGCCGGGCCGGACCACCTGCCCTGCCGGGCCGAGTTGCACCGCTGTCGGGAGACGCTCGAGCACGCCCGGCAACTCGGGCGGCGCGGCGCCGAGCACCTCCGCGAGAGGCAGCTCGACGCGGCCGTGGCGGCCCTGACCGAGGCCCTGGACGTCTGGCCGCACAACGACGACGCCGCCCGCGATCTGACGCAGGCCCGCTCCCTCCGCCGCCAGGCCGACGACCTGTACGCCGAGGCCGTGCGGCACGCGGACCGAAGCGAGTGGGACGCCGCCCTGGCC
This sequence comes from uncultured Planctomycetaceae bacterium, assembly GCA_964531695.1. Lineage (GTDB taxonomy): Bacteria > Planctomycetota > Phycisphaerae > SM23-33 > SM23-33 > JAGXKT01. The sequence continues at coordinate 262,056 of CAZHEH010000002.1, read as the reverse complement.
AAGGCCCGGCAAGCACTGGAGGTCTTCCCCGGGCATCCGGAAGCGCGGTCGTTCGCGGCGGGCATCGAGCGACGGGCCGCCGGGGAACACGCCGAGGCCGGGAAGGACCTGCTGGACCGCGGCGACGTCGGGGCGGCCGAGGACGCGTTCGAGCGGGCGCTGGAGTATGCGGACGTGGGCGAGGCGAGGCGCGGTCTTGCCGAGGTCGCCCTCGCCCGCGCGGCCGAGGCGGAACGGCGGGGGCTCTTCGGAAACGCGCTGCTGTGGTACACGGACGCGGCCGACCATGTGCGCGACCGGCGGACGCTGCAGCGAATCGCGGAGATGCGCGCCGAGGTCGCCGACCGCCTGGCCTTCGGCGTGGACGTACGTGTGGAACAGGGGCGACGCCGACTGCCCGTCCGGCTGGGCCGGTTCCACCGTGCCGTGACGGACGAGGCCGCGCGGACGAGCCCGGCGCATCTGGAGGTGGCCGGGCGGGGCGCTCCGCAGCGCTACACGGCCGAGATCACGGTGGCCTCGTATCGTTCCGACCGCGACGTGGTGGACAGGGATCGCGAGGTGCAGTACTTCGAAACGGAGGAGCGCGTGCCGAACCCGGAAATCCGGCGCCTGCGGCTGCGGCTGCAGCGCGAGCGCGAGGAGCTGGAGCGCCTGCGGCGCAACGACGCGCCGCCCGCGCGCATCCGGGAACAGGAGCGCGAGGTGAACCGGATCCGCCGCCAGTTCGAGCGCACGCCCCGAATCGTCGTCGAGCGCGTCCGCCACGAATGGCCGTACGTGGTGCATACGCACCGCCAGACGGGCGAGCTGACCGTCGAGGTCCGGTTGATCGACGCCGCCACGCGCGCGAGCGTGTTCAACCGGACGTTCCGCAAGACCGCCCGCTACGAGGACCAGGTCACCGAGAACGCCAATCCCGATGTCGGCGTGCCCGTCGACACGCTGGAGCTGCCCGACGACGAGTTCGTCTGCCGCGAACTGCTGGAGGCGGCGGCCCCCGACGCCGCCCGGCTCATCGTCGCTCAGGCCGTGCGGGCGCAGGTGGACGAGCTGGCCCGGCAGGCGGACTCGCTCGCCGCGGATCGCCGCGCCGCGCAGTACATCGAGACGATGGTCGACACGGCCGTGCTGCTGGAGGCCACGGACCCGCGGGAGGCGGAGAGCGTCTTCCGCCAGCTCCGCGAGCAGCGGTCGCAGCGGCGGGCGGTGTACGAAAGCTGGGGCGGCGCCCCGGCCCCCGACCGCGCGCCTCCAGCGCCCGCACCAAGGCCCGAACCGGCCCCGGAGCCGCGCCTGCAACGCGCGCTCACGGTGGACGTGGCCGTGCAGACCCCGCCCGACCGCACCGGCCGATGGGAGGGCCAGCGCATCGTGCCCCGCACGGACGAGGAGTGGCGGCAGCGAATCACGGTCACCGGCCCGGGCGACGCGTTGCGCGCGCTGCGGCCGTCGGATGTGCGGGCCTTCGTGATCCTGACCGACGCGGACCTGCGGAACCCCGGCGTGTGGATCGTCCGGCCCGTGATGGTCGCCCTGCCGACCGGGGTGTCCCTCGTCGGCGACGCGCCGACCGTGACGTTCCAGTTGGCCCCGTAGCTCAGCCGGACCCGGACTCGCCCGCCTCGATGGCGGCCTTGGAGCGCGTCCGCCGGCGGTCGGGGTGCGAGATCACGACGCCCCGTCGAAGACGCTCTTGCGGAGGCGCTCGGCCCCGCAGTACATGCAGCGGCTGTGCCGGCGGGACAGGGTCCGCCCGCAGTTCTGGCATTCCTGGACCTCGCGCGTGACCTTCCCGTCCTGCCGCCCGTCGGCCAGGTCGAGCTGCTGCACCTTGGCCGACAACTCCTCGTCCGTCAGCCCGGTCTTCTCCTTGACCAGCTCCCACAGGGCCGTGTTGACCAAGACCAGCTTGTCCAGCCGCTCTTCCAGAGACCGCACGGCGTCGGCCGCCTGCCGGCCGCGGGTCGCGGCACGCGCCGCCGCCGAGTGGGCCTCCATCGTGCTTCGGAGGTGCGAGAAACCGGCGTATCCGAGACTCCCATACATGACCCTTGCTCCTTGTCGTCAGGATCCAGACCAGTCGCCCGTGAAGACCTCCACGGCCGGGCCGGTCATGAACACATGATTGTCCGCCTCGCGCCACTCTAGCTCGAGCGCCCCGCCGGGCAGGTGTGCCAGCAGCTCTCGTCCGGTCCGGCCGGTCAGCACGCCCGCGACGCACACGGCCGAGGCGCCCGTGCCGCAGGCCAGCGTGACGCCGCTGCCGCGCTCCCACGTCCGCATGGTGACCTCGCCGGGCGAGTGGACCTCGACGAAGTGGGCGTTGACGCGCTGTGGGAAGAGCCGGTGGTTCTCGACCTCCGGGCCGAGGCGGTCCAGCGGCAGGTCCCACACGCCGTCCACGTACATCACGGCGTGCGGATTGCCCATCGACACGCACGTCATGTTCCACGCGCGGTCGCTCGTGCGGAGCGGCACGTCGACGACCCGCCGCAGGTTCGGGATGCTCACCGGGATGCGCTCCGGCTCCAGCACGGGCTCGCCCATGTCGACCGTCGCGCCCGTGACCGCCCCGCCGCCGTCGGCGAAGGTCAACTCGACGCTCAGAACGCCCGCGCCGGTTTCCACGGCCAGAGGGCTCTTCCGCGACAGGCCGCGCTCGTAGGCGTACTTGGCGAAACAGCGGATGGCGTTGCCGCACATCTCCGCCTCCGAGCCGTCGGCGTTGAACATCCGCATCCGAAGGTCGGCCGGGGTGCCGTCGCTCGGCGGCAGAATCAGCACCAGCCCGTCCGCACCCACGCCGAAGTGCCGGTCCGACATCTGCGGCGCCAGCGCGGCCGGGTCCGCCACGGTCTCCTCGAGCCCGTTGACGTAGACGTAGTCGTTCCCCGCGCCGTGCATCTTCGTGAAACGCATGAAAAGACCTTTCCGGTGAGATGATAGCACGAATCGACGGCGGGGGCGAACCGAAGGCCCGCCTGTGCGCGAACGCCCGGAGACGTCCGGCCTCGCGTTCAGAAGTTGTGCTGACCGCCGACGGACCCGGTCAGACGACCTGCAGCTCCTTCTTGCGGGATTCGAGCTGGTTCTGCAGCCGCTCGAGGATGGCCGAGTGCATCTGCGAGACGCGGCTTTCGGAGAGGTCGAGGGTCTCGCCGATCTCCTTCATCGTCATCTCCTCGAAGTAGTAGAGGATGACGATGAGCCGCTCGGCCCGGCTGAGCCCGCGGGTGACCAGGTCCTTCAGGTCCTTGCGCTGGGCGGCGCGGAGCGGGTCGTCGCTGGACTTGTCCTCCAGAACGTCGATCTCGCGGACGTCCTTGTTGGAGTCGGTCTCGAACCACTTGCGGTTCAGGGAGATGAGCCCGACCGCCTTGGCGTCGCGCTGGAGCTTGCGGAATTCCTTCATCGAGATGTGCATCCGCTTGGCCAGCTCCTTGGCGTCGGGCTTGCGGCCGAGCTCGGCCTCGAGCTGCTGCGAGGCCTCGTTGAGCTTATGCGCCCGGCTGCGAACCAGGCGGGGCACCCAGTCCATGGAGCGTAGTTCGTCGAGGATGGCGCCGCGGATCCGCGGAGCGCCGTAAGTCTCGAACTTGACGCCTCGCTCCGGGTCGAACGCCTTGAGCGCGTCCATGAGCCCGAAGATCCCGGCCGAGATCAGGTCGTCCACGTCCACCTCGTCGGGCAACTTGGTGTGCAGCCGCTCGGCGCTGTACTTGACAGTGGGCAAGTAATGCTCAAGCAGACGGTTACGTGCTTCCTCATCGCCGTCGCCCTTGAACTGGGTCCACCACTGCTTGACCTGCTCCGGCGAGGCCTTGACCGTTTGCTTCCACATACCGTCGCTCCTTCCGCTCTGCCGACGAGGCCGTCCTTGGCCCGGTCGTTCCGGATTCCATTGCTCGGTTGACCGCTCCGCCGATGCCTCTCGCCCTAGCTCCACGGGCGGAAGCGCGCGAAGAAGCCCACTGTACGCCGACTATTACCTATCTTCGCCAGTTCCCCTGAAGTCTTTAGAGTCCTTGCCCATCCATAATCACAATTTCTTCCCCCGCTGGGTGGGAGAATCGACCAATCCCGCGCGTCGTTGACCACCGAGGGGGTGCATCGCCACATCCGCTTGAAGCCGCCGAGATTCACATAGTGTGCAGTCATGCGCTTCAGGCAAACCAGCTTGCCAACCTCCGGAAAAAGCCCATATCTTCCTTGACGAGCGGGCCACCCCGCCCCAGTTTGTTCGCAAGTGCCGCCAGGCAGCGTGTCGCGGCCGTGCGAGGGTAGGCCAGAACCACCGGCTCCCTCCGCCGTACCGCCTCGCCCACCTTCGGATCGCGCAGCACATAGCCGGCGTCGAGCACCCGCGCGGAGAGGAACTGCCTCGCCACGCTGGAGATGCGTTCATGGGTCGCGCGGGCCTCGTGGCGGTCGGCCGCCATGTTCGTCAGCAAGCTCAGCCCTTCGTCGCCCGCCTGCCGCGCGACGAGCTTGATGACGGCGTAGGCATCGGTGATGGCCGTCGGCTCGGGCGTCGTGACGACGATCGCATTGTCGGCGGCCGCGGCGAAACGGATCGTCTCCGGGCCGATCCCCGCCGCGCAGTCGACCACAATGAAGTCGTTGTCCGCCTCCAGCGCCGTCAGCTCTTCGGTGAGCCGGGCCTGCTCGAACTCGCTCAGCCGGGCCATCCGGCTCAGCCCGCTGGCCCCCGGCACGAGCTGCACGCCGCAGGGCAGGCCCACGAGCACCTCCGACAGCGACTTCCGCCCGGAGATCACGTGCGACAGGTCGTACTGCACGGACACATCCAGCAGCACGTCAAGATTCGCCAGCCCGAGGTCGGCATCGACCAGCGCCACGCGGCTGCCGCCCGCGGACAGCAGCACGGCCAAGTTCAGCGCGACGTTGCTCTTGCCGACGCCGCCCTTGCCCGACGCCACGGTGATCGTCCGCGTCGTGCGGACTTCCCGCATCAGCTCCCGCAGCCGGCTTGCCTGGTCCCTATTCGTCATGCGTCGGCTCCCCCACGATCCGGCCGGCCAGTTCGTCGGCGTCGGCCGGAGCGATGTCATCGGGCACGTCCTGCCCCGTGGTGACGTAGCTCAGCGGCGCCTCGCAGGCGGCCGCGACGTTCAGGACGCTGCCGAAGCTCTCGGCCTCGTCCACCTTGCTGAGGATCACGCGGTTGGCGCCGAGCGGCGCGAACTGCTCGACGACGCGGCGCACGCACTTCCGCCCACCTGTGGCGGAGACGACCAGGTGAACCTCGTCCGGCTCCGCCCCGCCGAGCATGCGGCGAAGCTCGCCCAGACGGAGCCCGTCGTTCTGGCTCCGACCGGCGGTGTCGATCAGCACCACGTCCGCGGCGCCCATCGACCGCACCGCCTGACGGGCCTGCCCGGCGCCAAGCGCCGTCTGCAAGGGCACCTCGATGATGTCCGCATACGTCCGGAGTTGGTCCACCGCGGCGATCCGGTAGGTGTCCATCGTCACGAGGCCGACGCGCAAGTTTTGTTTCAGTTGATAGTTAGCGGCGAGCTTGGCGATGGTCGTGGTCTTGCCGACGCCCGTCGGCCCGATCAGAGCGATCACGCGCCGGGGTTTGGCGCGCCCGTTGGGCGCGGTGCGGATGCGGCCGGCGACCTTCCGCCGGAGCGTCTGGCCGACCGTTTGCGGGTCACCGATCTGCCCGCCGGTCAGCTCCAGGCGGACCTCGTCGACCAGCTCGCGGGCCAGCTCCGGTGCGACCTCCTGCTCGATGAGCCGGTCCCGATAGGCCTGGAGCACGGGCGGCAGCTCCGGCCCGCGGCGCCCGCGGGCGACCAGCGCCTCGACCATCCGCCGGATCTCGGCCACGTCCCGCGAGCCCGGCTCGGTCCGCGGCGCGGCCGGCTCGGGCTTGGGCGCCGGCGCCGCGCGCCGTTCCGCCGGGCGTGGCGCCTCGGGCTCGTACCGGCCTTCCCGGCGATGCGGCGGAGCGCCCACCTGGCTGGCCGCCGTCACCTCCCACATGCGCCGCCCGCCGAAAAGCTTCAGCAGGCCGCCCGTACGGCTGCGGCGGGTATGCAGGATCACCGCGTCCCGCCCGAGATCCTGTTTCACCTCGGCCAGGGCGTCGGCCATCGTCGTCGCGTGATACGTGCGTGTGGTCATGGCTCAATCCCTACTGTCGCCGCCGACTCCACCTCGGCGGACTCGACCTCGTTGTAGCCCAGCACGGCGGCCGTGGGATCCGACGGCGCGAGCAGCTTCCGCACGGCCGGACGCAGCATCGGGGCGCATAGCACGACGGGACGCCGGCCCTGCTCCCGGAGGCGGGCCAACTCCCCCGAGACCGCTGCGGTGATGCGCCCGGCCAGCGCGGGCGGCACGGCCGGGGCGTATCCCTCGGGCGTTTCGTGCAGGTGGGTGTGGATCGCGTTCTCCAACTCCGGCTTCAGGCACACGCAGCACACCCGCCCGTCCGCCGAAGCATACTGCTGACAGAGCGACGGTGCCAGCGAGGACCGGACCTGCTCGGCGATTTCCTCGGTCCGTTGCGTCCGCTCCGCGGCGTCGCAGGCCGACTCCAGGATGCCCTCGAAGTCGCGGATCGGCACGCCCTCGGCCAGCAGCAGCCGCAGTACCTTCTGAAGCCGCCCGGGGCTGAGCTTCTCGCGGGCCTCGCGGACGAGGTTCGGGTGCTCCCGCTCCAGCGCGCTGAGCATGCGGGCGACCTGCTCGCGAGACAACAGCTCGGCCGCGTGCCGGCGGATCACATCCGTCAGATGGGCGGCCAGCACGTCCTCGGCGGGCACGGTGCGGTAGCCCATGCGGGCGGCGCGGTCGGCCGTGGCGGGGTCCACCCAAACCGCCGGCGTGCCGAAGACGGGTTCGAGTGCCTCTCGACCGATGAGCTTGCCCGCGGCGTGCTCGCCGGGAATCGCCAGCAGCCGCCCGGCGTAGAGCGTGCCCGTGGCGGCCTTGGCGTCCCGCACGCGGATGGCATACTCGTGGGCCTTCAGCCGCAGGTTGTCCCGCACGCACACCGGCGGGACGGGCAGCCCGAGGTCGTCCGCCAGCTCGCGCCGCACCGCGGAGAAGCGCGCCAGCAGCCCGCCTCGCTCCTGGGCAAGCCGCACGAGCGCGAAGCCCAGCTCGACGCGGAGCGGGTCCACGCCCGGCGCGCCCTCGCGGGCGGCGGGTCGGGCCGCCCCGCGAGCCGCCGGCCCCGCGCCCGGCGAGCGGGCAGCATGGGTCGATTCTGCATCGGCGGCGTCCGACGCCGCGTGCGTGCCGCCGCGGCGCCCCAGCAGCCACGCCAGCCCGCCGCACGCCACCGCCAGCGTCAGCAGCGGCAGCTTCGGCAGGGAGGTAAGCGACAGCGCCGCCAGGAAGGCGGCCGTGACGCCCAGCACGGCCGGTCGCGAGGCGAGCTGCGAGACGACCTCCTCCCCGAGCCGGCTGCGTCCCGCGCGGCGGGTCACGATCAGCGCCGCGGCGACCGACACGATGAACGCGGGAATCTGCGTCACGAGCCCGTCGCCGATCGTCAGCCGCGTGAACAGACCCGAGGTCTTCTCCCAGGACCAGCCGTAGCGGACCATGCCGACGTACAGCCCGCCGAGAATGTTGACCAGCGTGATGACGACGGCCGCCACGGCGTCGCCCCGGAGGAACTTCGACGCACCGTCCATCGCCCCGTAGAAGTCCGCCTGGCGTGCGATGTCCTCGCGGCGGCGGAGGGCCTCGTCGCCGGAGATCAGCCCGGCCTTGAGGTCGGCGTCGACGGCCATCTGCTTGCCCGGCATCGCGTCCAGCACGAAGCGGGCGGCGACCTCGCTGACCCGGCCGGCGCCCTTGGTCACCACCACGAACTGCACGACGACCACGATGGCGAACACCACCACGCCCGCCACGAGCGACCCGGCCGCGACGAAGTCGCTGAAGGTCCACACCACGTGGCCGGCCGCGAGATGGGCGCCGGTCGGCAGACGCCCGCCCTCGCCGGCGGTGAGGATCAGCCGGGTCGTGGCCACGTTCAGCACGAGCCGGAACAGCGTCGCGCCGAGCAGCAGCGACGGGAACGCACTGAACTCGACCGGCCGGGGAACGTAGATCGCCGTCAGCAGGATCACCGCCGCCAGCGCGAGATTCGCCGACAGCAGCACGTCGACGGCCGGCGGCGGCAGCGGCACGAGGATGACGAAGATCAGCGCCGCCGCGCCCAGCGGCACGAGCAGCCCGCGGTGGCGATGCACCGTCGAGGTCACGCGCTGGAATGTCGCGGCGGCGCTAGACACGGTCGATCTCCCGGCTGCGAGCGGGCTCCTCGGGCGAGGGGCGCTCGCCGCGTCGGCGGCGGGTCAGCTCGGGCGCCTCCATCCGCCGCAGGTCGTCGAGCCATTCGCTGCGGGTCATGCGCAGGTCGCGCCGGTGCTGCCGGCGCTGGTACAGGTACTCGGCCACGCCGAGCGCGAGCAGGACCAGGGCGATCCGCACGGCCAGGCCGAGCGCCATGCCGCCCGCCTCGGCGACCAGGTCGGCCGGGGCCAGCCGGCCCATGTTGGCCACCCGCGGCAGGGCCTCGGCCACGCTCAGCGCCGCGACCAGCCCGATCGCGGCGAGCTTCGCCACGCCGAAGCCGCCCCGCGCCAGGGCCCGGGCGGACAGCAGCCGCCGCAGCCCGCCGGCAAGCGAGATGCGAGAGGCATCCGGGCGGACGGGCTCCGCCGCGGCCAGCAGCCCGACCTGCACGACGTTGCCGACGACCGCCAGCAGCAGAAGCATCGCCGCCAGCGGCGCGACCGCCGCCACCACCGGCGACACCGCCGCCCAGGCGGTGTCCGCCAGCGCGCCGGGCGAGGCGAGCGGGTCGGCCCGCCCGTCAAGCAGCCGCGCGGTCATGTCCACCGACTCACTCAGCAGCCGCGCGCCGAGCAGGCCCAGCGCCGCGGCGCCGCCCAGCAGCACCACGGCCGCGGCGAGGTCGGCGCTGCGCGGAACCTGCCCACGACGCCGCGCCTCGGCCAGGCGCAGTTGCGTCGGCTCGTACGTCCGCTCGGCCGTGCTGTCTCTACCGTTCGCCATGATCCAGTCGATGCGCGAATTGCACGACGCGGGGCCGCATTCCTGCAATCCGTGTAATCCGGGGACTCATCTTGTTGCCTCCAGCGCGGGCGGCACGCGCTCGGCCGTCAGGGTCCAGGCGCGGTCGATCAGCTCGGGCAGCGCCGCCAGCGCCAAGCTCAGCGCCGCCAGCCCCAGCAGCGCCCGCACGGGCAGGCCCGTCGACAGCACGTTGCATTGCCGCACGCTGCGCTGAAGCAGCCCCAGCGCCACCGTCGCCAGCAGCATGGCCGCCAGCACCGGCGCCGCGACCCGCAGGGCCAACGTGAAGCCCGCACCCAGCAGCGCCACGACCATCTCCAGCACGCCGCGGTCCGGCACGAACGTCGCGGGCGGCACCGTGCGGAACGAGCGGACCACGCCGTAGAGCAGCTCGCGATGCCCGCCGATCGCGAGGAAGATCACGATCGCCGTCAGCACGAACAGCCGCCGCACCACGCCCGGGTTCGGCCCGCCCGTCGGGTCGTAGATCTCCGCGAGGGTCAGGCCCATCTGCGTGCCGGCGTGGAACGCGCCCAGCTCGACGCCCATGAACACCAGCCGCGCCGCGTAGCCGATGACCGCCCCGATCGCCAGCTCGGTCCCCAGCATCCCCACCAGCGCCGGCCAGGACCGCGGCATCGGCACCGGCCCGAGCGCCCCGCCGCCGACCACGGCCAACGCGACCACCACGCTCAGGGCGTAGCGGAGCTTGACCGGCACGGCCGCGTGGCTGAACACGGGCGCCACCAGGCACAGCCCGGCCACGCGCGCCAGCACGAGCATCATGCTCGGAATCCAGGTTGCCAACTCGCTCAGGTCCATTCGCGTTCACGCGCTCACGGCAAGGTGCCGAACATCCGCTGGGCGAACTCGACCAGCCGCGTGAGGATCCACGGCCCGGCCGCCAGCACGGCCAGCAGCATCGCCGCGATCTTGGGCACGAAGCTCAACGTCTGCTCCTGCACCTGCGTCAGCGCCTGGAGCAAGCTCACGACCAGCGCGACGACCAGGCCGGTCAGCAGCACCGGCGCGCCGAGCACCAGCGTGAGCGTCACGGCCTCGCGTCCCAGGTCTGTCGCGCTTCCAGCGTCCATGCGTCACCCGAAGCTCTGCATCAACGTCCCGACCACGAGGTGCCAGCCGTCGGCCAGCACGAACAACAGCAGCTTGAACGGCAGTGAAATCAGCACCGGCGGCAGCATGAACATGCCCATCGACGTCAGCACCGACGCCACGAGCATGTCGATCACCAGGAACGGCAGGAAGATCCGGAAGCCGATCGTGAAGGCGATCTTCAACTCGCTGACCACGAAGCCCGGAATCAGCGACAGCGTCGGCACGTCGCGCCACGTCAGGTCGTCCCGCCCGGCCAGGTCCTCCGGCAGGAACGGGTACACGTCCGAGCCGTTGCCGGACGCCTCGAGCTGCCGGATCATGAACGCCCGCACGTGCGTCGTGCCCGCGGCCAGCGCCGTCGGGCCGTCGATCTGGCCGGCCATGTAGGGCGAGATCGCGTCGCGGTGCACGTCCTGGTACACGGGGAACATCACCACGACGGTCATCAGCAGCGCCAGCCCGAACAGCACCTGGTTCGGCGGGAGCTGCTGCGTCGCCAGCGCCTGCCGCAGGAGCCCGAGCACGACCACGATCCGCGTGAAGCACGTCACCAGCAGCAGCACCGCCGGCGCCGCCGACAGCGCCGTGACCAGCGCGATCCATTTCAGCCCGCCGGAGACCTCCTCCCGTGAGCCGAAGTCCGGCAGCTCGAGCTGCGGGCCCTCGCCCGCCGGCCGCGTCGCCGCCGCATCCGGCGCCTCGGCGGGCGCATCCGGCGCCGCCACGGCCGGGGCCGTCAGCAACAGCACCATCGCCGGGATGGCGGCCCATCGGGTCATTTCGCCTCGTTCTCATCCGTCTCGTGGCCCGGCCGTTCAGGGGTCGGCCCGGCCGTCTCGCCCGTTCGCGGCTCCCCCTCGCCGCGAAGCCAGCTCAGCCCGGGCAGGCCGCGCCCGGCGCGGGCCGCGCGGCACAGCTCCGCCATCTCGTCGGGGTCGGTCACCTCGGCCAGCGTCGTGAGCGTCTCGCCCCCGCCGCCGACCAACAGCAGCCGCTCGCCCATCCGAACGAGGTACAGCCGGTGCCTCGTCGAGAGCGACGTCCGGCCGAGCACCTCGACGGCCCGGCCCTCGCCCGGCGCGGCCCCGCCCGCCCAGCGCCGCAGCGCCCAGCGGACCCCGAAAACCAGCGCCACCACGATAACCAGCGCCACGCCCGTGCGGACCCACGCCCAGCCGCTGCCGTCGTCCGCGTCGCCGACCCGCTTGTCCTCCACGGGCGAGCGATCCACGGGACGGCTCTCGACGCCGTCCCCGTTCTGGTCCTGCGCCCGCGCGGGCACGGCCGCCGCCAGCGCCGGCAGCGCCAGCGCCGCGGCCACGAGCAGTCTCTGCCGGCGTCGCGTCATTCGCTCACCTCCACGGCCGGGGCGCTGCGAAGTTCCTCGATCCGCACGCACAGCTCGCCGTCCACGTCCGTCAGCACGCCGCGGGCGTGCAGCCGCCCGTCCACGTACACCTCGACCGGGTCGTCCGGCGCGGGGCCCAGCTCGACCACGCTGCCGGGCTTCAGGGCGCCCGTGGCCCCGGGCGGCATCGCCCGGCGGCCCAGCTCGACCCGCACTGTCACGTCGTCGGCCACGTCAGCTCTCCGTCGTCCGCACCGCGCGCCCGGCGGGCCGCGTGCAGGTCGTCCGATTCCGCCGCCTCGCGCCGCGCCGCGACGCGCGCCGCTCGCCGCGCCCGGCGGCCCGCCAGACCGGCCGCCGCCTTGCGGCACCGCAGCGCCTCGACCAGCGCCTCCCGCTGCCGCTCGGCCGCGCGCTGTGCCTCGGCCAGCTTGCCGCCCGCGGCCGCCAGGGCATCCCGCACGCCGGCCGCGTGGCTGCCGTGCACCGAAGCGTCGCCCGCACCGGCCAGCAGCGCCGCCCGCGCCGCGGCCGTGTGGGCGCCGAGTATCGTCCGCAGACGGTCCATTCGCGCGGCGATCGCTCCGGCCTCGCCTCGGGCCCGCGCGAACCTGTCGCGCGCCGCGGCCTCCTGCTGCCGCCGCAGCCGCAGGAGCACCTCGCCCGATTTCGCTCGCCTGTCCATGTCGTCTCCGCTCCGGGCATCCGGCCCGCCTCTCACGCCGCGCTCCACGCGCCCCGGCGCTGGGTCGGCTGCGCCTCGCCCCGCAGAAACTCGTGGAGCTCCAGCAGCGCCGCGCGCGTCTCGTCGAAGGACGAATCCTCGCCGATCTCCTGCGTCAGGAAGCGGCGGATTCGCGGCATCGCCCGCACCGCCAGGTCGTAGTCCGGGTCGGCGCCCCGCTTGTACGCGCCGATCCGCAGCAGGTCCTCGATCTCCGCGTGCAGCGCGATCATCCGCCGCACCTCGGCGGCCGCGGCGCGGTGCTCGGCGTCGGCCACCTCGATCATCACGCGGCTGACGCTCTGCAGCACGTCGATCGCCGGCCAGTGCCCACGGTGCGCCAGCTCGCGCGACAGGTACACGTGCCCGTCCGCCGCGGCCCGCACGGCCTCGCCGACCGGCTCGGCCATGTCGTCGCCTTCGACGAGCACCGTGAACATGCCCGTCACCGAGCCCCGGTCCGTCCGCCCGCACCGCTCCAGCAACTCCGGCAACAGCGCGAAGACGCTCGGCGGGTAGCCCCGCGTGGCCGGCGGCTCCCCCGCCACCAGCCCGATCTGCCGCTGCGCCGCCGCCAGCCGGCTCAGCGAGTCCATCAGCAACAGCACGTCCTGTCCCCGGTCGCGGAAGAACTCGGCCGCACACAGCGCCGCCGCGCCCGCCTGCACGCGCAGCAGCGGCGGATCGTCGGCGGTGGCCACCACCACAATCGAACGGGCCAGACCCTCGCGGCCCAGGTCCCGCTCGAGGAAGTCCCGCACCTCTCTGCCGCGCTCGCCGATCAGCGCGACGACCGTCACATCCGCCTCGGCCGCCCGCGCGACGCGCCCGAGCAGCACGCTCTTGCCGACGCCCGGCCCGGAGAAGACGCCGATCCGCTGGCCGCGGCCCACCGTCAGCAGCCCGTCGAGCGCCCGCACGCCGGTCGCCAGCGGCCGGGTGATCCGCCGGCGCGACATCGGCGGGATCGGCTCCGGATGCAGCGCCACGCGCGCTTCGGGTCGGATGGCTCCGCCGCCGTCGATCGGCTCGCCGCGCCCGTCGATCACGCGACCCAGCGCCGCGCGCCCCACCGGAACCACCCGGCCGGACCGTACCCGCTCGACGCGGTCGCCGCGGCAGATCCCCGCCAGCGGTCCGAGCGGCATGAGAATCGTCCGGCTGTCGGCGAAGCCGACGACCCGCGCCTCGACCGAGCCGTCGCCGGCCGTCTCGATGCGGCAGGTCGCCCCGAGCGGCACGGCGAGGTCCTCGGCCGTCACCGTCAGCCCGCGCACGCCGCTGACGCGCCCGGCCACGCCGAGCGTGTCCACGTCTCGCAGCATCCGCCCATGGTCCGCCAGCACGCTCATGTTCGCCGCTCCTCGTCCGCTCGCCCGAGCACCGCGGCCGCGACGGCGTCGAGCTGCCGCTCGATCGTCGCGTCGATCTCGCCGCGCCCGCACTCCGCCCGCACGCCGCCCCGCGAAACGCCCTTGTCGCCGACCAGCCGCACGCGACCGTCCGCCATGGCCCCCGCGTCGCCGTCCAGCACGCACGTCTCCCGGAGCGCCTCAAGCTGCGACGGGTTCACGCGCACCACCACCTCGCCCGCGCCCTGCACGCGCTCCAGCGCCTTGCGAAGGTTCGCCCGCGCCGCTTCGGCGTCCGCCACGGCCACACGACCGACGACCTTCCCCGCCAGCGCCACCGCCAGCCCCAGCAACTCGCCCTCGGCCCCGCCGATCACCTCGTCCCGCGCCGCGGCCAACTGCCCGGCCGCCGTCTCCATCGCCTCGGCCAACGCCTCCAGACGCCGGCCGTGCGTTCGCTCCAACTCCTCGCGGGCCGACTCGCGACCGGCCCGCTTGCCCTCGGCCTCGCCCCGGGCGAAGCCGTCGGCGTACCCGTTCGCGGCGGCCGCACGCTCCGCCTCTTGGGCCCGCGACTCGGCGCTTTCCAGGATCCGCCCGGCCTGCTTGCGGGCCTCGAGGATCTCATCCCGCGCCGCGGCCGAGAGGTCCTCCAGGTTCACCGCCGCGGCCGTCGCGTGCGGCTCCGGATCGTGGCCGGCTTCGGGTTTCATCACGCGGGCCATCGCCATCAGGTCCACACCTCCGTTCGCGTCTCGGAGGCGTACCGCCCCGCGCCGGCCCGCCGCGCGGCCTGGACCAGCCGCCACTGCGCCGCCTCGACGTCCGCCAGCCGCACGGCCCCCAGGTCGTCCATCGCCGCTCGCAGTTCCCGTCTGGCGGCCGCGGGCAGGCACGAAAGCGCCCGCTTGCCGACCGCCTCATCCGCGGCCGTCAGGGCCAGGGCCACCTCCCCCGTGTCCAACCGCATCAGCGCCGCGTGCAGCACCTGCGCGGGAACATGCGCCAATTCCTCGAAGGCGAAAATCCGCCGCCGCAACTCGTCCGCCAGCTCGGGCGCGTCGGCTTCCAGCCCGCCCAGAACCGCCTGTTCGGTCTCCACGCCGGACCGCGCGAGGATCTCCGCCGCCGCGCCCGGCCCCCCGGCCGGAACGTCCTGCTCCGCCTGCTCCGCCCGGCGCGCCACTGCGGCCGCCACCTGGCGGGCCGCTTCCGGATCCACCCGTTCCATCGCCGCGATTCGTCGCGTCACCTCGACCTGCACGCCGGCATCCAGCCCGGCCAGAACCGCCGCGGCCGTCTCCGCATCCACGTGCGCCAGCACGATCGCCGCCGTCTGAGGATGCTCGCCCGCCAGCGCCGCGCGGAGCGAGCCGGAACCCAGGTGCCGCAAGGCGGAAAAGGGCGAGCCCGCGCCCGCCGGGATGGGCTCCGCCGCCGGCCCGGCCGGCTCGGCATCCTCCGGCGGCTCTTCCGCGGCCGCACAGCGCCGCTCACGCCGACGGAGCAGCAGGATCACGCCGACCCCGCTCACGCCCGCCAGCACCACGCCGGCCATCACCGCACCGGCCGAATCCGGCTCGGCCGGCTCCCCGGCCGTCGGCGCCTCCGCCGCGAGGGCCGGCCCGTCGTCCAACGTATGAATCACCACCGCGTCCGGAGAGTCGGCGCCGATCAGCCGCTGCACGCTCCGCCGGATCGACTCGGCCCGCGCCGAATCCGCCGGGTCGCCGCCCACCCCGCCCGTGCCGGAAAGCAGGTGCGACCGCGGCACGGACACGCTCGCCCCCGTGCAGCGTAGGCCCTCGCCGCCGGGCTCGACGTGTACCGCCACCGTGAGGCCTTCGATGTGGCGCAGCGCGGCACGGACCTTGCCCTCGTAGTGTGCCTCGGCCTCTCGAACCGCGGCCAGCCCGGCGTCGGCATCCGCCCCGGCGCTCCGCCGGGCCGTGTGGGTGCCGCCCGCCGAGTCCACGATGCGGACGCCCGAGCGATCCATGCCGTGAATGCTGCCCGCGACCTGGTCCGCGATGGTCGCCACGAGCGTGTCGGTCATCCCGGCCCCCTCGTCGAGCGTCACGTTGACGACCGCCTTCGGCGCCACCGCCGGCGCCCCGAGCCGGCGCGGACTGCCCGGCTCGAACAGCACCGTCGCCGCCCGCACGCCCGGCAGCCGCTCGACCAGCCGGCTGAGCGTCTGCATCTTGGCCGCCTGCCAACGCTTCGACTGCTGCGATTCGCTCGACCAGATGTCCGTCCCCGCCGCCAGCCGGCGCAGCGGCTCCGTCGGGTCTTCCCGGTTGGCCAGTTTTGCCAGCTCCGCCCGCGCCGCGGCCGCCGCCTCGGGCGGGACGTACAGCCCGTCCTCGCGGCGCTCGCAGGAGATGCCCCGCTCGCCCAGCCGCGCGACCAGCTCGGTCTCGCGCGCCGGCGGCAGGGGCTCGTCGCTCAGGCGGACCCTCTCCGCCCCGCCGCCGCGTGCGGCCAGCGCCAGCCAGGCGCACCCGATCAGCAGGAGCGTGAGCAGAACGCAACCCGCGATCCGCTGACGCGACGTCAGCCCGGTCCATCGCCTCGCGAGGCGCCTGCGGAAATGTCTAAGCCGCTTCATGCCGCCCGGTCCTCCATGACCGTGGCCCATCGCGGTTCCGCGCACCGCCGGCCGGGCTCGCTACATGCCGTTCCGCCGGGCGAAGTGCGCCCGTATCTCGGCCATCGTCTTGCTCGCGGCCTTCAGCCGGGCGATCTCCTCGAGCCGGTCGAAGGCCGATTCGTCGTACAGCCGGTGCCCGCCCGGCGTCCAGTTGGACTCCCGCAGCAGGCCCATCGTCGTGTAATTGTGGATCGTCTGACGGCTCACGCCCGCGAACTCGACCAACTCGCCGATGCGGTACCGCTTGGGTGGGATGCGTCCGCCCCCGCCGCGCCCGGCCGCGGGGGCCGACACGCCTCCCGGCCGCCGATGCTCGCCGCCTTCTCTCTGTGTCAGTGACATGCGCGTCTGCCGCTCAAAGTGCTTTTTACGTTTCGTAAAAAGCTTTTACTGCCGCGGACCGAGCCGGGGCAAACGAAAAATGCAGAAAAACTGGAGAAAAGGCGGGCCCGTCGCCGAGAGGGCCTGGATCGGCCGGGCACGCCACCCCAGGTCAACCCCAATATATTGGGGTCTGCCTGTATCTGAACCCTATGGAGCGTGGTCACGGCTCGCCTCCCTGTGACCAAGGCATCTTGCCTTCGCGTACCGCGGGCATCCTGCCCGCGGAGCTTTCCCCGGCCCGGACGGACCGGGTTACCTTCTGCCGCCGCTACCGCGGCCGGACAAGGCGCAACGCCCGCCAACGGGAGCGCAGCCACGGCCGGGCGTAACTACGAGGCCGGGACGGCCCCGCTACACGAAGGCAGGACGTCTTCGCTACAACCGGCACCGGCCGCTATAATGCGGCCGTCACCGACCGGAAGGAACCGACATGACGCTGGACCTCGAGCAATTCGCCGCAACGCCGCGCATAGCGGACGGCGCCACGGGCACCGAGTTGCAGAAGCACGGCCTGCCGGCCGGGCAGTGCCCCGAGCTGTGGAACGCCGACAACCCCGACGCCGTCGAGCGCGTCGCCCGCAGCTACGTCGACGCCGGCAGCGACGTCATCCTCACCAACACCTTCGGCGGCAATCGCTTCGCGCTGGAGGCCCATGGCGCCGCCGAGCGCGCGGCCGGGCTGTGCGAGGCGGCCGCACAGATCGCTCGTCGCGCCGCCGGGGACGCGGCCAGGGTCTTCGGCTCGATCGGCCCGACCGGCAAGGTCGTCATGATGGGCGAGGTCGGCCCGGACGAGCTGTCCGCCGCCTTCGCCGAGTCCGCGGCCGCGCTGGCACGCGGCGGCGTCGATGCCATCGTGCTCGAAACCTTCAACGAGCTGGCCGAGTTGCAGCTCGCTCTCGCGGCCGTGCGCGAGGCGACCGACCTGCCGGTGATCTGCTCGATGACCTTCTCCGCCGGGCCGGACAAGACGCGGACGATGATGGGCGAGTCCCCCGCGGACCTGGCCGCGGCCGCGGACGCCGGCGGCGCCGCGGGCGTCGGCGCGAACTGCGGCGTCGGCCCGGAAACCTACGTCACCGTCGCGGGGATGCTCCGCGAGGCGACCGACCTGCCGATCTGGATCAAGCCCAACGCCGGCATGCCGCAGGTCCGCGACGGCGAAACCGTCTTCCCCATGGGCCCGGACGAGTTCGCGGCCCACGCCCCGCGCATCCTCGACGCCGGCGCGAGCTTCCTCGGCGGCTGCTGCGGCACGACGCCCGAGCACATCCGCGCCCTCCGCGCGGCCGTGGACGGCCTGGGCTAGCCCAACGGCCGCTCAGCGCCGAGATCGAGAAGATCGCAGCGGGTCCACGACGCGAGCACACCGCTCCAGCCGGTCCATGGTGCGCCATGGTTGCGCCTCGGCCGGGCCGGCCGGGAGCGCTCGATCGCTGGCTCCTGCGCGTTTGCTGTGGTGAAATGGCGCCGATGAAGGTGCGGCTGAAGCGATATCAGAAGGGGTTCGAGCATTCGTACGCGTTCGGGGTGTACCCGACGCTGGAGCTGCTCGCGCGGCGGCCGGGGGACGTGCTCGGCGTGGTGCTCAGCCCGCGGGCGGAGGCCAACGCCGGGGCGCGGCGGATCGCGCGGCTGTGCGGCGAGCGCGGCGTCGAGGTGCTCGCCAACGACCGCACGCTCGAGCGGCTCGGCGCCCGCGAGAACGACTACGCCGTCGGCGTGTTCCGCAAGTACGCGGCGGCGCTGGATGCCGCGGCCGATCATGTGGCTCTGGTCGGCGCGGCCGACATGGGCAACCTCGGCACGATCCTGCGGACGATGGCTGGGTTCGGCGTGGCCGACCTGGCGCTGGTCGGAAGCGCGCCCGATATCAACCACCCGCGCGTCGTGCGGGCGTCGATGGGCGCCGTCTTCCGGTGTCGCCGCGAGCACTTCGACACGTTCGACGCGTATCGCGCGCGACACGAGCGGAGCTGCCATCCGCTGATCACCGGCGCGGCGACGCCGATCCGCGCGGCCGAGTTCCCGCGGCCGTGGACACTGATCTTCGGCGGCGAAGGTCCGGGCCTGCCGGATGAGTTCGCGCAGGTCGGCACGCCGCTGTCGATCCCGCAGACGGATGCGATCGACTCGCTGAACCTCTCCGTGGCCGTGGGCATCGCGCTGTACGAGGCGGCCGGACGGGGCGCGGCCTCGTAGCGCCGCGCCGGGTCGGAGATCGAAGTACGGCGAGCGGGCAAGCTGCCCGCGCCGACCCGCCGCGCACGGCCTCGCTACAAACGGATGCCCGCGCCGCTACTCCTCGTCCGCATCGTCGCGCTCGGGGTAGCGCGAGCTGATCCACTTGACGACCGCCTTGGCGAGCCCCTCGGCCTTCTTCTCGACGCCCTGGTTGACCCGCTCTTCGGTCCGGCCGATGCAGTTGCCGGCCGCCAGCACCCGGCCGGTCTCCTGGTCCACCAGCTCGACGCGCGCGACCGCCTCTTCGAGCGGCCCGGTGATCATGCCGAAGAGGTTCTCGCTCTCGTAGTGCAGCACGCGCCCGCGGACGACCAGCGTCTTGCCGCCCGCGTCGTTCGGCAGTTTGGCGTGCTCGCGGGCCTCGGCGAACTTGCCCGGCAGCAGCGTGAAGAGCTGGTCCGGAACCTTCCCGCCGAAGTCGTCCGACCACTCGCCCATCACGAAGCGCGAGTACTCGCCCAGCGGGCGGGCGCCGTCGTCCGACGACATCGGCTGCGTCACCGCGTGCACGCCCCGGGCGCCCATGAACAGCCCGGCCCCCTCGCCGACCACCGTGCTCCAGCAGCCGCCCAACCCCATCGACGCGGCCAGCAACGCCGCCACCATCGCCATCGTCGTCTTGCTCATGTCAGGTTCCTTTCCCTGAGGCGCCTCGCGGGGCGGCACGGGCGGCGCGTCCGCCCGTGTTGCCTGGCTCACTGCCGGACAAGCCGGCAGTGCCACCCGCTGCGACTCACTGCCGGACAAGCCGGCAACGCCACCCAAGTATGTTATCCGCCGCCGTCCAGCAGCGACAGCACTTCGACCGGATGCTCGATCAGCACGGCCGCGCCGGAGGCACGCAGCTCCGCCGCGTCGCGGAAGCCCCACAGCGCGCCGACGGCGTACATCCCCGCGGCCGCGGCCGTCCGCATGTCCGTGTTCGTGTCGCCGACGTACAGCCACCGCTCCGGCGGCACGCCCACGCCGGCCGCCACCGCCAGCGCCCCGCCCGCATCCGGCTTGCGCGGCGTATCGTCGCGCACGCCCCGAACCGCGTCGAACGTCCACCGCCCGAGCAGCTCGCCGACGCACAGCCGCGTGAAGTCGTCCGGCTTATTGCTCAGCACGGCCGTGGGGATCGACCGCGACGCCAGCGCGTCCAGCAGCTCGGGCACGCCGTCGTAGCATCGCGTCTTCGCCTGCCACCGCTCGGCGTACTGCGCCCGCATCGCCTCGACGAGCCGCGCCACCGCGTCCTCGTCCCCCGCCAGCCGCGGCGGCGCCGCCCGACGCGCCAGGTTCACCACGCCGTCCCCGACGAACCGCCGATACGCCCCCACCCCGTGCGTCGGCAGCCCCGCCAGCGACAGTGCGGCGTTCATCGAGTCCGCCAGGTCCTCCAGCGTGTCCAGCAGCGTTCCGTCGAGGTCGAACATCACGGCGTCGTATTTCATGCCAAGGGTTATACCAGACCGGCCGCGCGGCGCCACGATTCCACCCCGGACGCGCCCGCCTCGCGCCGCGCAAACGCAATTGTTCCACGTGGAACATCGCTTGCGCACGCGTCTGTGCGCACGATCGCGTCGATATCCATG
Source organism: uncultured Planctomycetaceae bacterium (assembly GCA_964531695.1). Taxonomy (GTDB): domain Bacteria; phylum Planctomycetota; class Phycisphaerae; order SM23-33; family SM23-33; genus JAGXKT01. The sequence continues at coordinate 241,565 of CAZHEH010000002.1, read as the reverse complement.
AATCGGAAGCGCCGGTGCGCACGATCGCGTGCCCTCTTCCGGCTCGCTCTGCCCTTGCCTTTGGCGGTGCCATCGGTTCTCATGTCGGGTTTGCCATCGGGCGCAGTGCGAGGGCGGCGTCCGGAGGCCGGAGGCCGGAGGCCATGCGCAACAACTGGCAGAACCTGAAGCGTTTCGCAGGTCAGTACATCCGTCCGCGGCGTCGGATGTTCTGGTTCGTCCAGTTCCTGCACGTGCTGGCCGTCGGGCTGATCATCCTGCCGCCGCTCGTCGTGCGGTATCTGATCGACGTGGCGATCCCGACCGGCGATTTCAACCTGCTGCTGATGACGGCCGGGGCCATCGTCGGCATCTTCGTGCTGTTCTTCGGCATCGCGGCGTTCAAGGAGTACTGGGGCCACGAGGTCGCCCAGGGCATCACCTCGCGCCTCCGGAACGACCTGTACGGGCATTTCCAGAAGCTCTCGATGTCCTTCCACGACCGCACGAAATCCGGCGGGCTGATGTCCCGGCTGGTCGACGACATCAACGTGGTGCAGGAGGTCGTCCACCACGGCCCCGAGGCGCTGGTGCTGTCTTTCGTGATGGTTATCGGCGTGATGGTCGCCATGTTCGTCCAGGAGTGGCGGCTGGCGCTCGTGGCGCTGACGGCCGTGCCGCTGATGATCATCTTCACGCAGCGCACGGCCGGGCGCATGTGGAAGAACTTCCGCAACGTCCGCGAGCGGAAGGCGTCCCTTGCCGACGTGCTGGAGGAGAACCTCAGCGGCATCCAGGTCATCAAGGCCTTCACCGGAGAGGACCGCGAGTACGAGGCGATCCTCCGGGAGAATACGGACCACTACCGCAGCCGCATGTCGGTGATCCGGCACATGTGCATGCTCTTTCCCGGGGCGATGCTGCTGCACAACCTCGGCGTGGCCGTGGTGGTGCTCTACGGCGGCTATCTGACCATGAACGACCAAATGCAGATCGGCGAGCTGGTGGCGTTCATCATGCTCATGGGCTACTTCCTGCACCCGATCATGCGGACGGTGATGATCACGGAGCAGGGCGGGCAGTTCTTCGCGTCCATCGAGAGGTTCTGGGAGTACATGGACATCGACCCGGACATCCGGGATCGCCCCCACGCCGTGACGCTCGAGACGTGCCGCGGCGAGGTCCGCTTCGAGGACGTGCACTTCCGGTACGACGAGGAGCCGATCCTCCAGGGCATCGACCTCGTCGCACAGCCGGGGCAGATGGTCGCGCTGGTCGGCCCGAGCGGCGCGGGCAAGACGACCGTCACGCGACTGATCCCGCGATTCTACGAGCCGTACCAGGGCAACGTGAAGATCGACGGGCACGACGTCCGCGACATCACGCTTCGCTCGCTCCGCCGACACATCGGCATGGTCATGCAGGACGACTTCCTGTTCTCCGGCACGGTCGCGGAGAACATCGGCTACGGCCGCCCGGAGGCGAGCCGCGAGGAGATCATCCAGGCGGCCGAGATGGCCAACGCGGCGCCCTTCGTCGAAGAGATGCCCGACGGCTACGACACGACCATCGGCAAGCGCGGCGTCAAGCTCTCCGAGGGCCAGCGGCAGCGGCTGTCCATCGCCCGGGCGCTGCTGAAGAACCCGCAGATCCTGCTGCTCGACGAGGCGACCTCGTCGGTAGACCCCGAGACGGAACTGCTCATCCAGCAGGCGATGGAGCGGCTCCGCACCGGGCGGACCACCTTCGCCATCGCCCACCGACTCTCGACGATCTTCCGCGCGGACCGGATTTTCTTCGTCAACCGCGGGCGGATCATCGAGCACGGCACGCACGACGAGCTGCTCGACCACGGCGGGGAGTACGCGCGGTTCTTCCGGATCCAGTTCCCGTCGAACCCCACCGAGATTCCCCTGTCCTGAGGGAGAGGGCTGAGGGCTG